>JAXUUT010000130.1:0-21734 GCA_037230945.1 bacterium
TGCAGCGCAGTCCTGGCAGAACCGCATGAACTGCCTTCGCGCACTCAAGGCGTGCGGCTATCAGACCGGGGCCGGATTCATGGTCGGCTCTCCGTGGCAGACTACGGACTGTCTTGTGGAAGATCTGCTTTTTCTGCGGGTCTTTCAGCCTGAGATGGTGGGGATAGGACCGTTCATCCCTCATGCGCAGACGCCCTTTGCCGGATTTCCGTCCGGGAGCGTGGAAAGAACGCTCGTCATGGTGGCCATGACAAGACTCATGCTGCCTTTTGCCATGCTTCCCGCCACGACGGCGCTGGGTACGGCCGCCGGGGACGGCAGGGAGCGAGGCATTCTTGCCGGAGCAAACGTGCTCATGCCCAACCTTTCCCCCAGAGAGGCCAGGGCCCGCTATCGTCTTTACAACAACAAGTTGTCGGAAGGGGCGGAGTGCGCCGACAACATCAGGGAACTCAGGAAGCGCATTCAGGCCACAGGCTACGAAATTGTCGTCGACAGAGGCGATTTCAAAGCGTGCTGAATCAGTTTTCGGAGCATGGGCATTCAAGGAGATTGTCATGTCTGACACCATTAATGATACGCCCCGTTCCGGGCGTCTGCACATAGGCATTTACGGCAGGCGCAACGCGGGCAAGTCTTCTCTCATCAACGCCATTACGGGACATGAGACCGCCATTGTTTCCGATACGGCGGGAACGACGACCGATCCGGTTTACAAATCCATGGAAATTCACGGGCTCGGCCCCTGCGTGCTCATAGATACGGCCGGCTTTGACGACAGCGGTCCCATGGGCAGGCTCAGGGTGGAGAAAACCCGTCTTGCGCTGGAAAAGACGGACATGGCGCTGCTTGTGCTTGCCGATGACGTCGATCTTTCCTCGGAAAAGGAGTGGGTTGCCTCATTGCGGGCCAAAAAGACTCCGTTCATCGTGGTGCTCAATAAAATGGACGAACATGCTGAGTCCGAAATTGAGGCCATGCGTTCCCGTGTGGAGGCCGAACTCGGTCAGGAGCCCGTCGTCGTGAGCGCGAAGGAAGGGACGAACATGGCCGCTCTGCGCGAGGCCATGCTGCGCCTGGTGCCTGCCGACTGGGGCAAGCTGGAGCTCACCGGCAGACTTTGCGGCGAAGGGGACGTGGTCATGCTTGTCATGCCGCAGGACATACAGGCGCCGCAGGGCCGTCTTATTCTGCCGCAGGTGCAGGTTACCCGCGAACTGCTGGACAAGAAGTGCATAGTTGCCAGTTGCACGGCCGACAAGATTGCCCAGACGCTTGCGGCTCTCTCTCAGCCCCCGCATCTCATCATTACCGACTCGCAGGTGTTCGGTGAGGTATGGAAGCTCAAGCCTGAACAGAGTCTGCTTACGTCCTTTTCCATTCTCATGGCGGGGTACAAGGGAGATATCGAGGAGTTTCTCAGAGGTGCGGAAGCCATCGACCGCCTGACGCCGCATTCCCGCGTGCTCATTGCCGAAGCCTGTACGCATGTTCCCCTTGCTGAGGACATCGGTCGTGAGAAGATTCCCCGTCGTCTGAGGGCACGTTTCGGAGAGACGATTGAGGTTCAGGTGGTGAGCGGGACGGATTTTCCGGCGGACCTCACCTCGTATGATCTCGTCATTCATTGCGGAGCCTGTATGTTCAATCGTACCTATATGCTCTCCCGCATAGAAAAGGCCCGGGCCCAGGGGGTTCCCATATGCAATTACGGCGTGGCTCTGGCCAAGCTTACGGGCATTCTGGACAAGGTCGTTCATGCCTGAGATGTCCGGAATGCGGAGGATCGTTCTTCCGGGCTGAGAGCCGAGACAAGAAGAATGCGCGGACTGTCGTCATCGGCATTGCATGTCATGGGAAGAGAACGGGAATAGGTTTCCCGGAGGCAGGAAAAAAGAGCGGCAGATTTTTCCTCAAAAAGGGAAAGAAAATGCTTGCCTTTTGAAGAAGGTCCGGATATATTCCCCTTCGTTGTCGGGATGTGGCTCAGTTTGGTAGAGTACAGCGTTCGGGACGCTGGGGTCGCTGGTTCAAATCCTGCCATCCCGACCATCTAAAGAGAAAAAGCCTCATAAGGAAGATAAATCCTTATGAGGCTTTACTTTTTTTCTTCATATCGTCCTATGTTCATGGATCCGACAAACGACGCTCTGGCATGACAGAGGGCATCTGTTGTCCTTGACAAGGAAAAGACACTGAAGATCCTGCCGAAGAGAAGGACGGGAAACGTTCAGTCTTTCGACTGAACAAGCTGCAGGTGCCGCATGGACGCAACAGAATGCAGAAGGGCAAAACCGGACGATGCGCGAAAACTGCCTTTGGTCGAGACATGTCTACCAGTAGCTGTGGGGCGGCGGGGGCGGCGGACGATGTCCCTTGGGATGCGGCCGGGGTTTCTTGCGGGGTTTGGGTTTGTGATGTCCCGGCGGCGGGGGCGGCGGCACTACGCATCCGGACAGGGCGGAAGCGGCCGTTCCTGCTGTCAGAAGGGTTGCAAGTGTACGAAGAAAAGCGCGCCTGGTGTGCATGGAGAACCTCAAATTTTGCAATATGTTAATTTTATTGGGACTATGATTCTGAGTTAGCATAGCTGGGGAAGTTGTCAATCGTTTCTTCCCTCAAAGGGCTTACGGGCAAATCATTCAGAATGCCGCATCATGATTGACGATGCATGGCAACAGACAACAACAGGGCGTCGATAAGGATGATCTGAGCTTTGAGATTCCTGTCGTCAGATCATGAAAAACTTTTGAAGAAAGCAGGTTGCCCTGAAGAAACGTCATGTTTCGTATGCGCGCTTTTTCTATCAGGTACAGCGTATTATGGGACCAGGCATTCTGACGTTCACATCCTTCTGGCTCAGGGGAAAATCGAGGCTTATTCCGTTGATGTTGAGCGGACCGACTTTTTCGGTGGGGACCTCATGCTTCTTTCAAAATTGCAGCGGTCAGAAAAGGGAGCCGGAGGTCTCTTCTGAACGGCAAGCCGGCCTGCTGACTGCTAGAAGGGTGTATTTGGAATGCCGGTATGTGCGCATCGTGGTCAGAGATGTTTCCGCTTTGTCCAGAAAGGCATGAAGTTGGAGACGATTGATCGGAGGCTGACGCTTCCGTCCGTGCTTCCGGGCTCTTTTCACGCGACGAGGGAACAGGCAGAAAGGCCCGTACGTCAGAGATCGGCATACGGTCTTGATTCTGTACGGACCTTCGTAAAATAAGAGCAGGTCGGACTGACGCTCAAGAAAACGCAACATCCCGAACTACAGCCAGCTCGGCTTTTTGTCGGACAGCGTGGCGTCGTTCATGGTGAATCCTTCGAGGCTTCCGGCCTTCACCTGGACGCAGATGAAGCGGATGGCGCGGTCTGCGGCGGCACTGATGCAGCGTTCTGCCGCGGGAGCAATGCGGAAGCAGTCTCCGGCCTTCAGAGGGGTTTCCTCTCCGTCGACGTACAGCACTCCTGCTCCTTCAAGAACAAGGTAGATTTCTTCGTTCTGCTTGTGGGCGTGCACAAACGGAACGGAGGCGCCTGCTGGCAGAGTATTGAAGGATATTTCCGCACCGGTGAGGCCGAGCAGGTCGTGCAGTTCGCTTCTGGCGGCAGAAAGATCAATGGAAGCAAGCTTGTAATTTGCCATGGAATATGCTCCTTTTTATTTTGATATCGAACTAATTGCCTATATGAACAGACAGCATTCCAAGGAGAATGCAACCATTGCGGCATGCTGTCTATTCCTGCATTAAGGAGAACTTTTTCAGTCCGTCTGCCCGGAGCGTGCGGTCCGGGCAGGCCTTCCCTCGTCTTCTACGCATTTTTTCAGAAGACGTTCCAGCTCCTGCGCTTCCTCTTCCGTAAGTTTGGATAGAATGAGGCGTTGCAGGCCTTCTGAAATGTTTTCAAAGGCCGGTCCGAGCCGACGGCCCTTGTCGGTAAGGCGCACTTTGACTCCCCTGGAGTCCTCAGGGTCCGGGATACGCTCAACATAACCGTGCTTTTCCAGCTTCGTCACCAGAGCGGTCACCGTGGATTTCGTCCGGTGGGCGTGCTGAGCAAGGTCGCTCATGTTGAGAGCTTCACTCGCAAGAAGCTGGGCAAGAATATCGCCGTGGCTGGGGGCGATGTCGTGCAGACCGACTTTTGCCAGCTCGGCGAGAATAAAGGCGTTTCCGGCTTCACGAAGGCGGCTGGCGTAATTGAGTATGGGCTGATGCTTCATGGAAAAAATATTTAGTTTGATATCGAAGTTAAGTCAAGAAAAAAATGGATCACGGCCTTTTGGTTCTGACCGTGATCCAGGGGAACCGGCATTCTGTGAGGAGGCGCAGACCGGACCCGTAACCATCTGCTCCGTCCTGAGAAACTACTGTTTGTTCTTGTTCTGCAGGCGGTCGCGCAGGATGATGGCAAGAAGATTCATGCCTACCACGAGGAAGATGAGCATGAGGGCCGTGCCGTACTGCAGGGGGAGAGTCTTTTCGATGTTGGTACCGGACGTGGCCAGAATATACATATGGTAGGGCAGGGACATGACGGGACTCAGGAAGGAGTCGGGCATGTGGGGGGTGAAGTAGACGGCGGCCGTGAACATGATGGCGCCGGTTTCGCCGGCGGCGCGGGCAAGGCCGAGGATGCAGCCTGTCAGCATGCCGGGAAAGGCAGCGGGAATGATTACTCGCAGTATGGTCTGTATTTTGGTGGCGCCCATGGCGAAGGAGGCTTCGCGCCAGGAATCGGGCACGCGTCTCAGAGATTCTTCGGCCGTGTTGATGATGGGCAGGGTAAGTATGGCAAGCGTGAGTATGCCGGAGAGAAGGCTTACGCCGAGCCCGAGAAAGGTGACGAAGAAGGAGAGACCGAACAGGCCGAAAACGATGGAAGGCACGCCGGCAAGGTTGTTGATGCCGAAACGTATGTAGTAGGTGAGGCGGGAATGGCGGCTGTATTCATGCAGATACACGGCCGTGGCCACGCCTATGGGAAAGACGATGACCATGGAGCCGAAAGCCAGAAGAAACGTGCCCACGATGCAGGGCATGATGCCGCCTTCCGTCATCATCTTTCGCGGATATTCGGTGAGAAATTCCCAGGAAAGAGCGGAAAATCCGTTGACGGCAAGGTAGAGGCACACTCCGGAAAGCGCCAGTACGTTGATGGCGGCCGAGGCGTGCAGCAGTCCGAACATCAGGGACTGAAGGCGCATGCGGAAGTGGTTGCGCGTTGCGGTATTCATGTATTTTCTCTCAAGCGTTTTGCATGACGGCCCCGGGCCGGAACGTTCAGCATCCGATGCCGGAGTTTTTCTTTTCAGCGATGCGGAAGGCCGTGGCGTTGAAGATGAGGGTGAAGATGATGAGGACGATGCCGGTGGCGAAGAGCGCATAATAGTGCTCGCTGTGGAAGGGCGCTTCGGCCATTTCCGCGGCGATGGAGGCGGGAATGGGGCGTACGGAGTCGAACAGCGAGGTGGGGATGACGGCAGCGCCGCCGGCCACCATGAGAACGACCATGGTTTCGCCTATGGAGCGTGACATGCCGAGCATGACGGCCGTGCCGATTCCTGAGCTCGCCGCCGGAAGAACGACGCGTGTCAGAGTTTCCCATTTGGTGGCGCCGAGGGAGAGCGAGGCCTCACGAAGTTCTCTGGGAACGGAATATATGGCGTCTTCGGCCACGGAGCAGATGATGGGAACGCTCATGAAGGCCAGCATGAGTCCTGCGTTGAGCAGGTTGAGGCCCGTGGAGGCTCCCATGTAGTCCTGAAGAAAGGGGGCGACCACGACCATGCCGAAGAACCCTATGACCACCGAAGGAAGCGCGGCAAGAAGCTCGACGAAGGGCTTGACGATTCGTCTCATGCCGGGCTTTGCCACTTCGGAAAGATAGATGGCGGTGGCCACGCCGAGCGGTACGGCAATGATGGTGGCGAGCGCCATGACCGTAAGAGAACCCACGATAAGCGGCAGAATGCCGAATTCCATGGGATCGTCGGTAGGATACCAGTTCAGGCCGAACAGAAAGTCGGTGAGCGAATAGTCCTTGAAGAAGGGAAGGCCGTCCACCAGCAGAAAGATGACTATGCCCGCCATGGAGAGAATGGAGAGCGTAGATACGCCGGCCAGCAGCCATTCCGTAAGTCGTTCCTTGCGTGTTTTCATGCCGAGTCCGTTGGATACAAAAAAGTGGGGGAAAGTCCCCCGGTGGGTTGGCTCCAGGAAGCGTCCGCCGAACTTTCAGCCTTCGGCGGAGCTTCTGGGGAGCCTGATCTCGTAACGGCGTTTCAGGCGCGGAAGGGGCGCTTTCGTCCGTCCCGGATCCGCAGGAGAAGACGTCTACTTGGAGAGCGGAATGTAGCCGGCCTTCAGCACATCCTGCTGACCAAGCTGGGGATCAAGCATGAAGTCCATGAACTTGGCGGTGTTGCCGGCAGGCTTGCCGTTGGTGAAGAGGTAAAGGTCGCGGGAGAGAGGCCATTTCTTGGCAAGTGCGGTTTCAGCAGTGGCCTTGATGCCGCCGATGGACAGCCCCTTGACGTTGTCATTCAGATACCCCATACCGATATAACCGATGGCGTTGGGATTGGTGGCCACGTTCTGAGCAACGCCGCCGTTGCTGGCCTGGGTAAGGGCCTTGGGCATGACTCTGGCGTCCTTCATGACCAGTTCCTTCCAGCACTCGTAGGTGCCGGAGGAGTTGTCGCGGTTGACGACCACGATGGTGTTGTTGCTGCCGCCCACTTCCTTCCAGTTGGTGATCTTGCCGGAGAAGATGTCGCGGAGCTGGTCGATGGAAAGATCTTTCACGGGGTTTTTGGTGTTCACGATGGGCACGAGGGCATCCACGGCGATGACGGTGCGGGTCAGTTCCATGTTCTTGCTGGCGGCAAGCTTGGTTTCGCTGGACTTCACGTCGCGGGAGGACATGGCCACGTCGGTGATGCCGTCAAGCAGAGACTTGAGACCGGTGCCGGAACCGCCGCCGGAAAGCACGATGGAAATGTCGGGATAGCTTGCCATGAAGTGCTCGGAAGCCTTCTGGATGATGGGCAGCACGGTGGTGGAACCGTTGATGGTGACGGATTCGGCGGCAGCAGCCGGGGAAACGGCGCAGAGCGTGAAGAGCACGCTCATGAGAATGTTTTTGATCTTCATGGATCAGACTCCTTGTTTTGTCCTGCGGTTCATTCCGTTCGGACAGGTTGGAACTTAGAAGTGGATTGTTGCGGCAGTATATCCCGGATATTAACTTTTTGTTTCAGCCCAACAGCTCGGCAATTCACGATATTTTTATCGGAATGTAACATTGGCTTCATACAGGACGGCTACATACATCTGAAACCGAAAGGGGAACATTGTGGACAACAAACAGCCTGTCATACTTGTGGTAGAAGATGACAACGACATTCGGGAACTGGTGGCCTTTTCTCTGGAGGAGGAAGGTTATCATGTGGAGCAGGCTGCCGACGGCCTGCGCGGTCAGGAAATGGCCGAAACCATGAAGCCCGATCTCATCATTCTGGATCTCATGCTGCCCGGAAGGGACGGTCTTTCCGTCTGCCGGGAGCTGAACAGGCACGCTGCAGAAAGCATGCCGTGCCCCATTCTCATGCTGACGGCCCGGGGCGAGGAGATGGATCGCATCATAGGCTTTGAGTACGGAGCCGACGACTACGTGGTGAAGCCTTTCAACATCCGTGAACTCATGCTGAGGGTTCGCGCCATTCTGCGACGCCGCAGCATGGATACCGGCAAGCGTGTCATCACGAGACACGGTGTCAGCCTTGATCAGCAGGGACGCCGGGTATCCATCGACGGCCGTACGCTGGAGCTTACGGCGCTTGAGTATCGCATCTTTGAGGACTTTTTCCTTAATGCGGGGCGCATTCGCACGCGCGAGGAACTGCTGTCTTCCGTGTGGGGATACCAGTTTGAAGGATATGAACGGACGGTCGACGTGCACATAGCCCGCCTGCGCCGGAAGCTGGGAGACGCTGCCCAGTATCTGGAAACGGTGCGGGGCATGGGCTACCGCTATAAGGAATAGTCATGAAGAACACTACCTTTTCCATCAAGATCTTTTTCTGTTTTTGCGTCGTCATCCTGTTTTCCGTCCTTGTGCCGTGCGGGTACTTTCTTCACAGCATCAAGCAGGAAAGCATAGACCTTACGTGCGAGGAAGCCTTCCGGGAAGTCGCCTTTGTCCGCACCTACATCATGGAAGAGGTAGAGAAGGGCGAGTTCAGGGAACGTGAGATATTGCCGGATACGCTGAAGAATTTCTATTCGGGCGGCAAGCATCGTGTGACCCTCATAGATGCCGAAGGCACGGTGCTCTATGATTCCTTTGCAAAAAACGTCTCCGAGCTGGAAAATCACCGCTATCATGAGGAAGTGGCCATGGCGTTCGCCGATGGAGAGGGCTCCAGCGTGCGCTACAGCTCCAGTCTCGGCACGTCCTTTGTCTATGCGGCAAAGCGTGTCAGCATTCCAGGAACGCCCATAAGCATCATTCGCGTTGCCGCGCCGCTTTCTCTTGTGGAAAATCATGCCTCCAACAGAAGTCGGGCCCTCATGGCGGGCGCCGTGGCGGCGCTGGTGTTTGCCATTGCCTTTGCGGCGTTCATGTCCATGCGCTTCCGGCGTTCGCTGCAGCTCATGATTTCCTCCGTGGAGAATCTGGCGACACCGGGCAGCCGAAGCGGGCGCATAAGTCTGCGCACGCTTCCCGGCGACGAGTTTGCCCCCCTGGCGTCGGCGGTCAATTCCATGGCTCAGCGCATGGAACTGCAGGTCAATCACATTCTTGCCCAGAAGGCCCAGCTTGATGCCGTGCTCAACAGCATAGCGGAAGGCGTGCTTGTCGTGGATCATGACGGCTGCATACGCAGCGTGAACGCCACGCTCGTACGTCTTTTCCCTCGGGCAGCTCATGCCGAAGGAATGCAGCCCGTGGAGGTCATTCCTTCGCCGGATCTCCAGAAGGGCATAGAGTCTCTGAAGCATGACGTGCCGGAAAAGCCGGTACAGTTTGAAATGGACAACATGTCCGGCCGCAAGCTGCAGGTGCTCATCTGTCCCATTGTGGGAGAAAGCAAGCTGCTCATGGCCGTGGCGGTGTTCCATGACATTACGGAAATGTCCGTGCTCATGGAGATGCGCAGAGATTTTGTAGCCAACGTTTCCCATGAACTTCGTACGCCGCTTACGGCCATCATGGGCTATGCCGAGAGTCTGAAACGCTATGTCTCCGAGCCGCGGGCTCTTCACTTCCTTGAGGTCATCGACCGCAACTCACAGTACATGGCCACCATGGTCAAGGATCTGCTTCAGCTCTCCAGCATAGAAAACGGCGCCATTCCCATGGACATCAAACCTATGCCCGCTTCCATGGCCATACGGGGAGGCATGGATTTGTGCCGGACTTCGGCAGAAGCCAGGAAACTGGAATTCCTTGAGAAGCTCGAATTCGGGGACTTCTCCATCAAGGCCGACGCCGAGTATCTGACGAGGGTCATACGAAATCTGCTGGAAAACGCCTGCCGCTATGCGCCGGAAGGCTCGCAGATAGTGATCTCCGCCGAACCCGACAGGGAGAGCGGCATGGCCGTCTTCCGTGTGGCGGACAGCGGTCCCGGCATTCCTCCGGAGCTCCGGGTCCGGGTGTTCGAGCGCTTCTACAGAGTGGAAAAGCACAGGGGAGGCCAGGTTTCGACGGGGTTGGGACTTGCCATATGCAAACACATCGTGGAACGCCACGGAGGCTGCATTTCCATTGAAGACGGTCCCGGCTGCATAGTCCGATTCACCGTTCCCCTTGCCTGAACTTTTCATACGTCTCTCTTCAAGGAGATTTCCCATGCAGAACATAAAAATGGAGACCGTGTCGCTGAACTTCTTTTACGGAGCGAAGCAGGCGCTGAAGAACATCAGTCTCCAGTTTCCCGAAAAAAGGGTAACGGCTCTTATCGGTCCTTCCGGCTGCGGCAAGAGTACCTATCTTCGCTGCCTGAACCGCATGAACGATCTCGTGGCGGGCAGCAGGGCGGAGGGCAGCATTTTGCTGGACGGCCAGGACATCAACGTGCGCGACTGCGACGTGGTTTCCCTGCGGCGCAGGGTGGGCATGGTGTTCCAGCGTCCCACGTCCTTCCCCAAGAGCATTTTTGAAAACGTGGCCTACGGGCTGCGCGTCAACGGCGAGAAGTCCGAATCCGTCATTGCGGCCAAGGTCGAGGAAAGCCTGAAGCGCGCCGCACTCTGGAACGAGGTGAAGGACAGACTGTCCGACTCCGCGCTTGCGCTTTCCGGCGGTCAGCAGCAGCGCCTGTGCATTGCCCGCGCTCTTGCCGTGGAACCGGAAATTCTGCTCATGGACGAACCCACCTCGGCGCTCGACCCCATTGCCACGCAGCAGATAGAAGAAGGCATCGGGCAGCTCCGGGATCAGCTTACCGTCATCATCGTTACGCACAACATGCAGCAGGCGGCCCGCGTTTCCGACTATACGGCGTTCTTCTACATGGGCGATCTCATAGAAACCGATGAAACCGACGTCATCTTCACCCGTCCCAAGCTGAAGCAGACGGAAGACTACATTACGGGAAGATTCGGCTAGTCAGTTTTCCGGTCCGAGTGCCAGGGACGGGCGGCCGAAAACGTCGGTCCCGGGCGTGGTGTCGCGGGCACGTCGGAAAAAGAGGCTTGCTGAACATGAAAGAAGCGGCGGCTTTGTCCGCCATACGTTTCGCACGAAAACTGAACGTGCGGCGGAACATGCCGCATGGCGGAGCCATGCGCCAAACAGAGGTTGATCATGAAGGATCAGATGTACGGGTCGTCCGTACTTCGTGGACTGAGGACCGAGCTGCTTACCATGGGCAGCCTTGTGCAGATGGCCTACAGCAAGGCCCGCACCGCCGTGCTGCTCCGTGACGCCAAGGTGGCGGAAGAGGTGGTGCGAGGAGATGACGTCATTGATGAAATGGAGCTCGAGCTCGATGAAAAATGCACCAGCGTGATTGCCAGAACGCAGCCTGTGGCCAAGGACCTGCGCTTCATACTCACCGCTGTGCGCATGGTGCTCGACCTTGAGCGCATTGCCGACGAGGCCGTGACCATAGGCCGTCAGGTCGGCCATCTTCCCGAGGCTCTTCCTTCGGAGCTTGAACATGAGCTTGCCCGCTACATGCAGCTTGCCTTCGACATGCTGGATACGTCGCTCGGTGCTTTCCGCAATGAGGATGTGAATCAGGGCATGACGGTGTTTCAGAGCACGGACGAGAGCGTGCGTCTTCTGCTCTCCATCTATGAAAAGCTCATGAACGCCGTGCGGCAGAATCAGGTCGATCCCGGTGTGGCCGTTCCTCTCATTCTCATCGTGCGTTCCATAGACCGCATCTGTCGTCGCTCTGAGAACGTGGTGGAGCATCTGTGCTTCATGTGCGACGGCATTACCGTCAAGCACAGGGTGAAGCTGTCCGGCAACGCCGGCAACTAGAAAGGACAAGGGATGCGAAAAGCCCCTTTCCGTTGGTGGAAGCCGGCGGAAGGGGGCTTTTTTTTATGGTTCTCTGTGCCCGTCCATTCGGAAGGGCAGTCGGAGTATGGGCTGCGCAGCGGAGAGACATCAGTCCTTGCGCAGAAGGTGGAAGTGGTCGAACAGCTTGAATGCCAGGCTCAGAACGATGGCGATGATGGTGGCGAGCACCATGCCCTGAATGGTGAACGAGCCGAAGGAAAGCTTGGCTCCGCTCAGGCCTATGATCATGATGACCGAGGTCATGACAAGGTTGGACGACTTGCTGTAGTCCACCTTGCGTTCCACAAGGACGCGCAGGCCGGAGGCGGCGATCACGCCGAAGAGCAGCAGGCACACGCCGCCCATGACAGGCACGGGAATGCCGCGGATGAGCTCGGAAAGCTTGCCCACGAAGGAAAGCAGAATGGCCATGACGGCCGCGCCGCCGAGAACCCACACGCTGTAGACCCGGGTGATTGCCATGACGCCGATGTTTTCACCGTAGGTGGTGTTGGGCGTGGCGCCGAAGAAGCCGGAAAGAATGTTGGAACATCCGTCGGCAAAGAGGGAGCGGGAGAGTCCGGGATCCTTGATGAGGTCGCGTCCTACCACGTTGCCGGTGACGAGCAGATGGCCGATGTGTTCGGCCAGCACCACGAGCGCGGCGGGCGCAATGACGATGATGGCGTTGAGGTCGAAGGTGGGGGCGTAGAAATGCGGTATCTGAAACCAGGGGGCTTCGATGACCGGGGTAAGGTCCACCATGCCCATGAAGAAGGCGAACACATAGCCGCAAATGACGCCGAAGAGCACGGGAATGATGGCCAGAAAGCCCTTGAAGGCCACGGAGCCGACAACGGTGACGACGAGCGTGAACATGGATACCAGCACGTTGTCCATGTTGATGTTTTCTCCCGTGAGACCGGCCATGGACGCAGCGGTGGGCGCAAGCTCAAGGCCGATGACGGCGATGATTGAGCCCATGGCCGCAGGCGGGAAGATGACGTCTATCCATTTGGTGCCCACGGCCCTGATGAGCAGAGAGAAGAGGATGAACAGAAGGCCGAAGACGATGAACCCCGACTGGGCCGAGGAATAGCCGCTTGACGCGATGATGGCGAGCACGGGAGAGATGAAGGCAAAGCTCGATCCCAGATAGGAAGGAATCTTGCCCTTCGTGAGCACGAGATACAGCAGCGTGCCTATGCCGTTCATGAACAGGCAGGTGGTGGGGTTCACCTGGAACAGGAAGGGCACGAGCACCGTGGAGCCGAACATGGCGAACAGATGCTGAATGCTCAGGGGAATGTTGAGAAGAAGCGGCGGCCGCTCCTCGACCTGAATGACGTGATATTCCACGGCACTATCCTCATTGAAAAGAGTGTTGAGGGCGCACGCGCCCGGGGGAGGACAGAACGGGGCATCTCCCTTCCTGTCACTTCATCCGCGAAGAGTCGCGGAAAAGCATTGGAGCCCTACAGTTCCATGAGCGCCAGACTGCGGCCCAGTTCAAAGGCCTTGCGGCAGTCTTCAGGGAAGACTTCCTCATGATATTTTTTCTTTTCGGCCGGGTCGTAGCGGTCGGCTTCGTAGAGGCTGTAGTCGCTGAACTGCCAGGCGTTGGCGCTGCAGCATATTTTTGTTTCCACCCCCAGCATGTCGCCCATGCGGGCGTGCACGCCTGCAAAGGGAGCGAGTACGTTTTCCGTCTGATCCGCAGTTACGCCGAAGGTGTAGATGAAGGCCGAGGGAATTCGGCGGGGGAACACCCAGCGCCTTTCCTTGTTGTAAAGCATGTGGCTGAACAGAAAGCGATGTTCAAGCGCGAGCATTTCCGGCGTGACGTCGCCGTAGTAGATGGGAGAGCCGAAGATGAGCGCATCGGCCTGCTCCATCATTTCAAGGATGGGGGAGAGCTCGTCCTTCATGGCGCAGTGTCCGTGTCGTCCCGTCTTGAGCTTGCAGGAAAAGCAGCTGATGCATCCTTTGTAGTTCAGGCGGTAAAGCTGGACGAGTTTCGTTTCCTTCCCGACCGAGGCGGCTCCGTCAAGAGCGGACTGCAGCATGGCAGCCGTATTTCCCTTGACTCTCGGACTGCCGTTGAGCGCAAGTATCATGTTTTCCCCCGTGCGGTTGACGTGGTTGTGGCGGCATGAATCCGGTTCAGGCCATATTCGCGTTAGAATAGGGCGGATGGCTTTCCTATGCAAGCCGAAAGTGTCCGGTCCGGGCTGCCTCTCTTGCCTGCATGTACGCCTTCCTGTATGTTCGACTCATGGAAGCCATAGCACACATTCATACGGATCTGCCGACAAAATTCGGGGTGCCCCGTCAGTGCGGTCTCGTGGAGGCGCTGAAGGGGCGCATAGTGTTCACGCCCAGGTACCGGGAGCCTGAAGCCTTGCGTGGCCTGGAGGATTTTTCCCATATCTGGCTTATCTGGGAGTTTTCGCAGGCCGTGCGCGACGAGTGGTCGCCCACGGTAAGGCCTCCCCGGCTGGGCGGCAACATACGTATGGGCGTGTTCGCCACGCGTTCTCCCTTCCGTCCCAACTTCATGGGGCTTTCCTGCGTGCGTCTGGAAAAGGTGGAGCTGCACGGAGCGGAGGGACCGGAACTGCACGTGTCCGGTGTGGATCTCATGGACGGCACGCCTATTTTCGACATCAAGCCCTACGTTCCCTACTCCGATTGTCATCCCGAGGCCCGGGGAGGATTCACGACACGCCTTGCTGACCGCACGTTGCAGGTAACGTTTCCTGAAGCGCTGCGCGCACCGTTCAGTCCGGAGCAGCAGGCGGCCGTTGTGGGGATTCTGGAGAGAGATCCGCGCCCCCACTATCATACGGACCCGGAAAGGGTGTACGGCATGCCGTTTGCCGGATATGACATCCGTTTTTGCGTGCGGGACGGCGTAGCCGAAGTTCTGACGGTGGTTCCTCTTTCTTCCTGATTTTCTGAAAGGCGCGGCTCGGGAGCTTTTTCGCGCTTTTGTGCCGGAACATGCGGGAAGCAGAATGTTTTGTTCTGCATCCCCTGAAAAGCGTCCGACCGCATTGTGGGAGTATGGCTGACTGAGCATTTCTGCCATGGTGCAGCCTGCCTGACGATTGCCTGCACCATGCGGGCATGCCTGTGAAGCATGAGAATCTTCATGTTTTCTTCATGTTGCAGAATACATTTATTGTTGATATGCTCCATGTCCGATACGAGTGCTGGTGAATAAATGAGCATCCGCATTGCATATGGATTTTATGACATGCAATAATTATTTTTTACTGCATATATAAAATATCCATGTATGCATTTTTTATGCAGCATGTAAGACAGACATGCATCATAATATGAAGTTATGACACGTCATTATGCGCGAAAAAGTTCGTGCGTGACGTGAAGCGGCCGGCGGCCTTTTTCCCTGCGGGAAAGTTCTGTCCGGCTGATATTTTTTGTTTTGTGACCATGATCATTCCATAGGGGAGTGGACAGACGCTAAAATAGCCTTGCCTCCGAGCTTCGCAGAAGAGGAATTTTATGATAAACCCCGTTCATGGCGCGGCCGGCCGCCATGTGCTGAGGCAGAAATTGCGGGACAGGCCGCCGGTCGGGCACATCAAAGAATCTTCGACCATTGATATGGCCGGAGAGGGCAGGCATCATGAGCGAGATTCAAGCATCGGTTCCTTCTTCGGCTTCTCCGGCCATGGCTCCACTTTCGCCTTCGGAAGTAGACTTCATGCCTGCGCTGCTGAGAAGTCTTTCCATTCTCATTCAGCTCAAGGGCAAGCATGTTTCTCCTCAGTTTCTGCTCGCCGGTCTTTCCGGTTCGGAAAAAGTCAGCGTCGGAGCCTGCCTGCGGGCAGCGGAACGGGCGGGATTGAAGGGAAGGGTGATGTATCGTCCGAAGCTGGATGACATTTCTCCCCTCACTCTGCCATGCATTCTGCTTTTGAAAGACAACGCTTCCTGCGTGCTGACGGCGTTTGATGCTGACAGGGTGAAAATCATTCTGCCGGAGCTCGGCGACGGCGTGCAGGACATGGAGCGAGGCGCGCTTGAAGCGCAGTATTCCGGTTATGCCGTATTCGGTGCGCTGGAAAACAGGGCCGATGCCAGAACGGAACCGGTAAAGCTCAGACAGGGAAAGCGCTGGTTCTGGGATGTGCTGCGTTTCTATATGCCTATTTACCGTCATGTGGCGCTGGCCAGCGTGGTGGTGAACACCATAGCCGTAGTCAGCTCGCTCTTCGTCATGAACGTGTATGACAGAGTCATTCCCAACAATGCCTATGAAACGCTGTGGGTTCTGGCAGCGGGCGTGACCATTGCCTATCTCTTCGATTTTCTGCTGCGCAGTCTGCGCAGTCATTTTGTGGATCTGGCCGGGCGCAACGCCGACGTGGTTCTTTCCAGCAAGCTTATAGATAAGGTTCTTTCCATGCGCATGGACGCCAAGCCGGAGTCCACGGGCGCGCTGGTCAATAATCTGCGGGAGTTTGAATCTCTGCGTGAGTTCTTCAGCTCCACAACGTTTCTGGCCTGCATCGACATTCCGTTTCTTCTGCTCTTTTTCGCACTGCTTGCCTTCATCGGCGGGCCTCTCGTGCTGCTGCCGCTTCTGGCCATGCCTATTCTGCTCGGCGTTGGCGTTTATCTGCAGGTGCTGGCTCGAAAGAGCGCTGAAAAAAGCTATCGGCACAATATGCAGAAAAACGCATTGCTTGTGGAAATGGTGAATGGACTGGAAACCATTAAGGGCTGCATGGCGGAAAGTCGTATGCAGCGTCTGTGGGAAGCCGTGGCAGGCATTTCCGCACAGTCTTCCAACGAAGCGCGCAAGTACAGCACGAGGGCTGTGACGTTTGCCACATTCACCACGCAGCTCGTTACCGTGGGCATGGTCATATGGGGCGTTTACCGCATAGGAGCCGGAGAAATGAGCATGGGCGGCCTCATCGGCTGCAACATTCTTGTGGGGCGGTATCATGGCTCCGCTGCTTCAGCTTGCGTCCCTGCTCACCAGACTTCAGAATTCCCGCGTGTCGCTCAAGGCTCTCGATACGCTTATGGCGCTGCCCTCGGAAAATCAGGATCAGGCGGCGTGCATGGACTTCGGGGCGCTTTCCAGTGAATTCGTCATGGACAACGTGAGCTTTGCGTATCCCGGCTCTCAGACGCTTGCGCTCGATCATGTCTCCCTGCGTATCCGCCCGGGCGAAAAGGTGGGCATCATAGGTAAGATGGGGTCAGGCAAGAGCTCTCTCGGCAAGCTGCTCATCGGACTTTATCCGCCGAGAGAGGGGGCGGTTTCCTTCGGCGGCGTGGACATCAGTCAGCTCGCCACGGCCGACCTGCGCAGCCGCGTAGGGTTTCTGCCGCAGGAGGTCATTCTTTTCTACGGCACGGTACGCGACAATATCGCTCTCGGAGATCCCACCATCAACGATCATCTCATTCTCCGGGCGTCCGGCATTTCCGGCGTGGCGGATTTCGTAAGAAAGCATCCTTCCGGATTCGGAGCTCAGGTGGGCGAACAGGGACGCAACCTGTCCGGTGGACAACGGCAGGCCGTGGGCCTTGCCCGGGCGCTGGTGCGCGATCCCGACGTGCTTATTCTGGACGAGCCCACCAGCAACATGGACGTGGAATCCGAACGCATCGTTCAGCAGCGTCTTGCCCCCGTGGTTAAAAACAAGACCCTCATTCTCATCACCCATCGGCTCAGCATGCTGCGCATCGTGAACAGGCTCATAGTCATGGACGGTGGAAAGATTCTCATGGACGGCCCGCGCGATGCCGTGCTGCGCAAGCTCCAGGAGCGGCAGGATGCAGCAAGGGGACGGCAGGCACAGGGCTCGCAGGGAACGCGTCCGGCAGAGCCCGTCCGTGCAGAAGGGAAAAAGGCGAGTGTTACCACCATTCAGAGGCCGGCTCAAAAGTCATCGGAACCCGCAGGCAGATGACCGGGCTCCTTGCCTTTTCCTGTGACTCTCAAGCAAGGATTTCAGCGCATTATGGATACGGAAAAGAAAAAGCTTCCCGACGGAACGTCGGGCATGAGCCAGATTACGGAGGAATTCGGAGGTCCTTCCGTTCCCGGGGAAAAGCCGGCCGCTCCTCGGCCTGCGCAGAGCCTTTTTGAACCGGCGGCTCTTTCCAGCAAGCTGCTCCCCGAAGATCTGCCTTATGCTGCGGAAGTGGAGGCGGCTCTTGCCAGACGCCCCACGAAAGGCGCCCGCTGGTTGTCCGTCGGGGTCTTCGTCTTCTTTGTCGTGTTTCTTATCTGGGCCGGCATCGCCACGCTTGACGAGGTGACTCATGCGGAAGGGCAGGTCGTTCCTTCCTCCCGTACGCAGATCATTCAGAACCTTGAGGGCGGCATTTTGAGCAGCGTGGAAGTGCATGAAGGACAGATCGTCGAGAAAAACGACGTTCTTGCCCGCATCAACAATGAAATGGCGGAAAGCAACGTGCGCGACATGTTATACAAGGCCATGGAAAATCTGATATCCATCCGCAGACTGCGCGCTTCCGTCTCGGAAACTCCGCTCACCTGGCCCGATGACTTGAAGGCATGGCTGGAGCGGGGAATAGGCTATACGCTCACCGAGGATCAGATGGAACAAGGACGCACGCTCACGCAGGTTCAGCAGGAAACCTTTGTCGTGCAGGAACGTCAGCGCCGGTCTGAGCTGGACGTGCTCAAGGCTCAGTCCGAACAGCGCCGTCAGGAGGTCAAGGAGCAGCTGGCCAGAAAGGAGCAGCTTACCCGGAGCCTCTCCCTCATCCATCAGCAGTTGAACATGGCGTCTTCCCTCCTGGCAAAGCGCAGCTATTCGCGTGCGCAGTATCTGGAACTTCAGGAACGTGCCGTACAGACTCAGGGAGAAATCAATACCCTTGAGGTGTCCATTCCACGGGCGGAGGCCGCCGCCAGCGAGGCGGAACACAGAATATCTCTGCGCAAGGCGGAGCTTGACGCCGCGCTCATGGAGGAAATCAACAAGCGCAGTCTGGAACTTGCTTCGCTTCGGGAAAGCCTGTCCGCCGGCAGCGACCGGGTGACCAGAACAGAGCTGAGATCTCCCGTTCGCGGTACGATACAAAAGATATACATCAACACGCTGGGAGGCGTGGTCAAGCCAGGCGAACCCATTATGGAAATTGTTCCGCTTGACGACACGCTTCTTGTGGAAGCACGTGTGCGCCCGCAGGACGTGGCCTTCCTGCATCCCGGACAGAAAGCCATGGTCAAGGTCTCGGCCTATGATTTTTCCATCTATGGAGGACTCGATGGTGTGCTTGAACAGATCAGTGCCGACACCATGGAAGATAAGCGGGGAGAATTTTATTATCAGGTCAAGGTGCGCACTCCCCAGACCGCCATTGTGTATCGTGGAGAATCTCTGCCCATCATGCCGGGCATGATGACGACCGTGGATATTATGACCGGGAAAAAAACCGTGCTGGACTATCTTTTAAAACCCATACTCAAGGCAAAGCAAAATGCTCTGAGGGAAAAATAACGACACTGGTATATTATATGACTATTGATTTTTCATGATGCTGAATTGTTATTAGTTACTTTGTATAAAAATAGTATATTCCATGAAAGAAAAATAAATTATTGCTTTTGGGTGATGGGATTTAATGTATTACTGCTTGACGATGCATGGATATTTAGTATGATACTAAGCGGCTGATTCAATCATGCAAGGTGGGCTCTTGCATGGAAACGGCATGGTTATATTTTTATAACATAACCTTTTGTTTTTATGGAGTTTTTCTATGTCTCTCTCAAGTTTTGCAAGGTTCTCGTCGCAGCATTCGCAAGGGCTTCTGTCGAAAGCTTTTCCTCTGCTTTTTATTTCAGGCTGTCTTGGAGCTCTGCTGTGTTCTCCCGCAGCCTTTGCTGCGGAAAAGGATGAAGCGATTCCTCTGAAGGAATCCATCGAGGCCATGCTGCGGAACAACAACTCGTTGAAGGCCATTCAGGAAAACCGGACGGCCGCGGGCTATGAGGTGGATCGTGCCAAGGCGGGATATGGTCCTCGCGTCGACCTTACGGCAAGAGGAGGCTTCGGAAAGCTTACCGACAGCACTACGCGTTCGTACGGCTATAATGAGGTTGCTCCGTATTCTTCCGCATCGCTCCTTGTGACTCAGCCTCTGTGGGACGGCTGGGCGACCCGCGGACGGGTGCGCGAGGCGGAAGCGACGTATCGCTCTCTCGACCATCGGGTGCTGGACAATGCCAATTCTCTGGCTCTTGATGCCATCATAGCGCACGTGGATGTCCTGCGTCGTCAGCAGATCTATCAGCTTGCCCAGGACAATGTGGCCCGCCATGAGGAAATTCTTGAAAAGGCCCGCGCCCGTGAAGCGCAGGGCGTCGATACCATGGCTGATGTTTCTCAGGCTCAGAGCCGTCTCGCCCGTGCCCGCTCCACGCTGACCGAAGCCCGTGCGTCTTTGCGCATAGGGGAGGATACCTATACCCGTCTGACCCGTCATTCCGCCATGACGCTCGGTCCCGTGAACATGCCTGCAAAAATGTTCGAGGGGCCTGAAGAGGTTCTCAAGGCGGCGCAGAAGGCCAATCCCAAGGTTTCCGCGTATCTTGAGGACGTGAAGGCCGCTACGGCGGTCAGAGAACAGGTGCGTTCCGCCTACAGTCCGTCCCTCAGCATCGAAGCCGGTCCGTCCTATTCCGACCGTGACGGCAAGAGCGAACTGTGGACGGCGGAAGTGGGGGTTGCCGCAGTCGTTCGGTGGAATCTTTTCAACAGCGGTGCCGATGTTGCAGAAAGCAAGGCCGCTGCCGCCCGCATCCGTCAGAGCCGTCGTGTGCTTTATGACTACATGGATGATCTGAAGCTCAATGTCGAGGAAAGCTGGACGGAATTTCTTTCTGCCCAGAAGCAGCTTGAACACTATCGTGAAGCCATTGAGTACAACAAGACGACGCGCAATGCCTATGAAGAGCAGTTTGTCATGGGTGAGCGCAGCCTGCTGGATGTGCTCGATGCCGAAAACGAACTGTTCAATTCCTCCACTCAGGCCGCTACGGCTCTCGGCAATACGCTCATTGCCGCCTACCGCATGAAGGCTCTTGCCGGAGATCTTCTGCCCAGCTTCAATATCAGTACCGAAGCGCTCAAGGTCACGCCTCATGACAGCGAGCCTCTCGATCATCTGACCATGCCGGAGTAGAGTTGCCGATCTCACGGGCCGGAGAATGGACGTTCTCCGGCCTTTTTGTTCTTGATGCGGACTGGATAAGACCGTACGGTAATGAAATCCATATCGTTTTTGCGGTAAGCAGACTGCCGGGAGATTTGAAAGTTCATGAGTATCAAGGCACATGCCGTTAGTGTCGGGCGCCGAAGGGCGCGTGCACTGTGTGCATCTGGTATCATGGCTATTCTTCTGGCGTTTGCTCCTCCTGCACTGGCCAGACCCAGACTGTTCGGAACCGTTGAGTTTCAGATGGATTTGAAGAAGCAGCAGAACTGGCTTTCTGCTCTGGAGCGCAACAGAAAAAATCCGATTTTTTTTGATGAGAAACGGTTTAATTCATCTACACTCTGGAAGGATCTGAAGAAAAGAGCCTCGGGGCAGCCGTTGCCGGAGAAGCTGAACATAGTTAATAAGTTCTGGAATTTATGGCCGTATCGCACTGACCCGGAAGTATATGGAAAGTCTGATTACTGGGCAGCGCCATACCAGTTTCTGTCAAAGTCGGGGGACTGCGAGGACTATTGCATTATCAAATATTTTACATTGAAGGAGCTTGGTGTTCCCATAGATGATATGCGAATTGTTGTGGTGAAGGAAACCATCCGCAATATTGGTCATGCCGTCCTTGCCGTATATTCCGGCGACAAGATTTATATTTTGGATAATCTGTCGGAGGCTGTTCGTCCTGCGGAAAGGGTAAGAAACTATGTGCCGCAGTTTTCAGTGAATGAGAAACATCGCTGGGTTCATATTAAAGCTCGTTGATGAAGCTTTCAGCGTTGCAAGCCACGTCAAAAATAAAGTATCCCCATGGGATGGAGGAGTGCGATGAACAGCCGTGAGAACGCCGGATATTCCGGTCTTTCCAAAAAATCAGCGCTTCTGGCAGCAATATGTCTTGCCCTTGTTTCGGGGGGCATAGCCCTGTTTTTTTGCTTTTCACAGCTTGAAAGTCGACGCATTGAAGTTCTGCAGCGCTATGA
>JAXUUT010000043.1:0-21569 GCA_037230945.1 bacterium
TTTCCGGCCTCCCGGAGTGCCAAAAGACGTCGAAAAAAGCCTTCAGGCTGCAAACGCGCCGCGAAAAAGGCCGTCCGTCCGAACAGTGGTCTCAGCCATCCTCCGTCCCGCGCAATCTCAGCCCCTTCCCCCCGTCACAGGCGGAGTGGTGACGACTCCCTGCTCTGCCGCCCAGAGGCCTACGTCCTCCTTTCGTATGGCGGCAGCCATCATGCCCGGAAAGATGTCCGGCGTGCAGGCAAAGCAGGGAACGCCCAGGGCGGCGAGCTTTCCGGCAAGTTCTCTGTCGTAGAAGGGGCTGCCCTCATTGCTGAGCGCCAGCAGCGTGATGAACTGTACCCCGGACTGCACGAGCTCGCCGGCTCTCTGAAGAAGATTGCGCTCCACGCCCCCTTCGTACAGGTCGGAAATGAGGACCATGATGGTATTGCGCGGGTCGGTGATGAGCGACTGGCAGTAGCCCACGGCGCGGTTGATGTCGGTGCCGCCGCCGAGCTGCACCCCGAAGAGCACGTCCACCGGGTCGTGCATCTCGTCGGTAAGGTCCACCACCGACGTGTCGAAGACCACAAGACGTGTCTTCACCGCAGGCAGCGAGGCCATGACCGCACCGAATATGCTGGAATACACGATGGAACTGGCCATGGATCCGCTCTGGTCGATGCAGAGCACGACCTCTCTCTGCGGCCGGTGCGCCTTGCGTCCGTAACCGATGAGCGTTTCCGGCACCAGCGTGTGGTATTCCTGCTGCCAGTGACGCAGATTGGCCTGAATGGTGCGGTTCCAGTCTATTTCGGAAGCCCGGGGACGACGGTTCCGCACCGCCCGGTTGATCGCTCCCGTCACGGCCGTGCGCATGGGTTCCTCAAGCTGCTTCAAGAGCTCATCCACCACCTTGCGGACCACAAGCCTCGCGGTCTCCCTCGTCTCCGGAGGAATGACGCCGTTCAGGCTCATGAGCGTGGACACCAGATTCACGTCCGGCTGCACGGAGTCCAGCATTTCCGGCTGAAGCAGCATATCTTTAAGATAGAGGCGGTCGAAGGCGTCCTTCTGCATGGCCCGCACCACGGTGGAGGGAAAGTATTTGCGGATGTCGCCGAGCCAGCGCGCCACGCGGGGAGAAGACGCGCCGCTGCCGCCGCGCAGCCCCTTGCTGCCGCTGCCGTTGTCGTAAAGCAGGGAAAGCGCGTCGCTCATGCCCATGTCTTCCGCACTCAGCGACACATCGGGACAGCAGCTTCTGGCTTCGTCGCCAAGCGCAAGCACCCAGCGCCGCAACCGTTCCTTTTCCATTCCGTCACTCATGGGCACCTCGCTCCTTTGCGTCCGTGCCGCTGCCGGCAAGTCCGAGTATCGTTCTCAAAAAAGGCAGCACCAGAGCCGCGCGCTCCTCATCCCACGAAACCTGATGCGGACGTTTTGCCCCGGCATGCCGCACGACGCCCGTCCGGCGGGCTCTTTCCGCAAGCTGCCGGCGTTCCGGCGCGGAAAACTCCGTGAACGTCCGGCGCAGCATGGGCAGCACGTTGACAAAGCGCTCTGCAGAAAGCGAGACGAGCCACTCATCCACGAGGCGCCACAGAGCATCGTCGTGCAGAAGCACCATGGCGCTTTCCCCCAGAAAGGAAGAGAGCCATGACGCGGCGTCTTCCGGTTCGGAGGCCGGAGACAGGGCAAGCCCCATGAGCGTCTCGACTTCTCCGGCAGAAAGCGCCTCGTCGTCAAACAGAAGCCGCGCGCAGAGTCCGCGAATGACGGCATGCACGCCGCTCTCTTCCGACAGAAGCCGGCAAAGCGCCTGCCGCCACATAAGCGCAAGGTCCTCCCGGCCGATGAGACGCATGGCATCGTTTGCCGCGCGCAGAGGGGCAAGAAGCTCTGCCGAGCCTTCGGCATTGAGCCCGGAAAGCGCCGCGTGCAGGCCCACGACCACGCGCGGAACCATGCCTTCCACCAGCGCGAGCACCATGCCCGCATTCGTGCCGCGCACATCGCCGTATCTGGCCACGCGCACGAGCTCCGGCAGCGTGCGCACAAGCTGCAGCGTGTCCGTCGTCAGCGCGGCCCGGTCTTCGAGCGTGCGCACCAGGCCGTCTATGGCCGGGCCGAGATCGGCAAGGAGCGCCGCGTCCATGAGCTTTGCCAGCTCGGGAAGTCCGGCACGGGACGCCTGATCCAGCACGCGGCGCACGGCGGCATCCTGAAGCGTGCTGCCCCACGAGCCTGCGTTGATGATGTCGACGATGAGCTTCGGTTCCCATTGCAGAAGCCACAATTCATGAAACGTGCCCTTGCCCCCGCCCTCGCGCCTGTCCGTTCCCCAGGGAATGTCCAGAATGTTCATGCGGTGCAGCATGCGGCTGCGCGCAAGGTCCACGTCTCTGCGCAGATCGAGATCCAGCGTTTTCTGCGAGGCTTCCGGCTTCAGCCTGAGCTTCTTCTGAAGCCGCTCGATATCCCGCTGAAGAGGCACGGCAGGCACGCCTTCCGGCACCTGCCCCAGCTTTTCTCCGGTAATGAGACGGCGTTCGACAAGACGCATGGGAGCTTCCTCGCCCATGCACACCACGGTGCGAAGAGCTTCGCAAAGCTCCGGCAGACCGGCGCCCGGGCGCTCTCTCAGCGCCGCCAGCGTTTCGGCAAGCCTTGCCGATTCAATGACGTGTGCGGGAGAACAGTCCAGACCTTCTTCCCGGAACAGCCGCGCCGCGCGGGCAAGCCAGCTCACCACGCGGGTCTCTTCGCTTTCCGCACGCCACAGATGCTCATACCATGCCGGAGACGTCACGCCAGCGCCGTAGCCGCTGCGCACGCTGAGGCCCGCATAGGTCCAGGGCGCCCAGGTGGCGGCAACCTTCATTTTGGGGAGCCCCTTCAACAGCGCGTTGTCGTCTCTGGCGGCCACCTTCGCTTCCAGCGCGGGCACGTGCCACGCGCCGCACACCACGGCAATGCGGGCAAAACCTTCCTTCTTCGCCCGGCGCAGACATGAACGCATATGCGCCTCGCGCAGGGCCTCCATTCCTTCCGGTACGCCATGCCCGGCCTCGCGCTCCTGCCGCACGGCGGTCATGGCTTCGCGTATGGCCTCAAAGAGCTCCAGACCGTCCAGCCGCTCCTCGACCATATGATTCCACCAGTCCTCGCCGCTCTCGTATCCTGCGGCACGGCCCAGCCAGTCCAGAGGGTCGGCGACGTCGAACGACGAATCGCTCTCCGCTTCTTCCATTCTGGAAGCGCCGCCTTCAGCCTCTGCGGATGAATCGGACGCGTTTTCCGCATCCGCCACTTCGGCGGACGTTTCGTCTTCTCCCGCGGCCTGCGCCTTTCCGACTCCGGCTTCTTCTTCCATCTGCGCGGCCTCTTCCTCCGCCTTTTCCATGGCAAAGCGCACGGCCATGGGAAGGTCCATGAACCGCACCGGAACGTTCCGGGCAAGCGCATGGCGCAGCGCCTGCCATTCCGGAGAAAATTCCGCAAAGGGATAGAAGGCCGCCCGCCTCGCATCGTCTTCCGCATAGACGAGCAGCGCCACGGGCGGATTCATGGCCTCGTCGGCGGCAAGGGGCAGCACGCTCTCGCCTTCGGGCGGCCCCTCGATGAGAAGCGCGTCCGGCTGCCACTCTTCCAGTGCGCGGACAAGGCTGCGGGCGCAGCCCGGCCCGTGATGCCGTATGCCGAATATGCGTATCTGCCTTGCGTCGTCCATGGTCATTCCACGTCGCGACAGGCGCGGTACAAATCCTTCCAGTCGCCCCGTTCCTTCATGACGGTTTCAAGGTACTCATGCCATATGACGCGATCCTGCACGGGATCCTTGACGATCGCGCCCACAAGACTCGCCGCCACGTCGGCGGCCCGCAGGCTTCCGTCGCCGAAATGCGCGGCAAGGGCCATGCCGCTGTTGATGACGGAAATGGCTTCCGCCGTGCTCAGCGTACCGGACGGCGTCTTGACCTTGAGCCTGCCGTCCTCGGTTTTTCCGTTGCGAAGCTCCCGGAAAATACGCACCACGCGGCGCACTTCGGGAAGCGCGGGAGGCTCGGCGGGCAGCTCCAGGCTGCGCCCCATTTCCCGAACGCGCTTCTCCACAATGGCGACCTCCTCGTCTTCGCTCGCGGGAACCGGCAGCACCACGGTGTTGAAGCGGCGCTTGAGCGCGGAGGAAAGCTCGTTCACGCCCTTGTCCCTGTTGTTGGCCGTGGCTATGACGTTGAAGCCGCGCACGGCCTGCACCTCTTCGCCGAGCTCGGGAACGGGCAGCGACTTTTCCGAAAGAATGGTGATGAGCGTGTCCTGCACGTCCGCGGGAATGCGGGTCAGCTCCTCCACGCGGGCGATGCAGCCTTCGGCCATGGCGCGCATGAGCGGACTTTCCACAAGCGCATGCCGGGACGGCCCCTTGGCAAGAAGCTCGGCGTAGTTCCAGCCGTAGCGCATCTGCTCTTCGCTCGTTCCCGCCGTGCCCTGAATGATGCGCGTGGAATCCCCGCTTATGGCCGCGGCCAGATGTTCCGACACCCACGACTTGGCCGTGCCTGGCACGCCGTACAGAAGCAGCGCGCGATCGGTGGCCAGCGTGGCCACGGCTATTTCCATGAGACGGCGGCTGCCTATGTATTTCGCCGACACTTCAAAGCCGTTGTCGAGCCTGCCTCCCATAAGATAGGTGCACACGGCAAAAGGGGACATCTGCCAGTTGGCGGGGCGGGGATGGGTGTCGGCCTTCCTGAGTTCGTCCAGTTCCTCGGCAAACTGCTGCTCGGCATGCTGCCTCAGGACGCGCGCGGCGTTGTTGCTCTCTTCGGTATTCATGAAAAGTCCTCTTCGGTTGACGGTCAGGAAAAATACGCGCCGAGCGCCAGACGCTTTCCGGCAACGGCGGAAAAACGATCGGAGACGTCCCGGTTCAGGTCGGACACGGGCAGGGATTCCAGCATCCGCCTCGCCTTTTCAAGTTCATCGGCAGGCAGCACCATGGCCAGCTCGTCCACCACGTAGGCAAGCGCATAGTCACGGCTTTTTGCCGACAGCATCCGGTCCTTCAGCACGGCGACGGCCCTCGACGCCAGAAGGGGCGACATGCGGTAGTCAAGTTCCTGTCTCATGCGGATATCCTGCAGAAGATCCGTGAACGTGTCGGGCGAAAGCAGCCGTTCCCAAGCATCTTCACGCTCTTCTCTGCCGAGCATGGCGGCAAGGGCAAAGACATCGAGACTTCTGCCGGAAGAAGACGGCCACACGCCGCCCTTCTTCATGCTCTTCAGCATGGCCCGAGCCAGCGAGGCATCGCCCGTGCGCAGCACGGCGTCGCCCAGCGCCGTCTGAAGAGGCTTTTTCCACTCCGAACGCTCAAAGAGCTCAAGCACCTCCTCCGCGCTTTTTCCCGTGCGTTCCGTCCACCACGAAGGCGGAACGGCCGCGGCCATCTGGTACAGCCATCCGGCACGCGGACCGAACTGGGAAAACGGAGACTTTTCGCTGATGAGATCCGCGGCCCAGCTTTTGTCGTAGGTTTCGGGCGGAGAGATGAAATCCGCCTTGTCCCCCATGCCCACGGCGGCGGCCGCCATGCGGAGCAGGCCGGATATGCCAGTCTGCGAAGTTGCGGACAAAAAAGCCTTCATGCAGAAAGAAAGCCTCTCTCCCATGCGCTTCACGTACCGGCTTTCGGGCAGACGGGAGAGCAGGGAGGCCGCCGTCCTTCTCACCTCGCGTCTGCGATCCTTGAAAAGCAGGGTTTCCAGCAGATCTTCGTCGTCGCGGCAGAGTCCGTGAACAAAGAGCCCGAGCAGCGTGTTGCGCTCGGAAGCGTCCATGGAGGAGAGATCCTGTTCAAACAGTTCCCTCGCCCATTCGGGCCTCGCCTTTCTCGCGGCAAGGAAAAACGCCTGTCGCTGCATGGGCCGTCCGTGTTCCCACGCTTCCATTTCCAGCTCGGCGTCGGCAGAGGACGTGGCGAACATGCGCCAGTCGGGATTCAGGGCCGCAAGCCACAGCCCGCGCGCGCCCGCCGTGCGGGCAAGCAGAGGGCGGAGCGCAGGGCTGGTTCTGCCCATGGCAAGCGCCGGAACAAGAAGCGAATGCGGCAGCACCATGTTCCTTCCGGCAAGATACGAGAGAGCCTCCCACTGAAGGCGGAGCTGACCGCCGCGAAAGATCTCTCCGCAAAGATCCGCAACCGGCGAATCTTCCGGCAGCATGGCGCGGGATTCGTCGGGGGCAACGTCGGGAACCGTCAGATTCTCTTCGGCCTTTTCGGGCAGATAGCCCGCGCACCCGCCGAGGAAAAGCGCGCCCGCACTGCGCAGAAGCGTGCGTGCGCAACCTTCCGGCGACGAGTCCGACGCATCGGCAAGTTCCCGGACAAGCGAGCCGCGGGGAAATTCCTCTTCGGAAAACGACGGCGGACGCCGGGCCGTGCCGAGCAGCGCGCAGGAGCCGAACCCACGAAGTCTGGAATCCATGTTTTTCCCTCCGTCAGAATGCCTCCTGCGGGAACACGCCCACAGGAAGAAGCTCGTTGCCGTCCCATTCTCCGCAGACGACAAGCGGACGTCCTCCGCCTGCGGCAAACATTTTCCAGGCCGCGGCATCGTCCACGGCCAGAGGAACGAGCCTGCCCGTTTCCGAAAGAAGCTGCCAGCGCTCTCCGCTGCGGACAAGACGTGCGCCGCCGAAAAAAAGAGGAAGCGGCGTCTGCCAGGGACAGGCCGCCAGTCGTCGCGCCAGATCATGCAGCGCCTCCTCCAGCGTGAACGACGGAAGAGGACCGAACGGTTCGGAAACAGGAACATCGGCGACAAGGGCCCGAATCGGGGAGGCCCCGGGATAAAAAACGAGCGTCATGCGCGCGCCGCTTCCGGGCAGAAATACCGGTTCAAAGGAGCGGGTGCCGTGGGAAAAGTCGAGAAGAAGCGCCATGCGGCCGCTTTCCCTGCCGAAAAGCCACACGCGACGCCGCCAGAGCCTGTCCTCTTCGGCCACGCTCACCCCGATGACGCTCCACACGTCGGAAACCCGGTCTTCCCCGGCCAGCACGGCGTCCTTGTCGGGAAGATAGCCCAGCGCGTAGCGGACATCCGCCTGCTGCCCCGGCGAGAGCTGCTCCATGCGGGAAAACGCATCCGCAAGAAGCTGAAGCCGCCCCATGCTGCCGAGAAGCGCGGCGGGCCATTCATCGCCGCCGTCCACAAGCGAGGCCATGCCC
The DNA here is from genome assembly GCA_037230945.1 of bacterium. Lineage (GTDB taxonomy): Bacteria > Desulfobacterota > Desulfovibrionia > Desulfovibrionales > Desulfovibrionaceae > Mailhella. The sequence continues at coordinate 7,214 of JAXUUT010000043.1, forward strand.
CGCAGCCGTGCGGCCAGTCCCGGCATCTGCGCGTCCACCATGCGGGCGGCAAGTCTGTCCCATTCCTCGTAATGTCCTGAAAGCGCGGAGAGTCCCTGAACCACCTGATCGTTCATCCAGCGGCAAAGCTCGTCCAGCCCCGCACCCATGCGCTCGAGCCTTGCGGCTTCCTTTTTGGGAGAAGCGGAACTCTTCTTTCGAGCCCTGTTCTCTTCCTTCTTTGCGGCGCGCTGCTGCCTGCCTTCCAGCCATTCGCTCACCCATTCGGGGCGGTCGCCCTCGGCAAACGCGCCCTTCTGCCCCGCCAGAAGCAGAAGCAGCGCAAGCGCATGCTTGCAGGGAATCTTTCGACTGGGACAGGAACAGGAACAGACCGGCCCGGAAAGGTCTACCTTCGTCTGATAGGGCTTTGATCCGCTGCCCTGACAGAGTCCCCAGGCCGCGGCATCGTCAAAACCGAGCGTCTGCCATTTGCCCGGCGAGGCAAGAGAGCGCGCGGCCTTCACCGAAGCCTCGTCCGGAGCCATGGCAAGAACTGCGTCCACCGTGATGTCCATACGTTATCTCCCGAAGGAATCCGCGCTGCAGGGTGCGCGGCAGACGGTACACATGATATCCATCTGTAACGGCAGGGAATCATGGCGTCAAGCGCAGGAGAAAAAACACAGGAAGCACGCGGCCCGGCGCAGAAGCCGTCCGGACAGAATCCACGCTTGTTCCATTTAGGAACAACAGGTGCAGGCTTTACAAGAGCGGCGCTCCCCGGCTACATCCTGATGTTGTTGCCGGGGAGCGCCTTCCGCAATCCGGTCCGGCCATCGGACAGCACGACACGTTTGAACGAACGCGTCCCGCCACCCGGGACGCGCGGCTTTTAAGCGCCATCCTTCCGACCGTCATCAACTTCACCTCTTTCGGACACCCACCATGGAAAAGTCACCGGAAACTCAGAAGGCTCTGGCCGTTCTTGAAAAATTCACCAGCGACCAGTGCTGCGGCAAGTGCATTTCCTGCCGGGAAGGCACAAGGCAGATGCAGCAGATCCTCGAGGATTCTCCGCTCCCCTCTCCTTCCGAGGAGGAGCTTGCTCTTCTCTCCGAGCTCGGCTCGCTCATAGATCACACCGCCCGCTGCGGACTCGGCAAGAGCATTGCAAGGCAGGTTCTTTCCGTCCTCGAACATCAGGGCGGAGAGGAGCGCGTCATTGAGGAATACCTGCCCGGGCCCTATCAGGAACTCATTTTCTTCGACATCGACCCCAAACGCTGCAGGGGCTGCTCTAAATGCTCCCGCATCTGCCCGGTGCACGCCATAACGGGCGTCATCAAGCAGCCTTTCGTCATCAACCATGAACTGTGCATCAAGTGCGGCACCTGCATGATGAACTGCAAGTTCGGCGCCATTTCCATCAAGGACTGACAATCATGGGCAGCATGATCATCGACGGCATCCGCGTCGAATTCACCGATGAAACCAATGTGCTGACGGTCATACGCAAGGCGGGCATCGACCTGCCCACGCTCTGCTACGTTTCGGAACTTTCCGTGTACGGCGCATGCCGTCTCTGCACGGTCAAGGACGACGAGGGCCGCTATTTCGCTTCCTGCACGGTACGCCCGCGCGACGGCATGAACATTCAGACCAACACGCCGGAACTGCGCAAATACCGCCGCACGCTTCTCGAACTTCTTCTCGCCTCCCACGACCGCGACTGCACGGTATGCAACAAGAACGGCGACTGCCATCTGCAGAACCTTGCCGAGCGCATGGGCGTGAGAAACATACGCTTCAAGAGCGCGCAGGAACGCCACGACGTGGACAACAGCTCCAACTGCATCGTGCGCACGCCGAGCAAGTGCATACTCTGCGGCGACTGCGTGCGCATGTGCGACAACATTCAGGCCGTGGACGCCCTGGACTTTGCGGGCAAGGGCGTGGCCACGCTGGTCACTCCGGCCTACAACCGCCGTCTGGCGGAAACCGACTGCGTGGGCTGCGGTCAGTGCCGCGTGGTCTGCCCCACGGGCGCCATTTCCATCAAGAGCACCGTGGACGAAGTGTGGAACGCGCTTGCGGACCCGAAGAACAAGGTGGTGGCCCAGGTGGCCCCGGCCGTGCGCACGGCCATAGGCGACAGGTTCGGCTTCCCCGCCGGAAAAAACGTGATGAACCGCCTCGTCACGGTGATGCATCGCCTGGGCTTTGAAGAAGTGTACGACACGGCCTTCGGCGCCGACCTCACCGTGACCGAAGAAAGCCGCGAGCTTGAGGCGCGCCTTGCCTCCGGCGAAAAGCTGCCGCTTTTCACGAGCTGCTGCCCGGCGTGGGTGCGGTTCTGCGAAAAGAAGCATCCGGAATTCATTCCCAACCTTTCCACCTGCCGCTCGCCCATGCAGATGTTCGGCGCGGTGCTGCGCGCCTGGGACGACAAGTCTCCCGACGAGAAGGGGCGCCGTCTCGTTTCCGTGGCCATCATGCCCTGCACGGCAAAGAAGGACGAAATACTGCGTCCCGAGTCCCGCACGAACGGCAGGCAGGACGTGGACTACGTGCTCACCACCGAAGAGCTCATAGGCATGATCCAGAGCTACGGCCTCACGCTGAACGGCGCGGACAAGGACGCGGCGGACATGCCCTTCGGCATCACCTCCGGCGCGGGACTCATCTTCGGCACGAGCGGCGGCGTGACCGAGGCCGTGCTGCGCAACTTCATCGCCGGACACAGCCGGCAGGAAATCGACGAACTCAAGAAAGTGGGCGTGCGCGAGGAACACGGCATACGGGAATTCAGCTTTCTCCACGACGGCAGGACGATCCGCGCGGCCGTGGTCAGCGGCCTGCGCAACGCCGACATGGTGCTGAACGCCATTCGCGAAGGCGGCAAGCACTACGACTTCGTGGAGTTCATGGCCTGCCCCGGCGGCTGCATCATGGGCGGCGGACAGCCGGTCTCCTCCCATGACAATCCGTTCCGTGCCCGCCGCGACTCCCTCTACGAGGCGGACATCAACATGCAGATAAAAAAGACCAGCGAAAATCCGCTGCTCGACACGCTTTATGCCACGCTGCTCAAGGGCAGGGAGCACGAGCTTCTGCACAGAAACATGAGCGGCAACTAGACGCAGGGGCGCTTGTTCATCAGCGTTCCGACCGCAGAAGCCCTCTTTCCGCAATGCCGCGGAAAGAGGGCTTCTGCTCTCACAGCGCTCCCCGCGGAACCTGCGCTGCAAAAAGCATCTGTTCTCGTCTTCCCCTCGGCAAGACGAAAACGTCCGGTTCCCTGCGGAGCCGGACGTTTTCAGCACTCACGAAAAAGGCCTCACGACGCAGATTCCCACACCACGTCCGTTCTGCCGAAGCACTTTTCCAGAGACTTGTAACAGCGTTTCAGCCTCTCCTTTTCCACGGGACAGGGCACGGAAGTGCGAACGACCAGCACGAGCTTCTGATCCTTTCTGGCAAACTTCGCGGACACCACGGCCTGACGATGACTCTTGTCCATGCCCTCAGCGAGGGAAAGAAAGAGGGAAAGACAGCGCGCATGATCCTGCCAGTCCTCGGCCAGCGTGACGGCGCAGCCCTTGTCCTTCTTGGAATAGCCGTACCGATGGTAAAGGGCGAGCGCCGCCATGAGCGACACTTCCTTCTGCGTGAACCCGAGCATTTCGCTGTTCTGGATGAGGTAGTGGCTGTGCACGTTGTGCTTCGTGAAGGAAATGAAGATGCCTATGTCGTGCAGAAGCGCGGCATAGTGAAGAAGCTCGCGCATTCTGGCCGGACCGCGATACAGACCGAGCTCCCGCGCGGAGTCAAAGAGCATGAGCGCAAGCTTTGCCACGTGACGGGAATGCACCTCCTCGAACCGGCACAGTCTTGCCAGACGCAGCACGCTTTCGTCACGCACGGAAAGTCTGCCCTTTTCCGGGAAGAGCCGGTCGAGGTAATCAGCCAGCGCGCCGTCCCGCAGACCCCGGCCGGAAACCCGCACGGAATCGAAGTCCAGTTCCTCCATGATGGTCTGGAGTATGGCCGCGCCGGGAATGAGAATGCCCGTGCGGCGCGGATTCATGCCGGGCAGGGACATTCTTTCCTCTTCATTGCGGTCGCAGAGCGCCCTGACCACGCGCCTGAGGGAACTGTAGCTCAGAAGTTCCGGAGTGTCGCCCGTCTTTCTTCCGCCTTCCCTCTCCATGGCCACGGCCATTTCCGCAAGGCTCTGAATGGTGCCGGAGCTGCCCACAAGCTCGCCCGGACCCTGAGCCTCCATGCGCTGCAGGGGCAGCACGGCGTGATCGCGCACGTACTTCTGCATTTCCGCATACCGCTGAGGGCTCACCGTTCCCGCACAGGGGAAAAGCCCGGCAAGACGCACGGCGCCGAGCTTGAGAGACTCAAGCTCCAGAATGTTGCCGCCGCTCGCCACGGAAAGCTCGGTGCTGCCGCCGCCTATGTCGATGAACATCCGCTTTCCGGCAAAAGGTTCGAGCGCCACGGACACGCCCCGGCAGATGAGACGCGCCTCTTCCCTGCCGGAAATCACCGTGAAGTCGATGCCCGTCTCGCGGCGTATCTCGTCCATGAACTCCTGACCGTTGTCCGCGTCGCGCACGGCGGCCGTGGCCAGAGCCACCACCTCGTCCACGCCGTAGGAACGGCACATTCCGGCAAAGCCCCGCAGCGCGGCTATGGTACGCCGCATGGGCTCGGACTGAAGTCTGTGGTCCTCAAAGGCTCCCTCGCCGAGACGCACCATCTGCTTCACCTGATTGAGCACGCTGGTCACGCGGTTCTCGCCGATGCGCACGATCATCATGCGCAGCGAGTTCGAGCCCAGATCCATGATGGCTACGGTACGCACACCCGAAAAAGGCGCTTCAGAGGACATCCCTCTCTCCTTCCTTTCCCTGCTCGATGTCCAGTCTTCCTCCGTACAGATGCTCCAGAAGATCTCCCTTCTTCAGCGCACGACGGCATTCCTTCCGGCAGGATTCCGCGCCGAAGCAGACCAGACGCATGGTTCTGCGGCGAAGCGTGACGCGCACTTCCTCCACCGCGCCCCGATGCCGGTAATCAAGGCCGTCGGCAACTCTCAGCAGGGCGGCGCAGGCGCAAAGGCTCCTGCGCTCTTCCCGGGAAAGCGCGGCAAAGCGGCGATGCTTCATGCCCGGCCAGGCACGACGATGGTAGCGCGCCAGAAGCGCCACCAGCGAACGGTCGGAATCCTCAAGGCCGAAGGAAAGGGACAGGCGGTCGTTGCCCTCTATGATTTCCATGCTGCGCTTGTGATGACGGCGGCGGCCGCCTGCGGCAAAGCCGAGATCATGCCACAGCGCCGCCTGAGCCAGAAGTCTTGCCCAGCGGATGTCAAGCTCGAACCGGCGAGAAAACGCCTCAAAAAGAAAAAGCGAAAGCATGGCCACGTGACGGCCGTGATGCACCGCTTCGAGAAGCGCCGTGCCGGAGACCTCTCCGAGTGCCGCGCCGAGGCTCTCTTCCTCGGCGGAATGCTCCTTCATCCATTGAAACATCTGCTCCACGGCGTTCTGCTCCAGTTCCTCGCAAAGAAGCTCGCCCCGGAGCATGTCGAGCTCGCCGGGAACGCGCTCGGCAGAAGCGGGAGAAAACGCCTCGTCCGCCTCTGCCGCTGCGCAGCCTTCAGACAAAGCAGCCTCAGACGCGTCGCCGGACGCGCCGGAATCCCGGCCCGCGTCCGCCCCGCAGACATTTTCCATTTCACGGGGGCTTCCGCACGCCGCGGAAGCCTCCCCGGCAGTCTCTGCGCTCTCCTCCATGGATTCGGCGGAAGCGCCGTTCATGCTCACAGCCGAGTTTTCCGCGGCAGCCGCACGACCGGCACGGCTCTTCGTGCCCGATCTGCGGGTTCTGCCGTTCTTTCCTGCTGACTTGACCATACGTTCCTCCATAACAAACAATGACTCAGCGCTTCAAAAGAAGTTCCTGAGAATTCACAGGCTCGCAGCCTTCCGCAGGATGCAGACGCACGTATTCTCCGGTGCTCTTCAGCTCCCAGGCCTGCATGTTGTCGGCAAGCTGGAGTCTGAGCACTTCGAGCAGTGTGCGGCGTATGTTTTCGTCGAGCACGGGCGTGAGCACCTCTATGCGACGGTCCAGATTGCGGGACATCATGTCCGCGCTGCCCATGAACATGCAGGAATCTCCGCCGTTGTGGAACCAGTACACGCGGGCGTGCTCAAGAAAGCGCCCCACGATGGACCGCACAGCAATGTTCTCGCTCACGCCGGGAATGCCCGGAATGAGACAGCATATGCCGCGAACGATGAGGTTCACCTTCACGCCGGCCATGGATGCCGCATAGAGCGCGCGAATGATCTTGCGGTCCACAAGCTGATTGCACTTCATGATGATCTCGCCTTCGCCCCCGCGGGCGCAGACGGAAATTTCGTTCTGTATCTGCTCTATGAGCCTGCGGCGCATGGCGTTCGGCGACACGAGAAGCTCGCGGTAGTTGTCCTTTTCCGCATAGCCCGTCATGACGTTGAAAAGATCGGCCATGTCGGAGCAGATGTCGGGCTGACAGGTCAGAATGCCCATGTCGGTATACATTCTGGCCGTGGAGGCGTTGTAGTTGCCCGTGCCTATGTGGGCGTAGCTCACCACGCCTTCGGCCTCGCGGCGCACCACAAGACAGAGCTTGGCGTGAATCTTCATGCCCACGAAGCCGTACACCACGTTCACGCCTTCGCGTTCCAGCTCCTCCGCCCAGTTGATGTTTCGCTCCTCGTCGAAGCGGGCCTTGAGTTCCACCACGGCCGTCACCTGCTTGCCGTGCCTTCTGGCCTCGATGAGCGAACGCACGATGGGCGAATCGTTGCCCACACGGTAGAGCGTCTGCTTGATGGAAATGACGTCCGGGTCCTCGGCGGCCTTCTGCACGAAGTCCAGCACGGGAGTGAAGCTGTCGTAGGGATGATGCAGAAACACGTCCTGCTTGCGGATGATGCGGAACAAACTGTCCGTCTGCAGGATGGCGGGCACCGCCGGACTATGGTTCGGAATCTTGAGACCGGGCCTGTCGAGTCCGTACAGGGACATGAACTGCGCAAACGCCAGCGGTCCCTTCACCCGGTACACCTGGAAGGGCTTGAGCCCGAGATGCTTGATGAGAAATTCCGAAAGATCCGTGGACATGCCGCGCGCCGTCTCAAGGCGCACCACGCCGCCGAAGCGGCGCTGCTCCACCATGTCCTGCACGGCTTCAAGCAGATCGTCGCTGTCGTCCTCGTCGATGTTGACGTCGGTGTTTCTCGTGATGCGGAACAGGCCGGAATCCACCACCGTATAGCCGGGAAAGAGAAGTCCGAGATGTTCCTCGATGAGCTCCTCGAGAAGAAGAATGTCCGCATCGCGCACGTTGGCCTTGAGTCCCAGCGAAGCGTAGGTCTTGGCTTCCTTGTTGCGCGGAATGAAGATGAAGCGCGGCACGTTGCTCGGGCAGCGCAGTCTTGCAAAGCGGGCGATGCCGTCCCTTCCCTGAAGACGGATGATGAAGTTCAGGCTGAGATTGGAAATGGTGGGAAAGGGATGCCCGGGATCTATGGCCTGAGGCGTGAGCACGGGATAGATCTCATCGCGGAAATAGGCCAGCAGAAAACGCCGCTGCTTTTCCGTGAGCTCATCGTAGTGCACGAGATGCACGTCCCTTTCCCGCAGAAGAGGCACAAGCTTCTTCTGCCAGTGCTCGCTGGCCTTCGAGAGCAGAGCCGAAGCCTTGCGGCGTATTTCGGCAAGCTGACGCGCGGGAGTCATGCGGTCCGCCTCAGCGCTGGCCGCTCCCTCACGGTACTGCCGCAGCACCTTGGCCACGCGCACCATGAAGAACTCATCGAGATTGTTGTAGAATATGGCAAGGAACTTGGTCTGTTCCAGAAGCGGAAGCCTCTCGTCCAGCGCCGTTTCAAGAACACGGGCGTTGAAGTCGAGCCAGCTCAGCTCTCTGTTCAGGTAATAATCCTGCGCCGAGAGATCAATCTTCTTCTGACCTGTCTGCTGCGCCTGTGAAGCCTTTTCTTTCTTGTCAGCCACGACTTATGCCTCCGCGTTCTGCTGACCGGCCATGTGGTCGGCGATCTTTCTTGCACGATACGCCATTTGCTCTATGGCTCCAAGCACGTCGATGAACACCAGCCCGGCTTCGGGAGAGCAGTGACCGGAGCTGAGACGGGAGGCATGACTTGACCTCAGCACGGATTCCTGATCACGCACCCGTTCGGCCAGAGCGTCCAGCGCGGCCTTGTCCTTTTCGGTGAACGGTTCGGCGTCGAACACGGCCAGTGCAAGCCGGACGGATCTGCGCGTTTCATGGAAGAGCGCACGCACTTCCTTCAAGGCTTCGGAAGAGAAATCGTCGCCTCTCTTCTTGCGGTATTCATAAAAGTCTATGAGCCGCTTGCCCTTGTCGCCTATGCGCTCAAGATCGCCCGCGCTCACCACGCAGGCCTCAAGCGTCTCGGCATCCTTTCCGTCAATCCCGGTCTGCATGATGTCGGAAGCGTAGCTGCGAATGGCCTCTTCCAGGCCGTCCAGCTTCTCTTCCAGAAGAAGCACCTCTTCCTTTTCCTCTTCCTTATGTTCAAAGAACACCTTTTCCGTGCGTTCCAGAAGGTCGAGCACGACCTCGCCCATGTGCCGGCACTCATGCTTCACGGCGCTCACGGCCACGACAGGCGTGCGCTGAATGAGAAGCGGATCAAGATACACGGCGTCGCGGCGGTCGACGCGTTCGGCGTCGGGAATGATCTTGCGGATGAGCGCCGCAAAGGGGCGCACGAAGGGCAGGAACAGAAGCGTATTGCAGATGTTGAACATGGTATGAGCGTTGGCGATCTGATGACCTATGGACGAGGAGGAAGCCTCGATGAACCCTATCCACAAGGGCATGAGAGGCAGCCAGATGCACACGCCTATGACGTTGAACAGCACGTGTGCCGCGCAGGCCTGCCTTGCGGCCCGCCCCGTGCCGAGAGCGGCAAGCACCGCGGTGATCGTGGTGCCTATGTTGTCACCGAAAATGATGGGTATGGCGGCCTCGAGGGGCAGCAGGCCCTGCACGCCGAGCGCGATGGTCAGGCCCACCGTGGCCGAGCTGGACTGCACGAGCAGCGTGAGAAACATGCCTGCGGCAAGGCCGAGAAGCGGATTGTCGCTGAAGGTAAGGAATATATCCTGTCTGTCTCGCAGAAAGGCCATGGAACTTTCCATGGTCTGCATGCCTATGAAGAGCAGACCGAAGCCGAGCAGCCCTTCGCCTATGTGCTTGAGCTTCTTGGAGGAGCAGACGAAGATGAGCAGCACGCCGAGGATCACGAACAGATACGCCAGATCCTTGACCCGGAACGCCAGAATCTGACCCGTGATCGTGGTGCCTATGTTGGCGCCCATGATGACGCCTATGGCCTGCATGAGATTCATGAGTCCGGCATCCACGAAACTCACCGTCATGACGGTGGTGGCGCTGCTGCTCTGGATGACCATGGTCACCGCTGCACCCAAAAAAACGCCCATAACGGGCGTTTTTGTAAACATTCCTATGATGTTGCGCAACCTCTCTCCGGCCACCATCTGCAGGGATTCACTGATGAGCTTTATGGCGTACAGAAAAATTCCCACACCGCCGAGAAGCTGCATGGCTGTAAAAAACGACATACTCATACTCCGTTGTCAGCTGTCTTATTGATTTCGGAGCAGAATGCCAGAGTCATGTGACACCAATATTACATTTCGATGACATCCCGGGACACAATCAATCTTCCGCGTCTGGCGAGATCTCCCCATCGCGCAACGCCTGACAGTCGCGGCAGCACACGCATTCCGGGGCGGCCAGTATGCGGGAAAGCGGAATGGGCTCTCCGCAGTCCTCGCAGAATCTCTCGCCCCACGATCCGCCGAGCGAAAGCCTGCGCAGCACGCTGAGTCTTTTTGCGCTGCGGTCCGCAAGCGCTCCGGCAAAGCGCACGGATTCCATGTGCATGGCGTCGTCCAGCATGTCCGGCATGGCTTCGCCCTGAAAAAGCCCCTGCAGGTATCGCAGCCTTTCCTGTTCCTCCACAAGCTCCGCATTCAGACGTTCAAGAGCTCTCGCTTCCATGATGCCCTCCGGGTGAAAGGTTCGGTCATGCGCCAGCCTCCAATGAAACGGAGCGGCCGTTTTTCCCTTCTCAGAAAATCTAGCAGACCGCTTTTGAAAAAACGATGATACACAGACAGCCCCGGCAACGTTATCATGCCGCCTCCGTTCCGGCGCGAATCACAAAGCAGGATACCATGCGGAGAAAAAAGGAACGTCACGCTCCGATGAACATTTCATGAATATATGATGGCACAGTGCCGTCATCTTCCTGCGGCAATACGCCGTCGCAACATCCATGCGATTCATGCCGGTCCGACCAAAAAGACATTTCCGGCTTGTCATTTTCTCATCCTTCCTATACTCTGTTGCGAACACTTTTTCTTTCAGGAGTCACATATGTCCCAGCAGGCATCTTCCGATTCAGGCAAAGGCAGTGCCCGCGGCCTCTTTTCCGGCAACATAGGTTTCATTCTCGCGGTGGCCGGTTCTGCCGTAGGTCTCGGCAACATCTGGCGTTTTCCCTATCTCGCCGCCAAGTACGGAGGAGGCATCTTCCTGCTGGTCTACCTCATCCTCATGCTCACCTTCGGCTATGCGCTCATCGTGGCCGAAACCAGCCTCGGCAGAAAAACGAGACTCAGCCCCGTAGGCGCCTATCGCGCCTTCGGTCAGATGAAGCGCAATCCCTTCCTCGTGTTCGGCGGCTGGATAAACGCCATCGTCCCCATGCTCATTCTGCCGTACTACTGCCTCATCGGCGGATGGATCATCAAATATCTGTTCGAATACGTGGTGGGAGACGTGAATCTCGTGGCCGGAGACGGCTATTTCGGCAGCTTCATATCCTCGCCGTTTGAGCCCATCATCTGGAATCTCATCTTCCTCGGCTGCACCCTCGGCATCATTCTCAAGGGCGTGGAAGGCGGCGTTGAACGCGCCTCGCGCGTCATGATGCCGCTGCTGCTCATTCTCGCCGTCATCGTGGCCATCTATTCCATGACCCGTCCCGGCGCAGGCGCGGGCATCTACTACTATCTCGTGCCGGACTTCTCCAAGTTCTCCATCATGACCGTGGTGGCCGCCTGCGGACAGCTCTTCTTCTCTCTGTCCATAGGCATGGGCATCCTCATCACCTACGGTTCCTACATGAAGAAGGACGTCAACGTCGAACAAGCCACCTACAGCATCGGCTTCATGGACACCCTCGTTGCCACGCTGGCCGGCTTCATGATCATTCCCGCCGTGTTCGCCTTCTCCGGCGGCACCGCCGAAGCGCTGAATGCCGGCCCTTCGCTCATGTTCATCACCATCCCCAAGATCTTTGAGAGCATGGGCTTCGGCGGCATCATCGGCGCGGTGTTCTTCCTCATGGTGTTCTTCGCCGCGCTCACCTCGAGCATCTCCATCATGGAAACCTGCGTTTCCACCCTTACCGACGAGCTCCACTGGTCGCGCAGAAAGAGCGCCCTGTTCATGACCTTTGAAGCCATTGCCCTCGGCGTGCCCTGCTCCCTCGGCTTCGGCGTGTGGGACTTCATCTCCATTGCCGGCCTCAGCATTCTCGACATGATGGACTTTCTTGCCAGCCTCATCCTCTGTCCTCTGGCCGCCATGCTCACCTGCCTGCTCATCGGCCGCATCGTGGGCATAGAGAACCTCATTTCCGAAGTGAAGATATCCTCCGCCTTCCATGGCGAAAAAATCTTCCGCATCTGCATTTCCTGGCTCGCGCCCCTGCTGCTGCTCGTGGTGCTCCTCTCCTCCGTGGCTGCGACTCTCGGCATCATAAAGATATGACGACGCCTTCGCCGGAAACTTCCGGCGGACGTCTCTTGTGAGCATGAAAAAAGGCCTTCGATCATCGAAGGCCTTTTTTCATGCTCGTCAGGCCGCAAGAGCACGTGAGCAGGAAAAAGTTCCGCCCATCGTCAATACAGTTCGGGAACACGGTCGAGAAACACGGGAATGGTCTCCCTCATGCGCCCGACAGAAGAAAGCTCAATCTCCGCGCCTGCAATTTCCTCCTTCTCTCCGGCCCGGGCAAGCACCGTGCCGTCGGGAGCAATGATCATGGAAGTTCCGGCAAAGGTCTCCGCCCCTGACGTACCGCAGCGGTTGCAGGCCACCACATACATCTCGTTTTCCACGGCCCGGGCTCGAAGCAGAATTTCCCAGTGCTCGCGACGTGCCGCCGGCCACTCGGCGCCGACAAAAAGCACTTCCGCCCCCTCCACGGCAAGCGCTCGTATGAACTCGCAAAAACGGATGTCGTAACATACGGCCAGAGCGCAGCGCATCCCGCCCATGTCGAACAGACGCCGTTCACGCCCCGGCGTCAGATACCTGTGCTCATCCATGAGACGAAAAAGATGCACCTTGTCGTATCCGGTCACATACCGGCCGTCCCGTTCGATGACCTGCGCCCTGTTGTGCACGACCCCATCGCTTTCGGAAAGCACGGAACCGCCCGCAAACGCCACATGATATTCCCGGGCCAGACTGCCGAGAAATGCCGCGTCGTCTCCGCCCATGGGCGATGAAAGCTCACGGGCCCTTTCAAGATCGTATCCCGTGGACCAGAGCTCGGGCAGCACCAGAACGTCCGGCGGACACGCCGCGCTCATGGCCTGCGCCGTCATGCGCCTCACCGTATTCCGGTTGGCCTCCCTGTCTCCCTTGACAACATCCATCTGCAGCACGCATACCTTCATGCTCTCTCCTCCCGTCACGTTGCTCGGCGCCCGTCCCGAAGACGGCATCGCCCCGTCCTGTCACGCCTTTTCCTCCACACCGCCGGAAGCGGCGTGCTTTTTTTCGTGATAGACGTGCAGCCTCTGCCTTACCCGTTCGTCCATGCGGCCCTTGAGCCACAATTGCGTGGCGTTGAACACGTTCTGCGCGATGGAATAGGCGGCAAGCCCGACCACCACCAGCGGGTCGAAATACTGAAAGGCCAGCCACATGGCCAGCATGAGATTCTTCTGAGCCAGCGCCTGCCCTGCGGAAATGCGGTGATGATACCATCCGCCCACGAACTTGCCCACCAGAAACTGCAGCATGCACACGACAACTCCGGAACCGGCAATCAGCGCCTCCAGTCCGACGTCCTTTCTTCCGGGAGCAAGAAGCATGTCAAACGTGCTGCCCATGAGGATGAGTATCATGAGCGCCCAGAGATAGTAGGACACGCTCCCGTGACGGACGATGGTCTCACAGACCTTCGGGGCAAAGGCCTGAAGCAGGAGCGCGCAAACCAGAGGCAGAACGAGAATGGGCCCCACCTGAAACAGCACGGACATCATGGAAGCAAAAAAAGGCATGTCCACATGACCGGGAGCCATCACGGGGACGAGCAGAGGCGCGGCCACAATGGAAGAAAAGGTGCCGAGAAACACGTACGTCGCAAGAAAGCCCACGCTGCCGCCCAGCATGCCGGTGATGGTGGCGGCCGCCGTCGCCGTGGGCACGAGCATGATGAGCCCCACGGTCTGCGCCGCAAGGTCGCTCCAAGGCTCGAGGAGCATGTAGAAAATCAGACTGCCGGCCATCTGCAGACCGAGAAGAATGACGTGCAGCCTGTGAATGCGTACCGTTTTCAGGGACATTCCGCAAAAAGTGAACAGCAGCATCGCCATGAGCAGAAACGGCGAAAGCGGGGAAAAACGGGAAAAGAAGGCATGGCCCAGGGCTCCGGTCACTATGGCCACAAGCAGAGCCCACTGCTTGAGCAGAACAAGAAGGCGCTTCATGATGCATCTCCGAAAAAACGCTTTCCGACGGACGCATCACAGCCGCCCGTCGGAAATCTGCTTTGAGCATAGGCGCAAAGTCCTTCCCCGGCAACCATGCAGCAATGAAACATTATTGTTCTTTACTCCACAATCTGTCGTCGCTGAAACAACGAAGAAAAAACATTGATCTTCATCTCTCCGCATCATCATGACAAAAGCGTTTTTTTCTTCCGTTTCAGCACGCAATATGACACATTACAATGCCTTCAATTATGGAATAAAAATTATCAATATTCAAACTTTCAGAGCACAAACACAAACATATCATTTATATTCATCGAAATATGGTAAAATACATACTTTTATATTATCTATATCGAACATGAATTCATATAAAAAAACTTATGATGCATACAAAATATTAAAAATATGTTGACACGGACAAGATAATCATGACAATTGTTTCATGGAAATATTCATTCTTATAGTACTCATTGTTCTGAACGGCATTTTTGCC
>JAXUUT010000051.1:0-21395 GCA_037230945.1 bacterium
ACCATCTGGGGGCTTGTCTGGCCGCAGATGATGATGCTTCTTTGCAGCATCGTCGTCAATCTTACCGACATATGGGCCGCCGGACGCATTTCTTCCGATGTGCAGGCCGCCGTGGGCCTTGCCTTTCAGCTCCAGGTTTTTCTCATGGTCTTCGGCTGGGCGCTCGGTGCGGGAGGCATGGCGGCGGTAAGTCAGTCCATGGGGGCCGGGCACACGAGGCGCGCGCAGAACTACGTGGGACTCGTGCTCTGCAGCTGCGTGGCGGTCGCCGTGCTTCTTGCGCTGCTGACGGGCTTTTTGCGCCGCCCCGTGCTGGGGCTTCTGCAGACGCCGGAAGAACTTGTGCCTGTGACGGAATACATGGTGGGCGTCATGCTTGCAGGGCTGCCTTCCTTTTACGTCATGCAGGTGGGAGGCACGCTGTTCAGGGCGGCAAGGCAGGTCATAGCGCCGCTCATCGTGGCCGTGGCGACCTGTCTTCTCAACGTGTTCGGCGATCTGTGCTTCGGTCTCGGCTGGCTCGGATTTCCCTCGTTCGGCATGGCGGGCATAGCCTGGGCCACCTTCAGCGCCAATACGCTGGCCGCCTTGCTGACGCTGATTTTCCTGAAGCGCGGCGGTCTTGTCATCCGTCACGCGCTGCCGCCTTTGCGCTGGCTTCGTATCGGCGCGCCGTATCTTTTTCGCGTCGCGCTTCCGGCCTGCGGCAACAGCATGCTCTGGCATCTGGGCTATCTTGTCATGTACGGCATCACCGCCTCGCTGCCGGACGGAGTGGAGGCCCTTGCCGGGCTTACCGCGGGCAACCGCATAGAATCGCTGCTCTACATGCCGGCCAACGCCTTCATGGTGACGGCGTCCATTCTGGTGGGCAACGCGCTCGGGGCGGGCGACAAGGCCGGGGCAAAGCGCGTGGGCATCGTGCTGTTCGTGATTTCCGGCGTGTCCATGAGTTCCGTGGCGGCCTGCATGTGGCCCTTCATTCCCGATCTCGCCGGATTTTTTTCCTCGGCGCCGGGCGTGAAGTCACAGATCATCAACTATCTTTTCTTTAATGTTCTGGTGGTTCCCTTCACCGTGTCGGGCATGGTCCTGCACGGCGTGATGAACGGCGCGGGCGCCACCATTTATCCTCTTGTGGTCAACACCGCAGGCATATGGCTCATACGTCTGCCCTTCGGATGGGGGCTCTCCCACGTCGTGTACCATGATGCTTACGGCGTATACATGGCCATGTTCCTGTCCATGGCCGTACAGACTTCGGCCATGGTCTGGGTGTTTTTCCGCAAGGACTGGACGCGCTTTTCCCTGAACGCGCATCTTTCCCATTCCAAACACAAGGAGAAGGCATGAACCTTCCTTCCGGCTATGTCCCGGTGACTCTCGATCTGTATGACGACTATCATCGTCTGTTTGAACGTACGCCGCAGCCCACGGCCGATCTGACCTTTACCAACCTCTGGGGCTGGGCGGAACATTTCGGGCTGGGACTGTCCTTCCGAGATGGTCTTTGCTGGATCTGTCAGACCAGACCTGAGACGCGCTACTGGGCGCCTGTGGGTGACTGGAGTGCCGTCGACTGGGCTGCGCAGCCTGAAATTCGCGGGGGCGTGGAGCTTTTTCGTGTGCCCGAGGTGCTGGCTTCCGTGCTGACCTCGGCACTCGGCGGCCGTGTGACGGCAGAAAATGACCGGGGCCAGTGGGAATATCTGTACGACAGAAACGAGCTTGCCGAGCTGCCCGGCGCGAAGTTTCACAAGAAGAAGACGCACGTCAACGGCTACCGCCGCCGTTACGGCGAGGACTACCGCTCCCTCGGCGACGCCTCCAATCCCGACGGGGTCGAGCACGTGCTTCGTCTTCAGGAGGAGTGGTGCAAATGGCGGGACTGCGAGAACAGCCCGTCGCTTCAGGCGGAGAACGAGGCCATTTTCCGCGTGGTGGGCAACTGGAACCGGCTGCCAGGACTGGTCGGAGGAGCGCTGTATGTGGAAGACAAGATAGGCGCCTTTGCCGTGGGGGAAAAGGTGGGCGACATGATGGTCGTGCATTTTGAAAAGGTTCAGGCGGAGCTCAAGGGTGTCTATCAGGCCATCAATCAGGCCTTTGTGAGCCACTCCGCGCAGGACGTCTCCCTCATAAACAGGGAACAGGACATGGACGAGCCCGGACTCCGCCAGGCCAAGGAAACCTACAACCCCGTTGGGTTCCTGAAAAAAAGTCGGCTTGTCATAGCTGCGGATGCGGAGTAGTATCATGGCCGCCAACGGAAGCGGCGATAGTCCCTTTGTTTTCGCTTCCTTCTACATAACCTTCTGATTATTCGGATGAGCATCATGAAAGTCGTTACGAGATTTGCTCCCAGCCCCACCGGTCATCTGCATATCGGCGGCGGCCGGACCGCCATTTTCTGCTGGCTTCTTGCCCGCCATTACGGCGGCGAGTTCCGCCTGCGCATTGAGGATACCGACGCTACGCGTTCCAGACAGGAATATACCGATTCCATCCTTGCTTCCATGAAGTGGCTCGGTCTGGACTGGGACGGCGATCTGACCTATCAGAGCAAGCGTCTTGACATTTACAACGCCTATATCGACAAGCTTCTGGAAACCGGTCATGCCTACTGGTGCGACTGCACTCCCGAAGAAGTGGAGGCCATGCGTGAAGTGGCCCGCGCCAGGGGCGAAAAGCCCCGCTACAACGGCAAGTGCCGCGACCGCGGACTGACGGCCGGTCCCGGCAGAGTGGTGCGCCTGCGTGTGCCGGACGAGGGCCGCATCGTGTTCAACGACATGGTGAAGGGCACCATTTCCGTGGACGTGTCCGAGCTTGACGACATGGTGCTGCGCCGTACCGACGGCATGCCCACCTACAATCTCGCCGTGGTTGTCGATGACCACGACATGGGCGTCACGCACGTTCTGCGCGGAGACGACCATGTTTCCAACACGCCCAAGCAGATTCTGCTGTATCATGCCCTCGGCTTCGACGTGCCCACCTTCGGTCATGTGCCCATGATCTGCGGCCCCGACCATCAGAAGCTCTCCAAGCGTCACGGAGCCCGTGCCGTCATCGAGTACGAGCAGGACGGTCTGCTGCCCCAGGCTCTGGTGAACTATCTGGTTCGTCTGGGCTGGTCGCACGGCGATCAGGAAATCTTTTCGCTCAAGGAACTGGTGGAGCTTTTCGACGGCAACAACCTGAACAGTTCTCCCGCTGCCTTCGACCCTGAAAAGCTGAAGTGGCTCAACGCCCATTACATGCGCAATACGCCGCTCCCTCAGCTTGCCGCCATGGTGCGTCCCTTCCTTGAGAAGCTGGGATACGACGAACCTGTGGAAAAGATCGAGCCTTTGCTTCCCATGTATGTCGAGCGGGCTTCCGACCTTGCCGGGCTGGCTCAGGCGCTCACCATCTACTTCAAGCCTGCCGAAGAGCTGGTGATTGAAGAGAAGGCCATGAAGGCGCTGAATGAAGACGGCAAGCATCAGCTCACCGTGCTTCATGACATGATCGCCGCCATGCCCGATTTCAACGGCGAGGCGCTGGACAAGCTCCTGCATGAATACGTGGAAAAGGGCGGACTCAAGTTCAAGCAGGTCGGTCCGCCTCTGCGTTCCGCGCTCACCGGCCTCGCGGGCGGTCCCTCCGTGCATGACGTCATGGTCGGGCTCGGCAGGGAAGAGAGCCTGAAGCGCATCGAGCGCGCGTCGAAGTAATCCAGCGGATGGAAGTGCGGAGCGCTTCCATCCGTTTTTTCTCCGCGACCGGAGTTCTGCGCTTTGAAAAAAGGCCCGGAGCGAACGCAAGAGATCTTCCGCCATGGTCGGCAGAACAGGCGGGCGTCGTGAATGCCGGGGAAAATGCGTCTTTTGTCGGATGCCGGGGAGATGCTTCGACCGGAAGGCGGGCACGGCTGCTCGCGGCCGGAAGGAAAATGTTCTTTTTGTTCATCCGGCTCCGTCAATGCTCTGGACGGGACCGGATGAAGATTTATTTAATGAAGGTACGTCCTTTCTTCGACGAGGAGAAAAGGACGGCTGCCGCGCCCGGGGCTCAAGGCCGGGCACGTCGTCAGAAGACCGCAACACGGGAGAAAGCCCATGCAGTTGTATAATACCATGACACGCCGCAAGGAAAACTTCGAGCCTCGCCACGCCGGCAAGGTGGGCATGTACGCCTGCGGCATCACGGCCTATGATCTCAGTCACATCGGCCATGCCCGTTCCGCGGTGGTGTTCGATGTGCTGAACCGGTATCTGCGTCATCTCGGCTACGATGTGACCTTTGTCCGCAACTTTACCGACGTCGACGACAAGATCATTGCCCGCGCCAACCGCGAGGGCAAGACCTGCACGGAAATTGCCGAGACCTACATTGCCGCCTTCCATGAGGACATGGATCGCCTCAATGTCCGCCGGGCCGACATCGAGCCCCGGGCCACGGAATACATAGGCGAGATGCAGACGCTGATTCAGACGCTCATCGACGGCGGACACGCCTACGCCGTGCCGTCCGGAGACGTGTATTTCCGCGTTCGCTCCTTCCCCGGATACGGCAAGCTGTCGGGCAGAGACGTGGACGATCTGCGCTCCGGCGCGCGCATTGCCATTGGCGAGGAGAAGGAAGACCCTCTGGACTTCGCCCTCTGGAAGGCCGCCAAGCCCGGTGAACCCTTCTGGGAAAGCCCGTGGGGCAAGGGCCGTCCCGGCTGGCATCTGGAATGCTCGGCCATGAGCAAGAAGAATCTCGACCTGCCGCTCGACATTCACGGAGGCGGGCAGGATCTCATCTTCCCCCATCATGAGAACGAGATTGCCCAGAGCGAGGCCTCGACCGGCAAGGAACTTGCCCGCTTCTGGGTGCACAACGGATTTGTGCAGATCAACTCCGAAAAGATGTCCAAGTCGCTGAACAACTTCAAGACGATCCGCGACATTCTGGAACATCGTCAGCCGGAAACGCTGAGGTTCTTCCTGCTGGGCAAGCATTACCGCAGTCCCATAGATTTCAGCTTTGAAGGGCTGGATGAAGCTGAGCGTGCGCTCAAGCGCGTGTATGAATGCCTGCGCGACGCGCATGCCGCCTCTCTTCGCGAGTCCTGGAAAAAGGGAGAAACTCCTGCCTCGGTGCTGGATGAGTACGACATGCTGGAAAAGGGCTTTTTCGAGGCCATGGACGACGATTTGAACACGGCCGGCGCGCTTGGCCATGTTTTCGGCATGATTCGTCTCATGAACCGCATTCTTGAAGACAAGGGGCTGCGCAACAAGGAAGGCATACGGGATCTTCTGGCTCGCTTCACGACTCTTGCCGGTGTGTGGTCCGAGGTGCTCGGCGTTTTCGGCAGGGAACCTTCGGAATTTCTGGAAGAGCTGCGCGACACCCGCGCAAAGCGTGCCGGCATTGACGTGAACAGGGTGATGGAACTCATGGCGGAACGCGCCGAAGCCCGCGCCGCCAGGGATTTTGCCAGGTCCGACGCGACCCGTGACGCGCTTGCGGCCATGGGCATAGAAGTGCGCGATACGCCCTCTGGCGCGGTGTGGGATATCGCCTGACAGGCCGGAAGGCCGGGAAAACTGT
Source organism: bacterium (assembly GCA_037230945.1). Taxonomy (GTDB): domain Bacteria; phylum Desulfobacterota; class Desulfovibrionia; order Desulfovibrionales; family Desulfovibrionaceae; genus Mailhella. Next base: position 5,587 of record JAXUUT010000051.1, read on the forward strand.
GATGCGACTCCGTTCCGTGATGGCCGCAGTGTGCATGGTCGGAATGCTCTTTTCGCCCATGCATGCAGAAGCGGCGCTTTTCGGTGACTTTACGCTTCAGGATGAAATGAAGATGGGCCGGGAATTTGAAGTCCTGGTCAAGTCCACCATGCCCATCATCGAAGATCCGGTGGTGCATGACTATGTGCAGGGCGTCGTGGACCGCATCGTAAAAACGCTTCCTCCGCAGCCGTACAAGTTCCCGGCCAACGTCGTTCTCCACAACTCGTTGAATGCCTTTGCCGCTCCCGGCGGCTTCGTGTTCGTGTTTTCCGGGCTCATCATGCACCTGAATCACGAATCCGAGCTCGCCGGCGTGCTTTCTCACGAAATAGCCCACGTCACGCAGCGGCACATTGCCGGACGCATGGAGCGCGGCAGAGTCATTTCTCTGGCGTCGCTTCTCGGCGTGGTGGCAGGCGTGGCCGCCGGTCTTTCCGGGGGCGGAAACGCCGGGGGCGCGGCCATGATGGGAAGCATGGCGGCCGGGTCGTCGGCCATGCTGAACTACAGCCGCCTTGACGAGGATGACGCCGACCGCTTCGGACTCCGGTATCTGGTGAACGCCGGGTACAATCCTCAGGGACTGGGAAGAGCGTTTGAAGTGCTGAAGTCCCAGGACTGGGGCGGTTCTTCCGCCGTGCCCACCTACCTGTCCACCCACCCGGATCTGGATGTCCGGCTTTCCAGACTGCGGGCCGACATACAGACCATGCCTGCGGAACTCAGGAACCGCAAGGAGGATGATTCGCGATTCCTCCGCGTGAAGGCGCTGCTCTGGGCGAGACACGGCGATGCCGCTCATGCGGAGCAGATTTTTGCCAGAGGCGGGGACAAGGATGCCGTCAGTCTCATGGGTCGGGGCATGCTTGCGGCAAGGCAGAACCGCATCAGGGACGCGGAAGGCTTTTTCCAGTCTGCGCTCAGACTTGCTCCCGATGATGCGCTCATTCTGCGCGAGGCGGGCATTTTCGAGTATACCAAGGGCGGCGACATCCGTCGTGCCCGCACGTATCTTGAAAAGGCGCTTCGTCTGTATCCGGGCGACTTTTACGGGTTGTTCTTCTATGCCCGCATTCTCGACGATTCGGGAGACAGGGCCGGTGCACAGCAGCGCTACCGCGAAGTGCTGCGCTATGTGCCGGAAGACAGCGAGGTGCATACCTATTACGGGCGTTCCCTCGGCGCGGTCAACAGGCTGAGCGAGGGATATCTGCACCTTGCCTACGCTGCGCTTTACGTCAATGATCAGCGCAAGGCGGACAACTGGCTGGAAAAGGCGAAGGCTGCGGCCCGCAGCCCGCAGGAAAAGAACGCCATCAAGGATTATGAGAAAAAGGCTGCGGAACGCGCCAAAATCATGAAAGAGGCCCGATAGGGCAGGAGATAGCGATGGAATTGAGAGGAACGACCATTCTTGCCGTGCGCAATGAACATGGCGTAGCCATAGGCGGCGACGGACAGGTGACCATGGGACAGAGCATGGTCATGAAGCACACGGCCAGAAAGGTGCGCCGGCTTTACCGCGGTCAGGTCGTGGCCGGTTTTGCCGGAGCCACGGCGGACGCCTTCACGCTGTTTGAGCGCTTTGAGGCCAAGCTGGAAGAGTCGGGCGGCAATCTCTTGCGCGCTGCCGTGGAAATGGCCAAGGACTGGAGGCAGGACAAGTTCCTGCGCAAGCTTGAAGCGCTGCTTCTGGTGGCCGATGCCGACAGAACGCTTATTCTTACCGGCACGGGCGACGTGGTGGAGCCGGACGACGGCGTGGCCGCCATCGGCTCCGGCGGGCCCTACGCGCTTTCCGCCGCCAGGGCGCTGCTTCGCCACACGTCCATGTCGCCTGCGGAAATAGTGAAGGAATCCATGGCGATTGCGGCGGACATCTGCGTGTTCACCAACACGCACCTCACCATGGAAACCATCGAAAAGTAAATTCAAGGCGGCCATACGGTTGCAAAAAGGACGGCGATCCCCTGCCGGGGACCGCCGTCCTTTGATGTTTTCAGGATGAGCGGCTGGAATTTGTTTCTGCCTCCCGGGAACGGAACTTCATCCGGGAGAGGAGGGAAAAGAGGCTTTCAGGCCTGAGAATCAGAAAGCAGGCGGCCGAGCTCGCCGACGTCTTCAGCCAGCCACGAGGCTCCGGCCTGTGAGAGCTCTTCCCGGCTGCCGAATCCGTAAAGAACGCCGAGCGTCGGCATGCCGTGTTCGGCCGCGCCGAGCACGTCGAACTTTCTGTCGCCGATCATGAGACAGCCCCGGGCATCTTGGAGCCCGAGCCTGTTCATGGCATGGTCGATGACCATCTTTTTTTCCACGCGGGTTTCGGCAACGTCCCCGCCGGCCATGAGCGTGAAGGCGTCGGCCATGCCGAAGCGTTCCAGAATGCGCACGGCAAATACTTCCGGCTTGGACGTGGCAAGCACGAGCCTTCGTCCTTCTCTCTGCCATGCATACAGGAGTTCCCGAATGCCGGGGTAGGGCACGTTTTCATACATGCCCTGCTGTGAATAATACTCCTGAAAGTATTCTATGGCCTTGTAGGCCGTGGGCAGATCGAAGCCGTAGCAGCGCATGAAGGAGTCGTAGAGCGGCGGCCCGATGAAGGGGTAGAGCTTTGCCGGGTCTTCCTCATGAATGCCGAAGCGTCTGAGCGCGTACATGACGGCGCGGGTTATGCCAGTTGACGGGTCGGTGAGCGTTCCGTCGAGATCGAGAAACAGCACTCCGGCGTCGCCGGGAGAAGCAAGAGTGGAAGAAAGAATATTCATGGGAAGGCAGATAGCAGAAGAGCGGGGGAAAGAAAAGGCCATTGCCGGGCAGTAAAAGGGAGGCCGCGCCTCAGAGGAAAGAGCAGGCACGGCCTGAAAAGGAAGGACTCGAGTATTCCACACCCCGTGTCGTCATGACGCCGAGCACACGGATGGAAGAATCCCTTACGGCCAAAAGGCGGAGGCGAAACGGGCCGCCTGAGAAGGGAGGCGCTTTCGGAGCGTGGTCAGGACGCCAGCCAGGCAACCAGCGACCAGCAGCAGAACCAGGAAAAGATTTGCAGCACGAGGGGACTGATGGTGCGTCCCATCATGGCGAGCTGTATGTTCACGGCAAAGGTGATGACCCGGGCGATGCCGGAAAAGACCAGAAAGCCTATGCAGGCCAGAAGGCCGAATTTGAGCCCCATGGCAAAGGCCAGAGCCAGGGTGATGATGCCCATCTGGCAGGAAGGAAGAAGCTGGCTGCCGTTTGACTGCATGAACACGACACGCTGATGGAATCCGCCGCGGGGCTCTTCGCCGTGCGGGTGATCCACAAGCTCGGCGTCCACGACGTCTCGAACGTGGATGACGGGCTGTCCGCAGTTGGGGCAGGACTTGCTGTCGTCGGGAATGCTGGCGTGGCAGTTGGGGCAGTGCATGAAGAAAACCTCGTCAGGATGAAGTCTTGAACACCATGGTGTTAACTCTAATCATCCTGCCGAAGTTGGCAAGAGAAAACAGCCTCTGCAACTGTTACAAAGTGTGAATGACGGTTTTGCCGGGATTCGCTGCGAGCTCCCCGGCAAGAAACGTTCTCTTGGGAAAAGTCGGGGTCGGCCCCGCCTGTCTTCGCCTGTCGGAGAGTTCTGCCGGGGCAGAGACACGGAAAGCGTCATCTGCCGCCCTCGCCGGATGCCGGTCCGGCGAGGCCTTCAGAGAATGCCCGTGAGGTCGGTTTCTCCCCGGGCGGTCATGCGTACCGGTCCTCCCACCCATATGTCCCATCCCTCGCCCGCCCGCTCCATGCGCACACGGAGCGCGCATCCGCTGGGCTGCACGATGCGGAAGCTCTCTGCCCCGGTTTCGGCATGGAGAAGAATGGCCGAAGCAAGCGTGCCGGAGCCGCAGGCGCTTTCGCTGCACAGGGAACCCGTGTCCCTGACCCATACGACGGGATGAAGCTCGGCCCGCTGTCCATCGGGCGAGGGCGACCCGCATGTCAGCCAGAGATGGCCCACGGCTTCTTCTTCGGCAACGGAACAGGTCAGACGTTGCCGAGCGCAAAAGGAAGCCAGCGCATCATGGGGCGGAACCTGTCCGGTCTGAACGATGTGGGCTATGCCGGGAACGCGTACCAGCGATACGTTTCCGGGGAAGGGTTCCGGCTCGGGAAGAGTGGAGAAGTGCAGGCAGGCCTCGGCAAAGGGCAGATCGTTTTTGCGGGGAAGAACGCGCACGGCCACCGTGTCCGGCACGCCGGACACTTCCACACGACCGGCAAGGGCGTTTCCTTCCCGGACAAGGAGCCCCTGTTCCGCGAGCAGCACGGCAAAGCAGCGCGTGGCGTTGAGGCAGAATTCGCCGCCCATCATGTCCAGTCGCGGCGTGTTTTCAAAGCGGACATAGCCGGTCTGTTCCGCACCGATGTGCTGGTCGCTCATGACGGCGTTGGCCACCATGGCCCGTGCGGAGTGCGGGATGTCCTCGGCTTTAAAAAGAATGGTGGGATTTCCTCCCGGGGTCATTTTCCAGAACGGGAACATGATCTTCTCCTTGCAGGCCGTAACGAGGAAAAAGGGTCGATCCGGCGGAGTGCGGCGCAGAGCTGCCGGTGCGAAAGCAGGGGCCGCGTGTGAATGCGGCGGAGAACCAGAGGAGCCATGCGACAATGAAGTCTCCGCCGGCAATGAAAAGGCCGCCATGCCCGAAGCACGGCGGCCTTAATATGATCTCGGAAGTCCGTTTGCCGCGTCACGGCGAAGATGTCGACATGATGCGTCTGCTGACGGCGTTTCGTTTCAGGATGTTTCCCGCAGGAAAACAAGGGAAGCGGAAGGTCGAATCGGCGACGGATTCCGAAAACCGCTGAAGAGGTTTAGTGGTGGCAGCCGCCACAGGTGCCGGTACCGCAGCTGGAGCAGCCGCATCCTCCGCCCATGTTCGGCAGGGGAATTTCGGGCGTGACGAGAAAGCCCATGGGGCTCGCGTCGACGGTGGCTCCACCGATGGTGGCCCACAGTTCCTTCGTCGCACAGAAGGTGTAACCGTCCTGTTCGGCGACGAAGTCCTGCTCGTTGGGTTCATCAAGAGCAAGACCGATGCGGGGGCCGCTGCATCCGCCGGGGGCGAGATACAGACGAATGGCAGATTTTTCCTTGTCGGCGAAGAAGGCGTCAAGTTCGGTGCGGGCGCTTTCGGTAAGAGTAAACACTGGGATGCTCCGTTGGGTAAGGGTGGGTATATGGGGAAGGCAGACCTTCCCTGAACCTCGAAGCGGACTCTTTTTAGTGACTGCCGCAGGAGCTGCCGCAGGAACCGCAGCTGCTCCCGCCCTGAAGCGGAAGTTCAGGTTCGACGATGAAGCCCATGTAGCTTACGTCGATTTTTACGCCGCCGATGCGTTCCAGCAGCGATTTTTCCAGACAGAACGTGAATCCGTTGACTTCGAAGGCCTGATCATTGTCGTTAGGCTCGTCCAGAGCCAGAGCAAGACGAGGACCGCTTCAGCCGCCGGGGGCCAGGTAGATGCGGATGCCGGTCCTGGGCTTGTCGGCGAAGAAGGCCTCAAGCTCCTGACGGGCAGCGTCGGAAAGATTGATCATGTAAATCTCCAGAAAAGTGGTTTCGGTAAAAATAGGAACGGTTCTTGACTTTGTCAATGGAAGGAAAAAGGTTTTCGTCGTTTTTGTTCCGGCCGTCCATGTCCCGTACAAGCTGCCGTTCCCGCCGGTTTCAGGAGCGCGCGGCATTCAGGCGGGCAAAGCCTTCTTCCAGATCGGCCTTGAGATCTTCCACGTCTTCAAGGCCTATGGCGTAGCGCACGAGCGTGCAGTTGTCGTCGTTCCATACGGGAGAGATGCGGTTGAGAGCCGTGCGCTGCGGGTGGCAGTGTTCCACAAGGCTGTCGTAGCCGCCCCAGCTCGCGCCTATGCTGAACATCCTGTAGCCGTTGAGCATGGCCGCCACGGCCTTTTTCTCCATCTTCGGCAGAACGATGGAGAAAAGCGAGCCGCCTCCCGTAAAGTCGCGCGCCCACAGTTCGTGTCCCGGGTCTCCCTCGAGCGGAGGATAGAGCACCTGCATGACTTCGGGGCGGCTCCTGAGCCAGCGCGCAAGCGCGAGGGCCTGCGCAAACTGCGTCTGCATGCGGACTTTCATGGTGCGCAGGCCGCGAAGGGCCATGTAGCAGTCGTCGGGAGAGGCTATTTCGCCCATCTGCACGCAGAAGGAGCGCATGCGCCGGTAGAGCTCGTCCGTGCGGGCGATGATGATGCCCATGACAAGATCGGAGTGGCCGGCAATGAACTTGGTGGCGGCTTCCACGCAGATGTCCACGCCGACAGCGAGCGGCTTGAAGTAGAGGGGGCCGGCCCAGGTGTTGTCCATGATGACGATGGCGCCGTGCGCATGGGCAGCCTTCACTATGGCGGGGATGTCCTGCATTTCAAAGGTAAGGGAGCCCGGCGCTTCCGTATAGATGACTCTCGTGTTCGCCTTGATGAGAATGTCTATGTCTGCGCCGATGCGCGGATCATAGAATGTCGTTTCCACGCCGAAACGGCGAAGAATGGTCTCGCAGAACATTCTCTGGGGACCGTAGACGCTGTCGGGCATGAGCACGTGATCCCCGGCGCCCACGAAGGCGAGCAGCGACTGAGTGCACGCGGCAAGGCCGGAACTCGTCACCATGGCGCCAGCGCCCTGTTCCAGTCTGTTCACGGCGTCGCACAGGGCAAAGGCGTTTTCCGTGCCGAGCGCCCCGTAGCAGACGTTGCGGAACTTGGCGTCTCCGGCTTCGTTGGCGTCGAATTCCTCCAGCGTGGGAGAAACAATGGTGGAGGCACGATGTACCGGCATGTTGACGGGGCCGCCGACGCGCAGGGGCGCGCGCCCGGCATGAACGAGAATGGAGGCGTCCTTCATGTTATTTCGCCTCCGCGGGAGGCGTGATGAGCAGCATCCCCGAGCCGGTTTTCACGGATTTTTCAGGTGAGGGCGCGACGGCGTCGTTCTTCGTGGTGGGGGGCATGATGAGCGGCATGCCGTCGGAAGGGGGCATGGCCTTCCCGCCGTCCCCGGCTCCGCGCATGGCCTTCATCATTTCGTTCATGTCGGGCATGGTCATGGAGCCTCCGTGTCCGGCGGAAAAGGCTTTCCATTCATCGAGACTGATGGTTCCGTCGCGGCTCGTGTCTATGATGTCGAAGGCGTTGCGGCTGAGATTCGGTCTTGCGGCGGAAAGCTCTTCCCAGGTGAGCTTCTTGTCGTGATTCGTGTCCATCTGATCGAAGCGCTCCGCGGGATCGGAGGTTCGGACGGTCATGCCGTCACCGGCGTCAGGCATGGCAAGCGCGGGAATGGCGGAGCAGGAAAGCGCAAGAATGAGGGCCGCAGCCCCGGAAGCAGCGATATGCATGAATGTACCTCTTGATGGCGTTGCTGGAAAACATGATTCCACAATAAGACGGCCGGAGCCGCCTGCAGGCATTCCGTCCGCATTGGCGGAAAGAAAGGCCCGCACGCCGTTGCTGTCGTCCGGCGGTCCGAAACGGTGGAAGGGCCGGAAGCGGGCAGCGGCAGAACAATGCTGAAAAAGGCGGACGTCGAGTGCGTTCGTTTTTCGAGGGCAGCATGACATGAGCGCGGAGCAAGTGCAAGCAGGCAAGACGGCATCTTGCCATTCCCGCTGTTATGTTACAATATCGGCGCGGAGGCTGCATGATACGTCCTTTTTGCAACGATGACGCGGAAGAGGTGGTGCGTGTGTGGCTTGAAGCTTCTCTGGAGGCGCACGGATTCATTCCCCGCGCCTACTGGGAAGCTGCGGTTGAAGACATGCGCACGCTTTATCTTCCCATGAGTGATGAAATAGTCGTGCATATCGACGATGCGACCGGGCGTATCGACGCTTTTCTGGCTTTTGTCGACACATATCTTGCCGCGCTCTTCGTTGCTCCCCGGGCGCAGGGAAAGGGGCTTGGAAGCAGACTGTTCCGCATTGCGGGCCGGATGCATCCGGAACTGACGCTCAGCGTATACAGGGAAAACGAACGGGCCGTGGCGTTTTATCGCAAAAGAGGGCTGGTCGTGCTCAAGGAGCGCGTGGAGGAAAGGACGGGGCATGTGGAGCTCGTCATGGGCCGTCCGGAGCATGCGGACGGGCAATCCGCCGTCTGAGTCTCCGGCCCTGTGCCGTCCTCATGAAAAGGCACGATTCTGCGTCCGGAGCGTTCACAACCATTAAATGATGATTCAGGTTTGATTATGGAATATCAGTTGGACAGGAAAGACGGGGGACTGCGTCGACTGACGGTGGTCTTTTCGCCTCAGCAGGTGCTTGCAGCATGGAAAAAGGCGGCTCTGCCGTTCGGCGCGTCGTTCCGCATGGCCGGCTTTCGTCCGGGAAAGGCCCCTCTGGAAATACTGGAGAAGCGTTTTTTTCAGCAGATTTCCGACGCCGCCACGGACGCGCTCGTGACTTTTGGAATTGATGAGGCCCTTGCCGGAGAGTCGCTCGTTCCCGTCGCCGGGCTCATGTACGAAGGGGAAAATGCCAGACGGGGCGAGGAGTTCCGTTTCAGCGTGGAGTTCTGCGTTCTTGAGGACCGTGAGCTGCCCGATCTGGAAGCCCTCCAAATACATGAAGAGGAGCCTCAGGCGGATCCCGTGCAGGAGTCGCTGTTCATGCGCGACGTTCTCGGTCGTGCGGCCAGAAGAATTCCCGTGACCGAGGGGCGTCCTCAGGACGGCGACATCGTGCAGGTGGAAGTGACGGGCAAGGTGGACGGCCGCACCGTGGCGGGCATGAACACCGGTTCATGCCGGATGAGACTCATGCCGACAAGGCCGGGGGAAAAGGTACCTGATCTTGATCCCATTGTCCGCGGCCTTAGCGTGGGGGAAACCGGCACGGGCACGACGCCCTGTCCCGACAATTACCCCGATCCTTCCATGAGAGGAAGGGACATTGAGCTTGTGGTCACCCTGCGCGGCATTGAGCGGGAAGAGCTTCCCGTTCTGACCGACGAGGTGGCAAAAAGTCTCGGTTTTCATGATGCCGGAGCCGTTTCCGCATCTGCGCATGCCCGTGCCCTGGAAATGGACAGAGTCCATAAATATTCGGAGGGCAAAAAGGCGCTCCAGAACATGCTTGAGACCATGGAAGGCTTTGATGCTCCCGACGCCCTGGTGCGCCAGTGTCAGCGCGAGGCGCTGCGCCGCTCCCGCCAGTATCTGCAGCACCAGTTCGACTCCGTGGACAAGCTCAAGCAGACGCTTGCCGTCATGAAGTCGGAGGCCGGAGAAACGGCCCGCAGAAAGGCAAGAGCCCGCGCGCTGCTGCTCGGCTGGGCAGCACTCAAGGGGCTTGAGGTGCCCGGCGGAGAACTTGAACGGGTGATTGCCGTGCGCGCGGCGAGAAAGAACATGGACGCGGAGAGCTATCGACACGGTCTTGCCCGTACCGGCGAGCTGTTTGAGCTGCGCGCCGCCATGCTGGAAGAGCTCGCCCTGAACGAGCTGATGAAAACGGTGTTTCGCCCCTGGAAATAATGAGGAGCTTTTCATGGAATACAGCATAGAGAAAACGTCCCCCACGTCGGTCAGTCTTTCCGTGACGTGCAGTGCGGACGAGGTGAAGAAAGCCTTTGAGCGTGCGGCAAAGGCCATAGGCAAGGGCATGCATCTGCCGGGATTCCGCGTGGGCAAGATTCCCGTCAACGTCATCAAGAGCCGCTTTGCTTCCCGGGTTGCGGCCGACGCCACGGAAATTCTGGCCGACGACAACATGATGGAGATTCTTAAAAAGGAAGGCATCCGACCGCTTTGTCCTTCTCAGTACCACGGCAGTCCGGCCGTGGAAGGAGAGAACTTTTCCTATGCGTCCACGTTCGACATTCTGCCTGAGGTGGAACTGCCGGACCTTGAGACGCTCTCCGTGGTGGTTCCCGATCCTTCGCCTTCGGACGACGCGCTCAATGCCATGCTTGATCAGGCGCTGCGCAGGCTCGCCCGATACGAAGATGTCACCGGCCGCAAGCCCGAGGATCATGATCTGCTCACTGTGGACGTGCGCGGAACTGTGGATGGCAAGGCTCTGCCCGGCATGACGGCCGACAATTTCCGTCTTCAGCTTCTGCCCGTGCAGCCCGGGGCAAAGGTGCCGGAAATGGATCCCATCGTGCGCGCGCTGAACGTGGGGGAAGAAGGTCATGGCGTCATGATCTGTCCGGACAATTACCCCGATCCCGTCCTTCGCGGACGGGAGGTGCAGCTTGACGTCGTGCTGCGCCGCGTGCAGCGGGAAGTGCTGCCGCCTCTTACCGACGAGACGGCACAGAAGCTCGGCTTTGACACGTTTGACGCGCTGAAGCAGGAAGTGTGGCAGCAGACCTTTGCCGCGCATATGCGTCAGATTCAGCGTGAGGGCAAAGCCAGACTCATGGAAGAGCAGCTTGAAGGAAAGGATTTTCCCCTGCCGGAAAGTCTTGTCATGCGCTTCTATCGCGAACATCAGCGGGATGCCGAGCATTATCTGAAAAAGCAGCATGCCGATGAAGAGACCATTCGCGAGATTCTGGACCATATGCGTGAGGAGTCCATGGAATTTGCGCGCAAGAAGGCCAAAGGGCACACCTTCCTTCTGGCGCTGGCTGAGCGCGAGGGCATTCATGTGAGCGGGCAGGAGGCCGAAGAGGCCGTGCGCGCCATGACGAAGGGCACGGGACAGAATTATGAGGATCTGCGCAAGACCATCTGGGAGGCCGGAGTCATTACCGCCATGCAGGAGCGCATGATCGCCGACAGGGCGCTGGACCGGCTCTATGGCGCGGCCCGCAAGGTCATGGCAGAATCGCCGGCGCTCAGGCCTTTTTCCGAAGTGAAGAAGGAATCGATGTAACGTTGTGGCATCATCGTGAAAAAGCGCTGCCGGAATATTTCCGGCAGCGCTTTTTTCATGAGCTGGCGCCCGTCCGGACGGACGTGCCTTCAGAACGCGCCGTCATGTTTTCTGTCCCTTCGGAAAGAGCTTTTTGCTTCGGGCAGGCATTGAAAGCAGACGGATGGGACGACGGCGTTGCCGGTCATCCGAGCTGACGGATGGTTCTGGCCAGAGCAAGAATGGTATGCGCGTAAATGTCCATGGCGTTGTAGCTGCGAAGCACTCTTGTCTGCTGAGTCACGCTCAGGCCGGAGCGCCAGCCGTTGCGGCGAAGGTAGTTGCTCAGGCTGGCCACGGCGTCGTCGACCGTGAACAGATCAATGACGCCGTCGGCATTGCCGTCCACGCCGTAGCGGGAAATGTTGCTGGGCATGAACTGGCACAGTCCTATGGCGCCGTAGACGGAACCTTTGATCTTGAGCGGATCAAGGCCGTTGGCATAGCAGTAGGAGAGCAGGGCCTTGAGTTCCTTGTAGGCCCAGTCCGCCTTGACGGCCATTTTTTCCCGTATCCAGGGAATCTGTCCTTCGGAGCCCGGCAGCTTGCTCATGTACTCGGGAATGTCGGCGGGATCTCTGGTGACGGACATGCTGGCGAGCATGTAGAAGGCGTTGTGCTTGCCGAGGTAGCCGCCGAGACGTGTTTCCACAAAAAGCAGGGCGGCGGCCACTTCTGAGGGGACGCCGTAGTTCAGCTCGGCCCTGGCAAAGGCCACGGCGTGCTGATCTATGAAATCTCTGCATTTTTTTGCGTTGGCCGTGGTGACTACGCCCTTGAACCAAGGTCCGGGAATGCCGAGCTTGGTCTTGAAGGTTTTTTGAGGCTGCGCCTTGGGTCTGGGAAGAAACTTGTTCGTATAGAGTTCCTTGACCTTTATGCCCATGGGAACGGCGGAGGGAGGCATGTCGAGCCGGGCAAAGAGCGCATTGGTGCGTGCAGTGTCCAGACCGTCTCTTTGCAGCTTTGCGGAAAGATTCTGCCATTCTTCATGCCATGACGCAGTCTGGCCGGAAAATACCATGGAGGATGCAGGACGGCTTTGTGCCGGAACGGACGGCGTCTGAAGCGTGCTTTTGGAGCAGCCTGAAGCAGACAGCGCCAGAATGCCGAGAAGAACCATAAAGAGGTGATGAGAACGCATGGGACTTTCCCTTCCGTTACAATATAAGGAATTGCGTGTGCGGAACGCCATTAAAGTCAGGTGGTGCGGCCGTGTCAAGCCTGCTGTATGGACAATGCTGCCGGAGATGAACGGCGCTCTGCGGCATGACGCTTGGCTGTGCAGAAGAGGCCGTACTTTCTTTTTCATCTTGTCGGCATGGTCGATTTACGTTATAGGGAAGGCATCTGTCATGATATTCCGGGTTTTTTCATGAAAAACATATGCTTCGTTCTTTTTGTTCTTGTCAGCCTTTTGGGACCGTCCTTTGTCATTCCGTGGGAGGCCCGCGCGACGGCGCATGCGTCCGGCATCAACGGCGCGGGGGCCGAGTGGGAAGAGCGCTACGTCAAGGAAGCCCGCATCACCATAGAAAAAGGCGTGATCGGCGTCATGAGCGGGCTGCATTCTTCGGAGCAGCTGCGTGAATCCGTGGATTCCTTCTGCCGCACATGGTCCAGCTGGGAGGAATCCAGGCTGTTCATTCTTCAGGATGAACGCGACATTGACGTGTACGGCAATCTGTATTCCCTGCGGGTTCTGTGCAGAACGCTGCGTCTTGCCGCCGGAGACTGGCACGATATGGAAAAGAGCGCCCGTTCCGAGGCAACGCTGGAAAAGGCTCTCTGGCTGGAGAAGGAAAGCAATCTGCTGGCCTCTCCCGTGGCGGAAATCATCATGCGCCAGAGCTACAGCGATTATCTGCCCCGAAGAGTGGAAATCATGCAGGAGCAGTTTCCCTATGTGGACGAGTTTTACAGGCTTCACTCATTTCGTTCCGTGCTGCGCTGACAATGTGAAACGGAACAAGGCGGAATCATGAAAGGAATCAGACTGCATCATGTGGCCATGGCCGTTGCGGATCATGACGTTTACGAAAGAACGGTAGATTTTTACAGAAACGTTGTGGGGCTTTCTCTGCTGCGGAGCTGGGGCAACGGTTCGCGCCACATCACCATGCTGGATTTCGGCAACAGCATTCTTGAAATCGTGTACGGGGCGGAAGGGGCAGGAACAGGCGTTTTTTCCCATATTGCCATAGGCACGGAGAGTCCCGAAGACGTGGACGCCATGCTGGAGCGCTGCGTTGCCGCGGGATGCGGACTTGTTCGCCCGGCCGGAGACGTGAACGCCGTGGAGGATGGGGAGAACGGGCGCCGTTTCCGGATCCGCAACGGATTCTGTTGCGGTCCGGCCGGAGAGAGTCTGGAGTTTTTCTGCGAGTACTGAGCGAGGAAGCAAACATATGAAAAGACCGTCCCGCGGAGAAGCGGAACGGTCTTTTTTTAGGCGTAGCGGAGAAGGAAGGATGCTTCCTTTGGCTGCATGCATGAGCGGCACCGCACGGGGCGGCGTCGACTTATGTGTTACGCGATGCGCTTGATCCAGCCTTCGGGGGCTTCAATGCGGCCCATCTGAATGCCGGTGAGAGTGTCATACAGCTTGGTGAGCACGGGGCCCATGGCGTCCATGCCGGAAGGCACGCAGATTTCTTCGTCGTGGTTGACGATCTTGCCCACGGGAGAAATGACGGCGGCGGTACCGCAGAGGCCGACTTCAGCAAAGGAGGGCACTTCGGTCAGGGGCACTTCGCGTTCTTCCACTTCCATGTTCAGATAGTGCTGAGCCACATAGAGCAGAGAGCGGCGGGTGATGGAAGGCAGAATGCTGTCGCTCTTGGGAGTGACGAGCTTGCCGTCCTTCGTGATGAAGATGAAGTTCGCGCCGCCGGTTTCTTCAACCTTGGTACGGGTGGCCGGATCGAGGTACATGTTTTCGGCGTAGCCCTGACGATGGGCGTCCATGATGGGATGGAGGCTCATGGCGTAGTTGAGGCCGGCCTTGATGTTGCCGGTACCACGGGGCGCGGCACGGTCGAAGTCACTCACGCGGATGGTGATGGGCTTGGCGCCGCCCTTGAAGTAGGGGCCGACAGGAGTGACCAGAATGCGGAACTGATATTCGTCGGCAGGCTTCACGCCGATGACGGCGGAGCTGGCGAACATGTAGGGACGAATATACAGCGTGGCGCCGGAGCCGTAGGGAGGAACCCAGGCGAGGTTGGCGCGCACGGTCTCCACCACGGCGTCGACGAAGCGGGCGGCGGGGAATACCGGCATTTCCAGACGACGGCAGGAATCTTCCATGCGCTGAGCATTGAGGTCGGGACGGAAGCAGACGACATGACCGTCTTCCGTGGTATAGGCCTTCAGGCCTTCAAAGCAGGACTGAGAATACTGGAGCACGCCGGCGCATTCGGTAATGACGACCTTGTCGTCATCGGTAAGCTGACCGTCATCCCATGCTCCGTTCTTGTAGTTGGCCACGAAGCGTTTGTCGGTCTTGATGTAGCTAAAGCTCAGATTAGCCCAGTCCAGATTCTTCTTTTCCATGGTACACATCTCCTGACAGCGTACACGATTTGAATTTCGTGTATATGGGGCCGGCGCTGCGGTCGGGAGCCCTCATGCCTGCCGGAATGTCTTTTCAGCAGGAACGCATACACTTTCGGCAAACTCTGGCATTGTACGGCGAGCTCGTCAAGTCCCGCAGAGGGGGGAACCATGCATTTTTTAGTGTTTTTCCAGAACAATTTTGTTTTTTCTTCATGTAACAATCATGTCAAAACGCCGCAGACAAAAAGGCGTCATCAGTCGCAGCACGGCAGCGGCCGCATTTTGGCACGACGAGGCAAAGACCCGACCGGTCTACCTGCCGACTCCTTGTCCGGGAGCTGAGATCGTCGGAGAAAAGAAGGAAAGTTACCGCTTTTTTTTACAGGAGAAGCCTTTTCAAGGAAAACGCAGGGCGGGGAGGCGGGCAGGATTTTTCTTGTGTTCCATGGGTATTCGGTCTATGTTGATGCTGTTATGAGCGCGGTTCTTCTTCCCTTTGCCGCGAGTATTCACACTGTAAAGAGGATTCGTTTCCATGCTGAATAAAGTCATGATCATAGGCCATCTCGGCGCTGACCCTGAACTGCGCTATACCCAGAGCGGCTCTCCCGTGACCACGCTGCGCATTGCCACGGATGAATCGTATACCGACCGTGACGGCAATCGCGTGGAGCGCACGGAATGGCATCGCGTCGTGGTGTTCCAGCGTGCCGCGGAGAACTGCAATCAGTATCTGCGCAAGGGCAGTCTGGTGTACGTGGAAGGCAAGCTCTCCACCCGCAAATGGCAGGATCAGAACGGACAGGACCGCTATACCACGGAAATCCGTGCCGATCGCGTGCAGTTCCTTGACCGCCGCAGCGGAGGCGCTCCCGCCGAGGGCGACGGCATGGGATACGCCCCCCGTCAGTCTGCGCCGCGTCCCGCTCAGGCTCCCCGTCAGGCTGCGCCGAAGAGCCGCGCGCCTCAGCAGCAGGACAGCTATGAAGACCTTGGTCCCGCCTTCCCGTCGGAAGCGAGCACCATGGATGACATACCCTTCTAGTCCGCCGGCCGGTCTGCGCTCCGAGTCCGGCGGGATCATGTAAAAAACGCGGCATGGCTTCTGGTCATGTCGCGTTTTTGATTTAACGGACTCTTTCGGTTCGGGAAATCGTGTCCTGTTAATCAGAAAGCCCCCCGTGAGTCTCACGGGGGGCCGTATGATCTGTGGTGTCACCAACGGGATTCGAACCCGTCTTGGAGGCTTGAGAGGCCTCTGTCCTAACCGGATAGACGATGGTGACGTTGTCGTTCAG
>JAXUUT010000076.1:0-76576 GCA_037230945.1 bacterium
GGGTCTCTTCGTTTCAGGCAACCTCCCTGTTGCGTTTTAATTTACAATCTTCAAACAAGAAGGAAGCCCCCTGCACCCCTGAACGTGAAAGTGCCTGATTTCCACGTTCATGACTGAGGAAGCGGACCAACTGACAGACGTTTGTCAGCTTCCCCATCCGCCTGCCGGAAGGCGGTCATCGTTCCCCGTGACCGCCTTCCGCTTCCTTTTTCCGCTTCTCCTGCCGGACAAAAAACATGTGCCGCCGGGGAAGAACGCCCTGCCGCTTCCGTCGCCGGCCCCGTTTTCCAAACGCCGCAAGCTTTCCTGACGGCATTCCGGCAGAAACGCCTTTCTTCATCCGCACGAAAAGGCATGGCCAAAGCGGACCGTGCCCGTCCGGATTCTCCGCTCCTGTTGTGCCCTCAAAGGTCGCCGAAACCTGAAACACGGCTCAGAAGAGGACTCCTTTCATGGACAGCACTTCGCTCATCGTCTTTCTCTGCTGGTTTGCGGGAGGCTTCGTCTCCGGGCTTACCGGCATAGGCGGCGCCATGGTTGCCGTACCCGCCGCCGCGCTTGTTCTTCCCATGCACGTCGTCATTCCCCTCAGCTGCATTCTCAACGCCGCCATGGACGGCAGCCTGGCCTTCATGCACTTCCGGCACTGCCGCACGGCGGCGCTGTGGCCGCTGCTTCTCGGCGCCGTCCCGGGCTCCTTTGCAGGGCTCAGAATTCTTCAGGTATGCTCCGACGCCGTTCTTCAGGGCTCGGTGGGCGTGCTGCTCATCGTCTACGTGCTCTGGCAGCGAACGGCAAGAGCCGGCAGTCGAAAAGAGGAATCCTGGCTGCTCGGCGGCACGGCGGGATTCGGCGCAGGTCTTCTCGGCACGGCCATCTCCTTCGACGGGCCGCCTGCCGGCGCCTACGCGCTTTACCGGGGCTGGGGGCCGCGCGAAGTGCTGGGAACGCTCGGCATGTTCTTTCTCGTCCGCAGTCTTTTCACCTGCGTTCTCCAGGCCGGGGCCGGATTCTACACGCCGCAGGTCCTGGGCTACGCCGCCTTCGGCGTGCCGGCCTGCATGCTCGGCACGCTGTGCGCCTTTCCGGTGGTGAAGCGCATCCGCGTTGATCTTTTCCGGCGCGCGCTCATGGCCGTCATTGCCGCCGCCGGACTGGTATGTCTGTGGCAGGCTCTTTGCTGAGCGCTATTTCGCCATGGCGTCCAGCAGCATTCCCGCGGCAAGAAGAAGACTGAAAATAAGAATGTTGCGGGAGGTGAGGCCGAGGCAGCGATTGAGCGCCCGGCCTTCATAAATGGAAACGATGCTGCTCCACACCCGATAATGGGGAATGAGAAAAAGAAGCGGCAGAAGACCCGCCCAGAACATTCCGTGCGGAATGAGACAGAGCGCGAAAGCGCAGGCAAAGCCGCCCTGAGCCAGATAATAGCGAAGGCCGAACTCCGCGCCGAAACGTGCAATGAGCGTCTTCTTGCCGGAAAGACGGTCCTGATCGCGGTCGCGGAAGTTGTTGATGGTGAGCAGCAGATTGATGCATACGCCCACGGCAAGCCCGGCAAGCGTGGCCTGAGGAGACCATGAGCCCGCCTGAACGTAATAGGTGAAGCCCACGGCCACAAGTCCGAAGAAAACCACCACGAGCACGTCGCCCCAGCCGTGCGCCGCCAGAGGATACGGCCCCGCAGAGTACATATAGGCGCACACAAGACAGACAAGCGCCACGCCCGCCATGCTCCAGCCTCCGTACCAGACAAGCGGCAGCCCGGCGCAGAGCGCCAGAATCAGATCAATGACGATGCCCGTCTTCATTCTGCGCGGCGATATCCAGCCCTGGGCACAGGCCCGGCGCGGCCCGAGGCGGTCGTCCCGGTCGTTGCCCTGCTCAAAGTCGCACACGTCGTTGATGAAGTTGGAGGCTATCTGCATGAGCACGGCAAAAAGCACGCAGAGAAGGGCCGGAATCACCCGAAAGCATCCCGCCCACGCGGCCAGGGAACAACCTACGGCTACGGGGGCGAGCGCTGCGGCCAGAGTCTTCGGCCGACAGGCCAGCACCCACGCGTACAGAGAATCCCTGCGAACTTCCTTTTCCATAACCACTCCCGCGGCCGCGCCGCCTGACGTATCAACTTGACGCCCGGTTGAGGGCGAGGGCAGAATAGCGCGTCTTGCGGGCAAAGAAAAGAAAGTTCACATTCTCCCTCCCGGAACCACCACGTCCCTTCTGGGCAAACTCTCCTTTGCGAGGCCTTCATGACGGCAGCACTCAGCACCACCACGACAACACGCGGCAAGGGCCGTCCCCGCAGCTTCGACAGAGACGCGGCGCTCATCAGGGCTCTGGAAGTGTTCTGGAAGCGCGGCTACGAACCCGCGTCCATATCCGAGCTGTGCGCCGCCATGGGCATCAACGCGCCCAGCCTGTACGCGGCCTTCGGCAACAAGTCCCGGCTCTTTCTGGAGGCCGTAACCTTCTATGAAAAGCGCTACTGGAGCGAGCCTTCACGCCGGTTCATGAAGGAAAAGGACTTCTATCTTGCCGTGAACAACTTCTTTGTCGAAGCCGCCTCCATTCTGCTCTCCTCCGACACGCCCTGCGGCTGCATGGTGGTGCTTGCCGCCGTCAACATTTCCGACGGGGAAACGGATGTCACCGAAACTCTGCACAGAATGCGCGTCGCCACAAAAAGCATGTTCGCCGAAAAAATACGGCAGGCCGTCAGAACGGGACAGCTTCCCGAAGACACCAGTGCCGAAGGCCTGGCCTCGGCGTTCAACACCTTTCTGGAAGGCATGTCGCTTCAGGCCCGCGACTGCCCCGACGAAGAGGCGCTTAGAGAAACGGCCTCCTACGCCGTGCGCATGCTTCCCAAATGGCGCAGACATCTGAAGCTGCACGACGATAAAAATCAATAAAACAAAGTGGATAAAATATTTTTATATCGAGCGGTAAATATATGGGCATATTTTTATATCGATCACTATATATTTATGAACTTTCCCCGTGTTCCGCACGACGGCTTTTCTGTTCACCGTCCGTGTCCTTTCCGGCATGACGCGGCCCTTTCAATTTTATTCGCGGTCTTTGCCGCAGAAAAGCCGCCGCTCTCCATTCATGAGGCGGCAACACGACGCTCCGGCATGTTTTTTCCCATCGTCTTCATGCCTTCCAGACGGAAAAACTCTGCGTTTCCTGCCCCGGAGGCATCCCTTCGGTCAATTGACCTTCATGTCCGAGAAAGGTATTCTTTTCAGCCGTCAGTCATTCAGGACATGCGCCGAGGCGCATGGTTCCACCGCTGTCCCGCGCGCCCTGAACGCGCAGCAGCCAAACGACATGAGGCCCCCATGAGCCAGAACACCCCCGCCCTTGAAGCGGAACGCACCCAGGGCACGGACTTTCTCCGCGCCCGCATCAATCAGGACAATCTTACCGGCCGTTTCGGCGGTCGCGTGCACACCCGCTTTCCTCCCGAACCCAACGGATATCTGCACATAGGCCACGCCAAGTCCATCTGCATCAACTTCGGACTGGCCAAGGAATACGGCGGACTGTGCAACCTGCGCTTCGACGACACCAACCCCGTCAAGGAAGACACCGAATACGTCGACTCCATTCAGAAGGACGTGCAGTGGCTTGGCTTCCAGTGGGCAGGCGAGGTCCATTACGCCTCCGACTATTTCGATCAGCTTTATGAATACGCCGAAAAGCTCATCATGATGGGCAAGGCCTATGTGGACGAGCTTTCCGCCGACGAAATACGCGAATACCGCGGCACGCTCACGAAGCCCGGCACGCCCAGCCCGTGGCGCGACCGTCCCGCCGAGGAAAGTCTCGATCTTTTCCGCCGCATGAAGGCCGGCGAATTTGAAGACGGCAGATACGTGCTCCGCGCCAAGATAGACATGGCCTCTCCCAACGTCATCATGCGCGATCCCACCATCTACCGCATACGCCATGCCACGCATCACCGCACGGGCGACAAGTGGTGCATCTATCCGATGTACGACTTCACGCACTGCCTCTCCGACTCCATTGAAGGCATCACGCATTCCATCTGCACGCTGGAGTTCGACAACAACCGTGAGCTCTACGACTGGGTGCTGGACACGCTCGGCGTCTACCATTCCCAGCAGATAGAGTTTGCCAGGCTCCAGCTCACCTACACCGTGCTTTCCAAGCGCAAGCTCATCCAGCTCGTGAAGGAAGGCTACGTGCGCGGCTGGGACGACCCCCGCATGCCCACCATTTCCGGACTGCGCCGCCGCGGCTACACGCCCGAGTCCATCCGTGACTTCTGCTCGCGCATAGGCATTGCGCGCAGCGCCGATTCCGTGGTGCATTACAGCCTGCTGGAATTCTGCTGCCGCGAGCATCTGAACGCCGTTGCGCCGCGCTGCATGGCCGTGCTCAATCCTCTCAAGGTCGTCATCACCGACTACCCGGAGGATCAGACCGAGGAATTCGATCAGCCCCTGCATCCCGAAGACGCTTCCTTCGGCAGCCGCAAGGTGCCCTTCTGCCGTGAAATCTACATCGACCGCGACGACTTCCGGGAGGATCCGCCCAAGAAGTACTTCCGTCTCGCCCCCGGCGCGGAAGTGCGGCTTCGCTACGCCTACTACATCACCTGCCGGGAGGTCATCAAGGACGCAGACGGCAACATCGTGGAGCTGCACTGCACCCACGACCCCGCCTCCCGCGGCGGCTCCAGCCCCGACGGCCGCAAGGTCAAGGGCACGCTGCACTGGGTGAGCGCCCGCCATGCCGTTCCCGCCGAGGTTCGCCTGTACGAACAGATGTTCACCACCGAGACCGACAGCGACATTGAAGAAGGCAAGACCTTCCTCGACTACTTCAACCCCGATTCCGAAAAGATCGTCACGGCCATGGCGGAACCCTATCTCGCCACGCTCCCCTCTGGCAGCCGCGTACAGTTCGAGCGCGTGGGCTATTTCTGCGCGGATCCCGACGGCACGCCGGAACATCCCGTGTTCAACCGTACCGTGACGCTCAAGGATTCCTGGGCAAAGATAGAGAAAAAGCAGTAGGAACACCGGGGATCCCGTCATCCCCGGCCTGAGCCTTCATGAACCGCGGAAGGCTTCGAATGAACCTTCCCGGATGCATCCGCGGCAGAACGCCGCAACGGACGGCGGAAAGTCCGAATACTTCCGCCGCCGAAGACCGGACTCCTCAGAAGGAGGCAGCATGTCCATTTTTGAGAAGAATCAGGCTCTTGCCAGTCTGTTTGAACAGCACAAGGCACGTCTGTGCGAAGAGGAAGGCCTGACGGAAGAAGAAATCCGTTCCGCCATCGAAGCGGGCACCATGGTGCTGCTCGGCAACCCCAACCACAAGGACGTCCGTCCCATTCTGGTGGGACAGCCCTCGCGTGTGAAGGTGAACGCCAACATAGGCACCTCTCCCTTCCACTGCAGCGTGAAGGGGGAAATGCGCAAGCTCAAGATCGCGCTGGACGCCGGCGCGGACACCGTCATGGATCTCTCCATTGCGGGCGATCTTGACGACATCCGCCGCCAGATGCTGGAAGCCTGCCCCGCGCCTCTCGGCACGGTTCCCATGTACGGCGTGGCGCAGATATACATCGACCGCGGCGAAGACCCGGCCACCATTGATCCCGAAGTCATCTTCGCGGACGTGGAAAAGCAGGCCGAGCAGGGCGTGGACTTCATGACCCTGCACTGCGGTCTCACCCGCCAGGGCGCGGAATGGGGCGCCAAGGGCGGCCGCGTCATGGGCATCGTGTCCCGCGGCGGCAGCATTCTTTCCCGCTGGATGCTGCGCAACGACAAGGAAAATCCCCTGCTCACCGGTTTCGACCGTCTGCTCGACATTGCGCTGCGCTACAACGTCACGCTTTCGCTCGGCGACGGCCTGCGTCCCGGCGCGGGCAGCGATGCCGGCGACGCCGCGCAGTGGATGGAAGTCATCATGCTCGGCCAGCTTGCCAAACGCGGCCTGGAAAAGGGCGTGCAGTGCATGATCGAAGGCCCCGGCCACGTGAACCTGCGCGAGGTTGAAGCGCAGATCATCAACATCAAGACCCTTACCCACGGCGCGCCCCTCTATGTGCTCGGCCCCATCGTCACCGACACCACTCCCGGCTATGACCACATTGCCGGGGCCATAGGCGGAGCTCTGGCCGTGAAGGCCGGCGTGGACTTTCTGTGCTACCTCACGCCTGCCGAACATCTTACCCTGCCCGACGAAGACGACGTGAAGCAGGGCGTCATGGCCTCCCGCGTGGCGGCGCAGGCCGGTGAAAACGCACTCGGCACGCCCCGCGCCAGAGCGCGCGAAGCCAAGATGTCCAAGGCCCGCATGGAACTCGACTGGGAAGCCATGCGCGAAGCCACCATTGACCCCGAACTCATGGACAAGCGCCGCGAACCGCACAAGAACGAGGAAGCCTGCGCCATGTGCGGCAACTTCTGCGCCGTGCGCATGATGCGTGAAGGCAACCCTGCGGCCCAGGTGCCGAGCCACTGCCAGCATCACCGCAAATAACCGATATCCCCGGTGCGGACGCAACGTCCGCGCCGCCCCTTACGGAAAGGCCGCATCCAGCCGATGCGGCCTTTCTTCCTCATGGACGCAAAACATGCTCAAGACAGCCGTCATACTGGCCATGCTGCTGACCTTGTCCGCACTCGGCTCCGAAGCCGGGGCCCGGCCCTCCCGGCCTCTTACCGCAAGACAGGCCTTTGCTCTTATCCCGACGGAAATATTCGACAACACAAGGGATCCCCTCAGCGAGGCCGACAGGGAACAACTGGCCGATCAGGGAGTCACCGAGCACTGGAGCATAGCCGAAGACGGCTGCGACACGCTGCGCCTCGCCTCTGCGGAAGGTCTGCCGGACGTTTCTCTGCAAATGTTCCGCTCGAAGAAGGGCGCCGTGGCCGCCTTCCACACCGAAGACGACGACGGAGAATGCATATCCGAGCTGTGGTACATCAGCACCGGCGGTCACGCCGCCCCGCTGCCCCTGCCCCCGGAGCCGCCCGTTGACGACTTTTTCCGTCCCGACCGCGATCTTCCCGGAAGGCTTTCCGCAAGCTGCACCTACTGCGTGTTCGACAAGGGACTGGAAGTGCTGCCCGCCTTCGCTTCCGACGGCTTTCCCTGCGAGCTTGAGCCCGACAACGCCGTATACTATCTCTGGAACGGCCGCACGTTCGTGAAAAAAATCAAAACGCTGCGCTGACCTTCGGGAAACGACTGCCTCGCCGGCCCGACAAACCGAAGGCCGAAACCGTTTCTCCCCATGTTTCTGAAGGACGCTCATCCGTCCGGCCATGAAAAAAGGCGGCTGAAGCCGCCTTTTTTCTCCAAACAACGATGCCGACACGCGCGACGGAAGCGCCAAAGGCTCCCGCCCAAAGGACGTTTCCGCCCAAAACGTCATGTTGCTACTTCACGATTTCGGTGCCTATGCCCTGATCGGTAAGCAGCTCCAGAAGCAGACAGTTTTCCACGCGTCCGTCCACAATGGTCACCTTGTCCACGCCCTTTGCCAGCGCATCGAGACAGCAGTTGATCTTGGGAATCATGCCGCCGCTCAGGGTGCCGTCTTCCAGAAGACGATGGGCATCGGCCGTGTCGATATGCTCGATGAGCTTTCCTTCCTTGTCCAGAATGCCTGCCACGTCGGTGAGCATGAGCAGACGGCGGGCCTTGAGCGCTCCGGCCACGGCTCCGGCCACGGAGTCGGCGTTGATGTTGTAGGTATTGCCTTCGGCATCCACGCCCACGGGAGCGATGACGGGCACGAACTCGTCCTGAATGAGCGAACGCAGAAGCTGGGTGTTCACGTTCGTGACCTCGCCCACGTTGCCGAGGTCGATGATTTCCGGCGGCTGCTGCTCTCCGTGGCTGATGGTCATGGCAAGCTTGCGAGCCTCAAGCAGCATGCCGTCCTTACCGGAAAGCCCCACGGCCCGCGCCCCCGTCTTGTTGATGAGATTCACCACGCTCTTGTTCACGGAGCCGACCAGCACCATTTCCACCACGTCCATGGTGGCCTTGTCGGTGACGCGATGTCCCTGGCGGAACTCCGACTTGATTTCCAGCTTGCTCAGCATTTCGTTGATCTGCGGGCCGCCGCCGTGCACCACCACGGGATGGATGCCCACCAGCTTGAGCAGACTGACGTTGCGGGCAAAGGCCAGCTTGAGACGCTCTTCGGTCATGGCATGGCCGCCGTATTTGATGACCACGGTTTCCCCATGATATTCGCGCAGATAGGGAAGACTCTCGATAAGGACTTTCGACTGCAGGCGGGCCTGCTCCACAGGATCGGCGATAACGGCCATAATACGCTCCTTGTGCCGGGAACGGCCCGGCCTTCATGTTGCTGGCAGCATAGTCCCCGCAATCGGCAGGAAAGTCCAGTCCTTTCAGAATCGCCCGAACCAAAAAGAATGCCCGCCACGAGCGGCTTTGCCCGCTTAAACCATTGCGTAAAAAGGCGCAACAGGTTAAGAAGATGAGGTCAATGACGCGGACATACTTCCGCTAAATCAATTCTGGAGAATCCAATGTTCACTTCCATTGCCTACGCCGCCGGCAACGCGGGCGGCGCCGCTCAGGGCGGCCCCATGGGAGCCGTCGCTTCTCTCGTGCCCCTTATCCTCATGTTCGCCGTGTTCTACTTCCTGCTGATCCGTCCTCAGCAGAAGCGCAACAAGGAACACAAGGCCATGCTTGAATCCCTGGGCAAGGGCTCCTACGTCATCACCTCCGGCGGTCTGCTCGGCCGCATCGTCGACCTGGAAGGCGACATTCTCGTCATCGACCTCGGCGAAACCAAGGTCCGCATGCCCCGCGGCTTCGTGAGCGGAACCTATGACCCCAAGGCCATGAACAAGACGGCCGCCGACGCCGCTCCCGCTCCCGCCGAAAAGAAATAAGGCAAAAAACACCGAGTCTTCCGCTTCCACGCCTCCTTTCTCTGCGAGGGGGCGTGGAGCTTTGTGCTATTCATCCATAAGGTCTTCCGGCCTTATTATCGTCTTTTAAGGATACAACCATGAAAGCTCTGCGTTTGCGCCTGGCCGTCTCCCTCATCGTGCTGCTCGTGGTGCTTGCGTACGCCCTGCCCAACATCCCCGCCATCGGCGATTCGCCCCTGGGCGCGCTCATGCAGGACCGCATCAGTCTCGGTCTGGACCTCAAGGGCGGCATGAACCTCACCCTGGGCGTGGATGTGGAAAAGGCCGTGCAGAACACGCTGTCCGTCAACGGTCAGGACATCCGCGACCGTGCCGAACAGGAAAAAATCACCGTCATGAAGCCGCGCCTCAACGCCGACGGACTGCTTGAAGTGACGCTTCCCCGTACCGATCAGGCCGGAGCCTTCGACGCCATGATCGGCAAATGGTTCCCCAACCTGCAGCAGGTTTCCGCCGACAGCACCGCTTCCGGCCGGGTCTACACCTTTGAACTTTCTCCCGCCGCGCGCAAGCAGACCGAAGACATGACCATGGAACAGGTCGTGCGCACCATACGCAACCGCATCGACCAGTTCGGCGTGGCCGAACCCGACATACGCAAGCAGTCGGACAATCAGGTGCAGGTGCAGCTTCCCGGCATGACCGATTCCGAGCGGGCCATTCAGATCATCGGACAGACCGCGCATCTGGAATTCCACATTGTCCGCGACGACGTGGATCCGACGTCCATCATGCTGCCCGCAGGCACGGCGCGCTATCCGCTCATCGTCAAGGGACAGTACGGCACGCAGACGGAAAGCTCCATCATCCTCGATACCGAAGCCCTCATGGGCGGCGAGGACATCACCAACGCCCGCCCGGCCTTCAACGAATTCGGCCAGTCCTACGTGGCTCTCGAGTTCAACAACCGCGGCGCCAGCAACTTTGAGCGCATCACCGGCGAAAACATCAAGAAGCGCATGGCCATCGTGCTGGACGGCAAGGTATATTCCGCTCCCGTCATTCAGGACCGCATTGCCGGAGGCAAGGCCTCCATCACCGGCAACTTCACCACCGAAGAAGCGCAGGATCTCGCCATCGTGCTCCGCGCAGGCTCCCTTCCCACGCCTGTGTCCATTCTGGAAGAGCGCACCGTTGGCCCCTCTCTCGGCAAGGAATCCATCAACAGCGGCATCAAGGCCTCTCTCGTGGGCGCCGCGGCCGTGGTTCTGGTCATGCCGCTCTACTACGGGCTGTCCGGCCTTGTCGCCGACATCATGCTCTGCTTCACCATCACCATTCTTCTTGCCGGCATGACGCTCTTCGGCGCCACGCTCACCCTGCCCGGCATCGCGGGCATCGTGCTCACCATAGGCATGTCCGTGGACGCCAACGTGCTCATTTTCGAGCGCATCAGGGAAGAACTCAAAAACGGCATGTCCGCCATGGAAGCGGTGAAGGCCGGCTTCAGCCGGGCCAGCATTTCCATCATCGACTCGAACCTGACAACGCTCATCACCGCGGCCATTCTGCACCAGTTCGGCACAGGCCCCGTCCGCGGTTTCGCCGTCACGCTGTCGCTGGGCATTCTGGCTTCCATGTTCACGGCCGTCTTCGTTTCACGGGCCGTCTTTGAAACGTGGGTCTCCCGTTCCGGCAGCCAGAAAATCAGCATCTAGGCCAAAGAGGTCCTTTTCATGGCATTCGCACTTCTTTCCCGTCAGACCAACATCGACTTTGTCGGCTTCCGCCGCATTGCCTACAGCATCTCCGGATTCTTCATCATCCTCGGCCTGATCGCCATCATCATGAACGGCGGCCTGCGCTACGGCGTGGACTTCGCCGGCGGCGTCATGGTGCAGGTCGAGTTCGCCCAGCCCATTCCCGACGAGCAGGTGAAGACCGCGCTGCAGGACGTGGACCTGCCCGGTCTCACCGTGCAGCAGGTGGACACCGAAAACCGCGACTATCTGCTGCGCTTCTCCATGCCCTCCGGGGAAAATCAGGATCTGCGCGAACAGGTCTCTTCCGCGCTCAAGTCCAGCATTCCCGACAATGCCTCGACCATCCAGCGTCTGGAATCCGTGGGCCCCAAGGTGGGCAACGATCTGCGCAACATGGCCATTGAAGCCCTGTTCTACGCCGTGCTGCTCATCACCGTCTACATTTCCGGTCGATTCGAGTACAGCTGGTTCATGGCCGGCGCCATGGCCCTGGTGCTCTGGGGAGCCGTGTACGGCGTCGCATATCTCGGCTTCAACAGGCTGTGGGGCGTGGCCATCGGCATGATCATCACGATCATCTGCTGCTGGAAGCTGAAGCTCAACTTTGCTCTGGGCGCCATTCTGGCCCTCATACACGACGTCGTCGTCACGCTGGGCCTGCTCACGCTGCTCGGCGTGGAAATAGACCTCAACGTCATCGCGGCCCTGCTCACCCTCGTGGGCTACTCCATCAACGACACCATCGTCGTCTATGACCGCATCCGTGAAAACCTCCGTGCCGTGCCTTCGGACAGCCAGCAAAAGCCCTCCATGGGCGAGATCATCAACAAGTCCGTGAACCAGACGCTGTCGCGCACCATCATGACCTCCGCCACCACCCTGGTGGCCAGCCTGGCCCTGTATCTGCTCGGCGGCAACGTCATCCACAACTTCGCCCTCACCATCACCCTCGGCATCGTGTTCGGTACCTTCTCCTCCATCTTCGTGGCCTCCCCCATTCTCATCGCCTTCGGCGACGTGAACCTCTACCACGCAAAGACCAGGCAGAAGGACGACTACGAACGGCCCGGTGAACACGGCATCGTGTAACCTCCTGTTCCTCTACGTACCCAGGGACCTCCGTTTTCCTCTCATGGAATCCGGAGGTCTTTTCATGCCTCACCTTTTTGAATCGCAGTCCGGTCTTTTCTAGGGAGGAGTCCGCCCCGGCGGAAGACCGTTCCGGCGCTTTTCCCGGTCATGTGTCACAAACTTAAAAGCAAAAGGGCGGTCGCCGTCCCGGCAGCCGCCCCCTCTCATGTCAGATCCGTTCCCGAGCTCAGTCGAGATACTCGGTGAGATCGCTGTGCAGAATATGATCCAGCTCCGCCCGGTCGGAAGCCGGAGTTTCAGTGAACAGGAACCCGAACACCGGACCGGTGTGATAGTCGATGCGGCGAAGCTCCATGACGTTGCGGAAGGATGCGCAGAGTCTGTCATAGTTGAACACGTCGTCGTCCTTGAGGCTCGCCGGAGGATTCAGCACGATGAACGAATAGATTCTGTCTTCCTTTCCTTTCAGAAGAGCATCCCAGTCGGGACGGATGTCGTTCAGGAAGTAATCGTAGGTACGGAAGCCGTAGGCGTGCAGGGACAGATCGGTCAGGCACCATCCGGCAAAGCGCAGGGGATTGGCCTCTATGGGAATGATGCGGCCGTGGTCCACGCGAAGTTCCAGATGAATGGGCAGATTGCGCGCGCCCATCTCTTCATTCATGCGGTTGAAGAACTCCGTGAACGGCTGAAGATGCTCCCGGATGATGGAGGCGCCGGAGCAGTACAGCCTGTCGCTCACGTCTTCGGCCGAGGCGAACTCGTGATGGAAGATGTTGACGATGACCGCGCGTCCCTCGCCGTCGTAGTAGAAGTCCACGGCGTATTCCTCGCCGCCTATGTACTCTTCAAGAATGAAGCGCGTATTGGCCACCACGCTTTCATCATAGTTCTTCTTCCAGTCGCCGGAATGAAGGCGTATGTCTTCCAGCGCCTTCTTCCAGTCCTCTTCGTTGAAGATGGTATACACGCCCACGCTGAAGAAGCCCACGGAAGGCTTGAGAATGAAGGGCGTCTTCAGCGTCTTGAAATCAATGTTCTCAAGATCGGCGGCGGCCACTTCGCGGAACATGAAGTCAGGGTATATTTTCGAGAGCATGCGGCGGAAGGCAGCCTTGTCCTTGCAGAGGGCAATGCCCTTCTGAAGCCCCTTGTCGGGGGAATGCCTGAGCACCCAGGAAAGGGAATTTTCGCAGGTGGTGTAAATGCGGTCGCCTCCGGCAAGAAGCTCGTCGGCCTCCTCATCGGAAACGAGGCGGAAGGTGCCTTCGGGCGCGGCGGCAAGCGCCGCCTCGTTGCGGAGCACGGGCACGCGGCTCTGGGCAAGATATTCCCGGAGTTCCCGGGACACATACTGTTTGTCAAGAATGATCATGCAATCCTCACAAGGGAAAATGGCAGCGCACGGCATGCCCTTGGTTGAGCTGAACGAGCGGAGGATCCTCTTCCCGGCACAGCGGTCTCGCATGAGGACAGCGCGGATGAAAGGCGCAGCCCGCAGGCGGAGAAAGAGGGCTCGGCATCTCGCCGGAAAGAATCTGACCACGCCCGCGACGCGAAGGATCGCGCGACGGCGCGGCCGCCATGAGCGCTTCCGTGTACGGATGCGCGGCATGAGAAAAAAGTTCGTCGCAGCGGGCCACTTCCACGAGGCGGCCGAGATACATGACGGCCACCCGGTCGCTCATGAAGCCTATGACGCCGAGGTCGTGGGAGATGAACAGATACCCGAGGCCCATGTTCTGCTGCATGTCCTTCAGAAGATTCAGCACCTGGGCCTGAACCGAGGCAT
The DNA here is from genome assembly GCA_037230945.1 of bacterium. Taxonomy (GTDB): domain Bacteria; phylum Desulfobacterota; class Desulfovibrionia; order Desulfovibrionales; family Desulfovibrionaceae; genus Mailhella. The sequence goes on from JAXUUT010000076.1 coordinate 13,569, forward strand.
CCAGCGCCGAAACGGGCTCGTCGCACACGACGACGCCAGGTCCGGCCACGATGGCCCGGGCCACGGCCACGCGCTGCCGCTGTCCGCCGGAAAACTCATGCGGATATCTGTCGAGATGCTCTCCCTGCAGTCCCACGCGCACGAGCACGTCCTGCACCTTCTCCCTCCACTCCTGCCGGGAAAGAGGCCGGCCGGCAGCCCCTGCCGCAAGACGAAGCGGCTCGGCAATGCTTGCCCCCACGCTCTGACGCGGATCAAGCGAAGAAAACGGATCCTGAAAGACCATCTGAATGCGGCTTGCGCGCTCAAGAGCGGACCACGCTCCGACGGGGCGACCGGAAAGAAGCACGTCGCCGGAAGACGGAGGAAGAAGCCCGACAGCCATGCGCGCAAGCGTGGACTTGCCGCAGCCGGATTCGCCCACAAGGCCCAGCGTCTCGCCGGGAAACAGATGAAAGCTCACGTCGCTCACGGCCTTCACTCTGGCCGGACGAGGATCGAAAAGCCCTCGCTGTACGGTAAATTCACGGCTTACCTGCCTGAGTTCAAGCAACGCGTCCATGGCTGTTCCTGTTTTTGTTCTTCATGCGCGGGGGAGCACTTCCGCCCGGGCAGCCATCCTACCTTAGCCTTTCCCGTGCCGCAAGGGGATAAAATCTCTGGACATGGAGCCGTTCCGGCTTTAAGTAGGAAAGGAAGACAAGGAACCGCGACGGCGTTCAACGCTCCATGGCCGGGAGAGACGGCCGACCGCAAAGCTGCGGTCAGAGCTGCCGCGGCTCCTTTTTGCTTGTCAGGCTCCAACGACGCAATTACGGACAATGAAATCCCCAATCCTCAGGGAGTTATTTCGTATGGTTCACCGCATGATTACCTCTTTGTGCATGCTCGCGGCCCTTTTCGCGCTTCCCCTTTCCGCAGAAGCCGCGGCGCCCTTCACCTTTGCCGACGTGCAGGCCAAAGCGCAGGATCTGGCCGGAACGAAGTACGTTCCCATCGCTCCCGTGCCGGAATTCCTCTCCAAGCTCAACTATGACGAATGGAGCTCCATCCGCTACCTGCCGGAAAAGGCTCTCTGGGCCGAGGAGTCCCTGCCGTTCACCGTGCAGTTCTTCCATCCCGGCCTGTACTACGACAGACCAGTGCGCATGCACATCGTCACCGACGAAAGCGTGGAAGACGTGCCCTTCGATCCTTCGCTGTTCCAGTACGGCAGCGAAGAGCTCTCCAAGCAGGTCGCTCAGGCAAAGGATCTGAACTTTGCCGGCTTTCGTCTGCATTATCCGCTGAACAGGGCCGACTACAAGGACGAAGTGGCCATCTTCCTCGGCGCGTCCTACTTCCGCGCGCTTGCCGCAGACACGCACTACGGCATCTATTCCCGCGGACTCGCCATAGACACGGCCATGGCCCAGGGCGAGGAATTCCCCTACTTCAAGGAATTCTGGATAGTGAAGCCCGCCCCCGACGCCAGGGACATCACCATCTATGCGCTCATGGACAGCGAAAGCATGGCCGGAGCCTACCGCTTCGTCATCACGCCCGGCTCGCCCACCGTCATGGACGTGAAATGTGCGCTCTTCACCCGCAATGATGCCAAGAACATCCAGAAAATAGGACTCGCCCCTCTGACGAGCATGTTCTTCTACGGCGAAGAAAGGAACGGACGCCCCGGCGACTACCGTCCCGAGGTGCACAATTCCGACGGTCTGCTCTACGTCAACGGCGACAAGCACTGGTTCTGGAGTCCTCTTGCCAATCCCAAGCGCCTCAGCGTCAACACCTTCCCCCTGCAGAATCCCCGCGGCTTCGGCCTGCTGCAGCGCGACTGCGATTTCAAGAGCTATCAGGACATCGAGGCCGCCTACGAACGCCGTCCCTCCCTGTGGGTGGAGCCCGAAGGCGACTGGGGCCCCGGCACGCTGAACCTTGTGGAAATCCCCACGGAAGATGAAATGCACGACAACATCGTGGCCTTCTGGACGCCCGACAAGCCGCGCGACAAGAACAAGCCCGACCAGCCGGAAGCCGAGCTCCGCTACCCCGACACGCAGATGTACAGCTGGAAACTGTACTGGATGAAGCCCGAAACCACGCAGCACGACCGCGGTCAGGTGACCTCCACCCGCATTTCCCGAAACGGCGACACCATGACCTTCCATGTGGACTTCGCGGGCGGCGAGCTGGCCACTCTGCCCGAAGACACGGGCCTTGCCAGCATCGTGGAAACGCCCGAGCCCATTCCGCTGCTCGACAAGAAGCTTCTGCGCAACCCCGCCACGGGAGGCTGGAGACTCATCTTCACCGTGCGTCTTCCCAAGGAAGACGGCGTGATTCAGAGCCTCATGTCCGCCCGCAAGGGCCCCGTCATGCTGCGCTTCCGCGCACTGCTCAAGAAGGGCGAAAACCTGCCCGATCCTCTGACTGAAACCTGGATCTACGACTGGCAGCTTCAGCCGCAGTAACGGGAACGGCTCCGGGAACGTTCCCGGAGCCCCGACGACGGCACGAACGAGGCTCACGATCACGCCCCTTTGCCGCCGCCTTTAAACCTCTTTCAAAGGTCTTCGCATGAACACCTATCAGGACATGGATTTCCGGGTCCGTGACCGCATTCTTCTCTATGCGCGCGGGCTTTCCCTCTCCCCGAAGGAAAGCGTGGAACTGGCGCTCGAAAGCCTGAAACGCTGCGAATCCGAACATCCGAGCTATGACGAGGCGCTTACCTGCCTGCACGCCATTCTCTCCGAAAAGGGCCGCGATCTCATTCCCGGCGACGAGGCTCCGCACCTTGTGTCCGCCCCGGGCATGACCCGCAGCTCGATGCTGGCGGAAGAACTCGACCGCACGCCCTGGCTCAGCATCTTCAAAAAAACGCTGAGCCGTCTTTTCCGCATTTTCCGGCCTTCGGACATGGCGGCGCGCGCCACCTGGAAGGACAGCGCGGACAGGCAGCGCCAGCAGCTTGAATGGGAACGCGTGGCGGGCCGCCGCCGCACCCTGCTCATGACGCTCATTCTCGTGCCCGCCGTCATCGGCGCGTATCTCATGTACAGCATCCTGCCTCAGCAGGGCATAGAAGCCGTCAAGATCATGACGGCCGTGCTCTTCGCCATTCTGTTCGGATGGATCTCCATAGGCTTCTGGATGTGCGTGGCGGGCTGCTGGGTGCTGTCGAACAAGGTCGACCGCTTCACCCCCACGAAAGGCTGCGACGCCGCAGTCATTCCCGATTCCACGAGAACCGCCATTCTGTTCCCCGTCTACAACGAGGACACGCGCAAGTACATGGCGGGCATTGCCGCCACATGGCACTCTCTGGTGCAGACGGGCGAAAGCGACAAGTTCGACATCTTCATTCTCAGCGACTCCACCAGTCCCGACGCCTGGGTGGCCGAAGAGGAAGCCTGGTACGAGTTCTGCCAGAGAGAAAACGTCTTCAATCACATCTTCTACCGCCGCAGACGCAACAACACCAAAAGAAAGAGCGGCAACGTGGCCGACTTCTGCCGCCGCTGGGGCGCGCAGTACAAGTACATGATCGTCTTCGACGCCGACAGCGTCATGAGCGGCAGGACCATGGTGCGCATGGTGAAGTCCATGGAGCTGCACCCGGAAATGGGCATGATTCAGACGCCGCCGCTCGCCGTGAACATGAACAGCCTCGTGGCCCGCGTGCAGCAGTTCGCGAACCATCTCTACGGACCCGTGTTCGCCACGGGCCTGCACTTCTGGCTGCTCGGCGACGCCCAGTACTGGGGACACAACGCCATCATACGCGTGGACCCGTTCATAAAGCACTGCCAGCTTCCCACCCTGCCCGGACGCGGCCCTCTGGCCGGCGACATTCTGAGCCACGACTTCGTGGAATCCGCCCTCATGCGGCGCGCGGGCTACGGCGTGTGGCTGGCCTATGATCTCGACGGCTCCTGGGAGGAAAGTCCGCCCTCGCTCATCGACGAGCTCATCCGCGACCGCCGCTGGTGTCAGGGCAACCTGCAGCACAGCCGCCTCATCTTCTCCGGCGGCATATTCCCCACGCATCGCGCGCTGTTCATCAACGGCATCATGTCCTACGCCTCGGCGCTTCTGTGGCTGTTCTTCCTCGTGTTCAGCTCCATTCAGGCCGTTACCGAAGCGTTCATTCCGCCGTCCTACTTCCCGAACGGTCCCACGCTCTTCCCCGTGTGGCCCACCTGGTACCCCAAATGGGCGCTGCTGCTGCTCGGCAGCACCTGCATCATGCTGTTCATGCCCAAGATATTCGCCATCATCCTTACCCTGCGCAAGGGAGGAGCCAAAAACTTCGGCGGCGCGTTCAGCATGTGCATGAGCGTGCTCGGCGAAGTGTTCATCTCCACTCTGCTTGCTCCGGTACGAATGCTCTTCCACAGCTTCTTCGTGGTCACCACGCTGCTCGGCTGGAAAGTCTCGTGGAACACGCAGAACCGCAGCGACACGGGCACGAGCTGGAGCGACGCCATACGCTTCCACTGGTGGGGCACGCTCATCGGTCTTCTGTGGGGCGGCGTGATGTGGCTCATCAACCCGGGCTTCTTCGTGTGGTTCTCCCCCATCGCCATCGGCCTCGTGCTCTCCATTCCGCTGTCGGTGTTCACAAGCCGCGTCAGCTGGGGTCTTGCCGCGAAGCGCATGGGCCTGTTCATCACCTCCTCGGAACTTAAAGCCGAGCCCGAACAGGCGGACATGCACAGGGAGCTTGAACGCCCCGACCGGTATTCTCCCTTCACCATCGAACGAGGCCGCGGCTTCACGCGCGCCGTGGTCATTCCCCGCGTGCACGCCCTGCACATTGCGCTCATCCGCCGCCGCAAGTGGGAACGCCCCATCGGCGAGGAACGGGAAAAGACCCGCCGTGCCCTGCTGGCCAAGGCGCTGGAGAAAGGGCCCTTCGGCCTTTCCAAGCAGGAAAAGTCGGCGCTGCTCATGGATCCGCGACTTCTGAACGAACTGCACAAGAAGGTCTGGCAGCTCAATCCCGAAAAGGGACACGACTGGGGCGTGGCGCAGAACTAGCCTGCCGGAGACCTCCGCAGAAGAACTCTGGAGCACGCACCTCCGCACTTCAAAAGACGGCAACAGGACAAACATCAGGGGCCGGGAAACCTTCGTTTCCCGGCCCCTGTCCGTCACACGCCGACCTTGTTCCGACAAAGCTGCCTGGCCAGCGCTGCCAAGGCCTTCAGCTCTTCCTGATTCAGGGAAAGCAGAGGTTCCAGGGCTGCCGCGGAAAGTTTTCCTTCCCCGGCGCCTTCCGCCCTGCCGTGTCGAAAGTCCGCAGGACGAATGCCGTAGAGCTTGAGCCTGTAATAAAAGGTACTGCGGTTCATGCCCAGAATCTTCAGCGCCTCGGCTATGTGTCCCCGCGAATTCCGCAACGCCGCTTCCAGCTCCCCACGCTCCCGCACGCTGCTGCCGCCCCCCGCATCCGGGCCGCTCCGCTGCTCATGCCTTCCCGCAGCTCCGGCAATCTTCTCCGGCAGATCCTTCAGCGTAAGCTCACTGCCTACGGCCATGTATACCGCCCGTTCCATGACGTTTTCCAGCTCGCGGATGTTGCCCGGCCAGTCATAGCTCGAAAGAGCTTCCAGAGCCTCCTTTGAAAAGTCCTTCAGGCTGTTTCCGGCCTGTCTGGCAAACTTCTTCATGAAGTGGCGCGCAAGAAGCTCCACGTCTCCCGTGCGCTCCCGAAGCGGCGGAATGTGCAGGGGAAAGACGTTGAGACGATAGTACAAGTCCTCCCGGAACGTCTGCATCTGAACGGCCCTGTAGAGGTTCTTGTTCGTTGCGGCAATGATGCGAATGTTCACGCGCCGCGTTCTCTGGCCGCCTATGCGGACCACCTCGCGATTCTGAAGCAGACGAAGCAGATTGACCTGCACGTCAAGCGGCATTTCTCCTATTTCGTCCAGAAAAATGGTCCCGCCGTCGGCAAGTTCAAACTTGCCTGGCTTGCCTTGACGGCTCGCTCCCGTAAACGAGCCTTCCGTATACCCGAAAAGCTCGCTCTGAATGAGCTCTCTCGGCAGCGCTCCGCAGTTGACCACCACAAAGGGCTTGCCCCGTCTCGGACTGGCGTTGTGCAGAGACTGGGCAAAAAGCTCCTTGCCCGTGCCGCTTTCCCCGAGCAGCAGCACCGTGGTGTCCGACTCCGCAATCCTCCTGGCCTCATGCAGAACTTCCTTCATGGGCGGAGACGTGCCGATAATATCGCTGAAGGAAAACGTGGCCTTGGCCCCCACAAGACGCGTGGCAAACTCTCTCATGCGGTCGGACTCGCGCAGCGTCAGTATCATGCCTCCCGTGGAATGATTCACCGCCGCGGAAACGACGCAGGGAATGGACAGCGCCGCTTCCTCGGCCATGAGCGTGGTATCCACGTCGTGAAAGGCATTTTTCGCGTCAAGAAGAGCCTTAACCGCTTCGCTGAAGCGTATGACGCCGTCGATGTTTCTCCCCACGGGATTACTGTTCAGGTGCAGCATGGTCATGGCCTTGGCGTTGATGAAGCGCACGGAGCGATCGGCATCAAGCGTAATCACGCCTTCATCCATAAGTTCAAGCAGAGCCTTCTGTTCTCCCAGAAGTTCCCTCAATCCGAGCTGTTCCATGATGGCATATACCGCAGCTCCGAGCATGCCGCCCGTGTGAGGATGAAACGTCTCGCAGGGGGACGTGATGCCGAGCACGCCTATCACCTGGCCAGCCTTGTCCCGAATGGGGGCCGCAGAGCACACGAAGTCATGATTCTCCGTGCAGTAATGCTCGGCGGCGAATATTTCCAGCTGCTTTTTCTCCTCAAGACACGTAGCCAGCCCCACCGTGCCTATGTACTCCTCGCGGGAGACTCGTCCTCTCTGGCTGATGATGCTGTCGAGCGGCAGCGTGTGCAGAATGACGCCGTCCTTCGTGGCCAGAGAAATGGTGCTGTGAGAGTCGGAAATGAGTGAATAGATCTGCTCCATGATGGCCTTGGAACTTTCCAGCAGAAAGGAATACCGGGTCAGCTCCTCATTCAGTTCCTCCTGCGTCAGTTCCCGGTACACCACCCGGAAGGGGTCCACATGAAGCGCCCGACAGCGCAGCCATGACCGGTAGACGAAATCTCTGACTATCGAGTGATCCACGTCCTCTCCGTTCTGAAATTTCTTCCATTCCTCAAAAATCCGTTTCCGTTTTCCCAGCATGGATTCACTGCTCGACATGGCTCTCTCCGTCGTTTCTTTTATGAACAGACACATTACACTATTTTGGACATTTTTATTCAATTTTTGTACGTTTTCAATTTTATCAATTATTTTCAATATATTAATATAAACTAAACGAAACTTTTTCAGTCTTGTCACGGAATGCTTATGACGGAGCACCCTTGAAGCTCTGGAAATTTCACCTCCTGAATGCTGTTCGTCATGTTCAAAAAAGTCCAAAGTCACCGCGCTCGTCCATCCGGTCAAAAAGCAATCCAACAATGCAGAAAGATTATATTTTTATTTCACCGCCTCTTTGGTATGGATTTTGCATTTTTTCATGACGACGGCCTGTTTCCATACACGTCAGCGGCCGTCCGGCAACATCAAGTTCCACAGCAGAGGGCGATATGGAAACCAATATTCTCTTTTCTCCCGTCACCATCAACACTCTCACGTTGAAAAACCGTCTCATCATGTCTTCCATGGTCACGCAGTATGCCGCCAGCAACGGCGAAGTGACCGACCAGATGATTCATTACTACGCGGAAAGAGCCCGCGGCGGCGTCGGCCTCATCATGATCGAGGCCACCTATGTGGAACGCCAGGGCGACAGCTACAAATTCGGTCTCGGAGTCGACAAGGACGCCATGATTCCCGGCCTCACCAGACTCACGCAGGCCATACACTCCTGCGGCGGCAAGGTGGGCCTTCAGCTGCAGCACGGCGGCCGCACCGCCAACCCCCTGACCAACGGCGGCCCCATAAAGCTCGTTTCCTACATTCCCGGCGTCACGCCCTATGAAGGGGCACGGGTGCTCACCCGCGAAGACATCGCCGACATCGTGAAGGCCTACGCGGATGCGGCCGTCCGCGCAAAGAAGGCCGGATTCGATCTTATTGAGCTTCACGGGGCTCACGGCTACCTGATCAATCAGTTCCTCTCCACCTTCACGAACTTCCGTCAGGACGAATACGGCGGCAGCGAGGAAAACCGCCTGCGCTTCCCGCTGGAAGTGCTCCGGGCCTGTCGCGAAGCCGTGGGAAAGGACTTTCCCATCACCGTGCGCCTGAGCGTCGATGAGTTCAACGGCACCGGACTCACGCTGGAAAAATCTCTTCCCATAGCCCGGGCCTTCGTGGACAACGGCATAGACGCGCTGAACATCAGCGTCGGCGCCTGTGAAACCAACCGCTACACCATTCCCCCGGCCGTTCTTCCCGAAGGCTTCAACGCCGACCGCGCCGCCGCCGTGCGCAAGGCCGTGAATGCGCGCGTCCCCGTGGCCGTCGTCGGGCGGATCCATAATACGCAGCTCGCCGAATCCATTCTGGCCGCAGGCAAGGCCGACATGATCGTCATGGGCCGTCCGCTCATCGCCGATCCCTATCTCCCCGCCAAGAGCCAGGCCGGAAAGTTCTCCTCCATCGCTCCCTGCCTTTCCTGCAACGAGGGCTGTGTGAGCGCTCCCTTCGGCAACGTGACCTGCGCCGTGAATCCCCGGGCCGGACAGGAAGCAAGGTTTCCCTGCATACGTACGGCTGCCCCGAAGAACATCGTCGTCGGCGGCGCCGGCCCCGCAGGACTGGAAGCCGCGCTTACAGCCAGAGAAAAAGGCCATCATGTCACGCTCATCGAACGCGCGGACACCGTGGGCGGCCTTCTGCACGTGGCATGTCGTCCGCCTCACAAGACCGCCTTTGAAAAACTGCGCCTTTACCTGGAACACGCGGTACGGCAGTCCGGCATGGACGTGCGGCTCGGCACGGAAGCCGATGTGGCGCTCATACGCTCCCTCAATCCGGATATGACCATCGTGGCCACAGGCAGCGAGCCCGTCGTTCCCTGCTTCTGCAGAAACACCGGCGCCGTCACGGCTCAGGATGTGCTCATGGGACGTGAAACGGGACACAAAATTCTTATTCTCGGCGGCGGGCTTGTCGGCTGCGAAACCGCAGAAATGCTGGCGGAACAGGGCAAGGAAGTCACCATTCTCGAACTTCGCGACACCCTTGCCCCGGACATGGAAAACCGCACCCGCATATTCATGATGGCCCGCCTGAAGGAGCTCGGCGTCAGGGCGCTGCTCAACACGGAAGTGCTGGAAGTCTCCGGCCTGCACGTCAAGGTGCGCAGTGCTCTTCGTACGGAACGCTCGCTCGACGAGTTCGACTCGCTCGTCATGGCGTTCGGCTACCGCTCCCGCAACGTTCTCCAGCAGCAGCTGGCCGAAGCCGGGCTTCCTGTTCAGGCCGTCGGCGACTGCGTCCGCCCCGGCAAGGTCATCACCGCGGTCCGTCAGGGCTTCCTGGCGGCCTGGCCTCTGTAATCCCTGAGCATCGGAGGTAGTTCATGTCCATCCTTTCCCGGGAATCACTGAAGAAAGCCGCCTATCCCATAGGCATAGCCATGACGCTCTTTCAGCTGTACTACACCGTAGGGTACGGCGTTCTCGAAGGCTCCCTGCTGGCGGCCATCTTCCTGAGCTTCGCGCTCACCATGATCTTTCTCACCCAGCCGGCCATAAAAATAAAGGAAGGCAAAAAAGAGCCGGTCATCCTGCTGCTCATCGATCTCGTTCTGGTGATCTGCGCCATCGCCACCTCGGTGTACCTGTACTTCAACTATGAAGTGCTTCAGGAGCGCATGGCCTTCATCGACGAAGTGCCGCAGGAAGCCATGGTGCTCGCCTACATTCTCGTGGGCCTCTCCCTGGAAGCCACACGCCGCATGACTGGCCTGCCGCTGTTCACCGTGGCCATAGTCTTCTTCGCCTACTTTCTGTGGGGCGACAAGCTGCCGTCCTTCATACGCCATAACGGCGCCACCCTGGAAAACATTGCCGAAAACATGTACCTCACCGGCGAAGGCGTGTACGGCATTCCCATCATGCTGGCCTGCAACACCCTTTTTGCCTTCATGATGTTCGGCGCCTTCCTTGAAGGCTCCAACATGAGCAGCATCTTCATGGATCTTGCCTACCGTCTCACGCGCAAGTCCCAGGGCGGCCCGGCCAAGGTGGCCATTTTCGCCAGCGCGCTTTTCGGCACCATTTCCGGTTCCTCCGCAGGCAACGTCTATACCACCGGCGTGTTCACCATTCCGCTCATGAAGAAATGCGGCTATCAGCCCCACTTTGCCGGCGCCGTGGAAGCCGTGGCCTCCACGGGCGGCCAGATCATGCCCCCCGTCATGGGCGCCGCGGCCTTCATGATGGCCGAATTCTGCAGCGTTCCCTACCTGGAAGTCGCCAAGGCCGCTCTTCTTCCCGCCGTGCTGTACTACCTGGCTCTGTGGGTCATGATACACTTTGAAGCCCGCAGACGCGGCCTCGGCCTCATCAGCTCCGAACTTGTTCCTTCTCTCAGAAGCATTCTCACCCGCATCTACTACCTCATTCCTCTGGTCGTGCTCGTCGTCATCATGCTTGACGGCCGCAGTGCCGCCATATGCGCCAACATGGCCACCGGCTCCATTCTTCTGCTTTCCTTCATCCGCAAGGACACCCGCTTCACCTTCAAGCGATTCCTCGACACCCTGTACGCCGCGGCGTCCTCCTCCCTCATGGTGGTGGCCTGCTGCGCGGCTTCCGGCATCGTGGTCGGCGTCATCAACTATACCGGCATAGGCTTCAAGTTCATCAACGTGCTCACCAACGTGGCCGACGGACACCTGCTCGTCATGCTCGTGCTGCTCATGATCACGAGCTTCATTCTCGGCATGGGCATGCCCACCACTCCCGCCTACATCGTGGTGGCCACGCTCGGCGCTCCCGCGCTCATCAAGATGGGACTCGCGCCTCTCGTCGCCCATATGTTCTGCTTCTACTACGCCATTCTTTCCTTCATCACGCCTCCGGTGTGCGTGGCCGCCTACGCGGGCGCCAACATTGCCGAAGCCGATCCCATGAAGACAGGCTTCACCTCCATGAAGCTCGGCGTGGTCGCCTTCGTGGTGCCCATCATGTTCGTGTACGAACCTTCGCTGCTCTGGCAGGGCGACATCACCTCCTCGATCACCGCCACCATAACGGCCATCATCGGCGTCATCGGTCTGTCCGGCGCACTTCAGAACTGGCTGCTCCGCTCCTGCACCGTGCCTGAACGAATCCTGCTCCTCATAGGCGGTCTCTGCCTGTTCTACCCCGGGTTCATCACCGACATCATAGGCATCGCCTGCATGGGCTTCGTCATCATCTGCCAGTACATCCGCAACAAGAAGGACCCCATCCCCACCGTCGGAGAGGAATGCACGCTCCCCGAAGACTGATGCCCGTCCTTTCCGCAAACAGAGGAACGTTTCCGAAAACCAGCAACCACTTTTTCTGCAAGGAGAATCATCATGGTCATCGACGTAAGACTCCGTCCTCCGTTCAAGAGCTTCAAGCAGCAGTACTCTCCGGCCGCGAACAAGGCCTTCAGCGCCAAGTTCGGCCTGACTTCTCCTGAATCCGTCCAGCAGATTTCCGAAGAGCTCATGCTCAAGGAAATGGACGAAGCCGGCATCACCTATGCTCTTGCCACGGGCCGCAACGGTCACTTCCGCTACAACGTTTCCAACGACGACGTCGTGGAAATGACGGAACATTTCGGCGGCCGCATCATGGGCGCCGCCGGTCTGGACTGCTCCAACGTTCCCTCGGCCATGGCCGACATTGAAAAGCACGTCATCAACGGTCCGCTTAAGGCCGTTTCCATGGAACCCGGAGCCTGCGCCGTTCCTCTGTATGCCAACGATCGCCGGCTCTACCCCATCTATGAAATGTGCCAGGCCCACAAGATTCCCGTCATCCTCATGCTCGGCGGCCGCGCCGGCCCCGACGTGTCCTACAGCAACCCCGAAATCATCAGCCGCATCGCCGCCGACTTCCCCAAGGGCAAATTCATGGTGTCCCACGGCGGCTGGCCCTGGGTGCAGGCCGTCATCGGCGCCTGCTTCTGGCAGGACAACATCTGGCTGTGCCCCGACATGTATCTCATGAACAACTCCGGAGCGCAGGACTACATCGCCGCCGCCAACACCTGGCTGCAGGACCGCTTCCTGTTCGGTTCCGCCTATCCTCTCATGCCCATCGTCGAAAGTCTCGCCATCTTCAAGACCCTCTTCAAGGAAGAAGTGCTTCCCAAGCTGCTCTACAAGAACGCCGCCGATCTGTTCAACATCCAGCTTCCTCAGGAGTAAGCCATGCTGAAAAGGATTCTCGCCCTCACGCTGTGTGCCGCAGCCCTCACCGTCGCTCCCCTTTCCTCCCATGCCGCTGAAAAGAAAAGCGTCGACATTGCAGCCTCAGCTCCCGGAGGCGCCTGGTACGTCGGTCTCGGAGCTTACGCCAAGGTGCTTTCCGGCATGTATCCCGAATTCGATACCACGCTGTTCACCGGCGGCGGCATCACCAATGTGATGCGTGTGGAACAGGGCAAGAGCCTCATCGGCATTACCGCCGTCACCTTCATGAAAGCCGCCCATGACGGCGTCGAACCCTTCAGAAAGCCCGTCAACGTCAAGGCCCTGGCCAATCTCGACGACATGACCCGCGTCATCTTCGCCGTCCCCACGGACAGCGAAATCAAGACCGTCCGCGACATCGTGGAAAGCAAGAAGCCTCTGCGCGTCTTCCTCGGCTCCAAGGTGGGCGGCAACGCGGAAATGTTCGTGCGCTGGACCTTCGCCTGCCTCGGCTACACCAAGAAGGACCTGCAGAAGCGCGGCTTCACGCTCTACGGCGGCACTCCCAACGAATGCGGCAGCATGATGCGTGAAGGACAGCTCGACGTCATGAGCATGACCAATCCCGGCGAACACTTTGCCATATCCGAACTCATCAAGGACATGGATCTCCGCTTCCTGCCCTTTGACGACAAGCTGCTTTCGGACCTCAAGGAAAAGTACGCCATGACTCCCGGCATCCTCCCCACCACCATGTATAAGCCCATGGTGAAGGAAGACGTGCCCATCATCACCGCCCCCAGCGGTCTGGTCATCAATGCCGACGTGTCCGACGAAGACGCCTACAAGATGGCCAAGGCGCTGGTGGAAGGCCGCAAGGACATAGCCCTTGCCTTCCCGGCCTGGGACACCATCACTCCCGAACGCGTCTGCAAGGATCTGCCCATTGAAATCCATCCCGGCGCGGCCAGGTACTATCGCGAAATAGGCTGCATGCAGTAGCCCGTTCCTTCCGGGGATGTTTCCGCCGGAAGACGGGAACATCCCCTCCCCGAGCCCGCCACTCCGGCGGATTATCCCCTCCCCCGTCCAACCACTTTCCTACAGGAGCTTTTCTCATGGCCATCATCGACTGCCGCTTCCGTCCTCTGACGCCTGAATTTGAATGCTACATCAATCCCGAGCCTGCGAACTTCTGGGTCACCCAGACCCGCCCGCTCAAGCCCGAGCCTCTTGACGTCACCATGAAGTACTTCAAGAAAATGGGCATCACCGGTGCGGTGTGCTCTGGGCGCGACATGCGTTCCACGGGCGGCGCCTACATTCCCAACCAGTACATTGCCGACCTCGTGGCCAAGTATCCCGTGTTCATCGGCGTGGCCGGCGCCGATCCGCTGAACGAACACGTCAAGGACGACATCGAACACGCGATCAAGGATCTCGGCCTCAAGGGCGTCTCCGTCGATCCCTTCGCCCTGAAGACCACTGCCGACGACAAGCGCTTCTACCCCATCTATGAAAAGTGTGCCGAACTCGGCGTGCCCGTCATCATCACCATAGGACCTCTGCCCATCCGCTGCGGCTCCTATATGGAATGGGGCAGCCCGCTCCCCGTGGACCACATCTGCGCGGATCTTCCGAACCTCAAGGTGCTGCTCTCCCACGCCGGATTCCCCTACACTCAGGAGCTCATCGCCATCGTCTGGCGTCATGAAAACCTGTACTTTGAAAGCTCCATCTACCGTCATCTTCCCGGCGCCGATCTGCTCGTCAAGGCCGCCAACACCTGCATCGGCGACAAGATGTGCTATGCCTCGGCCTATCCCTACGCCGACTACACGCAGGCCCTGCCCAAGTTCCTGGCTCAGGGCTACGATCCCATGGTGCTTCCCAAGATCCTGCACGAGAATGCAGAACGCCTGTTCGGCCTGAACTAGGTTCTCTTCTGAAACACGCCGGGCAAAAGGCCCGGCGTGTTTTCTCCATCCGCCTGCCACGGACAGCGGAGAACCGGCGCTCCATACCTCCCCTCTCTCCCCGGAAAAAAACTTTCTCCCGCACAGGCGCCGTTCCTTTTCCCCAGAATCCGCCGCGCTCTCCTGAGCCGGATCCGGCTCAGGCGCCTCCTCAACAAAAACGCCACAAGGATCTTCCCATGAAATGCCTCGAACCCGCGACGCTCGGTCGTATCGAACTGCGTAACCGCATTATCTATCCCCCCATGGTCACCGGCTTCGCCTCCGAGGACGGATTTGTCACCGACAGACTCATTGCCTATGCCGTGGAACGTGCCAGAGGAGGCGTGGGCCTCTACACTCTGGAGGCCACCTGCGTGGACCCGCAGGGACTGGGCTTTGCGCACGGCGTCCGCATAGACGAAGACAACAGGATTCCCGGCCTTGCCCGGCTGACCGAAGCCGTCCACGCCGCAGGCGGAAAGATTTCCGTGCAGCTGCATCATGCCGGTCGCGAGACCTCCCGCGCCATCACCGGACAGGTCATCGTCGCGCCTTCCGACTGCCCGGTCTCCTACTCAAACGAGCCCGTGCACGTTCTGGACAGGGAAGAAATCCGGGCCATCATACGGCGCTTTGCCGACGCCGCCCGCCGGGCCAAGTCCGCCGGATTCGACGCCGTGGAAATACACGGAGCGCACGGCTATCTTCTTTCTCAGTTCCTGTCCCCGTACACCAACAGACGTACCGACGAATACGGCGGCTCTCTGGAGAACAGAACCAGATTCTGCCGCGAGATCATCCGCGCCGTGCGCGAGGCGACAGGAGACGACTTCACCGTCACGCTGCGCCTTTCCGTGGAAGAAAGTCACCCCGGCGGCCTCTCCCTGCAGGACGGCGCGGCCGCGGCCGCCATTTTCTCCAGATGCGGCATCGACGCCATACACATCGTGTCCGGCAACTACGCCACTCCCAACACGGTGATTCCTCCCGCCACGGAAGGCCGCATCATCAATCTTGCCCGTGCGGTTGCCGTGCGGCAGGCCGTGGGACCGGATTTTCCGCTCATTCTCGCGGGCCGCATCAAGACGGCGTTTCAGGCCGAAGACATCATTCAGAACGGCATAGCCGACTTTGTGGCCATGGGACGCGCCCTCATCGCCGACCCTGAACTTCCTTTGCTGAGTGCCGCCGGCAAGCTCAGCGCCGTGCGCCCCTGCCTCGGCTGCAACGACGGCTGTGCCCTGCGCACCGGACAGGGACTGGATACGCTGTGCGCCATCAATCCTTTCATGGGGCATGAAATGGAATGCTCGCCCTCGGAACCGGCCGCACGCCCCGGCAACGTGCTCGTCATAGGCGGCGGTCCCGCCGGCATGGAGGCGGCCTGGTACGCGGCCAGACGGGGACATCACGTCACGCTCTGCGAAAAGGATGCCCGCCTCGGAGGTCAGTTCTTCCTCGCTTCCCAGCCGCCCCTGAAAACCGACATTGCCATCTACCTCTTCCACATGGAACGCAGACTGAAGGATGCCGGCGTGGACATCCGGCTGAACTGCCCCGTGGACGCCGACTTCGTCAGGAATTTCAGCGCGGATCACGTGCTCGTGGCTACGGGCAGCCTCCCGGTCTTCCTTCCCTTCCCCGGCCTTGAGGATACGCCGCACTTCTTTGCCAACGACATTCTGCGCGACAGCCTTGAAAAGCTCGGCAGACGCGTGGTCGTCATAGGCGGCGGCCTCGTGGGTGCGGAAACCGCCGAGGAAATCGCCCGCACAGGTCGCCATGTGGACATCGTGGAAATGACGGGCGACATCGCAAGAGACATGTACCTTCCCATGCGTGAATCGCTCAAGGACCGTCTTTCCGCCCTCGGCGTGACCATACGCACGAACTGCAAGGTGCAGTCCCTGAGCAAGGGACGCGTGACCATGCTGGATGACAAAGGCAACGTCTCGGTGACGGACCCGTTCGATTCCGTGGTGCTCGCTCTGGGCGCACGCGCCGACCAGACGCTCAAAAAGGCGCTGGATGAGGCAGGCATACGCTGCACGGCCATAGGCGACTGCGTGCACGCCGGAAAAATTCTTCAGGCCACGGGCGACGCCATGCGCGCCGTGCAGGCCATCTGATTTTGCGCGCCCTCCGCAGTTCGCGGGAGTCTGGTTCACATGCCGGACCGCTCCCGTCGAACTGTACCGCAACGCGCCGTCCCGCATGTCGCAGGGCGGCGCGTTTTCAGTCCGGGGAGCGGCGCAGTCATGGCCGGAGTCCCTCTTTCCGCCGGGAGCCGCGAAAGCCCTTCAACGAGCCTTTTTCTCCATGACCTCAGACCGCAAGGTCTCCCGAACGCTTAAACCGACAGTGCCGGAAGAACGGATGCGTTCTTCCGGCACTGTCGTATGCATTGATCGTTCCGCTCCCTCCTTTCAAAAAACTCCTGAAAGAACAGAACGGAAAGCACGCCCGGAAACGCGACGTTCCGGGACGCTCAGGCTAGTCGAGAGAGGCCGCCTCTTCCACCACCTCAAAGGCTTCGATGATGTCGCCGATCTTGATGTCGTGGAAGTTTTCGAGGCCCACGCCGCACTCAAGGTTGCGCACCACTTCGCGGGCATCGTCCTTGAGGCGCTTGAGGGACGCGACCTTGCCGGTGTAGACCACCACGCCGTCACGCAGCAGACGCACGTTGGCCGTGCGGGTGATCTTGCCGTCGGTGACCATGCAGCCGGCGATGAGGCCGACCTTGGGCACGGAGAAGGTCTGACGCACTTCCGCCTGTCCGAGGTAGACTTCCTTGGAGACGGGAGCCAGCAGACCGGCCATGGCGCTCTTGATCTCATCCACCAGCTTGTAGATGATGTCGTAGAAGCGGATGTCCACCTGCTCCTGCTCGGCCACTTTCTTGACCTTGGCCGTAGGACGCACGTTGAAGCCGATGATGATGGCGTTGGAAGCCGCGGCCAGCATGACGTCGGATTCCGAAATGGCACCGGCGCCGCCATGGATGATGTCGATGCGGACCTTGTCGGTGCTGAGCTTGCGCAGAGACTCGGTAATGGCTTCCAAAGAGCCCTGAACGTCGGCCTTGAGCACCACGTTGAGCACCTGCGCTTCCTGCGTGTCTGCGCTCTGCTTGAGGAAGTTCTCAAGGGTCACGCGGGACACCTTGGCGAGTTCCTTCTCGCGCAGCTTGGTGGCACGGGATTCGGCAATGCGGCGGGCCAGCTTTTCGTCATCAAGGCACACGAACTCGTCGCCGGCTTCCGGCACGCCTTCAAAGCCCTGAATTTCCACGGGCATGGAGGGTCCGGCTTCCTTGATCTTGCGGCCCTGATCGTTGAACAGGGCGCGCACGCGACCGGCAAACACGCCGCACACGAACACGTCGCCCTGATGGAGCGTGCCTTCCTGCACCAGCACGGTGGCCACGGGACCGCGGCCCTTGTCGAGCTTGGCTTCCACCACGTGACCGCGGGCGGGCTTGTTGGGGTTGGCCTTGAGTTCCAGAATTTCGGCCTGCAGGGCAATGAGTTCCAGAAGCTCGTCGAGGCCCTTGCCGGTCTTGGCGGAAACCATGCCCACCACAGTGTCGCCGCCCCAGGCTTCGGGCTGCAGACCGAGCTCGGAAAGCTCGCGAAGCACGCGGTCGGGATTGGCGGTTTCCTTGTCTATCTTGTTCACGGCCACCAGAATGGGCACGCCGGCGGCGCGGGAATGGTTGATGGCTTCACGGGTCTGCTCCATGACGCCGTCGTCGGCGGCCACCACGAGCACCACGAGGTCGGTCACCTGCGCACCGCGGGCACGCATGGCGGTGAAGGCCGCGTGACCGGGAGTGTCGAGGAACACGATGTCGCCGCGCTTGGTCTTGACGTGATAGGCGCCGATGTGCTGCGTGATGCCGCCCGCTTCGCCGCTGGTCACGCTGGTCTTGCGGATGGCGTCAAGAAGCGAAGTCTTGCCGTGGTCGACGTGGCCCATGATGGTCACGACCGGAGGACGGGGCTTGAGCATTTCGGGCGTGTCCACCACGGTGGGCACCAGGTAATCTTCTTCAGAGAAGCCCACCTTTTCCACTTCGTAGCCGAATTCCGAGGCCACCAGCGTGGCCGTGTCGATGTCGAGGGCGTTGTTGATGGTGGCCATCACGCCGAGACCGAACAGAATCTTGATGATCTCGCTGGACTTCACGCCCATCTGATGGGCGAGATCCGCCACGCGGATGGACTCCTCAATGCGGATCTTGCGCTTTGCGGCCTTCATGGGCTGCGTGGACTGGCTCTGCACCTGATGCTGCTGCTTCTTGGGCTTGTGCGAGCGGCGGGTACGGACCATGCCCTCGTCGTCATCCATGTCGGGAGCGCCGTGACGACGGCTGAAGTCGTCGGAATCCTGAGGGAAGTCGGGAGTGCGCCGGTTCTTGTTGTTGCGCTTCTTGCGGCTCTGCTCATTGTCCATGGGCGGCTGCTGGCCGAAGGGAGGCGTGAAGGAAGCGCCGCCGGAAGAACGACCCGCAGGACGGTTGCCGGAAGGACGGTTGCCGCCGGAACGGCGATTGTCGCGATTGTCGCGGCTGTCGTTCTCGCGGCCGTCGCGGGCATCGGGACGGGCATTGCGGTTGTCGCGGCGAGCTCCGTCGCGACGGGAGTCGCCGTCGCGGGAAGGACGACCATCGGAAGGCGACGCAGGACGGATGATGCGGGCCTGCGTAGGATCGGGACGGGAAATCACGCGCACGCGGGGCGCGCTGTCGGCGGCAGGCTGAGGCTTTCTGCGGGCATCCTCGCCTTCATTCTCCTCGGAAACGTGACGACGTTCCTGCACGGGAGGCAGAAGACTGGGCTGCGAAGAGCCTTCAGGCTCGGCGGAAGCGGCAGGAGCCCTGCGGGCGCGCTCAGGCTTCGGAGCTTCAACCACTGCGGCAGCCTTTGCTTCGGGCTTTGCTTCCTGTGCGGCAGGCGTCACCACCGTGGCGGGACGGGGGGTAACGATGCGCGCCGCGGGAGTCTCCACCTTGCGGGCGCGGGGAGCCTTGTCGGCTTCCTTTTCCGCAGCGGGCTTTTCAACGGCAGCAGGCTTTTCCACCGCTCCGGCTTCGGGAGCGGGCTTCGCCTCGGCACTCCTGGCGGGCTTTTCAGCCGCAGGCTTCCCGGCAGGAGCCACCTTTTCCTCCACGACGGCAGCAGGAGCCGCAGGCGCGGGAGCGGGTTCCGGCGTCACCACGCGCGCAGGACGCACGATGCGCGCCACGGGAGCGGCCTCACGGGGAGCTCTGGCCTTCTTGGGGGCCTTTTCCGCGGCGGGTGCGCTCTTAGGCTCCGCGGCTCCGGTTTCGGGAGCGGCGGGAGCGGCGGTTTCCACCGCGGCGGCAGGAGCCGCGGGCTTCTCTTCGACTACGGGAGCGGCAGGAGCTTCCGCCGCTGCCGGCTTGGAACGACGACGTATAATAACGTCTTTGCGGACAACTTCCACAGAGGCCTCCGACTTTTTAACCTTGACTTTTTCGTATTCTTCCGGGGAGATGGAACCTTTGACCGTCTTTTCTATCCCGGCCTCGCGCAGGCGGGCCACCAGCTCCTCGGGCTTCATGCCCTGTTCGAGCGCGGCATCCTTTATCTTTATCTTATCCATTCTTTCTCCCCTTGTGAGATTTGCGCCTGAATTTCATGCCCGCAAAACGCGCCCGGCAAGCCGGGTCGTCGCATACATACCAGCCTCTTCCCGGCCTTGTCTGAGCTTCATCTGCTTCAAGCCCGTTCCCGGCGGCGGCGCCTTCTGGGGCAGACACATGACGCAGGAGCTGCGACTTGGCAAAGCGCCGTCTGCATACGACACACATGCGTACGGGTCCCTGCCAATCCTCCATGCTCTATTCCTCGCCGGATTCCGCTTTTTCCTCGGCTTCGGCTTCGCCTTCCACCACGGGGCTGAGGAAATTCACGGCGGCGCGCAGATCGGCAATGCGCGCGGAGGTCAGTTCGAGCTTTTCGGCAAGTTCCTCGTCCGAAGCGGCGCGCAGGGCGTCAAGCGAACGGAAACCGGCTTCCATGAGTCTGTCCACGGGAATTTCGGCCACGCTGGCCACCTGTTCCAGTCCGCGACCGGCGGCGTTGGCTTCGTGATAGCGGGATTCGGTGAAGATATCGATCTTCCAGCCGAGAAGCTTGGCGGCCAGCTTGACGTTCTGGCCCTTGCGGCCGATGGCGTTGGTGAGCTGATCGTCGGGCACAGTGACTTCCAGAAGATTGGAAGCCTCGTCCACGTTGATGCGGGACACAATGGCCGGAGCCAGGGCATTGCGGGCATAGGTGGCGATGTCGGGACTCCACACCACGATGTCTATGCGCTCGCCGTGCAGCTCCTGCACGATGTTCTGAATGCGGGAACCGCGCACGCCCACGCAGGCACCCACGGCGTCGATGTCGCGCTCACGGGAGAGCACGGCCACCTTGGCGCGGGAACCGGGATCGCGGGCCACGCCCATGATCTGCACGCTGCCGTCGTCCACTTCGGGCACTTCACGACGGAACAGCGCGGCCATGTAGTCGCGGTGCGCACGGGAAATGATGACCTGCGGGCCGCGGCCTTCGCGGCGCACGTCGATGATGAGCGCCTGAATGCGGTCGTTGCGCTTGTAATGTTCTCTGGGAATCTGCTCTTCGCGGGGCAGCAGGGCTTCGGTACGGCCGAGATTGATGACCCAGCCTCCCTTGTCGCGACGCTGCACCATGCCGCTCACGATCTCGCCCACGCGGTCCTTGAACTCTTCATAGATGAGTTCCTGCTCGGCGTCGCGCATGCGCTGAATGATCACCTGCTTGGCGGACTGGGCGGCGATGCGGCCGAGATCCTCCACCTTGAGACGGAAGCCCATTTCGTCGTCGATCTGAATGGAAGGATCGTGCTGACGGGCGTCCTCCAGGGAAATCTGGGTGAGAGGGTCTTCCACCTCGTCCACGACGAACTTGAACTGGAACACCTCAATGTCGCCGGTGTCGTCGCTGTAATGCACTTCCACGTCCAGATCGTCGCCGTACTTGCGGGTCACGGACGTGCGCACGGCTTCTTCAAGCGTGCTGATGAGCATATCACGATCCAGCCCTCTGTCCTTGCTGATCTGTTCAATGGCTTTCTTCAGTTCCAGGCTCATGCTTGCTTACCTCCGCCTTTGCCGGCCGCCTTTTTCGCGTTCTTTCCGGCTCCGGGCTTGCTGGTGTCAGGAAAAACAGGGACGAGGCGCGCCTTTCTCACCCAGTCCCATCGAATGGAAACATTGGAAGGAGCGGGCTTTTCTCCCTCGGCGGGAGCAAGAAGCACCTCCATGACGAAAGAATCGCCCGCAACGCTCACGAGCGGTCCCCTGAACTTGCGCCTTCCGGCGATGTCGGGATGGGGATCGGAGAGCATCACATCCAGCTCACGCCCCGCATAGGGAGCGAGCTGGGAGGGTTCGAAAAACAGCCGGTCCATGCCGGGAGACGAAACTTCCAGCACCCACGCGTCGGAAAACACCTCGTCCACGTCGAGCGCCAGTCCCACCATGCGCGAAATTTCCGCGCACTGATCCACGGACACGCCTTCCAGCACGCCGTCCTCACCGCTGCCGCCTTCCGAGGCCGTGCTTCCGGCCGGAGCATCCACATACACGCGCACCACCGTGCGCCCGCCGGCCACGACCTCGATGCCCCAGAGCATCAGGCCGAACGACGCGATGACAGGCTCGGCCGCCTCGCGCACGCGACGGACGAGCTGTTCAGGAGAAAGACCTTTTCCCATGTATCATACCTTATATAATAAAAAAGGGAGGCCGTCGTCAGGCCACCCTACCAGAACCGCCTTGCGCGGTGCATCAGGATGTAAGAAAGGCAAGACCCGAAATGAATCTTACCTTCCACTGCGTGAAGACGTTTTACCCGCGACGCCTGGCGTTGTCAAGAGCTCCTTCGAGGCCGCTTCCTGCACAAAAAATTTTTTGGGCCGCCCCGGAGCCGCGCCCTCAGACGAATCTCATGACAGGAGTATGGGATAAGCCTCAGTTCTTTTCGGAACGATGCTTGACCCACTCCTTCCGGCAGGCTAGGCTCTTCTTCTCGGGTCGGGAAAAGAATACCCAAACGGCTTGGGACAGCGGACAAAAACGCTGTCATCGGTATGGGACCCGAGTTTTTTTGTCTGTATAATCGCGCTGTTGCCACAAAGCCGAGCATACGGCGCACATCCCTGGATCCCCAGGAATTTTCAAGTTCATCAGAGGTTGCAGAGTTTATGATTCGCTTCATCAAGAAACGCGACTCTAGAGTTGTCCCCTTCGACATCGCCAAGATCGACGAGGCGATCTTCCGAGCGGCCAAGGCGCAGGGCGGCACCGACCGTGCCATGTCCCGCAACCTGGCCGATCAGGTGCTCGACATGCTCGAGGCCGAAGGCGGCGACACCCCTGACGTGGAACATGTGCAGGATCTGGTGGAAAAGGTTCTCATCGAAGCCGGCCATGCCCGCACGGCCAAGGCCTACATTCTCTATCGCAACGAGCGCACCCGCGTACGCGAAATGAAGACCAGGCTCATGAACACCCTGAAGGATCTTTCCTTCACCGATGCCAAGGAGCTCGATCTCAAGCGCGAAAACGCCAACATCGACGGCGACACGCCCATGGGCACCATGCTCCGCTACGGCAGCGAGGCCGCCAAGGCTTTCTACAAGAACTACCTGCTCTCGCCCGAGTACAGCCGCGCTCACGAAGAGGGCGACATCCACATTCACGACCTGGACTTCCTTTCTCTCACCACTACCTGCTGTCAGATCGACATCAAGAAGCTCTTTACCGGCGGCTTCAACACCGGTCACGGCTTTTTGCGCGAACCCAACAGCATCCAGTGCGCGAGCGCTCTCGCCTGCATCGCCATCCAGTCCAACCAGAACGACCAGCATGGCGGCCAGAGCATTCCGAACTTCGAGTACGGTCTCGCCCCGGGCGTGGCCCGCAGCTTCATCAAGAACGTCGACCTCGCCCTCGACATGCGCGACGCGCCGGAAGACTTCCGCAAGGACGTGAAGGCCGCTCTTCGCAAGCATGCCTTCCCCACCGGGGAATACGCCTCCTTCCGGTCCATTCTCGACAAGGACGGCCTTGCCTTCGTGAAAGAGCAGCTCATGGCGAAACTTTCCGAAAAGGAAGCCTCCCACGTCATCGACAAGGCCATCGCCAAGACCGACAAGGACACCTATCAGGCCATGGAAGGGCTCATTCACAACCTGAACACCATGCACAGCCGTGCCGGCGCTCAGGTGCCCTTCAGTTCCATCAACTACGGCACGGACACCACGCCCGAAGGCCGCATGGTCATCAAGAACACGCTCCTTGCCGAAGATGCCGGTCTCGGAAACGGCGAAACGCCCATCTTCCCCATCCACATCTTCAAGGTGCGCGAGGGCTACAGCTTCAATCCCGAAGACCCCAACTACGACATGTTCAAGCTGGCCTGCCGCGTGTCGGCCAAGCGTCTGTTCCCGAACTTCTCCTTCATGGATGCGCCGTTCAACGCCCCCTATCTCAAGGGCGACGATCCCAACCATGAAGTCGCCTACATGGGCTGCCGTACCCGCGTCATGGCCAACCGCTACGATCCCGAGCGCGAAACCACCTTCGGCCGCGGCAACCTGTCGTTCACGTCCATCAACCTGCCCCGTCTCGGTCTCAAGCATCGCGGCGACGTGGAAGGATTCTTCGAGGAACTCAACGAAAAGATCGACCTCGTGTTCGGTCAGCTGCTCGAGCGCTTTGAAATTCAGAGCCACAAGCGCTGCCGCAACTATCCCTTCCTCATGGGACAGGGCATCTGGCTGGATTCCGACGAGCTTGCGCCCAACGACGAAGTGGGCGAAGTGCTCAAGCACGGCACGCTGACCACCGGCTTCATCGGTCTTGCCGAATGTCTGAAAGCCCTCATCGGCGTCCATCACGGTGAATCCGAAGAGGCTCAGGAACTCGGCCTGCGCATCGTACGCACCATCCGCGAGCGCTCCGACGCCAAGGGCGAGGAAACCGGTCTCAACTTCACCGTCATCGCCACGCCCGCCGAAGGCCTCGCCGGTCGCTTCGTCAAGTACGACCGCAAGCTGTTCGGCAACATTCCCGGCATCACCGACAGGGACTACTACACCAACTCCTTCCACATTCCGGTGTATTTTCCCATCAATGCCTTCAACAAGATCCGTCTTGAAGCGCCCTACCACGCCCTCACCAACGGCGGCCACATCAGCTATGTGGAAGTGGACGGCGATCCGCTCAACAACCTCCAGGCCTTTGAAGACATCGTCAAGGCCATGAAGGAAATGGGCATAGGCTACGGATCCATCAACCATCCCGTCGATCGCGATCCCGTATGCGGATATACCGGCATCATCGGCGATGTCTGCCCCCGCTGCGGCAGACACGACGGCGAAGGCATTCCCCTTTCCGTTCTGAAACAGCTCAAGGGCTACATCCGTGACAGCCGCACCAGCGACGAAAAAAGCGAAGCCCCTGACAAAATTGCGAATATCAAACTTTAAGGAGCGTTCTCATGATCCATTGCAAGTCCGATGTGGCTGCTACCACCGATCAGATTCTCGTCGGTTCCAATGTCAAGTTCGAGCGTATCCGCCGCATCACCGGCTACCTCGTCGGCACTCTCGACCGCTTCAATGACGCCAAGGCCGCGGAAGAGCGCGACCGCGTGAAGCATTGCAGCATGGACAGCTGGAAGTAGCTTCCGCCGCACAAAATCGAAGCGGGGACGGACCGAAGGGTTCGTCCCCGCTTTTTTCTGTCTGAAGCCGGACATGCCGCGGCACAGGGGGAAGACCAATCCTTGAACGCTCACGGCAACGCTTCAAGAGCGCAACAAAAAGCGCATCAACGCGCAACGCGACTTCCGTCTGCGTCCGGACTGCGCAAGCAGCCCGGCGTTCCCTTCTCCAGCAACGAAAAAACTGCTTCCGGTTCTCTCTTCTGCAAAACCGAGGCGACTCCCTGTTTTCCCCGCAACGATACACCCGTCTCAGACGCCGCAGAAGACACGTTTCTTCCTTTCCTCTTGAAGAGGGACCGGCAGCCGGAGCACGAGCCTCAAACTGGAAGCAGACGCATTTCCCGCAGGTGAAGAACCCAGGCTTCTTTCCCTCAGCCTTCCGTCCCTCGCTTCTACTTCGAGACTCATTTCTCCCCGCGTTCCGAACGACGCTCCGGACAGGAACACAAAAGCCCGCCGTCTCCGGGGAGACGACGGGCCCGACAAACATCGGCAAAGACGGCGCTACCGTTCCACCTGACCGTTCAGCTCATCCAGCACCGGCTCCCAGCCGGCAGCTCTCGAAGCCGACAGATTGATGATGCGCTGATTGCGCGAACCGCGAAAGCGCAGTTCCAGCGACTTTTCCGCCTCAATGAAGGGGCCGTCCACCAGAAGATCCAGAAGGGAAAGCAGTTCCCGGCATCCGGGCTTCGGGAGCAGTTGTTCAAAGGTGTAGCCGCTGAAGGCCATGAGATGATAGCCGCGCCTTTTCAGCTCCTCGGCCAGGGGAAGCAGGTCCGTTGCCTGTTCAAACGGCTCTCCCCCGCTGAAGGTGATGCCGTGCACCAGAGGATCGCACTGGATGCGGGAGAGTATGTCCTCGGCCGAAACCAGCGTTCCTCCGTCAAAATCCCACGTCTGCGGATTCTGGCAGCCCTTGCAGTGCGTGCGGCAGCCCTGAAGAAAAAGCACGAAGCGGAGCCCCGGTCCATCCACGATGGACTCTTCAATAATGCCCGCCACGCGAAGCATGACATTCTTCAGCGCTTCCATGCTAATCCTTGTTCGGTTCGGGGATGACGGTCTCTTCCGTTTCCTGGGCAACCATGCCCTCCGTGTCGTCCACACGGCCCTGGAGCCAGAAGATCATGTCCACGTCGTCGCCTTCCTTGGGCTCGTAGCCTTTGACGCACACGCGTTCCGGGACATAGATGATGGCATAGAGGGGATTTTCGGGATCACCGAAGCCCACGCCGAAACGGTATATCTTCATCTGGGAGTTTTCCGGACCGAACATGAAGCTGTCGACATCAAAAATGTTGGCGCGGCACTGATACTCGCAGCAACGGTCGGTGATGTCGATGAGCGTCCTGCCCTTGAGCGGAATCTTGAGCGCAGGCACGTCGAGACGCGTCTTGTCGGGATGCTGCTTCATCCATTCCAGCGCGTGCTTTTCGTAGGCCGGACCTTCCGTCACGGTCAGCTCGTCGAGCAGGGCGCGGCGAATGCCGAAGCAGAGACCGGAAAGCAGAATCTGACAGCTTTTGCCCTTGACCTCGCCTTCCGCATCGCGGAAAAAGAGCGGATCATAGAACCAGAACGGAGGAAAATTCTCGGTCGCCGCGAGGATTTCCCCCGCGTGATTGTCCTTCCAGGGGTAGACGTCCTGAATGGTCATGGTGTTGGCAAAGCCTTCCATGAACGGGGCCACGGCCACGACGGAAAGACTGCCCTCCGGCTTGCCCGCCATGAGCACGGACGTGCGCAGAAGAGAGTCGCTGGGCCAGGCCATGAGCATGCGCTCCACCTCGTCGTCCCTCATGCTCCACGCGGGACGGCTGCCTCCGAGTTCCAGAGTGGTGGCAATGACGCCGTTGATGTCTTTAAGGGCAACTCCAAGGGCGAACCACTTGTCCCCCATGCTTTCAATATGCTGCATATGATGTTCCATTGAATTGATGAAGATTCAGACGCGGCCGCGCACGGCACAAAACGGCGTCCTGCGGAAGAATAGCACAGAGGCCGCCGGCAGAACAATAGGGAAGTCTCTCCAAAAAAAATGCCGAAGGCATACGCCTGCGGCATTTTACAATATTTCCTGACAAAAAAATTACATGGAAGAAGCCCGAAGCTCAATGGCCTTTTGGACGGCCTCGCGGGAGGCCATTTCGCTGTCCAGAGAAACAGGCACGTCAGTGTAATAAATGGCTCCTGCCGAAATGTCGAACTTTGCCTGCTGATCACGGGAGTGACGAAGAGGAGGAACCACGTCGTACACCCACGGAAGGAATTCACCCAAAAACAGCCATGTGACAATGCTGAGCACAACGAGCTTCAGCCATGCGACCTTTCTGCTGGAAGAGGAGAGAGAAGTCATTTGAAATCCACAGTCCGCACCGCCGAAAGGCGGTGCGGACAACGTTCAGTGTTGCAGTTAGATGCTTGCAGTGATTTCCGGGAACACCTTGTAGAACATGATCCAGGCCATGAGGAGCGTCAGAGCCAGGTTGAAGGACTGACCGCAGACGTACAGGATGATGGGCTTGCCGCCCTTGAAGTAACCGGCAAGTTCCTTGAAGTTGGTGGCCAGACCGATGGAGATGAAGGCCAGGGCGAAGAACCAGCCGCGCAGAGGCACGGTGATCTTGTTGGTGCCGTTGGAGATCAGGGCATTGCCGAGATCAGCGCCGAGGTTGCCGGCGATGGTGGACAGCACGATGGAGGCGGTGAGGAAGCCGATGACGAACTTGGGGAAGCGGTTCCAGATTTCCATGGGACCGACCTTCACGCCTTCTTCATGAGCTTCAACCTTGGTGGCGAAGTAGATGGCCACGCAGAAGGCGCTCACGCCGATGAGCACGTTCTGGATCATCTTGATGGTGGCAGCAACCTGCAGAGCCTTGGGACCGATGAAGGCGCCGGCGGCGGCCACGGAGCCCGTGGCGTCGATGGTACCGCCGATCCAGGCGCCGCCGAGCACTTCAGGCATGCCCACGGCCTTGATGAAGGCGGGCATGGCGATCATCATGATGGCGGTGAACACCATGGAAAGACCGACTGACAGGGTCAGCTCTTCCTTCTTGGCGCGGCAGGCGGCGGCCACGGCGATGGCGGCGGAGGTGCCGCACACGGACATGTCGGCCGAGATGGTGATGTTCAGGGTCTTGGAGGGCATCTTCAGAACGGTCTGACCGAAGATGTAGGTGGAGATCAGCACGATGGGAGTGACCACCCAGGCCACGAAGATGCCGGGAATGCCGATGGCGAGGATCTTGTTGAACAGCACTTCGGCGCCGAGCAGCACGAGACCGGCCTTGATGAAGTATTCAACCTGCACGGCGGGCTTCATCCACTTGGGCGTGCCGATGGTGTTGGCCACCACCATGCCGACGATGATGGACCAGATTTCGGCGTTGAGGCCGTAGGTGGCCGTGGGCTTGTAGCCGCCGAGGAAGTTGGCGAACAGGCACAGCACGTACACACCGAGGAAGCCGATGAAGTACTGAACCATGTTGAAGCCCATGACGCCCATGCCTATGGCGGTGATCACGCCGAGGCTGATGCCGAGAATGATGAGACCGGGAATGAGGTTGGTGTCGGAACCGACCTTGGCCTTGGCCTTGGAGGCGGCACTGTCGGCCTTCTGCCAGTCGGCGATGGCGGTTTCGGCGGCCTTGTTCAGATCGGCATTCTGATAGGAGGCGGCGGAAGCGGCATCCTGAGCGATCCTGGCGGCGGCAAGCGCGTCGGCGGCAGCCTTGGCGGCGGCGTCGGCGGCGGGCTTGGCCGATTCATCCATGTGCGTCACAAAGGAATCCATGGGATTCCCGGACCACTTGGCGGGAGTCTTGAGGTAGCCGATGATGGTCTTGGCGGCAGGCAGCTTGCTGCCGGCAACAGCCTTCTTCGAGGCCTGAGCCTGAATAAGCTCGATGGTTTTGATAGGCTTGGCCTTTTCAGCGGCGATGACGGCGTCATACTTGCTGAGCTGGGCTTCGATGTCGGCACGGCCATTCATCATGATGAGGCCGGAGATGATCAGGATGAAGAACCCGATCCATATCGCCCAATAGTCTTCCTTCAGCCAGAGGTCAGACCATTTTGCGCGGCCATCGTCAACGACTATGTTTTCATTAGCCATAAAAAGTCCCCTGCTTAAAAAATTAAAAACAAACTCTCCTCAAGCCCATTTGTACCTTCAATAACAAACTCATGCTTCATTGACAAGTATTTGTCCGCCAATCTCCCATTTTGCCGGAAAAAGTCCCTGTCTTTTCTCCGACTCCTCCGTCATGCAGCAAAAGACCGGCGCCGATTTCCCTTGCAGGACATCGCGCCAGTCTTTTGCAGCGGCTGCAAAACAACCGTTCGTGCAGAAAAAAACGCTCTATGCCTTTTCCGCTTCCTTCTTTTCGAGGGCTTCGGTAATCATCTTCCAGTAGTCGTCGGCGACGTCGTAGCCGAATTCACAGGCCTTCTCCGCGTATTCCTTGGCCTTTTCCACGTCTCCGAGCTCAAAGCAGGCCAGAGAGAGATTGTTCCAGGCTGGAGCAAAGGAAGGCTCCTGCTTGAGAACCATGCGGCTCATTTCCGCGCTCTTTTCATATTCGCCCTTCATATACAGGGCGGAAGCGAAGGTGGCGCGGGCCTGCAGGTAGTTCGGATCCCAGGTGAGCGCCTTGTGCAGGGCGGCAATGGCATCGTCCACTTCGCCCTTCTGCAGATGCACGAAGCCGATGTTGCCCCAGGCGACGGGAAACTTGGCGCGGCATTGCGCGGCTTCCTTGTTGTACTGCATGCATCCGTCAAGATCGCCGCGGCGCAGGCAGAGGCCGCCGAGCTGCACGAAGGCCTCGGCCATGTGGCCGGAATTGCGGACGGCGTTCAGGAAGCATTCCTCGGCCTCGGCATAGTCACCGAGAGAAAGCATGGCAACACCGAGATTGTAGTGGTGTATGGCACACTTGGGATCTTTTTCAATTTCTTCCTGAAGATCGTGAATATACTCATGAATGTCGTCATAGCGGTCTTTCATTGGAGATGACCTTCCTTCTTTAGGAGTTCGTGATACCAGGCGGCAAACTCATAGGCGCCCAAAAATTTGTCCTGCTTGTTGACTACGCCTATGGCAGCTTCCATGGCGCCCTGAATGAACGCCTCGCCGGGATCGGATTCACCGGCAAGCTGAGCCTCGCACTTTTTCGACTTCATGAATTCCTTCATGAGCTGCTGGGCCGTGCGCTTGGTGATGTCGGTGCGTATTTCAACAGGATCGTTAGGCTCGGGAAAAGGATCCCAGTTTTCATAGCCTATGCGGTCGATGAACTTGCGCCGCCTCGGAGGTATCTTCTCATACAGATCCCGCTTGAGCTTTTCCTCATCGGCGGTAAGCTCGCGGGGCTTTTCATTGCGCAGAAGCGAAGCGATGGACATGGCTACTCCTTCGGGGCCGGACCAACGCCGAGATAGGCGTCGTCATACTTGGTGATGAGCGCCATGGACACGGGAACGTACACGCGGTGCAGCTCACGGAAACGGGAGCCCACGGCCGCGCCGATGCGGCGGCTCATGTCGGCCAGACGGTCCTGAATGCGGTCAAGCGCCACGGTGGGGTAGGGCTGTCCCTTCTTGAAACGGCATTCCCCGCAAACGTGGGCCTTGCCGTGAATGGAGGTAGGAATGCCGTAAAGACGGCAGGTGATGGGCCTGTGCTCATAGAGCAGACAGGTGTTGTCCAGACCGAGCAGAGGGCAGCGGATGCGCTCCTTTGCGGCCTCCAGCATGATTTCCTCGTCGCTCATGCCCTGACGGGCCTGCTGAAAATAATGATGCTTGAGACGGGCGAGCTGGCGGTCGACGTCGCCTGCGGCCTGAAGCACGGCGGAACGGCGAATGCCGAAGTCAAATTCCTTGTTGAATGCCCGGTTCAGCGCCATGGCCTCCACAAGGGAAAGATCGAAGGCCGCATGGCAGCAGCTGCTGCAGCCCGAGGCGCAGGCCACCTCTTCAGGAAACTGGTTCTTCACTCGCTCGAAAAGCTGATCCGCCTGCGCGGCAAGCTGCGCGTACTCCTGAAAAATAGCGTCCAATTCCGGGTTGGTCATCATAGTTCCCACTGAAAAACGGTTAAAAAACCGCCGGATGAGCAAAGCCCATCCGGCGGCAACAGGCTCACATGGGCCGCCGGGAAACGGCGGTTCAGTCAGCTTTGCGGATGACTCCGATCATCCGCCGGCTCCGCGAAAACGCGAAAGCCCGGACGGCCTGAGCCGCCCTCGCCGAGGAAAACCTCGAACGTTAGTCTTCTTCGATGGTGATGGCGTCGTGTTCGCAAACGCCGGTGCAGGATTCGCAGCCGAGGCATTCTTCAGCGTTGACGGGATCGCTCTTGCCGTCGTGCATTTCCCACACGGAAACGGGGCAGATGTCCACGCACTGGCCGCAGCCGACGCACTTGTCCGCATCAAAAGTAATCTTGTAGCCCATAACAGCCTCCAATGTTCGGCCGAAACGTTGTTCGGCGCAAGTTAAGAATTCCGAGTTGAGCATCGGACACCTGTCTGGAGTATCCGATGCATGAGGGATAGCCTGTGCGCCACACGCTGTCAAGCGGCTTCTCCCAAAACTGCCGGCTCCGCAGTGCTCCGGTGTCCGGCTTCCGAGAAGGCATGCCTTCGGAAGGCCGGACGCGCGGCACTGCGAACATCGTGTCTTTCCGCCGAAATTCCGACATCCGCCTCGCGAGGGCCGGGTTCGGCATGGACAAGTCTAGTCTCTGGCATCCAGTCCCGCAGCTCTGGCCACGGCAAGCGCCGCGGCCCGGGTGAACTCTCCGGCAGGCATGGCCTCGCGCTCCTCTGCGGAAAGCAGAAGCTGCGGATGGTTCACGAGCTCGGGCCGGGCCTTCACGCCGTATTCGGCAGGGAAGGAATCCTCGAAATACATGTTCTGGAATCCGGCGAACTTCAGGGCGTGCGCCGTGGAGTCGAGCACGCAGAACTCGTCCTTCTCCAGCAGGCCGAGCTCATCGGCCCGCAGCATGCCGGCAAAGCTTTCACCGCCCTGCGTGCAGGCGATGTGTCCGTGGCGGTTGACGAGAATCATGCCGTCCATGATGGCCTGCTCGGTCACCTGAACCACGTCGAAGCGGCCGCCGAGCGCCTCGAACTTCTCCACGAGATTCCTCACGCGGGGGAAGGACACCGGGTTGCCTATCATGGCGGCCTGCGCCACGCTGGGCTGCACCTCTACGGAATGATATTCGCGCGTTTCCTTCGGCTGACTGTAGTATCTCCACACGGGATCGGCGTGTTCGGACTGCACGCCCACGATGTGGGGCAGACGCTCGATGATGCCGAGGCGATGCATCTTGAGGCAGGCGGAAATCATGGACGTGATGTTGCCCGCGTTGCCTATGGGCATGAACAGCGCCTTGTCCGCCATGTTCCAGCCGTACCACTGGGCCGCTTCATAGGCGTAGGATTCCTGACCGAGAACTCTCCAGCTGTTCTTGGAGTTGAGCAGGGCCACGCGGTAATGTTCGGCCAGATACTCGACGACCTTCATGCAGTCGTCGAAAACGCCCGGCACTTCCAGGACCTGCGCGCCGGAGCCGAGAGGCTGGGAAAGCTGAGCGGGCGTCACCTTGCCGAGGGGCAGAAGCACCACGGTGCGTATGGGCGCTCCCACGTAGGCGCCGTACATGGCTGCCGCGGCCGACGTGTCGCCCGTGGAAGCGCATATGGTGAGCACTTCCTTCCATCCGTTTCTGCGCACGAGCGACTTGAGATAGCTGTATGCTCCGGCCATGCCGCGATCCTTGAACGAGGCGCTGGGATTCATGCCGTCGTTCTTGTAGGCAAAGCGGCGGCCCACCTGCTTCTCAAGCGCGGCGGAAGCCTCGATGATCGGCGTGTCGCCCTCGCCGAGGTAGACGATGTCCTCTTCCTCCAGCACGGGCGCCATGAGTTCATAGAAACGGAACACGCCGCGAAGGGCCGTGGTGCGCGTGGCGCGGCGGGCGTCGAAAAGGTCGCGCCAGTACTGCGCGCCCCTGTCCTTCATGTCGTCGAAATCAAGATCTTCGAGAAGAAGGACTCCTCCGCAGTCGGGGCAGGTATAGAGAAGGGCGTCCACCGGATGACGATGGCCGCAGTTCATGCATACATATTCCATGCGCGCGCGGCGCGTGGGGAAATCCTGAGACATATCACAACTCCTGAGTGATGGTCGAACATGGAACGGCAAGCATAGGACGTTTGCCTTTCCGTCGCAACCATCTTCCCTCGCAGGGAAAGAAAACGTCCGTGCGCGAGGCAGCTAGACCTTCCGGACGGAAACGCCGGCCTTTTCCATGTAATCCTTCAGCTCGGCAATGCCGTACTGACCGTAATGCACGATGGAGGCCACAAGCGCGGCGGAGGCCCCGCCTTTCGTCACGGCGTCCACGAGGTGCTGCGGCGCGCCCGCGCCGCCGGAGGCGATGACCGGAATGGTCACGGCGTCGCATATCATGCGCGTCAGCTTGAGCTCGTAGCCGTCGAGCGTGCCGTCGGCGTCGATGGAGTTCACGCACAGCTCGCCCGCGCCGAGCTCTTCACAGCGACGGGCCCAGGCAATGGCGTCGATGCCCATGGGCCTGCGGCCGCCGTGGATGACGATTTCATAACCGGAAGGGCAGGTTTCGCTCACGGGCACCTGCTTCACGTCCATGCCCACCACCACGGCCTGCGAGCCGAAGGCGTCGGCGCCGCGGCTGATGAGATACGGATCCTTCACGGCCGCCGAGTTCACGGACACCTTTTCCGCTCCGGCAAGAAGCACTGCGCGCATGTCCTCCACGGACGCGATGCCTCCGCCCACGGAAAAGGGAATGAAGATGTTGCTCGCCACCTTCTCCACCACGTCGAGAAAGATGCCGCGGGCCTCGCTGGAGGCCGTGATGTCGTAAAAGACGATCTCGTCAGCGCCTTCCTCATAGTAGCGGCGCGCCGTTTCCACGGGGTCGCCGATGTCCACGTTTCCCTTGAACTTGACGCCCTTGGTCAGGCGTCCGTTGCGCACGTCGAGGCAGGGAATGAGACGCTTGCTCAGATGGCTTTTTTCAGACACGGGCGGCCTCCTGGCAGTAGCGGTAGAAATTCGTCAGGATGCGAAGTCCGGGACGACCGCTCTTTTCGGGGTGAAACTGCACGGCCCAGAGTCCGGGACGGCCGTACATGGCCGTGAACTCCCTGCCGTAATGACTGGTGGCAATGACAAGCTCGGGCGCGGGCTCGGTATAGTAGCTGTGCACGAAGTAGAAGCGGGAGCCGGGCTCCACGCCTTCGAGAAGCACGGAGGGACGAACCACGGTCAGCGTGTTCCAGCCCATGTGAGGGATGCGTATGGGCTCGTCGCCGTCGCGCCATTCAGGACGGAAGCGACGGCACTCGCCCGGAACGATGCCGAGAGCGGTCGTGTCGTTCTCCTCGCTGCGCTCCAGAAGAATCTGGCAGCCGAGGCATATGCCGAGCAGAGGCTTCTGCATGGCGACGACCTCGCGCAGCACCTTGTCCATGCCGGTGGAAACAAGCTGATTCATGGCCTGACCGGCCGCGCCCACGCCGGGAAAGACGACGCCTTCCGCGGCAAGAATGACCGAAGGATCGGCCGTAATTTCAGCGGGTATGCCCAGAGCACGCAGCGCTCTCAGAACGCTGGTCTGGTTTCCCGCCTTGTAATCGAGAATGGCAAGCATCGGGATGACCTGTCGTAGAAGGATAAGCTCTCAGAGCTAGAAACTGATGCCGGTACGGGTCCGGCCATACATATGGGAAGGACCGCTTCCCGTCCTGAACACCGTGGACATTTCTCCATCAACCTTGACGCTGTCGAAGCTGTCTTCCTGAAGACATCCCGTCAGACAGACCGCAAGCAGCGTCATAAGAGCCAGAGGAACAAGAAACGTTTTCATGTCGCGTCCTCCTCGGGTCATCATAACCAAGACGTAAAACAGCGCAAGTCCCCGCGAACATGGAGGACAAAAAATGTCATTCTGCTATAATATATTATTTTTATTTATTTTAATAGGAAAACTTAAAGAAAAGTCTCGCATGACTTGACAGTTATGCACGTCGGGTGCAAACATTCGTTTTACAATAATGAAAAACCAGCCCCGAAAGGCAGGTTTTGCAACAGGAGAATTTCCCCCATGAAGAAGTCCCTTAACGTTGCTGTGTGCGGCGCTACCGGCGCCGTCGGCCGCGAAATGCTGAAAACCCTTGCCGAGCGTCATTTTCCCTGCGCCTCCATCACCGCTCTCGCCTCCTCCCGTTCCGCCGGAACCCGCGTCCCCTTCGGAGACGACGAAATTACGGTGAAGGAGCTGACGAAGGACTCCTTCAAGGGCATCGACATTGCCATCTTTTCCGCCGGCGGCAGCGTGTCCACGGAATTTGCGCCCCATGCCGTGGCTTCCGGCTGCGTGGTGGTGGACAACTCCAGCGCCTGGCGCATGGACGACCGCTGCCCCCTCGTCATTCCCGAAGTGAACCCCGACGATCTGGAAAAGCACAATGGCATCATCGCCAACCCCAACTGCTCCACCATTCAGATGCTGGTCGCCCTGAAGCCCCTGCACGACGTCGCAAAGATCAAGCGCATCATCGTGACCACCATGCAGGCCGTGAGCGGCACGGGCAAGAAGGGCATCGACGAGCTTGAAACCCAGGTGCGCCGTCTGTTCAACATGCAGGACGTGGAACCCAAGGCCTATCCCCATCAGATCGCCTTCAACTGCCTGCCCCACATCGACGTGTTCCAGGCCAACGACTACACCAAGGAAGAAATGAAGATGGTGAACGAGACGCACAAGATGCTCGATCCGAACATCCGCGTCACGGCCACCTGCGTGCGCGTGCCCGTGTTCTACGGTCACTCCGAATCCGTGAACATCGAGACCGAAAAGAAGCTCACCGCCGCCGAAGCCCGCGTGATTCTCTCCCAGGCGCCCGGCGTGCAGGTCGTGGACAATCCCCGCGCCAATCTCTATCCTCTCGCCATCGACGCCGCGGGCGAAGACGACGTTTTCGTCGGCCGCATCCGTGAAGACGAAAGCTGCGACAACTCCCTGAACATGTGGATCGTGGCCGACAACGTCCGCAAGGGCGCGGCCCTCAACGCCGTCCAGATCGCGGAAGAGCTGCTCAGACGCGACCTCGTGTCCGTGGTCAATCCCGGAATGTTCCTGTAGTCCTCCAACCGACAGGACAGGGCCGCCGCTCCGAAAGGAACGGCGGCCTTCTTTTTTGCCGAACGAACGAAAAGACGCTGTTTCCGCATGGCAGAAACAGGGCCTGAGCCGTCCGGTCTCCCGCATGCGCAAAGCGGCCGGAGACGACGAACGTCGCCTCCGGCCGCAACACGGTTTCAGATGCAGGAAGCCGGATGAAAGCTAGATGACCTTGTTCAGGCTGTATTCAAGAATGCCTTCGGCACCCAGGGCATGCAGCTGAGGAATGAGATCGCGCACCACGTTGGTGTCAACCACGGTTTCCAGCGATACCCAGGCAGGATCGCGCAGGGAAGCCACGGTGGGAGAGTTCAGCGCGGGAAGAAGGCCGAGAATGGCGTCGAGACGCGCGGTAGGAGCGTTCATCTTGAGGCACACGAAGCTTTCGGCCCGCAGAGCGCCCTGAAGCAGAAGATCTATCTGCTCGATCTTGCGGCGGCTCGCCGGATCGTTCCACACGTCGCGGTTGGCAATGAGCACGGTATTGCTGGCCATGACCTCGTCGATGACGCGCAGGCCGTGCGCACGAATGGTGGTCTCGGTTTCCGTCACTTCCACGATGGCGTCGGCCAGGCCTTCCACGACCTTGGCTTCGGTGGCGCCCCAGGAATAGTTGATCTGCACCGGAACGCCCTTTTTCTCGAAATAGCGGGTGCTCACGCCCACCAGTTCCGTGGAAATGCGCTTGCCTTCAAGGTCGGCCGCGCACTGATAGGGAGAGTCGCCGGCCACGGCAAGCACCCAGCGGGCCTTGCGGTTGGACACCTTGGAATAGACGAGGTCGGAAATCACCACCACGGGGGCGTCGCTGTCTTCCTTGCCGCCGTAGGGCACGCCGCGCTCTTCCAGCCAGTCCTTGCCGGTGAGGGCCACGTCCAGAATGCCGTTCTGAATGTACTCGGGAATCTCCTGCACGCGGCAGAGGCGGGCAGTGAGTTCGGGATCGTTGATGTCGGGGAAATAGTTGCGGACGTGCTTATGGATCTTCCATCCGGCCTTGTCGAAAAGGGCGATGGTTGCTTCTTCCAGAGAACCTTTGGGAATGCCGAGCTTGAGCTGAGATTTCATGCTGAGAGCCTCTATTTCTTGTATACTTCGGCGGGATCAAAAACCTGCGGACAGCAGACGGACACTTCGGAGCTGCCGGGCGTGAGCCGCCGGTAAAAACAGCTGCTTCTGCCGGTATGGCAGGCGGCGCCGCCTATCTGTTCGATTTCCAGCACCACGGCGTCGGAGTCGCAGTCGAGGCGGATGGCCTTCACGATCTGCACGTTGCCGGAACTTTCGCCCTTGTGCCACAGCTTCTGACGGCTGCGGCTCCAGTAATGGGCCTCGCCGGTGGCGAGCGTGGCTTCCCAGGCCTCGCGGTTCATCCAGGCAAGCATGAGCACTTCGCCGGTGGCGGCGTCCTGCGCAACGGCGGCAATGAGGCCCCCGGACTTGGAAAAATCGGGAACAAAGTCGGACGGAGCTTGGAACATGAGACGGTATCCTTATGTGGGTTGTGCAATGAACGTCGTTGTAATCCGCAATGATGACGGCAGTATGACTATTTTGCGAAGCCCACGGCGCGGCGCTCGCGGATGACCGTGACGCGGATCTGGCCGGGGTAGGTGAGGTTTTCCTCGATCTTGGCGGAAATGTCCTTGCACAGAAGATAGGTGCTGTCGTCGTCCACGTTGTCGGAATTGACGATGACGCGCAGCTCTCGACCGGCCTGAATGGCGTAGGACTTGGCCACGCCCTCGAAGGAATCGGCGATGTTTTCGAGATCTTCAAGGCGCTTGACGTAGTTTTCAAGCAGCTCCTTGCGCGCGCCGGGCCTTGCGCCGGAAAGCGAGTCCGCGGCCTGAACGAGCACGGCAAGGGCCGTTTCGGGATGCACGTCCTCATGGTGGGCGGCAATGGCATGAACGATGTCCTTGCCTTCCCCGTACTTCTTGGCGATGTCCGCGCCGATGAGAGCGTGGGAGCCTTCCACTTCGTGGTCCACGGCCTTGCCGATGTCGTGCAGGAGACCGGCGCGCTTGGCGCGCTTGATGTCCATGCCGAGCTCGGCGGCCATCATGCCGCAGAGGGCGGAAACTTCAAGGGAATGCTGAAGGACGTTCTGCGTGAAGCTCGTGCGGTACTTGAGCTGACCGAGCAGACGGATGATGTCGGGGCTTATGCCGTGCACGCCCGCGTCGAAGGTGGCCTGTTCGCCCACTTCGCGAATCTGCACCTCCAGTTCCTGCTCGCACTTATGCACGACGTCCTCGATGCGGGCGGGGTGAATGCGGCCGTCCTGAATGAGGCGCTCGAGCGCCATGCGCGCCACCTGACGGCGGATGGGGCTGTAGGCGGAAAGAATGACGGTTTCCGGCGTGTCGTCGATGATGAGATCAACGCCCGTGGCGGCTTCCAGAGCGCGGATGTTGCGGCCTTCGCGACCGATGATGCGGCCTTTCATGTCTTCGCTCGGCAAAGTGACGGCCGTCACCGTCTGCTCGCCCACATAGTCGCCGGCATAGCGCTGAATGGCGCAGGCCAGAATTTCCTTGGCCTTGCGGTCCGCAGTCTCGCGGGCCTCGGTTTCGATGACGCGCATCATCTTGGCCGCCTCGTGACGGGTACGCGCCTCGATTTCCTCAAACAGGCGGGTCTTGGCTTCTTCGGCCGTCAGACCGGAAACTTCCTGAAGACGGCGCTCCTGCTCGTCGAGCCTGGCTTCGACCTGACTTTCCTTTTCGGCAATCACGCGCTCGCGCTGCGTCTGTTCCTTCTCCTGGGCAAGGATGTCATGCTCCTTCTGCGTGATGCGCTCCATCTTCTCTTCCATGCGGTCGCTGATGTCCTGGAGCTTCTTCTCACGGTTCTTGAGGGCACGTTCCTGATCCTTGCACTCCATTTCAAAGGCGTGCTTCTGGCTGAATATTTCGTTCTGCCCCTGCAGCAGGATTTCCTTTTTCTGAGCCTGCGCTTCCTTGCGGGCTTCTTCCACGATGCGGCTGGCGAGATCGTTGGCTTCGCCTATGCGCTTGCTGGTCACATGACGCTGTATGAAAACGCCGATGAGCGCTCCGGCCACGAGACTGACCAGCGCAAAGGCGTAGATAATGATGTCATCCATGATAATTCCTGTGATATGTTGACGGGCAAAGCACGACAGTCCGGAACGGCCGAAGGGCACGCCGAAGCATCGCGGACAGGCCGCGTCCCGAAGGGGAAAGTCTGGAAATTCCGTCCCGCGGACGGACAAGAAAACTCAGAGGAAGGAAAAAAGAACCCGGGATGCCGTGAAAAGCTGCTGGCACGAGACCTTGTGGTCTCCAAGTGGGCGCCTGTCCGAAACTTCAGGCTGCCCGCCGTTGCGGGTATGCACACCATTTCGGAGACTGGCTCCCTGCTAACGCTAGTGAGGCCGGCGCAAGCCAGCTTCCCACGCACACCCCAGGGAATATGGGTACCGGACGAGGACGGAAGTCTGCTACTTGCCACCATCCTCCGGCGTGTTCTCCTTCAAGTTCTGCAAAAGCTCGTCAAGCCGCGAATTCATGCGACTTTTCTGCTCCTGCAGTTCCAGCAGGTCGTCCGCCATGCCTATGAGAAGCATGACCAGCAACCTGTCTCTGCCGAACTGACCGCCCTGCGCCTTTACCTTGCCATATCTTTCCTCGACGTACTGTCTGGCCTTTTCCACACGATCGGGAGCAGCCTCGGTACGGAACGCGACCTGAAGGTCGCAAAGGTCAAGATGATAGCTGTGCATGGCGGCTGCCTGCCATTAACCGTTCTGCTGCGGTTCTGCGGCAGGCAAGGTATCCTGGATACGGCTGATCAGCGCGTCGACCCTGTTGCAGGCCTCGTCGCGAACGCTGCGTTCACGATTGAGCTGTTCCTGAAGTTCCTCGGAAGCCATCTGTCCGAGCTCCAGATCTTCACGAAGACGCTTGCCTTCCTCGCGGAGCTGATGGTTCTCCTCCCGGAGTCGGTCCAGTTCCTGAATGAGACTATCAATACGCTGAGCCAGCAGTTCCAACTTTTCCATAACTCGTCTATCTCCTTGAGAACCGGCGGGACGCAGTCAGCGCCGGTTCCGAGCATTTTTGTACATGCCGGAAACTTCCGGCCATTATCGCAAGGCGCAGAGAACATGATTATGACGGCAATGTTTCCTCTTGCGCTCTTTCCTTATTGATAAGCTATGGCGGCCGGATGAGCAAGTACATAGAGCGCCCATTATTGGCAAAGTTCGCAGAAAAAACAAAAAAAGACGGCTTCCGGTCGTTCCGTCGCAAAATTTTGCCGCGAAACGCGCGTCCGGCGGCCGCACCGGACGGGAAAAGCGCTCTCCCTCAACGGCTGTCGCGCGGCAAAGAAGCCCTGAGACAGAAGTTCTCACGGGCGCACGGCGTGAGCGACCTTGATTTTCCGAAAATCCATGCCCGCTCACAGCATGCCCGCAACCGACGACGCGCGCTCAAACGACTCCAGAAGCATCGGCACGCCATGTCAGATGAAGGCAGCTTCTTCCGAACGCGCCGGAAACTCTTGTGAAAAAACATTCATTTTCATGCCGAACGCAGGGCATTTCTGAATGCGGCGGCACCACAGCACAATAAAAAATTCTGACATCATACAAGTTTATGAAAAATACCGCCGACATTTTTCCAAAGAGCACCCCGGAAGGAACGTCCGTACCGTCCTTTGCCGTCCCAAAACCTCCGCACGGCGAAACGCCCCGGCATGAACCTGTCGAAAGCCTCGTCCTCGGTCTTCCGACGATGCTTCGGAGTCCTCCCGGCTGCTGTCTCTTTTCCGGCAACAGCTCGTCGCCTGGGGCGGCGTGCGGAAAGGGATCGTCTCGAACGTCACGGTTCCCCGTCACGCA
The DNA here is from genome assembly GCA_037230945.1 of bacterium. Lineage (GTDB taxonomy): Bacteria > Desulfobacterota > Desulfovibrionia > Desulfovibrionales > Desulfovibrionaceae > Mailhella. Next base: position 54,822 of record JAXUUT010000076.1, read on the forward strand.
AAGCGCCAGACAGTGACGACGCCCCCTTGCGCGGGGCAAAAACTTCCTTCATTTCCGGGCGCCTGGCCGCAGCGGGGAAGCGTCGCTCACGACGAAAACACGGTCCCTCATCTGCCGACTCGCCGAAAGACTCCATCCCGGGCTCTGGCGGACTCGAAGCTGCATCTGGAATGCAAACCCCGCTTTCTCCATGCCCTGGCGCGCCATGCCCGGCCCGAAGACAACAAAAAAGCCCGTCAGAGCAAAATCCGACGGGCTTGAAAGGCGGAGCAGAACGACTCAGCGCTGCTTCGTGGAGATGTTGAACGTCAGGGAGTAAATCTGATGGAAGAAGTTGACGTATTCCACGAACACGTGATCCGGCACGGTGATGCGGGCGGCGGAGTAGTTCAGAATGCCCTTGATGCCGGCGTCGACGAGCTGGGTGGCAGCACGCTGGGCGCGTTCCGGCGGCACGGTGATGATGCCGATCTCAATGCCGAGCTCGGGCACCTTTTCCATGAGTGTCTTGGTGCAGGAGACTTCCAGCCCGTAGAGCTTTTCACCGATCTTGAAGGGGTCGCAGTCGAAAGCACCCACGATGGTGAAGCCGTGGCGACGAAATTCCTGATAGTTGAGCAGGGCCCGGCCCATGTTGCCCACGCCCACGAGGGCGGCGCGCCACTCGCGGTTGGCATTGAGGCAGGCCTTGATGACTTCCAGCAGATACGACACGTAGTAACCTACGCCGCGAACGCCAAATTCGCCGAAGTAGGCGAGATCCTTACGAACCTGTGAGGCGTTGACGTCGCAAGCGCGGGACAGGGGTTCGGAGGAGATGACCTGGACGCCGTCCTTGTCCATGGCTTCAAGAACCTGGAGATAGGTGGCGAGCCGCTGAATGGTAGCGCGGGGAATGTGTTCGTATTTAGGAGTCTGATTCATTGTCTTGGCTGGCCGGTTAAAAGAATAGGGGCGGAAAGAAATATATCCTCCCCGCCCGATAAATGCAACTACATCTTCACGAAGAGCAGGATGAGCGCCACGAGAAGGGCATAGATGACGAGGGATTCGATGAAGGCGAGGCCCAGGATGAGGGACTGGGAGATCTTGCCGGAGGCGTCGGGATTGCGGGCAATGCCTTCGCAGGCGGCCTTGATGGCAGCACCCTGGCCGCAGGCGCCGCCGGTGGCGGCGAGGCCGATGCCGAGAGCGATGCCGGCAGCGGCGAGACCGAAGCCGCTGGTGACGCCGCCGTCAGCGGCGAAGGCCACGGCAGCCATGGAAACGAGCATGAGGGTGGTCAGGGTCGTAAGAACGATCTTGCGCATGGTGAAACTCCATTACAATTATGAGTGTTGAGGCCGTAAGGCCATTCCCCCGAAGTAGGTCGGCTTAGTGGGCGTGTTCCACGGAGCCCTGGATGTAGATCATGGACAGAATGAACAGGATGAAGGCCTGCAGCACCTTGCCCAGCAGGAAGAGGAAGTACATGGGCACCGTGCCGAGCAGCACGCCGACGTAGATGCTGGCGCCGAAGCCGAAGAAGATGATAAGCGTCATTTCTTCCGCGAAGATGTTGCCGAAAAGACGGAGCGACATGGACAGAGGGCGGGCGAGATGGGAAATGATCTCAATGGGGAACATCAGGGGAATCAGCGGCTTGCTGGAACCGGTGAAGTGATGGATATACCCGAATCCCCAGGTGCGGATGCCCACATAGTTGTAATAGATGAACACGCACAGCGCGATGGAAATGGTGGTGTTCAGGTTTGCGGTGGGAGCGTCGCAGCCGGGCACGAGGCCCAGCAGGTTCATGGTGAGAACGTAGATGAAGATGGAGGCGAGCAGGGGCACGAAACGGCGGCCCTTTTCCTCGCCGAGGTTGTTCAGAACGAACTTTTCCAGTCCGTCCACGAGAGCCTCGAAAAAGATCTGGAACTTGCCGGGCACGATGCTGAGCCTCTTGCGCAGCACAAGGCCGGTGACGAGCAGAATGGCCATGCCGAGCCAGGTGAAGAACACATACTTGGTTTCAATGGTCATGCCCGCGACCGTGATCTGATCCATATGGAAAATGGTCGACAAGAGAAGCGGGTGCGCCAGTCCAGATGCTGCCATGGAAAACCTCCTGTATGTGCCCCAGGCTTTTCAACCCCGGAAAATCAGAGAGACCGGAATGAGTATCATCGCCGCGGAAAGACCGACCGCAAGGGCAGCCGGACTTGCCTGAAAAAAGACTAATGCTATATACACGAAAATTCCGGTAATGAAAAGCCTCAATTGCGATCTGATGAGCAAACCTTTTTTCACAATGCGGGCCCGGGAAAGACCGTTCTTGTCCTCCTGAGGAATGGACGCAGGAAGAGCCTCCTGGATAAAAAGGGCAAGAGTATAAAAATTCCAAAAGGATAGCATGGCCATGGCTCCGCTCCAGGCCACAAGCGTCGTCCATGGAAGAAGGGCGACGCCCGCGACGAAAAGCATGAGGGAAAAAAGAAAAAGATTCCTCGCCGCCCGGCGCAGAGGCGCGTGAATGAATCCGCTTCTCCACAGACGGCGATCCACTTGTTCAATTATGCTCATGCTCGTCCCTTTTCTCGTCTTCCTCGTATTCCCGAAGCTCCCGGCGGATGGCCTCAAGCGACTCGCCGAGCTCATCGAGGTCCCGTTCCGAGGGATCGGCCGTACCGGCAAGTATGGAAGCCGTCAGATCCTCCCTCCGTTCGGCACTGCCTTCCGCGGCGGTGACGGATTCCGCAGTGTCGGGCACGATCGAGGCTTTTGCCAGATCCGGAGCGGCGCTTTTTCGCGCCTTTTCCTCTTCCTTCCGTTCGGCCTCGCGCCTGGCCTTTTCCGCCGCGTCGCGCTCGGCATTGCTTCTTGCCAGATAGCGGGCGTCTATCCACACGTTGCGGAAGCCCGCGGCAAGGCCGAGCAGCAGGCCCACGGCCGCACCCACGGGCCAGGAATCGAGCCACTTGTCCACCAGCCATCCGAGCACGCCGCCCACGATGGGACCGGAAACCATGTGCAGTCCCATGGTGCTGGCCGTGCCGAGCAGGCTTATCTGTCCCTTCGGTTCGCTCTGTTTCTTCTCCTCGCTCATTGCGGGCCTCCATCCATTAAATGCGCTTGGAGTTGGGCGCTGTCTGTGTTAGGTATCGTCCTGTGCCGACGCCGTCAATCGAAAAGGCCGCAGCCCTTCCGGCGCAGTCTTCGGACGCGTTTGTGCCTTCCCATCCCTTCAACTCTCTTCCATAGAGGTTCTCATGCCCATTAAACCCGGCGACACTGTTTCTGTCCATTATGTTGGCACTCTGAACGACGGTTCCGAGTTCGACCGCTCCCGCGAAGGCAGCCCCCTGCGTTTCAAGGTCGGCTCCGGTCAGGTGATTCCCGGCTTCGACAAGGCCGTGACCGGCCACAAGGTCGGCGACAAGTTCTCCGTGACCATTCCCGCAGCGGAAGCCTACGGCGAAAGACAGCAGCAGCTTCTCTTCTCCGTGCCTCTGGAAAAGGTGCCGCCCTCCATCAAGCCGCAGGTGGGCATGATGCTCCACGTTTCCACCGATCAGGGCGAACTGGAAGTCGCCGTTCATGAAGTGACCGACAAGCACATCGTGCTCGACGCCAACCATCCCATGGCCGGCAAGGACCTCACCTTTGCGCTGGAAGTCGTTTCCATAGACTGACCGCGCGGGGCATGAGCCCCTTTTTTGAAAACACAGGGCCCGCATGACGGGCCGCTTATCTTTCTTTCAAGGAGTTCGCATGAGTTCTGCCAATGCCAGCCGCAGTCATGCCGTTCTTTCCGTCGCCACCAGGCGTCATGACGCGGAATTCATCGCGGGCGGCCGCCCCTCGGCGACCGAAGCCCACACCGACCCCACCGAATATTACGGCTGCAACGTCTTTGACGACAAGGCCATGCGGCGCTACCTGCCCAAGGCCGTCTACAAGTCGCTGCGCACCACCATAGACCTCGGCAGACGCCTCGATCCCGCCGTGGCCGACGTGGTGGCCAACGCCATGAAGTCCTGGGCCATGGAACGCGGCGCAGACCACTACACCCACGTGTTCTATCCGCTCACCGGCCTCACCGCGGAAAAGCACGACAGCTTTCTCGATCCCGACGGCAAGGGCGGCGCGCTTGCCCAGTTCAGCGGCAGCGCCCTCGTTCAGGGCGAAGCCGACGGCTCAAGCTTCCCTTCCGGCGGCCTTCGCTCGACCTTCGAGGCCAGAGGCTACACGGCCTGGGACGTGACGAGTCCCGCCTATCTCATGGAAAGCCCTGCGGGCATGGTGCTGTGCATTCCCACGGTGTTCCTTTCCTGGACGGGCATAGCCCTCGACAAGAAGACCCCCATTCTGCGCTCGAGCCAGGCCCTGAACCAGCAGGCCGCCCGCGTGCTGCGCCTGTTCGGCGTGAATCCCACCATGCCCATCACCTCCAACGGCGGTCTTGAGCAGGAATACTTCCTCATCGACGGCACCTTCGTGTCCGCAAGGCCCGACCTGCTCATCGCCGGACGCGCCCTGTACGGCGCCCGTCCCCCCAAGGGACAGGAATTCGAGGATCAGTACTACGGCGTCATTCCGAGCCGCGTGCTCGGCTTCATGGCCGACGTGGAACGCCAGCTCTACCGTCTGGGCATTCCGGTGAAGACCCGCCACAACGAAGTGGCTCCCAGCCAGTACGAAATCGCCCCCACCTTCGAGTCCGGCAACCTCGCCTGCGACCACAACCAGCTCATCATGACGGTGCTGCGCAAGACCGCCCGCCGTCACGGCATGTCCTGCCTGCTGCACGAAAAGCCCTTCGACTGCATCAACGGCTCGGGCAAGCATCTCAACTACTCCATGGGCAGCCCCGAAGTGGGCAACCTCTTCGCTCCCGGCGACAATCCCCATGAAAACGCGCAGTTTCTCGTGTTTCTGTGCGCCGTCATCCGCGGCCTGCACCGCCATGCGGGATTTTTGCGCGCCGTGGTGGCCTCCGCGTCCAACGACCGCCGTCTCGGCGCCAACGAAGCGCCGCCCGCCATCATGTCCCTGTTCCTCGGCGATCAGCTCACCGACGTGCTCGAGCAGTTCCGCGTGGGACAGGTGGTCGGCTCCGCGCACAAGCGCATGATGAACGTGGGCGTGGACACCCTGCCCCCGCTGCCCGCCGATCCCGGCGACCGCAACCGCACGAGCCCCTTCGCCTTCGTGGGCAACCGCTTCGAATTCCGCGCCCTCGGCTCCTCCATGTCCGCCGCCGACTCCCTCGTGGTGCTCAACACCATGATGGCCGAGTCTCTGGACTACGCCGCCACCTTCCTTGAAAACGCCATGCACGGCGAACATCTCACCCTGGGCGAAGCCGTGCAGAAGCTCATCGAAAACGTGATGGAGGAAGACAGCGCCGTCATCTTCAACGGCAACGGCTATTCCGAAATCTGGCAGCGTGAGGCCGAACGCCGCGGCCTGCCCAACTACCCCGCCACGCCCGACGCCGTGCCCGTGTTCTCCTCGCCGGAAGTGGTGGCCCTGTGCGAACGCTATCAGATCTTCTCCCGTCAGGAACTCAAGGCGCGCGAAGACATTCAGCTCGAACAGTACATCAAGACCGTGCACACCGAGTGCAGCCTTGCCATACGCATGGCCCGCACCCAGATATATCCCGCGGCCGTCCGCTACCGTCAGGAGCTCGCCTCCTCGCTTGCCTCCTGCACGGCCCTCGGCGTACCCGCGTCCGCAGACTCGCTGAAGGAGCTTGCCGACGTCATCGCCGGATTCGAGTCCTCCCTGCACATGCTTGAAGAGCGTGCCGGAGAGCTCAACTGGACGCCCGAAGAAGAGCAGCTTCTGCCCGTGGCGCAGACCTGCCAGCACGTCGTCCTGCCCGCCATGGAAGAGCTCCGCCACTGGGCGGACAGGCTGGAAACCATGGTGGCCGACGATCTCTGGCCTCTGCCCAGCTATCAGGAAATGCTGTTCATGAAATAAGGGAGGTTACTCATGCGCATACTCATCATAGGTTCGGGCGGACGCGAGCACGCCCTGACATGGAAGCTCAGCCAGCGCCCCGACGTGACCGAAATCTTCGTTGCTCCCGGCAACGGCGGCACGGCGGGCATCGCCACCAACGTGGCCATCAAGGACAGCGACATTCCCGCCCTCGTGGCCTTTGCCAGGGAAAAGGCCGTGGATCTCGTGGTTCCCGGTCCGGAACTGCCCCTCACGCTCGGCGTGGTGGACGCCATGAAGGAAGCGGGCATTCCCTGCTTCGGCCCCGTGGCGGCCTGCGCCAGACTCGAGGGCAGCAAGGCCTTCGCCAAGGAAGTCATGCATGCCGCAGGCGTGCCCACGGCGGCCGCCGGGGTGTTCACCAGCCGTGCCGACGCCGACGCCTTCGTCGCCGCCCACGGCGCGCCGCTCGTCATCAAGGCCGACGGCCTTGCCGCGGGCAAGGGCGTCATCGTGGCCATGACCGACGAAGAGGTCAAGGCCGCGCTCGACCTCATGTTCGACAACAGGGCCTTCGGCGACGCGGGCAGCACCGTGCTCATCGAAGAATTCCTCAAGGGCGAGGAAGTCTCGCTTCTGTGCTTCTGCGACGGCAAGACCGCGCTTCCGCTGCCTTCCGCCCAGGACCACAAGGCCGTGTTCGACGGCGACAAGGGCCCCAACACCGGCGGCATGGGAGCCTACAGCCCTGCGCCCGTGCTTCCCGACGACAGACTCGACGCCATGGCCGACATCGTGACCCGCCCCATTCTCGCCGAAATGGCGCGCCGCGGCACTCCCTTCACCGGCATCCTGTACGCCGGACTCATGATGACCGCCGACGGCCCCAAGGTGCTCGAATACAACGTGCGCTTCGGCGATCCCGAATGTCAGCCTCTGCTCATGCGTCTCAAAAACGATCTTGCCGACGTCATGACGGCGTGCATCGAAGGGCGTCTCGACGCCATGAAGCTGGACATCGAGAACCGCTCGGCCCTCGGCGTGGTGCTCACCTCGGCGGGCTATCCCGGTTCCTACCCCAAGGGCATGCCCATTTCCGGCATCGACGAGGCCGAAGCCATGGACGACGTCAAGGTCTTCCAGGCCGGAACCCGCCGGGAAGGCGAACGCATCCTTGCCAACGGCGGCCGCGTGCTGTGCGTCACCGCGCTCGGCAGGGATCTCCGGGATGCGCAGAAGCGCGCCTACGAAGGACTCGACCACCTTACCATGGAGCACAGCCAGTTCCGCAGCGACATCGGCCTCAAGGGACTGAAACGCCTGGGCCTTGCCTGATTTTCTCTTTCACCCTGCGCCGGAAGCGTTGCAGAACACGCTTCCGGCGCGTCATGCATCAAGGATTCTCCCATGACTCAAGTCGCCATTTTCATCGGCTCCGCCTCCGACGATTCCGTCGTGAGCCCCTGCGCCGACGTGCTGAAGAAGCTCGGCATTTCCTACCGCTACACCATCACCTCGGCGCACCGCACGCCTGAGCGCACCGAAGAACTCATGAAGGAACTCGAAGCCGACGGCTGTCAGGTCTACATCTGCGCCGCAGGCATGGCCGCCCATCTTGCCGGCGCCGTGGCCGCCCGCACCATAAAGCCCGTCATCGGCATTCCCGTTGCCGGTTCGACCATCGGCGGGCTCGACGCCCTCTACGCCACGGTGCAGATGCCTTCCGGCTTCCCCGTGGCCACGGTGGCCCTGAACGGCGCGAAGAACGCCGCCTGGCTCGCCGCCCAGATCATCGCCCTGCACGACGAGCGCGTGGCCGGTCTCATCCGCGCCGAAAGAGAAGGCTACAAGGCCTCCGTCAGCAAGGCTGCCGCCGAGCTGGAAGCCAGGCACGGCGCTTAATCCTTCTTTTTCCCCCTTCGTTCCGGCCCTTCCGGTTCCCGGAACCGCACATCCTTTTACCGTACAGGAGAGATGACCATGGACGCATCCATTAAACAGCTTGCCCGTGAACGCATGAAGGGCCACTGCCGCGTCTGCCCCCAGTGCGACGGCCGCGCCTGCTCCGGCGAAGTGCCCGGCATGGGCGGCCTCGGCACCGGCTCGTCCTTCCGCTCCAACGTGGAAGCTCTGGCAAAAGTAAAGCTCGCCATGCGCTGCCTCCACACCGCGGCCCAGCCCGACACCTCCACCGAAATTCTCGGCCTCAAGCTTGCCCTGCCCCTTCTTGCCGCTCCCATCGGCGGCGTGGCCTTCAACATGGGCGACGCCTCCCAGAATCCCGTGGATGAAGCCGCCTATGCCGAAGCCGTGATCTGCGGCGCCAAAAAGGCGGGCATCATCGGCTGCGGCGGCGACGGCGTGGGCTCTCTCATCCCCGACTGCGCCTTTGCCGCCGTCCGCAAGGCCGAAGGCTGGGGCATTCCCTTCATCAAGCCCTGGGAAGGCGATTTCCTGTGGAACAGACTGGAATCCGCCACGGCCACGGGCTGCCCCGTGGTGGGCATGGACGTGGATGCCGCGGGCCTTGTGACCCTGCGCCTGCAGGGCCGTCCCGTTGCTCCCAAGAGCGCGGAAGAACTGGCGGAAATCGCAAAATTCGTGCATGAGCGCGGAGCAAAGTTCATGATCAAGGGCGTGATGACCGTGGCCGACGCGCGCATCGCCATCGACGCCGGCGTGGACGCCCTCGTGGTGTCCAACCACGGCGGCCGCGTGCTTGACGGCACGCCCGGCGGCGCCGACGTGCTGCCCGGCATCGCCGCGGCCGTTGGCGACAGAATCCCCGTTCTGGCCGACGGCGGCGTGCGTTCCGGCACCGACGTGCTGAAGCTCCTCGCTCTCGGCGCGAAGGCCGTGCTCATCGGCCGTCCCTTCTCCGTGGCCGCCATCGGCGGACAGACCGACGGCGTGGCCGCCTACGTGGCCGACATCAAGGGACAGCTCACCTCGGCCATGGCCCTCACCGGCTGCGCCGACATCGCTTCCATAAGCTCCGACATTCTGGCCTAGGTCTTTGGCCGGTCCGGACAACCGGACCGGCCCCGGCCCGCATCTCTTCCACGCGACGCGGCAGGACACGAAAAAACGCACAGCACATTGGACAGCATGATTCAAGGCACAGGATTCGACCTTGCGGCCCTGCCGCGCATCAGAACGCTGCTCGAGCGCTACGGCGAGCGCTTTGTCCGCCGCGTGCTCACGGGCAGGGAACGCGAGCGGCTGCCCGTTGCAGATGCGGGACGCACGGCCTATGTGGCCGGACGCTTCGCCGCCAAGGAAGCCGCCGTAAAGGCGCTCGGCACCGGATTTTCCGGCGGCATAGGCCTGCACGACGTGGAGATTCTCACCCTTGACTCGGGCAGGCCCCGTCTTTTTCTTCATGGGGAAGCCGCAGCACGGGCCGAACGACTGGGCGTGAAGACCCTGCACGTGTCCATTTCCCACGAGCGCGACGTGGCCGGGGCCGTGGTCATTCTGGAATCCTGACAACATTTCCGCCCCCCTGCCTGGAGGGCAGGCCGCATGACGGCCGCATTTCTTGAACGCGCGGCATGACCGTTTCCGCCTGCCGCACAGGAGGAAAACCATGTTCGTTCCCGTTCCCGCACCGGAAGAAATGGCCCGCTGGGATGCCGCGGCCATACGCTCAGGCATTTCTGAAGAAACGCTCATGGAAAACGCCGCACGCGCCGGCATGGACGTGCTGCGCGCCCATGCCGCGGAAAGAGGCGTCTCTCTGCCCGGCGCGTCCGTGCTTCTTCTTGCCGGCGGCGGCAACAACGGCGGAGATGCCTTCTGCATGGCACGCCATCTTCTGGATGCCGGAGCAAGGCCCGTTCTCGTGTGCACCCGGGACATGGAGCAGTACCGCGGCGCTGCCGCCCACTGGCTGCGCGTGGCCGCAAGTCTCGGCGTTCCCGTCGTTTCCGCGGAGGCATGGGAAAAGGGCGAAGCCGACGTTCCTGCACGGCCGGACATCGTGGTGGACGGTCTTCTCGGCACCGGATTTCACGGCGAGCTGCGGGAGAAGGAAAAAAGGCTCATAGACAGGCTGAACGGCCTCGACGCGCCCTTCGTTCTTGCCGTCGACATTCCTTCGGGCCTTTCCGCCCGCACGGGACGCCCCTCGCCCGTTGCCGTGCGCGCCCACGTCACCGTCACCTTTCAGGCCGCCAAGCCCGGCCTGCTTCTTCCCGAGGCGCATGAATTCACCGGAACGCTCGAGGTGCGCCCCATAGGCATGCCGAGACGCGTGCAGGAAGAAAACCCGCCCTCGTTCCGCACCTGGCTTGCCGCAGATCCCCGCGCGTTCGACCGCGGCGCGCCCTATGTGCTTGAGCACGGCGTATCCGCCCGCATCGAGGAGCTTTTCGACCGTCCGTCAGCACCGTCTTCCCGAGGTCCGGCCCACAAGGGCGCGGCCGGACGGGTGCTCGTGATCGGAGGAAGCGCCGCCTACACGGGCGCGCCCTGTCTTGCGGCCTGGGCGGCGCTTCGCGCGGGAGCCGGACTCGTCACTCTGGCCGGTCCGAAGAACGTGCTCGACGCCGCCGGACTTTCCATGCCGGCCCTGACCCTGCGCGCCCTCTCCGGTCATGCACAGGACGGCGACTGGTGCGCAGAGGACGCGGACGTCATCGCCGACGTTCTGCCCACCTACGGCGCGCTGGTGTTCGGTCCCGGACTCGGACGCCATGAAGGCGCCTTCGCGTTCACCCGCGCGCTCATGTGCCTTTCCCGCAGGCCCCCCATGGTTCTGGACGCCGACGCGCTGTTCGCCCTGGCCGGGGAACCGGAACTTCTCTCGCAGCTGCGCCCGTGCGACGTGCTTACGCCGCATCCCGGCGAGGCGGCCACGCTCCTCGGCATGAGCGTGCGCGACGTGCAGGCCGACCGTTTTGCCGCCCTCGAGGCTCTTGCCTCCCTTGCGCCCGCCGTATGGGTGCTCAAGGGCGAAGGCACGCTCATTGCCTGCCCGGGAGAACCTGCCGTCATTTCGCCCTGGCAGGTGCCTCAGCTTGCCGTGGCCGGTTCCGGCGACGTGCTCGCGGGCATCACGGGAGCGCTGCTCGCCCGCGGTCGTGCGGCCTCTCTTGCCGCCACGCTCGGCGTATGGCTCCACGCCTTTGCGGGCATGCGCCTCTCACGTGAATTTCCCATGCGCGGCAACGGCCCGCATGACATAGCCAACACCCTGCCCGCCGTGCTCGGTCTGGCAGGCGAAACGGGGGAATCATGCCCATCCTTCTGAAAAGTCCCGAGGACACCATGGAATTCGGCGCCATGCTGGCGCAGGCCATGATTGCCTCGTCTCTTCGCACGCTCTACCTCTTCGCCGAACTCGGCGGAGGCAAGACCACCTTCACGCGGGGCTTCGTGGCTGCACTGCCCGGCGGCGAAAACGCCGAAGTGGCAAGCCCGAGCTTCACGCTGTGCAACGTGTACCCTACAAGTCCCGAGGTGCTGCACGCAGATCTCTACCGCCTCTCCGAAGGCGCGACGCTTCCCGAAGAAATGGAAGAAATGCTGGAGGACGGCGATCCCTTCCTCATCCTTGAATGGCCTCAGTATCTGGCCGCCGACCGCTACGCGCCGGAAAGACTCGACATTCATCTTGCTCCCATGCGGGGAAACGGGGCAAAAGCTCTGGACAAGACTGAGGAATCATGCAAAACTTTTCGGCTGGCAACGATTGAAGCCCGCGGTGAAGCGGCTGAAAAGCTTCTGAGCGAGCTCATGGGCCGGCTTGAAAAGCGTTTTCTGTCCGCCCCCGAGGCTTAACCGTTCCTTATCTCCTTTTTTCAGGATGTCCTATGCGTATTCTTGTGCAGAAATTCGGAGGTTCCTCCGTCGCCGACCTGGAGTGCATGAAAAAGGTGCGCACCAAGGTGCTTGCCGCGCTTGAGGAAGGCTACAAGGTAGTGGTGGTTCTCTCCGCCCGCTACGGCCAGACCAACAGCCTGCTGGAAAGGGCCTATCAGTGGTCGGACGAACCCGATCCCGCAGAACTCGACGTTCTGCTCACCACCGGCGAACAGGAATCGGTGGCGCTTTTTTCCATGCTCCTGCGCGACTCCGGCGTGAAGGCCCGTTCCTTCCTGGGCTTTCAGCTGCCCGTCGTCACCGATGATGCCTACGGCAACGCCCGTATCGACACCATCGACGCCGACACCATCAGAGAGGCCTTCAAGACCTATGATGTCGTCGTCATGGCCGGGTTCCAGGGCCGCACGCCCGACATGCGTCTCACCACGCTCGGCCGCGGAGGTTCGGACACGTCCGCCGTCGCCGTGGCGGCCGCTCTCGGAGACGAGACCCGCTGCGACATCTATACCGACGTGGACGGCGTATATACCACCGATCCGCGCATGTGCAAGGACGCCCACAAGATGGAACGCATCAGCTACGACGAAATGCTGGAAATGGCTTCCATGGGCGCCAAGGTCCTGCAGATACGTTCCGTAGAAATCGCCGAAAAATACAATGTTCCCGTCCGGGTGCGTTCCACCTTCTCGAACGATCCGGGCACGCTGGTCACCAAGGAGGACATCATGATGGAGTCCGTGCTCGTTTCGGGCATCGCATTTGATAAGGATCAAGCCAGAGTCACGCTCCGCGACGTGCACGACAGACCCGGTTCTGCGGCCAGCATCTTCAGCCCGCTGGGCAAGGCGGGCATCGTGGTGGACATGATCATTCAGACCGCCAGCCGCGACGGCGTCACCGACATGGCCTTCACCGTGTCCCGCAAGGATCTGAAGCGCACCCTCGACGTGCTGGAAAAGGCCGCTCCCGCCTGCAGCAGCATCGAACATTCCTCCAACATCGCCAAGGTGTCCGTGGTGGGCGTGGGCATGCGCAATCACAGCGGCGCGGCAAGTCGCGCCTTCGACGCGCTCTACAAGGCCGGCATCAACCTCATCATGATCAGCACCTCGGAAGTGAAGATTTCCTGCCTGGTGGACGAGGCCGACCTCGAGCTCGCGGTCAACGTCCTGCACAAGGAATTCGACCTGTAGTCGTCCGGGCTTCGGCCCGGCCATGCCATATCGACAAAGGGGAGCGTGCTCCCCTTTCTTTTTCCATCTGCCGCAAGGATACGGCGAGGCCGCCATGACTCTTCATCTGCCCGTTCCCGTCATCACCGTCCTTCTGCTCATCGGCTCCAACATCTTCATGACCTATGCCTGGTACGGGCATCTGCGTCATCATTCCCTCACCTTCGTGGGAGCCATTCTCGTGAGCTGGGGCATAGCCTTCTTCGAATACTGCCTTCAGGTGCCCGCCAACCGCGTGGGCTACGGCTATTTTTCCGCCGCAGAGCTCAAGACCATTCAGGAAGTCATTTCCCTGACCATATTCGGCATATTCTCCACGCTCTATCTCGGCGAGAGCCTCACGTGGAATCATGCCGTGGGCTTTGCGCTCATCGTGGCCGGGGCCTTCTTCGTGTTCAAGGGCTGACGCTTCCGCACGCTGAAGCGTCGCGACTCCGTATCCCCTTCTTGAACGAAAACGCCTTCCGCCGCGCGGATTTTCTCCGACGGAGCTTACCGGATCCGCCCTCCGGGCTTTGCGCCCATGGTCCGGCCCCTGCCGCCGGCACGCCCCGCCGGGAGACGACGCGACTTTCAGACGCTTTCACGCGGAATCTGACCAGGACAGAACCATGATCTGCCATGTCGCCCTCTGCACGCCGCCCTACGCCACGCTGAGCTATCTGACGCCCGGAGAATTTCCCGACTTTCCGTGGCGCATCGGCCTTCGCGTGGCCGTGCCGCTCGGCAACGGAGCCATACGCGCGGGCGTCGTCACGGCCGTGTTTGCCGACGACGACAAGAACGCCCTTAAAGAATACGCCTCCGGTCAGCACGGCATGAAAAGAAACGGGGACATCACCCTGCGCCCCATCACCTGGCCGCTGGAGCTTGCGCCGCTTCTTCCGCAGGACTACATGGAAACCGTGGAACAGCTTGCCGCGCGTCAGTACTCCTCGCCGGGGCGGGTGCTCGGCAACCTTCTGCCCCAGGGGCTGAGGGTCACCGCGCGCATACGCGTGCGGCAGTTCATGCCGGACGTCGACGGAAAAGGGCGCAAGCCGCGTCTTTTCGCCCTGCGCGACATTCCCGCCATGGACACCGAGGAGCGGACTTCTCTTGCGCGGGACTTCGTGCACGGACGGGCGGAAATTCTCATGCTGGCCGAAGATGCCGCCGACGGCGAGCTCTGCGCCCTTGCGTGCGATCCGCCGTGGCCGGTGCGCCCCAACGCCGTGAAGCAGCGCGAAATGCTCGACTGGCTGCTGACAAACGGCGTGGTGCCCCGCAAAAGACTGCGCGAGGCTCTGCCAGACAGCTCCCAGACGCTCACGGCGCTCATCAAAAACAAGCTCGTGGAGCTGCGGCCCGCCGCCCCCGACGAGGAGGAAGCGGAAATAGGCGAGGAGCTTCTGCCGCCGCCGGAACCTCCCTTTCAGCTCACAGATGAGCAGCAGACGGCCCTCAACGAATACTGCGGAGAAATGGACGCCCTTGCGCGGGGTGAAAAGCGCCCCTTTGCCCATCTTCTTTTCGGCATCACGGGCAGCGGCAAGACGGCCGTGTATCTGGAACTCGCCCACGCCTGCCTTCAACGGGGACGCTCCGCGCTCATTCTCGCCCCTGAAGTGGCCATAGCCCTCAAGCTGCGCCGGGACGCCGAACAGCGCTTTCCCGGAATGCCCATATTCTTCTACCACGGCTACCAGAGTCAGCAGCAGCGGGAACGCACCTTCCGCCGTCTTGCCGCGCGCAGGGAAGCGTGTCTCATCATCGGCACGCGCTCCGCGCTCTTTCTGCCCGTGCCTCCGCTCAGAGCCATCGTTCTGGACGAAGAGCACGACGGCTCCTTCAAGCAGGAAGACCGCCTTCCCTATCAGGCCAAGGAGGTGGCCTGGGAGCGGGCACGCAGACACAGGGCGCTGCTCATACTCGGTTCTGCCACGCCGGACATCAAGACCTTTCACGCGGCAAAGGAGGGGCTCTTCCCCATTTCACGGCTGACGCACCGCACGGGCGGCGGCACGCTGCCCGCCATAGAGCTTGTGGACATCAAGGATCAGCCTGCCTCAAAGCTTCTTTCCCCGCGGGCCGTGGAAGCGCTCAGAGAAACCGTGCAGCGCGGCGAACAGGCCGTGGTGCTGCTCAACCGCAGGGGCTACGCGCCGCTCATGTACTGCCTGAACTGCGGAACCGTGGCCAAATGTCCCAACTGCGACATAGCCCTCACCTATCACAAGAAGCGCGAGCAGCTTGTCTGCCATTACTGCGGACATACGCGTCCCTTCCCCTCGCCCTGCGAAAAATGCGGCGGCCTGAACTTCCTGCCCATGGGAGAAGGCACGGAAAAGCTGGAAGAAAGCCTTGCCGGGGAAGAACTTGCCGGAGCGCTTCCGCCCGGAGGCCGCGTGCTCCGGCTCGACCGCGACAGCACGAGCCGCCCCGGACGCATGGAAGAAATACTGGCCGCCTTTGCCCGGCAGGAAGCGCAGGTGCTCGTGGGCACGCAGATGCTCTCCAAGGGGCATCACTTTCCCAACGTCACCCTGGCCGTGGTGGCCGACGGCGACATGGGCCTCAACATGCCCGACTACCGCTCGGCGGAGCGCACGTTTCAGCTTCTCGTGCAGTCGTCGGGGCGCGCCGGACGCGGAGAGAAACCGGGGCGCGTGCTCATTCAGACAAGAGACATTCATCACTACTGCTGGGACTTCGTGAAGACGGGCGACTACGAAGGCTTTTATGAACATGAAATCGCCCTGAGAAAGCAGCGCCGCTACCCGCCGTTCGTCAAGCTGGCGCTTGTCCGGCTCTCCTATCCGTGGGACTGGAAGGACGGACAGAGCCGCGTGAACGCCTTTGCCTCGGCCATTCGCGCCCACGGCCGCGCCCTCGGCCTCACCGTGCTCGGCCCGGCTCCTGCGCCGCTCTCCCGCATTCAGGGCCGCATGCGCTTTCAGTGCCTCATGAAGGCCGATTCCTGGCAGCACGTGCGTCAGGCCTACGCGCTCGCGCTGAGAGACCTCGGCAACATGCCTCACGAGCTCAGAATCTCCCTCGACCTCGATCCTGTGAACATGCTGTAGTCCGGCAGACGACGCGGACGAAGCTTCGGCCGCGCAGTTATCCTTGCCAATCTGCCGGAAGACATGAGAAAAGGCCGGGCCGCCCTCAAGCGGGACGACTCCGGCCTTCATGACTGACGAAGCGACAGATCAGAACTTATACACGTCCAGAGAAATGGCGGAAGAAGGCTGACCGTCATCGCCGGGGAACACGCGGGCACGCACCTTGTCGCCCTTCTTGAGGTCGGCGATGCCCTTCTTGGTGTCCCAGGTGAAAATGTCGGCGTACACGTTTTCCACCAGCGTGTTGTCCGTCACCTTGATGGTGGAAACTTCGCCCTGCTTGTCCTTGAGGGTGAAGGTGCCGTTCTTGGCGTCAACGCTTTCCACCACGCCGCGTTCCACGACGAACAGCGGGAAGGTGACCACGATTTCCTCGCTGGGAGCCACAATGACGAAGGGCGTGTCGGCCACCGTCTGCTTCGCCGTCTTGGAAGCGGGAGCGGAATCGGCGGCAAGGGCCATTGCGGGAGCCAGAAGAATACCACAGCAAAAACCGGTGAACAGAGTCTTGATGCGCATAAGTTCCTCACTTGTTGATCATTGGAGGAACGGCACGCCTCCGGTCACAAGAGCGTCATGCAGCAGATGGCGCAGCCTGTCCGCCATGGGACCGGGACGGCCGTCGCCTACAGGCTTGCCGTTGTAGTGCGTGACCGCCACGCACTCGCATGTAGTACCAAGTACCAGAATCTCGAAGGCCTGTTCTACTATTTCTTCAGTGATATCAGTGATAACTACGGGCATGAAGGCTTTTGCGATCTCCATGGCGCGTATGGTCGTGGTGCCCGGAAGCGCATGACGGAACCTGGGCGTGAGCATGCGCCCTTCCCTGTCCACCAGCGCCACGTTGGCAATGGCCGCCTCGGCAAGAAAGCCGTCGTCATCGAAGGAAAACGTGAGGTCCACGCCCTTTTCCCGGGCTTCCTTCGCCATGAGCGCGTTGGCGAGGTAATTGGTGGACTTTATCTGCGCAAGCCATTCCTGCTTGGCCGGAACGGCGCTTCTCGCGGCCGTAAGTCCCTTCTCCCAGAAGGACTCGGGAAGAGGCTTCCCACGGGTGGCCACGACATACAGACTGCTTTCCGGGCATTCCGCAGGATCCACGCCGAGCCCGCCGCAGCCGCGGCCGAGCAGCACCTTGAGGCCGCCGTACGGTTCGCCTCCGGCCTTCGCCACGTCGAGCATGAGGGAGCGTACCTCTTCCCACGGGCAGGGCGGAACCAGAGACAGGGTGGAGGCGGAATGCTTCATGCGTTCAAGATGGGCATCGAGCTGCACGATGCGGCCTTCAAGAAAAGTAAGACTTTCAAAAATGGCGTCGCCGCGGTGCACCATGTGGTCGTCCAGCGGCACGAGCAGCAGACGGGCATCCCGGCAGATCGCTCCCATGCGATGTTCGTAAAAGGCCGTGACACTGGCCGCACCCCTGCGCGGCAGCTCCATGAGCTTTGCCGTCCACTCGGCGGCGCTTATGACGGGAACAGACATGACACACTCTCCATGGCTGGCTCAAAGGCCAGAATTTCCGTGCCGGCGCGGCACAGGGCAGACGCGGCATGGCGTTGCCCAAAACATCCATGCACCCGGACGACGCCGCGGCGGTACCTGCAGCGGCGCGCCGCGACGGTAACATTGCTCTAGCTCAAAAACAGGCGGGAGTACAGGCATGAGCCCTCTTTCAGGCACGAAAAAAGGCCTGCCGAAGCAGGCCCTTCTTGCACGGGACACCGCCCTGGACTACGCCTCTTCGCCGCCGTTGAGTTCCATGCGGAACTTGCGGGAGAGACGGAACACCACTACCTTGCGAGGAGGCAGGGTGATGGATTCATCAGTCTGCGGGTTGCGTCCCTTGCGGGCGTTTTTGTCGTAGGCTTCAAACTTCCCGAATCCGCTGATGAGAAGCGCGTCATCCTTCTTGATGGCCTGCTTCATCAGTGCAAGCAGATTTTCAACGATATTCTTCACTTCCGCACGGTTGCGGCCGAGATTCTTGTCATTGTACACCGCTTCCACAATGTCAGCCTTGGTCAGAGCCTTGTTCATGCTTTCCTCCTGCCATTCCTTCCTGATACGGATTTACTACTTCAGACACGAGGCCACTTTCGCGGCCATGGCCTGCATGGCTTCGGCGTCAGGATAATTCCCCTGCTCCCACACGCCGAGCCCGTCCCCGTCGAAACGGGGAATGATGTGCCAATGGATATGAAACATGGTCTGCCCTGCGGACAATCCGTTGTTCTGCATGACGTTGAACCCCGTGGCGCCGGTGGCCTTCATGACGGCCGCCCCCAGCTTCTTCAGCGCGGAAAACACCGCAGGCGCGATGTCGCAGGATACTTCGAGCATGTCCTTGTAATGCTTTTTGGGGATCACCAGCGTGTGTCCGGGATGCACGGGCGAAAGATCAAGAAATGCCAGGACGGTATCATCCTCGTATACCTTCGCGCAGGGAATGTCCCCGTTCGCGATGAGGCAGAAAATACATTTTTCTTCAGACATGACAGTACAGACCTCCAGAGACCCGCGTTTTTTGACGCGGGGAAGACCTTGTCATCCTAAGCGCAAGCGATTAGAACATCAAGAGCTTTTCTCCCAAGGAAAAAAAATGTCACCTCTTTCGCCACATTCCGGCTGCGAGGGCCCCTGCGAAGTCCATTTCAACACAGGAGCCAGACAGCACAGAGCCGATCGCATCATTCCGGTATTTTTGCCTTTTCTCGGCTGTCCCGGTCACTGCGTGTACTGCGCGCAGGACAGACAGACAGGAGAAGGCGCATCGGAAAACGTTTGCGACATTCTCGAAAAAGCCTGTGCCGCAACGTCGGAAATGCCTCCTTGCCGCCCAGGAGAAGGCCGGGAACTCGCCTTTTACGGCGGCACCTTCACGGCGATTCCCCCATCCGACCGCAAATCGTGCCTCGACTTTCTGTGCAGACTTCGCAGGGAGGGACGCATCACGCGCGCCCGCTGCTCCACAAGACCGGATGCGCTTGCCCCAGAGGTGCTGGAAGAACTTCGACAGAACGGCGTGGACCTCGTGGAACTCGGCATACAGAGCTTTGACGACGACGCGCTTGCCCTTTCCCGACGGGGCTATTCGGGCAGGGCAGCGGAAGAAGGGTGCAGAAAAGTGCTCGAGGCCGGACTTGCGCTCGGCGTGCAGCTTCTTCCCGGCATGCCGGGAAGCACCCCGGACGTCTTTCTTGCCGATGTGAAAAAAGCCCTTTCCCTCTCTCCCTCCTGCCTGCGCTTCTATCCCTGCCTCGTGCCCGAAGGCACCGTGCTCGCGCGCTGGTACCGCGAAGGCCGCTATGCTCCGTGGACGACAGAAGAAACCGTGAAAACGCTGGGCGAAGCCCTTCGTCTCGCATGGCAGGCGGACGTTTCCGTCATCCGGCTTTCCGTGGCTCCGGAACCCGCCTTCGACGCAACGCTCCTCGCCGGACCTAGGCATCCTGCGCTCGGTGCGCTCATTCAGGCCGAGGCGCTTCTTCTCTCCGCAGAAGACGCCGTGCACAGGCTCGGGCACGCTCCCGTCCGTCTCACGCTGCCGCGGTTCTGCCAGGGCTTCATGTACGGCGACAAGGGCACGCTGAAAGCGCGCTGGCAGTCACTCGGTCTGACGCCGGAAAACATCGTGTTTGACGAAAACGCTCTCAGCGCGACCCTCTTTTGAGCGTTCCCGCCCCCCGGATTCCCCGCAGAAGCAGGAGAAATGCGTCATTTGTCCCGTCCGGGACTTGACGCTCCCCCCTTTTAACGTATGTTCCTTGACGACGGAGGCTCAACCTCCCTTTGAAATTCCTACTTGTGAGCGAGCTATGGGCAAGGATCTGATTATCGTGGAGTCACCGGCCAAGGTGAAGACCATCAAGAAATTTCTGGGAAACAAATACATGGTGCAGGCCAGCGTCGGTCACATACGCGACCTGCCCACCAGAGAAATCGGCGTGGACGAGGCCCACGATTTTGCCCCTCACTACGAAATCATCAAGGGCAAGGAAAAAGTGGTGCGCGATCTGCAGGATGCGGCCTCCAAGGCCGACACCGTCTATCTTGCGCCCGACCCCGACCGCGAGGGTGAGGCCATTGCCTGGCACATCGCCGAAGTCATCAAAAACAAGGCGAAGAACATCAAGCGCATCCAGTTCAACGAAATCACCTCCCGTGCCGTGAAGAATGCGCTGGAACACCCCCACGACATCAATCCCAATCTCTTCGACGCGCAGCAGGCCCGCCGCGTGCTCGACCGTCTCGTGGGCTACAAGATTTCCCCTCTGCTCTGGAAAACCGTGAAGCGCGGCATTTCCGCCGGACGCGTGCAGTCCGTGGCGCTCCGGCTCATTGTGGAGCGCGAGGAGGAACGCCTTGCCTTCGTGCCCGAAGAGTTCTGGACCTTCCGCGCCCTTCTTGCCGGTGCCACGCCTCCCCCCTTCAAGGCTGAACTCGTCAAGATAGAAACGAGCTTCGCCAAAAAGCTCAGAGAGCTTTCCGACTCCGGCGAAGAGAACAAGGACAAGGAAAAGAGCTCCCGCAAGATTCTCATTGCCAGCAAGGCCGCGGCGGACGCCATGGAACAGGCCATGGCCGGTCAGCCCTTCGTGGTGTCGCAGGTCGAAGAAAAGGAGCGCTCCCGCAATCCGCTGCCGCCCTTCACCACTTCCACGCTGCAGCAGACGGCCAACCAGCGCATAGGCTTCACCTCCAAGCGCACCATGGCCACGGCCCAGCGCCTGTACGAAGGCATCGAGCTCGGCGAGAGGGGAACCACGGCCCTCATCACCTACATGCGTACCGACTCCGTGCGCATCGCCGACGAAGCCAAGAAGAGCGCCGCCGACTACATAGAGCAGCGCTTCGGCAAGGACTACATGGCACCCGGCGGCAAGGGGCGTTCCTTCAAGGGCAAGACCTCCGCTCAGGACGCCCACGAAGCCGTGCGTCCCGTCGACATCACGCTGACGCCCCAGGACGTGAAGGATTTTCTCACTCCCGACCAGTACCGCCTCTACAACCTCATCTGGTGCCGCTTCGTGGCCTCGCAGATGGCCGCCGCCACCTATCACGACACCTCCGTCGCCCTGACCTGCGGTCCCGGCCTGTGGAAGGCCAAGGGCGAACGTCTGCTCTTCCCCGGCTTTCTCGCGGTGATGCCCCGTTCCGTGGATGAAGAGGAAGCCGCGCTTCCCGCCCTGCGCGAAGGCGAAGTGGTCACGCTGCAGAAGCTGGAAAAGGAGCAGAAGTTCACGCAGCCTGCGCCGCGCTACACCGAAGCATCCCTGGTCCGGGAACTGGAAGAGCGCGGCATAGGCCGTCCCTCCACGTATGCCACCATCATTTCCACCATCGAGGACCGCGAATACGTGCGCCTCGAAGACAAGCACTTCGTGCCCACCGATCTCGGCAAGGTGGTCTGTTCCCAGCTGCGCGACCACTTCGCAAGGCTCATGGACGTGGGCTTCACCGCCGAAATGGAAAACAACCTCGACAAGGTGGCCGATGGAGAGCTCGGCTGGGTCGACCTCATGAAGGACTTTTCCAAGGACTTCAATCCCACGCTGGAAGCCGCGGCAAAGAACATGGCTCCGGTGAAGGGAGGTCTCACCACCGACGTGCCCTGCCCCGAATGCGGCAAGCCTCTCGTGGTGAAGTT
>JAXUUT010000055.1:0-21308 GCA_037230945.1 bacterium
GCTGCCGGTGCTGCGTCTTCCCCACGCACGTGGGGGTGTTTCTGGTTAGGCTCAGCGCATCCTTTTTCCCCTGAGGTCTTCCCCACGCACGTGGGGGTGTTTCTATTTCCCGGATGATGGGGCGTGTTGCGGCCTCGTCTTCCCCACGCACGTGGGGGTGTTTCTACTGGTCATCGCCGGAGCGCATGGTCCAGCTCGTCTTCCCCACGCACGTGGGGGTGTTTCTATAAGGAAATGGAAGGCAAGGGAACTGATGGGGTCTTCCCCACGCACGTGGGGGTGTTTCCTGAGCGCGGCCGCCGTCTCTGTGATGAGCTCGGTCTTCCCCACGCACGTGGGGGTGTTTCCTCTGCCTGATGCTCCTGCGGAAGAGGTGGAAGGTCTTCCCCACGCACGTGGGGGTGTTTCCGGCTGATGGTGATTTGACTTGGGTGGGCGACCGTCTTCCCCACGCACGTGGGGGTGTTTCCAGCCTTGTGAAGTCTGGTATGCCTGAGCAGGAGTCTTCCCCACGCACGTGGGGGTGTTTCCAGCCTTGTGAAGTCTGGTATGCCTGAGCAGGAGTCTTCCCCACGCACGTGGGGGTGTTTCCCTCCTCTCCGTCGCCGGAGCGAGCGGGCTTTTGTCTTCCCCACCCCCGTGGGGTTCCTTTTCCGGTCGTGTCCCTGAGGCATGGCCGCCTTTTCCCCGCATCCGCAGGAGCTGACCGTCGTCCGCCCTGCCCGGAGCAAATGCCGTTTCCCCACGCATGGCCCCGCCTCTTCCGACGCGGAACGCTGCGGGCACGCACAAAAAAAGGGGAAACAGCCCCCGGCCGTGAAGCCGGAACGCCGTTTCCCCGCAGGAACGCCCGTTTCCGAAGCCCGGCGCCTACATGAGCGGACGCAGCACCGGCCCGGCCGGGGCCGCGGAAGCCTCGGCGAGAATGTCGCCGTTTCTGCCTATGGTCACCACCTCGCAGGGCACGTTGCGGCCCGAGCGGGCCACGGCCTCGCGCACGGCGTGTTCCATGCCTCCGCAGCAGGGCACGTCCATGCGCACCACGGTCACGCTGCGCACGGCGTTGCCGCGCAGAATCTCGCCGAGCTTTTCGGCATAGTTCACGGCATCGAGCTTGGGGCAGCCTATGAGCACCGCGCGGCCGCGCATGAAGCGGCGGTGAAAGTCGGCAAAGGCATAGGCCGTGCAGTCGGCCGCCACGAGCAGGTCGGCGTTGTGAAAATACGGCGCGTTCACGGGCGCAAGCTTTATCTGCACCGGCCAGAAGCGAAGCTCGCTCTTCGGCCCGTCCGCACCTCCGGCGGGCGGCAGCGTGCGGCCGGACGTTTCCAGATGCGCCTTCACGGCTTCTTCGTCGTAGGCGGCGGCTTCGCGGAAGTCGAAGGAAATGGCCCCGGCCGGACAGGCGGGAAGGCAGTCGCCGAGCCCGTCGCAGTAGTCGTCGCGCACGAGGCGGGCCTTGCCGTCCTGCATGACTATGGCCCCTTCGTGACAGGCCCCGGCGCACAGGCCGCAGCCGGTGCACGCTTCCTCATTGATATGGATGATTCGTCTGAGCATGTGTTTTCTCCTGATGCGGCTTTTTCCGCAAAACGTTTCGTGATCCGGCGCGACGCGCTCCCGGACGCCCGGGTCCGCAGCGCCCGCCCTCTTCCCTTTCGGCAACGGCACGTCGGGCCGCCTTCATGCGGGGCTCTCCGCCGCCGGCATCGTGCCCCGCGCGCACGTCGGGCCGCCCGCACCCGCTGCGGCGCAGGACTTCGGCAGGGCCGCACGCGCGCCATGTCTGCGTCCGCGTGCAGAAGTTAAGCTTTAACCTGTCATGCGCAAGGCTGATTTTCCGTGACGTCGGTCATTGACGGACGGGAGTTACGGTCGTACACGAAGGCTCATGCGCGCCCGCCTCGTTTCGCCTGCGCGGAACCCATGCCGTTCCCCGCCGCGAACGCGGCGTGCTCCGCAGACCTTTCCACGAGCCTCCCCGACGTTTCTGCCGCCTCCCGCAACACGACAGACGCCCCGCCTGCGACGGGCCGCTGCGCCCGCCCCCTTGCCCGGGGAGCGCCCGTCCTTCAACCGCAGGAGAAACGTCATGGACATCACGGACCGCCTCTTTCTTGCCACGGTGGACTTCTTTGCCGGCGACCCCCGGCGCATCCAGCACTTCACCAAGGTACACGCCTTCGCCCGTCTCATGGGCCGGGAAGAAGGTCTCGACGAACGCACGCAGCTCATTCTTGAATGTGCGGCCATCGTGCACGACACGGGCATACGCCCGGCCGAGGAAAAGTACGGCAGGAACAACGGCGCGCTTCAGGAACAGGAAGGCCCGGCCTGCGCCCGCCGCCTGCTCGAGCCGCTCGGCGCCGAACCCGACGTCGTGGAGCGCGTGTGCTACCTCGTGGGACATCATCACACCTACGCGAACATGGACGGCCCCGACTACCGGATACTTGTGGAAGCGGACTTTCTGGTGAACCTTTACGAGGATCACGAAAGCGAAAAGGCCGTGCGTGCCGCCCTTGAGCGCATATTCCGCACGAAAAGCGGCTGCCGCCTGTGCCGCGCCATGTTCGGCCTGCGCGACTGACGGCCCGTGCCGGGCAGCCGACATCCGCAAAAGGGTTCCCTTACGCGAAAGGACCGCGCAGCCGCTCGTCATCACGGCGGCGACGGCCTTCTCCCGCCCTCCCGGTTCATGCGTGCCCGGCCCGAATCCCGCTTCCGAGGCCGGAAAAAGCCGCCCGTCCGCTCTTTTTCCGTCCGCCGCGCCCGGCGTTTTCCGCCCGTGCCCGGGCAGTCCGGCCATTTTTTCGCCCGAGGCTCCTTTTTCCGCAGCGCTCCGGACCGGGAAAAACGTTCACAATATGCCAAAACTGTTCAAAATGTCTGCCGCATTGCGGGCAATCTCGTGAAATTTTTTGAATAGAATAAAAAATGCCTTATGTTTTCAATAAGTTGCATTTTGTACCGTTATTGACAAAATCAGGCATAAGACATAAGGTGCTCACAGCAGACTTTCCGTTGCGCCACAACGACGGAAAAGCATTTTTTCATCACCCCCCGCAAGTTTCAGAGGTGCAGTTCCTTGAAAAAGTCTCTTGCCGTTCTCATGTCTCTGGCCATGCTTCTCACCGGCGCCGCTGCCGCCGAAGCCAAAATCACCCTCAAGGTGGCCAACTCCGGCCCCGACACTCCGGAAAACCGCACCGTGTGCGCGGCCGACGTCTACACCGACATGGTGCGCAAGGCCACGAACGGTGAAGTCGAACTCGTGTTCTATCATGCCAGCAAGCTCGGCGGCGAAGCCGAAGCGCTGGAAGGCATCCAGATGGGCACCATCGACATGGGCACGCTCACGAGCGGCCCTGCCGCGAACTTCGTGCCGCAGACCATGGCCTTCGACATTCCCTATCTCGTCCAGAGCAGCCCGGCGGGCTGGGAATTTCTGAAGTCCGACTTCGTGAAGAAGCTCTCCGACGAATTTCTCAAGAGAACGGGCGTCCGCATTCTCGCCGTGGCCGAACACGGCTTCCGTCACTTCACGGCCAAGGGCGTGGAACTGAAGAGCCCCGCCGACATGAAGGGTCTCAAGATCCGCGTCATGGAAAACCCGGCCCACATGGCCATGACCCGCGGTCTCGGCGCCTCTCCCACGCCCATTTCCTACAGCGAGCTCTACATGGCTCTGCAGCAGGGCGTTGTGGACGGCATGGAATGCCCCATTGCCAACATTCACGATTCCAAGTTCTATGAAGTGCAGGACAGCCTCGTGCTCGACGGCCATCTGTACGGCCCGCTGCTCATCTTCATCAACGAGGACAAGTTCCAGAGCCTGACCCCCGCCCAGCAGGAAGCCCTCTACAAGGGCGCCGAAGCCTTCTGCATCGTGCACGCCGGCATCACCGCCGCCAGCGACGCCGCGGCCCTCAAGGACATGGCCGACAAGGGCATGAAGATTCATCAGCCCACGCCCGAAGAACAGAAGATGTTCCGCGACGCCGCCCAGCCCGCCGCCCTCAAGATCATTGCCGACCGCATCGGCCAGCAGTGGGTGGACGAGGCCGTGAAGGCCGCCGGCGATGCCGAAGCCAAGGTGGCCGGCAACGAAAAGCAGATCATGGACGAATGCATCCGCGAAGCTCAGGAAATGGTGAAGATAGCCCGCGGCAAATAAAGCGCCCACGGCCTTCAAGTGTTCCCGGGAAAGGCTTTTTCTGCGGAATGAGCCTTTCCCGGTTGTTTTGTCCCGTAACATCCGCACGGTCTTTTGACGGTGGCATCGTCCCCGACTTTTTCCTGTGCGGGCCTTAGCAGAAGCGCAGGGTACGCGCTTCTTCTTCCCATGAGGTTTACCCTAATGAAAAATGTCATGACGTTGATTTCCCTTCAGGTCAACAGGCTGACGAACGTTCTCATGAAGATCAGCCTGTGGCTGGGCATCGCCCTCTGCATTGTCATGGTCGTGGCCACGCTGGGTCAGGTTTTCTGCCGATTCACCCATCTGTTCACCTTTGAAACCAGCGAAGAAATCGCGCGCTTCAGCATGTGCTGGATGGCCATGCTCGGCAGCGCCGCCGCGCTCAGACAGGGCCGGCATCTCGGCGTGCGCATTCTGGTGGAGCATCTGCCCTC
Source organism: bacterium (assembly GCA_037230945.1). Classification (GTDB taxonomy): domain Bacteria; phylum Desulfobacterota; class Desulfovibrionia; order Desulfovibrionales; family Desulfovibrionaceae; genus Mailhella. The sequence goes on from JAXUUT010000055.1 coordinate 4,636, forward strand.
CGGCGTGTACGACAAGTATCTCGCTCCCGCCATTCAGCTTGTCATGCTGGCCTTCTTCCTGCTCGTCACGGTGAAGGGCTGGGCCTTTGCCATGCGCGGCGCCATGCAGGTTTCACCCGCGCTTCAGCTTCCCATGATCTACCCCTATCTGTGTCTGCCCGTGGGCGGCGCGCTCATGGCTCTTTCCATGATCGCCGACATGCTTCAGGACCGCTTCCCCACCGAAGCCGGTTCCAACGCCAGCATCGCAAGCACCGTCATGGAAGACATTTCCGAAGTGGCCGCCACCTGCGAAAACACGCAGGACGTCCCGGTCTTCGACCCCCTCTCTCAGAACCACGACAGCAAGTAGGGATCACGTCATGCTCATGCTCATCTTTCTCGTCTTTCTGGTATCGCTGTTTCTCGGCGTGCCGGTAGCCCTGTGCCTTGCCTTCACCACCGTGGCCGGCCTCATGCTGCACGACACCTCCCTGCTCGTGGTGGTGCAGCGAATGTTTCAGGGCTTCAACTCCTTCTCCCTGCTTGCCGTGCCCTTCTTCGTGCTCGCGGGCGACCTCATGAACAAGTGCGGCATCACGCAGCGCCTCATCGACTTTTCCTACATGCTGGTGGGCCGCATTCCCGGCGGTCTCGCCCATTCCAACATTGCGGCCTCCATGTTCCTCGGCGGCATCAGCGGTTCCGCCGTGGCCGATGCCGCGGCCATAGGCTCCATCATGGTGCCCGGCATGATAAAGAACGGCTACAATCCCGGCTTCAGCGCGGCCGTCACCGCAGCCGCCTCCACCATGGGCCCCATCATTCCGCCTTCCATCCTCATGGTCATCATGGGCGTCACCACCGGCATGAGCATAGGCGGCCTGTTCATGGCCGGCATCGTGCCCGGCATCATGCTCGGCCTCGGCATGATGGCCTACAGCTATTTCGTGGCCATCCGCGAAAACTACCCCCGCGACCCCAATCCCCTCACCATCAAGCGCTTCTGCCGCGAATTCTGGAAGGCGCTGCCCGCCCTCATGGCCCCCACCATCATCATGGGCGGCATCATGTTCGGCATCTTCACCTCCACCGAGGCCGCGGCCGTGGCCGTGCTCTATGCCCTGCTTCTCGGCATATGCCACCGCACCCTGCGCCTGAAGGACCTCATCGAGGTGCTCGGCTCAAGCGTGCTCACCACCGCGGTTCTGCTTCTCATCATCGGCACGGCCAACGCCTTCGCCTGGCTGCTCGCCGCCGAACAGATTCCCAACCAGCTCGCCGCCCTCATCCAGTCCGTCACCAGCAACAAGCTCGTCATTCTGCTGCTGCTCAACGTGCTGCTGCTCTTCGTGGGCATGTTCATGGAAGGCGGCGCGGCCATCATCATTCTGGCCCCCACCCTGCTCAACGTGGCCACGCAGGTGGGCATCGAGCCTCTGCACTTCGGCATGATCATGGTGCTCAACATGGCCGTCGGCCTGCTCACGCCGCCGCTCGGCGTGTGTCTGTTCGTCATATGCGGCGTCACCAAGCTCGACCTCTCGTACGTCATACGCTCGGTTCTGCCCTTCATTGCCGTTGAGCTCGCCGTGCTTCTGCTCGTCACCTACGTGCCCGCCTTCTGCCTCACCATTCCCAGAATGCTGGGCTACCTGTAAAACGTCCCGCAGCGCCGGGGCAGCGAAGCGTGCGAACGGTCCACTGCCCCGGCGCACCGTTCCGGTTCCGCGGCACGCCGTGCGCCGGTCTTCCTTTCTCCACGCGCCGCCCGCGCACGGAAAAGCCCCTTCTTTCCCGTGCGCGGGCGCAGGCGTTCCCAACCTCAGCCAGGCGGCAGCAAGGCCGCTTTTTCTGCAAAACGGTATCCGTCATGAACACGACACTCAGTTCCCATGTCACGCCGCTGCGCTTCAGCGTCATACGCAGCATGCTCGAAAAAGCCTCGGCCTATGACGACGTCATTTCCCTCAGCATAGGCGAACCCGACTTCGACACGCCCTCCTTCGTGTGCGAGGCCGCCATGAAGGACGCCATGAAGGGCTTTACCCACTACGCGGCCTCCTCGGGCGATCCCGAACTGCGCGCCGCCCTGCTCGAAGCCGAACGCGCCAAGTCCGGCCTGCCCTGGCAGGGCGAAAACCTGCTCATCACCTCCGGCGCCATGCACGGCCTTCTCGCCGTCATGCGCACCATTCTCGACGAAGGGGACGAAGTTCTCTCTCCCGCGCCCTGCTTCTCCGACTATCTCGGCCACTGCGTCCTTGCCGGAGGAAAGCTCGTGCAGGTTCCCACCAGCTTCGACAACGGCTTTCTGCCCACCCTCGAGGCCATGGAAAAGGCCGTTACGCCGAAAACCCGCGCCCTTCTCATCAACTCGCCCTGCAATCCCTCCGGCATCGTGCTCGACGCCGCCACGCTGGACATGCTCGCCGAATTCGCCGTGCGCCACGACCTCATCGTGATTTCCGACGAGGTGTACGACAGCATCTTTTTTGGCGGCAGACCGGAAAGCATTGCCACGCGTCCGGGAATGTTCGAGCGCACGGTGGTGCTCAACTCCTTTTCCAAGGCCTTTGCCATGACCGGCTGGCGCGTGGGCTACGCGCTCGGCCCCTCGTGGATCATGAAGGAAATGATCAAGGTGCTGAGCTATTCCGTGGCCAGCACCGGCACGCCCAACCAGCGCGCCGCCCTTGCCGCGCTCACCGGCCCGAAGGAAGAATTCGAGGCCTTCCGCGAGGCCTACCGCCGCCGCACGCATCTTGCCGCCGCGCGCCTCAACGCCATGCCCGGCGTGCGCTGTCTGGAACCTGCGGGCACCTTCTACCTCTTCCCGCACATCGAGGCCGCCAGGGGCGATTCTCTCGCCTTCGCCCTCGATCTTCTGGACAAGAAGCAGGTCATCGTGGTGCCGGGCTTCCCCTTCGGACCGGAAGAAACCGTGGACGGCTGCATACGCATCGCCTGCACCGTGGACGAAGACAAGCTCTCCGAAGCCATGGACCGCATCGAGGACTATCTCAAAAACAAATAGCGGAAGGCGGAGGCGCTCTCTCCGCCTCCCCATCCCGGCGGACGCGCCGCACGACAGGCTTCCGGCCTTCTTTCAGGCCGCCTTTCCCCTGCCGCCCGGCTTCCTGCCTGCTTCACATTCTCATCGCAAGGGGATACAACGGGCCGCACCTGCGGCGGACGAGCCCGGCTTTCCGCCCGCATTCCCCACAGATTTCAAGGAGACGTTTCATGAGCCTGCCTTCCGGCATTGCCGACGAGCTGAAAAAGATTCTCGGACCCGAGGGCTTTCTTGAGAGCGAAGAGGATCTGCGCTCCTTCGCCTACGACCTTTTCGCCAATCACAAGCCCGACGCCGTGGCCCTGCCCGCCACGGTGGAAGAAGTTTCGGCCGTCATGCGGCTGTGCAACCAGCATCACGTTCCGGTGTATCCGCGCGGTTCGGGCACCAGCCTTGCCGGTTCTCCGGTGCCGGTGCTGGGCGGCCTCGTGCTGTGCAGCTCGCGCATGAACAAGATCCTCGAAGTGTCCGTCACCGACCGTCTGGCCCGCGTGCAGGCCGGCTGCGTGACCGGCAATCTGCAGAAGGCCGCGGCGGAAAAGGGCCTCATGTATCCGCCGAACCCCACCTCCTGCCTGTATTCCACCATAGGCGGCAACGTGTCCACCAACGCCGGCGGCGCGAGCGGCGCCAAATACGGCGTCACGCGCGATTATCTGCTCGGCCTCACCGTGGTGCTGCCCGGCGGCGAAATCGTGCGCATGGGCAACCGCTGCCAGAAGGACGTCACCGGCTTCGACCTGCCGCGTCTTCTGTGCGGTTCCGAAGGCCTTCTCGGCTTCATTGCGGAAGTCACGGTCAAGCTCGTTCCGCTGCCCGAAAGCATCCGCACGGCGCTCGCCTACTTCAAGGACGCCGCCGAAGCCGGTTCCGTGGTCACGGACATCGTGAGCCACCGCATTCTGCCCTGCACGCTGGAACTCATGGACGGCGTATTCCTCAAAACCGTGGCCGAGGTGTACGGCGTGCCCTGCCCCGAAGGCGCAGGCGCGGCGCTGCTCATTGAAGTGGACGGCGCGGACATGGTGCTCGAAGGCCAGATGAAGACCATCGAGGCCATCTGCAACGAGCATCACGCCATAGGCATGGAGTTCGCCCACAGCGAAGAGGAGCGCGACATTCTCTGGAAGGCACGCCGCGGCGGCACGGCCGCGCTGGTGCGCCAGGCCGACAGACTGGTGACGCTGGACTACGCCGTGCCCATCTCGCTGCTGCCCCGCGCGCTGAAGATCATGGAAAAGCTGGCCGCCGAAACGCACTGCAACGTGGTGACCATTGCCCATGCGGCCGACGGAAACCTGCATCCCATGGTGCTCTACAGCCCGGGCAAGCCCGAGGAGGCCGCGGCCTATGACGCCTTCTGCGACGCCTCCACCCGCGCGATTCTGGAACTTGGCGGCACCATCAGCGGCGAGCACGGCATAGGCCTTGAAAAGAAGGCCTACATGCCCATGCAGCTCGGCGACGAGCAGATGCGCATCATGCGCGGCATCTGCCGCCTGTTCGATCCCTACGGGATCATGAATCCCGGAAAGCTGGAGAGATAGCCATGAACGGCCCCACCTGCGAATACTGCGGCCGCTGCCTCAGCGTGTGCCCCAGTTACCGGCATCACCTGGTGGAAACCTTCGGCCCGCGCGCCCGCATCGACCTTGCCCGCGCCGTGGCCTCCGGCGAGCTTGTGCCCGGCGAACGCTACCACGAAGCCATCAAAAGCTGCATGCAGTGCCTTGCCTGCACGGAAATATGCGGCAAGGGCGTGGACGGCGCACAGATCATTCTCGATGCGCGCCTTGCCGAAGGCGACGGCAGACTCACCATGAAGCGCCGCCTTGAAAAGCTCGTCACCTGCGCCCTGCTGCCCCGGCGCGAGCTCACGCGCAGGGTCGTGCGCGCCTGCTCGTTCTTCCAGTGGCTTTTTCCTCTGGACAAGAGAGGCAGCATACGGCATCTTCCCGACGCCCTGTGCGGCGCGGCAGGCAAGCGCAGCATGCCCGCCCTGGCGAAAAAGTCCCTGTTCGACATTCTGCCCGAACGCATCATGCCGCCGGACAACGTCACGCAGATAGGCGAAGTGGCCCTTTTCACCGGCTGCTTCGGCGGCCTTGTGAATGTGGAAGCCTCGCTCAGACTCGTGAACGCCCTCACCGCGCGCGGCTATACCGTGTTTCTGCCCCGCGCACAGTCCTGCTGCGGCGCGCCCGCCCAGCTCAGCGGCTTCGGCGAGGCCTTTGAAAAGGCGCAGGCCCACAACGCGGAAGTGTTCGCCTCCTGCCCCGACATGCCCGTGCTCACCCTGTGCGCCACCTGCCACCGCACGCTCTCGCGCGAATACACCCTCGCGGGCAAGGAACTTGCCGGACGCATCACGGACGCCGCCGTGTTCCTGCGCCGCCACGACGCGCGCTTCGGCTTCGACTCTCCTCTGCCGCCCCTGCCCGCAGCCGCCCTGCTGCGCCAGCATGAGCGCCCCATAAGCGCCACCGATCCCCTTGTCGTCGCCGTGCACGACCCGTGCCACTTCCGCCTCGACAATCAGGTGAAACGCTCCATACGCGAGGAACTCGCCTCAAAGCCCTGGATAAAACTCGTGGAACTGCCCGATCCCGGCGCCTGCTGCGGCGGCGGAGGCATCTCCAGCCTCAAGAACCCCGACATTGCCGACGAACTCGGCGAGGCCAGAGCCAAAGCCGTCATCGAAAGCGGAGCCGACGTCGTCACCGCCCAGTGCCCCGGCTGCGTGCTCCAGCTCAACAACCACCTGAAACGCCTCAAGGCCACGGCCAGAGCCTGCCATACCCTCGAACTCATCGGGAAATAAAGAAAGGGGACAGCGAAGGGTCACGGGGAGCCGCCCCGGATTGATTGGAAGGGAGACAGGCCGGGGATGCGGGGCTCCGCCCCGTACCCCGCCGGGGGAAATAATTCCTGACCTTGCAGGAACAGTTCTGGCACAAACGCCCGTTTGCGCCAGACACGCTTTACCGGCGCAAGGCCTGTACGACGGCGGCGACGTTTAACGCCGGAAGTGAATTCCGGCTACTGGCCGCCGTCGGCCGGGCCGCTCGAAAGCGGCCCGGGGCCCCAGAGCTTCGAGAACAGGTTATCTTACTGCAAACGAAAGCCCGCCAGAGCTTCGAGAAAAGGCACATCATGCAAACAGAGGTTTCCCAGAGCGCTGGGCAGAAGCTCCCCTTAAAAATCTGGAAATCCTACCAACCACACCGATGTTGCGCGAAGCGACAACATCGGTCGGCCACCGCAGGCGGGTGCGGCAGCACACGCCTGCACTGAGGTTGCAACCCGTAACGCGCCTTGCCGAGCCTTCCTGCTTTGGCGTCACGCCCCTGCCCTTCCCGTTCAGAGCTCCTCGCCCGCGTTCCCCAGAGCGCTGTCAAAAAGCTGAAAGAGCCATGGGGGTCCGGGGGAGATTATGACATTTCCCGTCGACCGAGTGACGCAACGGTCCGTCTGCTCTGGACACACTGTACTGTCCCTCCACTTGCACGACGCCCGCTGCGCTTGACGGCGGAAGTGAATTCCGCCTGCTTGCGGTCGTCGGCGCGGGCTCCTCACCTCGCCCGCGTTCCCCAAAGCGTTGTCAACAAGCTGAAAGAGCCATGGGGGTCCGGGGGAGATTATCTCCCCCGGCAGCTCCAGCCTGTCCCCATCCTCTTTCCTGCCGTTATCGTCTTTCGAGCACGAGCATGGTCAGGGGGGGCAGGTAGAGGGTGATGTCCTGCATGTCGATGCCGGTAGCGGCGTCGCTGAAGTGTTCGGTAGGCGGGGTATGGGGGACGAGGTTGCCGCAGCCGCCGAAGCGGGGTTCATCGGAGGAGAGGATTTCCACGTACTTGCCGGGCGCCACGCGGAAGCGGAACTCGGGTTCCGGGCGGGTTTCGTGGAAGTTGAAGGCAAAGAGGAGTCTGCCGCGGGAGAAGGCGAGCAGTCTCTTGTCCTCATGGATGAAGCGGAATTCCGGGGACTTTGCGAAGTCACGGCGGTGTCTGTCCACGATTTCCCTCATCTGCGCCTTATCCCAGCGGGCAAGGGCGGCGTAGAAGGAAAGCTGATCTTCGGCGAGCTGCCACTGACGGTGGGCGTGTTCCTGGTCGTCGAGCCATTCGGGGTGACCGAATTCCGCGCCCATGAAGCTGAGGTATCCCGCGTCGGCGGACATGAGGGTAATGCCGCGCATGAGGCGATAGAGGGCCACGCCGCGGGTTTCGTTCCAGGTGGCGTTGAAGGGGCTCATGCGGGTATACATGGAGTCGCCCACGAGTCGCCATATCATGGCGTCGTCGCCGTTGATGCACTGGTCGTGGCATTCCACGTAGCTGATGGTGCGGTCGTAGGGGCGATGGTTGGTCATTTCATACCACAGCCGTCCCATGGCGGACGGGGCCTTCACGTACTTGCCCCAGAAGTCGGGCAGGCCCATGGCGAAGCGGTAGTCGAAGCCGAGACCGCCCTGTTCCGGGCGACAGGTCAGGCCGGGCATGCCGCTGAACTCCTCGGCAATGGTCACGGCGGCGGGGTTCAGCTCATGCACGAGCTCGTTGGCGAGGCACAGATAGAGCTCGCCTGCGGCGTTGGTGCGGCGGCTGCCGTCGGGGGCGTAGAAGCAGCGGCCCACGTGTTCAAAGCTGTCGCCTATGCCGTGATCGGTATAGAGCATGTTGCCCACGGCATCGAAGCGGAAGCCGTCCACATGGAACTCCTCCATCCAGTAGCGGCAGTTGGAGAGCAGGAAGCGGCGCGTCATGTCCTTGCCGAAGTCGAAGGACGGCGTGCCCCACTGGTTGGAGCGCTCGTCGAAGAAATAGGAGCTCGTGTCGTAGCGGGCGAGTCCCTGTTCGGTATTGGCGCAGGCGTGAGCGTGCGTGATGTCGAGAATGACGGACAGCCCCATGCGGTGCGCCTCGTCCACCAGACGGCAGAAACCGTCCGGCTCGCCGTAGCGCGACGAAGGCGCAAAATAGCTGCTCACCTGATAGCCGAAGGACTTGTAGAGCGGATGCTCGGGCACGCCCATGAGCTGCACGGCGGTATAGCCGCAGGATCTGATGCGCGGGAGCATGTCGCGGATGAAGTCGTCGTAGCTGCCTATGGAGCCGGGCGTGTGGTTTCTGGCGTCCTGCGACATGCCTATGTGCGCCTCGTAAATGCGGGGGAACTTCGGCCTGACGGGGCGCGCATGACGGAACGCATACGGCGTTTGCGGGTCCCACACGCGGGCGCACCACATATCGGGATTGTCCCTGTTCTGCTCCACCCAGCGGGCGAAGGCGGGCACGCGGCGCACGATGCCGGGCTCTCCCGTGCCCTCAAGATGCAGCTCATAGTAATCGCCGTGGGCAAGCGCGTCCTTCGGCAGGTAGATGCGCCAGAGCCCGCCGCCCGCGTTCACCATCTCCCATTCCGGGCGGCGTTCAAAGTTCGTGCGGCTTGAGACCAGCCACACGCGGGTGGCCTGCGGCATCCATTCGGCCATGCGCCAGGCGTCGCGACCCTCGGGGTCCTGCGCTCTGTGCAGGCCGAGCCGCTCATGAAGGTCGGCATAATGCACGAGCGAGCCGTAGCCGCGGCGCAGACGCGCCATTTCCTCCTGAAAACGCTGCGTTCTCTCGCGCAGAAAGGAACGATAGTCGGAAAGCTCATTGTCGGTCAACGGATTCAGAAGCGCCATGCCAAACTCCTTGCCAGGTCGTTCCATCACCGGGTCCCGCCATGCAGAACCCGCCTGCCTGTCGCGGCCGCCGCAACCTACGCCGGAAGCGGCGACACACGGCTCTTTTGTTGCAGCATAACGGATATGAGGCGCGGGGGCAATCAATACGGCTCACATTGCCCGCGTAACACCGACGCCCGAGTGCCGCCACCTCCCGTCTGCCCTGGACACGCTGTACGGAAACGGGACTTGCACGACTCCCGCCGCGCTTAACGCCGCGAGTGAATCGCGGCTGCTTGCGGACGTCGGCGCGACCGCCTGAAGGCTGGTCGCGGGCCCCAGAGCTTCGAGAGCCGGTTATTCCTCTGCAAGCACAAGCCCGCCCGAGCTTCGAGAAACGGCAGTTCAGGCCAACGACGGTTTTCCAGAGCTTCGAACCTCCACTCTCCCCTTAAAAATCTGGAAATCCCCACAAACCACACCGATGTGACCGCAAAGCGGGAACATCGGTCGGCCACCGCAGGTGGGTGCTTACATCCCCCATAGCCCGAGCAGCACCACCGCCCGTCTGCCCCGGACACGCTGTACGGGCACGGAACTTGCACGACGCCCGCCGCGCTTAACGCCGCGAGTGAATCGCGGCTGCTTGCGGACGTCGGCGCGACCGCCTGAAGGCTGGTCGCGGGCCCCAGAGCGCTGAGAGAAGGTTATCCGCTGCAAACAAACTCCCGCCGAGACTTCCGGCCTTTTCGTCACTCCCCTGCCCTGCCCGTCTTTTCAAAACACTGTTCCCGACTTCCTGCACGGTTCCCGCCGCGCGGCAACGCCGCAAGGCAAAACGAGGGGGGCCCGGGGGAAATCATTTCCCCCGGCGGGGTCCGGGGCGACGCCCCGGCCGCTCCGGTCTGTCCCCTTCCTCTTTCCTGCCTTTCTGCCTTTTACTTTTCAGCGGCGGCGCGGGCGGCTTCCGCCTCTTCGGTGAGGTAGTGCACGGCGAGTCTGGCGGCGAGGGCGAGCTGATCGTCGCGGGACATGGATTCGTCGTCCATTTTCGCGGTGAGCACGTCGTTCAGGATGCGGCCTATCATGGGGCCGGGCTGGACGCCGAGGCGTTTCAGGTCGTCGCCGTTGACGTCGGGCTTCATCTGTCGTCCCATGTATATGTAGCGGGTGAGCTTTTCGTGCTGTTCGGGGTTGTCCTCCTGAGCGAGGAGGTAAAGCAGCGTTTCGAGGGGAGCGCGGCCGAGCATGCGGTGCAGGTCGCTGAGGGAGCCCCTTTTCTTTTCCCACTGGTTCATGCCGGAACGGGCGGCCATGATGGCGGAGCGCACCTGCATGGTTTCGCGCTTGCGTCTGTCGGAGAACTGGAGTCTGTCGAGCAGGGATTCCACGTCCGGGGCGGGGGCGCGGCGGCACAGGGCGATGAGCATGAGCATGAGCAGGTCCGGTTCTTCGGGCAGGTACATTCTCATGTACCATTCGAGCACGCGGCGCACTCTGTCGGCCATGTCGCGCTTTTCGTCGTTCATGGCGAGCAGCGGATGCACTTCGGCGAGCAGGCCGAGCTCATCCATGCGGCGGAAGCCGAGGTAGGGATTGCGTTCCTCCATCATGAGCTCGAGTTCGTGGCAGATGCGCGAGCCGGACAGATGATGAATGAGGTGCAGATCGTCTATGGCGTTGCGCATGAAGCGTTCGCACTGGGCGCCCATGCGGAAGCCGTAGCGCTGCTCGAAGCGCACGGCGCGGAACATTCTTGTGGGATCCTCCACGAAGCTCAGGGCGTGCAGGGTGCGTATGCGCCTGTTGCGTATGTCCTCCTGCCCGTCGAAGAAGTCCACGAGCTGGCCGAAGACCTGCGGATTGAGGCGCACGGCCATGGCGTTGATGGAAAAGTCGCGGCGGTAGAGATCCATCTTGATGGAGCCGCGTTCCACCTGGGGGAGCGCGCCGGGCTCGGTGTAGAACTCGAGTCTGGCGGTGGCGATGTCCACCTTGATTTCCGTGGTGTCGGCAAGGTGGGTGCGGCGATGCTTCTCCACGTCGGCGCAGAGGCTTTCGGCGGGGAAGACGAGCATGGCGGTCATGAACTCGCGGTGTTCGCGCACGCGGCCCTTGAGGCGTATGGCCAGATTGTGGGCAAAGGCCATGGCGTCGCCCTCGATGACGAGGTCTATGTCGATGTCCGGCCACTTGAGGCCCTTGCCGTCCATGACGAGATCGCGCACGAAGCCGCCCACCACGTACACGGAAGCGCCGATGTCGTGGCCGATTTCACCGGCCATGCGCAGAAAGTCGAGGCAGGGAGAGGAAAGGCGCTTGCGCATGACGGAAGTGAGGTTTCTTTCCTTGCGGGCCTTGCGGCTCACGGGAGGGATGTGCGCGCCGTTCTCGCCCATGAACAGGCGTATGATGTCGGTGCGCGTGACCACGCCCACCACGGGGCGGGTCATGAGCTCGGTCCCGCGCGCCTCCTCGTCCAGGGTCTGCACGTCGCCGCCGCCCACCACGGGAATGAGCCGCTGCTGACAGCCCACCATGATGTCGACGAGTTCCTGAATGCCCGCACTTTCCGGCACCACGCTGAAACTGCGCTGCATATACATGCTCACCTTGATGTGCGCAAGTCCGTGACTCGAGGCCTTGGCCGCGGTTTCCTGCGACAGAAGGCCTATGCAGCGCTGCGTGCCGTCGGCGAAGATGGGCACGGCCTTGAGTCCGTAGCGGATCATGAGGGACTGCGCCTCGCCTATGGTGAGCCTTTCGGACGCGCCGAGGGCGGGGCTCGTCATGAGCTTGCCCGCGTTTTCGTCGGCGTTCACGATGAGCGAGGCCTGCATTTTCAGAAAGTCGCGCACCTGAGGAAGGGTCATGTCCTTCACCGAGGCGGAAGCCGCGTAGTAATGCCCGCCGCCGCCCAGCCTGCGGCATATTTCGCCCACGTCCACCAGGGGCGTGCGGCTGCGGCCCACCACCTGCACCTTGTCTTCCATGGAGGCCACGGCAAAGATCACGGAGCAGTCCTCCATTTCCATGATGCGCGGGGCGAGGGTGGCGAAGTCTTCAAGAAAGGTTTCCGTCTGCATGGAGGATATGGCCATGATCACGCCGCCGCCTATGTCGCGCACCTGCGTGTTCTCCAGCATGGAGGAAAGCGCCTTGAGCTGCTCGCGGCCCATGACGCGGGTGATGAGACGGCTCACCACGGCCAGATCCGCGCCGCGGGAAAGCAGCCACGAGGCGGCGTCGAGATCGCGCGGCGTGGTGGAACTGTAGACGAACGAGCCCGTATCGCCGTAAACGCCCCCGGCAAGGGAGGTGGCTATCTCGCACGTCACGTCAAGATTGCGGCGGCGGATCTCCTCCACGAGGAAGGTGCTCACCGCACCCACGCCATCGTCCATCATGAGCGAGGCGGAAAGGCGGTCGTCGCCCTCGTCGTCGCTCAGCGGATGATGATCCCATACGTGAATCTCAAGGTCGTCGCGCTCGAGCAGCTTCTTCACCTGCGGCAGACGGCTGGCCAGATGCGTGTCCACCACCACGAGCCGCTTCACCTGCGACACGTCCAGCTCGCGCTGGCTCACGCAGGGATAGAGCGGTTCCACCACCTCGTCGTAAAACTCCTGCACCTGCCTTTCCTGACTGCCGGGAAAAAGCAGCACGGCGTCGGGATACAGCACGAGCGCCCCCACCAGCGCGGCGAGCGCGTCGTTGTCGGCGTTGGCGTGGCAGGTGATGACGGTTTCAACGTTCATGAAACATCCTTTCTTGTCTTTCTCTCCCAAAGGAGAGCCGTTCTCATGATTTCTCGCCGCAACGGCGGTCAGGCGTCCGATTCCGGGGAAGCGGACTCCTGCGTCCGGGGAGCCGCGGCGTCTTCTCCGGATGCCGTGCCTGCCTGCGCGCCTGAAGGCGCAACGTTTCCCTCGTCTTCGCCCTCGTCTTCGTCGACGCCTCCGGCATGGAACAGATTGCGCGGATGACAGCGGCGGTACACGTCTTCCAGAAGGTCGGAACGGACATGGGTATACAGTTCCGTGGCCGAAAGGTCACTATGGCCGAGCAGCATCTGCACGGTGCGCAGATCCGCGCCGCCCTCGAGAAGATGCGTGGCAAAGGTGTGCCGCAGGGTGTGCGGCGAAATGTCGCGGCCTATGCGGGCCTCGAAGGCGTAGCGGCGGATGAGCTTCCACACGCCCTGACGGGTGAGCCCTTTGCCGGAACGGTTGAGAAACACGCGGCTCTCCTGAGGCATGAAGTCCGGCCGCACGTTCTGAAGATAGTCGTCCATGACGGCCACGGCGCGCGCGTGCATGGGAATGAGCCGTTCCTTGCGGCCCTTGCCGAACACCCGCACCACGCCGCTTTGAAGGTCGATGTCCAGAGGCCGCAGGTTCACGAGCTCGGACACGCGCAGACCGGACGCGTACATGAGCTCGAGCATGGCGTGATCGCGCCGCCCGAGACGATTGTGCCTGTCCGGCGCGTCGATGAGCCGCAGCACCTCGTCGCGGGAAAGCACGTTGGGGAGCACGCGGGGGAGCTTGGGACCGTCCAGAAGCTCGGCGGGATTGCCGCTCATGAGCCCCAGATCCACGCACCAGCCGAGAAAGCCGCGCAGGCACGACAGCCGGCGCGCCAGCGTGCGCTTGCCGTCGCCGCGCCGCCTCAGCCACACCACGAAAAGCAGAAGCTGCTCGTCGTCCAGCGTGGCGAGCGCCTGCCGGGCCGTGAGCTCCTCCGCACCGCTCTCCTCGAAAAAGGCCGCAAGCGAGGCAATGTCCTGCCGGTAGGAGTCCACGGTCATGAGCGAGAGGCCGCGCACGGCAAAAAGCTCGTCGAGCCAGCGCTCGCCGAGGGCGCGCAGACTGTCCGAAGGCGCACGTTTCGCGGCAAAAAGCGCCGTGGGCCTGGGCTTCTTCTCCCCCTCCACGGCGTCGGGCGCGTCGATCACGGCCTGAGCCTCAAGAACGGTGGAGCTTTCCTCCGTCTGCACCCTGTTCTTGCGGGGACGTCCGCGTCCGCGCTTCACGACCGCGGGCCACGGTTCCAGACCGGAAACGGTCCCCTCACTGTCTGCCGCCATGCTGACCTCCTTCTGCGGGGGCTTTCCCCTGGCACGCACGCCTGATCACGAAACGCGCCTGCCTTCAAATTAACGGCCGCGGAAGGGAGCGTCAACGTCCTTCTCCCCTCATTTTCCCCCCTCTCAAAAAAGCCGCCCCCCGGCCCGCAGCGCGTTGACCGTGCGCCATGCCCCTTTGTGAATTTTGCCGCAATAAAAAGAAAAAATGGAAATCTCCAGTGATTTCACACGAAAAATCATGTCACACAACGCATTTTCCCCGGTGTGCCGGTCGTGCTGCCGTCATATTTGTCACTATCCTCCCCTTGCCTTTACCCGTTCATGACGGTATTGTGATGGCGCTAAAATTGTTCCCCTGCCTCATGGCATGACTCTGTATCTTCCGGATGTGCGATTTGCCGACAATGAAAAAATATCTGCCGATTCTGGGAAAGCTCCTCGTTCTTTTCATCTGTGCGCTGGCCTGCTGGCTCCTTTACGACAAGCTCAAGCGCTACAGCATGGAAGAAATCATCGACAACATACTTCACATACGGCACAGACAGCTCATTCTGGCCGTTGTTCTCGTCGTCATCAACTACGCCATTCTTGTGGGATACGACTGGCTGGCCGTCAAAGCCATCCATCGCCGCCTGCCCTTTCCCAGAGTCTGCCTCGTGTCCTTTGCCGGTTCGGCGGTAAGCTACAATCTCGGCGCGCTGCTCGGCGGCACCACCGTGCGCTACCGGCTCTACAGCGCCTGGGGCTTTCATCCCATAGACATCGTGCGCCTCGTGCTCATGCTGGCCGTCACGTTCTGGATAGGCGCGCTCGGCCTTGCCGGCGGCGTGCTGCTCTTTGCCAACGTGCACATTCCTCCGGAACTCGGCATAGAGCCCGGCCACATACGGCCCCTCGGCGCGGCCTTGCTCGGCCTGTGCCTGCTGTATCTCTTCGTCTGCTGGTGGGCCAGAGGCCGCGCCGTGCACATCTTCAAAAAGGAATTCGCCCTTCCCACCCTGCCCATAGCCCTCGCCCAGACCGCCGTGGCCTGCGCCGATCTGCTCGTGGCCGCCGCCTGCCTGTACGTGCTGCTTCCCGAACGCAGCACCATCACGTTCGCCGACTTTCTGCCCAACTACCTGCTCGCCCAGGTGGCCGTGGTGCTCACCCACGTGCCCGGCGGCGTGGGCGTGCTCGAACTCATTCTCATGCACATCATTCACGGCGTGAACCCCAAGCGCCTGTTCGGCGCCATTCTCGTGTTCCGCGTGCTCTACTACCTCGTGCCGCTGCTCATCTCCCTCATCATGCTCTTCATCTATGAATTCCGCCTGCGCCGCCGCACCCCGGAAGAAATCGCCGAAGACGAAAGGGAAACCGAGGAGCTGCCCGAAAAGCTGCCCGAAGAGAACCGGACCTCTCCCGAAAGCTCCGGACAGCACTGACGAAATCGCCCGCGCGAACGGCAAAAGGCCCCCTTTTCCCCTCCGCGCGGGCCGTGCCCGGCCTGTCCGCGCCGGACAGGCATCTGCCTTTTCCTTAATCCCGTGCCGTGCGCATCTGTTATGGCCGGAGCCGTCCGCTCCCTTTTCCCCCGTGCTCATGCGGCCCTGCCTCTCCGCGCTGAGCCGCCTCCGGCAGTCCGCGACCTCTGCGGGAACGTTCCCCGCCCTCCTGCCCATGAACGGCAGCTCTTTTCTGCGCTGCCCTCCTTGCCGGAATGACAGGCCATCCCGCCCCGTGCGCATTGCCTTCCGTCGCCCTGCTCCGCCTTTTTTCGTCTCCCGCCCGACTCCTGCGCCGTTCTCCTTTCCCCTTTTTCCAAAAACGCCCGTCCGGCATCGTTCGCCGATCCCTTCTCCTCCCGGTTTCGGAGCGCTCCCGCCTCATGTTCTGAGCCTCTCCGCGGTCCCTGCATGATAATCATGGATTGCCCGCCCCGTCGCGCTATAACGAAGGCATGACCCAGGGTTGCGCGGCCTTGCCGCGCCTGCAACAAAGGCCCTCGCCCATTCCTGCGCGCCGTGCGCCGGAGCGTTCCGGCCTTTCGACCTCTAACCAGGAGAACTCTTATGTTCAAGAAGTTCGGAATGCTGCTTGTCGCGGCCTGCCTGCTGCTGCCCGCCCAGGCTCAGGCCGCCGATCTCATCGGCGTGTACGTCGCGCCCAAGTTCGTGCTCAACGTTCAGCACTTCAAGGGCATGGGCAAAGACCTCGACGGCGACCGCCTGCCCGGCTCCGGCTCCAAGGACGCGGCCCGCGCCGGCGGTGCGCTCGCCATCGGCTACGACTTCGCTCCCGTCTTCGACCTGCCCGTGCGCGCCGAGCTCGAATACGCCGCCTACGGCAATGCCTCGCGTCATCTCGGCTTCATCGACCAGCTTGCGGGCGACGCTCTGGCCGCCAAGCACACCGTGCGCTTCCAGACCCTGCTGGCCAACGTGTACTGGGACATCACCGACTTTTACGGCTTCACGCCCTATTTCGGCGGCGGCATCGGCATGGCCTTCGTCACCAACAAGGTCAACTACAACTACAACGGCGTCGGAGAATCCGAAAACAACTCCTTCTCCGATACCGACACCGTGTTCGCCGGACAGGTGGGCGTCGGCTGCTCCTACGCCTTCACGGAAAACATTGCCGCCGACTTCGGGTATCGCTTCCTCATGATGGGCGACGCCAAGGCCAGCAATCCCGGCATTTCCATGAAGAGCAAGGACATGTATGCGCATCAGCTCACGCTCGGCCTGCGCGTGACATTTTAAGGGGGGAGGTGTGGCGCGAAAGCCCGTCTGGGCTGGACACGCTGTACGGTCGCAGAACTTGCACGACGGTCATTGCGTTTAACGGCGGGAGTGAATCCCGCCTACTTATGA
>JAXUUT010000105.1:0-21275 GCA_037230945.1 bacterium
CTTCGTTTCAGGCAACCTCCCTGTTGCGTTTTAATTTACAATCTTCATGAAAAAGGGACTCCCCCTTCCCCCGCACCCCCATCCTCCTCTCCAAAACTTTTCATCAGAAAAGACGTCGGACCACATCGGGGACGCAACGTCTTTCCTCTGCCGAAATTTTTCCCGCACAGGCTCAGGAACGTCGTCAAGATGCACGGCAACTCTTTGCAGCGCTCCGTCATTGCTCCGCTCAAAACGCAAAAAAGAACTCAAGTTGCATTTCCGAAGGGTACAAAAGCCCGGAAAGAAAATGTTACATTGCCTGAAAAGCCGCGTCATGCAAGGCACGAAGACTCTCCGGCAGACAAGGAGCGCTCCAGGTCACTTGCCCGAAAAACAAAAGTCCGGTATAGGGAACGCAGGCCGCCGGAACACTTCCGGCACACCGTGTGCAACCTCAACGTGTTACAGAAACAGCCCCGCTGTTTTCAAGGAGAAACCATGAAACTTTCCCACCTGGGCGCATCGCTTCTTCTTGCCCTCACGCTTCTCGTCGCTCCCTGCCTCGCCGCAGACCTGCCCGCTTCCGGCAGCCTCACCCCGGCACAGACCACGGAACTGTACGCCGATCTCAAGGATGACGGCCTCGTCGTTCTCGACGTGAGAACGGAAGCGGAATTTGCCGACGGCCACGTGGAAGGCGCCCTCAACATTCCTCTGGAAGAACTGGAATCCCGGATTCAGGAAGTACCGGAAGACAGGCCCATGCTCATCGTCTGCCGTTCCGGCCATCGCGCCTCCATTGCCTTCGACACCCTGCGCAAGCTGGGCCGCTCCACCGAAAAGGTCTGGTATCTCAAGGGCTACACCGACTACTCCATGGGCACGCCGCGCTTTTACCGGTAAAAGGCCGGCATGAGCCCGGCAACGGCCCTTGCGGTCGTCCGCCCGGCACAATGCCGCAGCACCTCTTCGGGGAAGACTGCGCCGCCATGCAGGCAATGCCCGCACGTCTTCGCCGCTCTCAGCACAGAAAGCCCGTTCCGCACGCTGTCCCATGGCGTGCGGAACGGGTTCCTTTTTAAAAAAACGATCACGCTCTCCCGTCTTTCCGAAGTCGGCCGCAACGCCGTGCAGAAAAGCCGCAAAACGCCCCCGTGCAGGAGTTTTCCCGCGCCGTCCCTCACTTCTGCCTGATTTTTCTGAAAAAATGCCGGAACTCAGGACGCCCGTCCCTTCGCCCCTCCCGGCTCTTCCACCAAAATGAGGAAGAGAGGGCCGTGTCCCCGGGCATTCTTTCCTTGCCGCGCTTCATGTTTCGGCAAAATTTCCCCTTTCTTCTTCTTGCGTTTTGGCCGCAACGGGTCTAACGTCTGAGCGCCTTTTTGCCTTTTTCCTGCGGGCATACCATGTTTACCACGGGGATGTTATGGATACCTTTCTTCTCGCCCTTCTGCTCATGGCGGCGGGCGCTCTGCTTACCGGCGTCGTCGCGCTCAGGCCGGTAAGTCACGCCACCAACCGGACGGCCAACTTCATCGGTCCGGCCAGCGCCGCCGCGGCCTGTCTTCTGGGCGTGTACGGCCTGTTTTCCGGCGGCTGGAGCAGCGCGGAAAGCTTCATGCTGCCGTGGGGCCTGCCCTTCGGCGCGTTCGCGCTCGGGCTCGACCCTCTTTCGCGCCTCTTTCTGCTGCCCGTGTTCGCCCTGGGCTTCACCTGCGCGCTTGCAGGCTGCATTTCCCTGCGCCACAGCGATCCGGCCGAACACAATCTCGGGGCGCACTGGCTGTTCTATCTGCTGCTTCTTCTGGGCATGACCTGCGTGATGACGGCGCGCGACGCGCTCTTCTTCATGCTCTCCTGGGAAATCATGTCCCTCTCGCCCTTCTTTCTCATCGACTTCAACGACCGCGACCGGCTCGTGCAGGACGCCTCATGGGTGTACCTTGTGGCCGCCCATCTCGGCGCGGTGCTGCTCATCGCCTTCTTCGCCCTGCTCTGGCAGGAGAGCGGCTCCACGCTCTTTTCGGCCATGGCCATGAAATCTCCCGTTCACGGCACGGCGCTCTTTCTTCTGGCCCTTCTGGGCTTCGGAGCCAAGGCCGGACTTGCTCCCCTGCACGTCTGGCTTCCCGAGGCGCATCCCGCCGCGCCGAGCCACGTTTCCGCCCTGCTCTCCGGAGCCATGCTGAACGCCGGCCTCTACGGCATCATCCGCTCTCTCGACTTCTTCGGTCCGGCGCATGAAATGCCCGGCTGGTGGGGCTGGCTGCTCATGGCGGCAGGCATGATCACCGCGCTCATGGGCATTCTGAAGGCCCTTGCCCAGAGCAACCTGAAGCGTCTGCTCGCCTACTCCAGCGTGGAGAACATGGGCCTCATGGTCATGGGCGCGGGCATAGGCCTTGTGGGCATCCACACGGGCAGCGCCTGGACAGCGGCCCTCGGCTTTGCCGGATGCCTTTTCCACATGCTCAATCATTCCGCCTTCAAGGGCCTGCTCTTTCTGTGTGCGGGCGAAGTGCTGCACGCCGCGGGCACCGTGGACATGACAAGGCTCGGCGGCATTCAGCAGCGCATGCCCATGCTCGGCGCGCTCTTCGCCCTCGGCGCGGCTTCCATCGCCTGCCTGCCGCCCTTCAACGGCTTTGCCGGCGAGTTCGTGCTCTCGCTCTCCATGCTGCGCTCTCTGGAGCTGCCCGGCATGGAACAGAAAATAGCCATGCTTGCCTGCCTCACCGGCCTCATGCTCACGAGCGGCCTTTCCGCCGCCGTGTACGCCAAGGCCTACGGCATGACCTTCCTCGGTCAGGCCAGATCCGAAGCCGCGGCACGTCTTCATGCCCCGCAGAACCGCTTCCTGCTGCCCCTCGTCATCCCTGCGGCGGCCTGCGTGCTCGGCGGTCTCTTCGCGCCCTGGGCCTTCCGCATGGTTCAGCCCACGCTGGACTTCATTCCGGTCATGCACGCAGGACTCATCACGCCCGCCGCAGGCGTCATAAGCTCCACGGAAAGCCTGCTCGCCAGAATCTCCCTCATCGGCGGCGCCGCCCTGGCCCTCGTCGTTCTCTTCGCGCTCATCCGCCGCGCCCTGCTCGCACGGCACGGGGTGCGGCGCGGGCCCGTGTGGGGCTGCGGCTACCAGTACGGCACGCCCCGCATCCAGTATTCGCCCGCCTCCTTCGTGGAGCCCGCCGCCCGCATCTTCGGCCGCGTCATGGGCACCACCGTGAAGACCGAAAAGCCCTCGGGCCTCTTCCCCTCCTCCGTCAGGCTCGACGTGGATGCCCCGGACGTGGTGCGCGGCCGCTTCTACGCGCCGCTTTTCCAGCTCATGGAAAAAGGCTGCAACGCGCTCAAGATTCTGCAGAACGGCCTCGTGAACATGTATATTCTCTACATTCTCGTCACGCTGGTGGCGCTTCTCATCTGGGGGATAGCATAATGAACGACTGGCTCTATCCTGCCGAATTTCTCCTTGCCCTTCTGCTCGCGCCGCTGGCCTCGGGCGTCATCAACCGCGTGAAGGCCGTGTTTGCCGGACGTCACGGCAAGCCGCTGCTCCAGCTCTACTACGACATCTTCAAGCTTCTGCGCAAAGGAGAAGTCCTCGGCGAAAACGTCACCTGGGTGTTCTCCGCCGGGCCCGTCATCGCCATGGTCTCATCCATGGCGGCCCTCGCCCTGCTGCCCCTCGGCGGCGTGTCCTCGCCTCTCGCCTTTCAGGGCGACTTCATCCTCTGCGCCTACCTTCTCGGCATGGGGCGCTTTGCCACCATTCTTGCCGCGCTCGACACGGGCTCGCCCTTCGAAGGCATGGGCGCAAGCCGCGAGGCTCTTTTCGGGGCCCTCGGCGAACCCGTGCTCTTCCTTGCGCTGCTTGCGCTCATCACCACGGCCGAAAGCCTCGGCGTGCCGAAGGAACTCTCGCTCTCCACGCTGTTCAACGGATTCTCCCCGCAGGCCTGGCTGAGCGGACGGCCCGAGCTTGTCATGCTCGTCTTCGTCATGGGCGTGCTTCTGCTCATGGAAAACTGCCGCATTCCCGTGGACGATCCCACCACGCACCTCGAGCTCACCATGATCCACGAAGTCATGGTGCTCGATCACTCCGGCCCGAATCTGGCCTTCGTGGAATACGGGGCGGCTCTCAAGATGTGGCTCTTCTCCTCGCTGCTCACGGGGCTCGTGCTTCCGGCCATGCCCGTGTGGGCATACACGCTCTCGTCGCTTCTCGGCGTATTTCTCTGCGCCGCGCTCGTGGGCGTCATCGAGTCCGTCATGGCGCGCCTGCGCATGCACGTGGTTCCCGCGCTCGCGGGACTGGCCGGTTCCGTGGCCGCCTTCGTTCTCATTCTGACCCTGGTTCGGTAGCCTATGTCATCGCTCTTCCAGTTCGTCATTCTTCTGCTGCTCGTCACCGACCTCATCATGCTCTGGTCGGGGCGCATACTCATGCTCATACGCCTTTCCGCCGCGCAGGGCGTGCTGCTCGCCGCGCTGCTGCTTCTTCCCGTGAACGGCGCCATCGACGCGGAACACGTGCTTCTTGCCGCGGCGGTCTTCGCGCTCAAGGGCGTGGGCTTTCCCGTGTTTCTGCGCCACGTGTGCCACAAGCTCGGCATCGAACCCATGGTGCGGCCGCGCCTCGGCCGCATGTATCCGCTGGCCGCGGGCCTTGCTGGGCTTGCCTTTTCATTGTGGCTGGAAGGCCGCATTCCGGCCGTGACCGACCTCTTTCCGCCGCTGCTCTTCCCCGTGGCCCTCACCACGCTGTTCTGCGGCCTCATCCTCGTGGTGGGCTGCGCCAAGGCCCTCGCCCAGGTCACGGGCTACCTCGTGGTGGAAAACGGCATATTCATTCTCGGCATTCCGCTCATGACCGAAGGCTCGGTATGGTTCGAGCTCAGCATTCTGCTCGACGTGTTCGCCGCCGTCTTCGTCATGGCCATCGCCATCAACCACATAAGCAGCGCGTTCGACTCCATCGACGTGGCGCGCTTCCGCAACCTGAGGGACTGACATGACGCTCGCTCTGCTCCTTCTCGTCCCGCTTCTGGCCGGACTTTTCATGTTCGTTCCCGGTTCGTGGCCCCGCCGCGCCCTGCTCGTGGTCACCGCGCTCGTTCACCTCGCGCTCTCCTCGCTCATTCTGCGCGACCTGCTCGCCGGGGCTCATCCCACCGCGCTCTTCGGACTGCTCCAGCCCGACCTTCTCGGCGTGGTCTTTCTCATGCTGGCCGCCGTGCTCTTCACCGCGGCTTCCGTGTATGCCGTGGGCTATCTGCGCGAGGAAGACAAAAAGCACGTCAAGCGCGACATCCAGAAGGGTCAGCTCTTCACCAACGCCCCGGAAACGCGCTTTCTCTCCTGCCTGTGCTTCTTCGTGGCGGCCATGACCCTCGTCACCACCACGGCCAATCTCGGCGCGCTGTGGGTGGGCATAGAGCTCACCACCCTCGCGAGCGCCCCGCTCATCTACTTCCACCGCCACCAGAGCTCCATGGAAGCCACCTGGAAGTATCTCATGATCTGCTCCGTGGGCATCGCCCTCGCCCTGCTCGGCAACATTCTCATGAGCGTGGCCTTCCACAACACCGCCGCAGCCGTGCCCGAAGGTATGAACCAGCTCTCCGCCTTCATGGAACGGGCCCGCAGCATCGAAGGGACAGACCGCGTGCTCTGGCTCAAGGCCGCCTTCATCTTCCTGCTCGTGGGCTACGGCACCAAGATGGGGCTCTCGCCGCTGCACACCTGGCTCCCCGACGCCCACAGTCAGGCTCCGTCCATGGTGTCGGGCATGCTCTCCGGCGCGCTTCTCAACTGCGCCCTGCTCGGCATTCTGCGCGGCCATCAGATCATGCGCGCCGCGGGGCTCGGCGAGTTCAGCGGGCAGCTTCTCGTGTTCTTCGGGCTTCTTTCCATGGTCACGGCGGCGGTGTTCATCGTGGGTCAGGGCCACTACAAGCGCCTTCTCGCCTACTCGAGCGTCGAGCACATGGGCATTCTTGCCCTGGCCTTCGGCGTGGGCGGGAGCGCGCTGTTCGGCGGCCTGCTGCACGCCGTGTGCCACTCGCTC
The DNA here is from genome assembly GCA_037230945.1 of bacterium. Taxonomy (GTDB): domain Bacteria; phylum Desulfobacterota; class Desulfovibrionia; order Desulfovibrionales; family Desulfovibrionaceae; genus Mailhella. The sequence goes on from JAXUUT010000105.1 coordinate 6,059, forward strand.
ACCAAGTGCATGCTCTTTCTCGTGGCGGGCAACATTCTCACCCGCTATCACTCGCTCTCCAGCTACGACGTGCGCGGACTTCGGCAGGACATGCCCCTTTCCGGCGCGCTGTGGACGGCGGGCTTTCTCGCCATCGTGGGTTCTCCGCCCTTCGGCCTGTTCGTCAGCGAATTCACCATTCTGAAAGGCCTCTTTGCCGAAGCCGGTCTCGTGGTGGCCTTCGTGTATCTTGCCGCGCTCGCCGTCATCTTCGTTGGCATGTCCATTCCGGTGCTGCGCATGGTGCAGGGCACGCCTCCCCACGACGTGCCCATGGACTACCATGAATCCCTTTTCAGCGTTCTTCCGCCGGCCGTTCTCTGCCTCATGGTGCTCGGTCTCGGCCTTGCCGTGCCGAACTGGCTTTCGGAAACGCTCAACCGCGCCGCCGCGCTTCTGGGGGCCTGATGTTCAACTACCGCGAATCCGTCGACTGGAACGACGTTCCCCTTGTTTCCATGGACGCGCTGTGCGCCTCCGTGGTGGAGCGCTGCCGCAGGGGCTGGCGACTTCTGGCCTTCTTCGGCGTGCCCTCCCCTGCGGGGACCGAGGTCGTCTGCATTCTTGCCGACGCCTCCTCAAGGCTTCTTGACGCCGTGCGCGCCCTGCCCGGCCGCGCCTACGCCTCCATCACGCCGCACTGCCCGCAGGCGCATCTGTTTGAACGCGAGCTCTTCGAGACCTGGGGCATACGGCCCGAAGGGCATCCGTGGCTCAAGCCCGTGCGCTTCCGTCCCGCAGAAGGAGAAAAAAGAACCTCGCGCCCCGGCCCGGCCCAAACCGACTACTACCGCGTGGAAGGCGCCGAAGTGCACGAAGTGGCCGTGGGCCCGGTGCACGCGGGCGTCATCGAACCCGGTCATTTCCGTTTCCAGTGCTACGGCGAAAACGTCATGCACCTGGAAATCGAACTCGGCTTCCAGCACCGCGACGTGGAACGCCTCGTTCTCACCTCGCCGTCGCGTCTCGTGCTCCCGCTCATGGAGAACATTGCGGGCGACACGGCCATAGGTCATGCCACGGCCTGCTGCACCGTCATCGAACGTCTTTCAGGCGTGACCATCACCGACAGGGCGCACATTCTGCGCCGTCTCGCGCTGGAGCTCGAGCGCCTTGCCAACCACACCCGCGATCTCGGCGCCATCGGCGGCGACACCGGCTTTCTGCCCTCCTCGGCGTGGAACGGCCGCATCACCGGCGACTTTCTCAACATCACCGCGGAAATCTGCGGCAGCCGCTTCGGCCGCAACCTGCTCTGTCCGGGCGGCGTGAAGTGGGACGTGGACGCCGCGCTCAGCGAGTCGCTGGTCAGGCGCCTGCGCTCCGCCTTCCGCGACGCACGCGGCTCCGTGGACGTCATGCTGGAAACCTCCAGCGTGCTTGCGCGTCTCACGGGCACGGGCAGGGTCTCGTTTGAAGACGCCCGGGCGCTCGGACTCGTGGGCATGGCGGCCCGCGCCTCCGGCATGGACATGGACGCCCGCGCGGACTGGCCGCTCTGCGACGTTGCGGGAAGCGCGACGCACAGACGCATCCGCACCACGGGCGACGTGCTGGCGCGCACGCTTCTGCGCAGCGACGAGCTGAATGACTCCGCCGCCTCGGCCGAATCCGATCTCATGCAGCTCGGCTTTTCCAGCGGCGAGGAACCATGCCGCGTATCCGTGCCCGACGCCCTGCCCCCGCACCGCCTTGCCGTGGCGCAGGTGGAAGGCTGGCGCGGCGAAATATGCCATGTGGGCGTCACCGGCAAAAGCGGCGAATGGCTGGCCTACAAGGTGGTGGATCCGTCCTTTCACAACTGGGCGGGCCTGGCCATGGCCCTGCGGGGCGAGCCGATTTCCGACTTTCCGCTGTGCAACAAGAGCTTCAACCTGTCCTACTGCGGGCACGACCTGTAGGAATATGCCATGCTGAACATCATCAGAGAACGCCTGCATCAGGGCTACCGCACCCTGAACTATCCCTTTGCGTCTCCTTCCATAAGCCCGCGATTCGCAGGTCTGCCCTCCCTTGAGCCCACCTCCTGCAAGGGCTGCAAAAGCCGCGCCTGCCTTGCCTCCTGTCCCACGGGGGCGCTGCGCATCGCCGCGGAAGGCCCGGAACTCGACATGGGCTGCTGCCTGTTCTGCCGCGCCTGCGAAACGGCCTGCCCGGAAGGAAAGATCACCTTCACCCATGAGCACCGGCTCGCCGCCTACACCCGCGAAGCGCTCATCGTGCGCGGAAGGGCGCCGGAAGACATCGAAGCGCCCGGCATACGTCAGGCCCGGGGCGAACAGAAGCGCGACCTTTCGCTCTTTTCCCGCTCGCTCAAGCTGCGCGAGGTGAGCGCGGGCGGCTGCATGGCCTGCGAGGCGGACGTGAACGTGCTCGGCACGCTCATCTACGACCTCGGACGCTTCGGCATCGAATACGCGGCCTCTCCCCGTCATGCCGACGGCATTCTCGTCACGGGCCCTGTGACGGAAAACATGAAAAAGGCGCTGCTCGACGCCTGGCAGGCCGTGCCGGAACCGAAGATCGTCATTGCCGTGGGAGCGTGCGCCATTTCCGGCGGCACGTTCCGGGGCAGCCGCGAAGGCTGCGGCGGCGTGGAATCCGTGCTTCCTGCGGGAAGCGTGGACGTGTACGTTCCGGGCTGCCCGCCCAATCCGTGGACCATACTCGACGGCATTCTGTCCGTGGCGTGGAAAAAGCGCATGGCAAAATAGGAAGCGGAGCACGGCTTCCGTCTTTCCGAGGGGCGGTCTTCCGCCCCTTTTTTCATGCCGGACGCCGAAAGCGCGCCTCGCCTTCTTCCCTCTTACGTGGCCGAACGCCCCCTGTCCCGCGCCTCTCCCTGCCGTGCGCGCGTTCCGCCGCGACGCACCTTCCCCTTTCCGCACCGGAAACGGCATGGACAGGCACCGCCCATTTCCCCGCGGCCCGCATCCGACCGTTCCGCCTCTTCCCGTCCCGGCGTCCCCGCGTCCCGGCGGCTCTGGGAAAAAAAGGCCCGTCCCCTTTTCAGAAAACTCCATGCCGCAGGGGCCGCAATTCATGGTCGGCCCCGCCACGGCATGACCATGCCTGGTTCCGCCCGACGCCTGCGCTGTTCTGCATGTCTCTGCAACACGCCGCCGCCTTCCGTTTTCTTCTTCTATGACGCATCTTTTTTTTCAAGCTCCAACTGCCGTGAAACACCGTAAAGACCTTTTTGCTGGCCTGCAGCCCTCGCCTCAAACGGGCATTCCATCTGGACGTAACGAGCATGATATGTTATAGAGGGGGCAATCCGGCCACGATTCGACGTTTTTCGCCATCGTCCGGTTCACGCTGCAACAGGAGAGTATCCATGCGTAAAGTGCTTCTTGCCCCGGCCCTGGCCCTGGCCCTTCTGCTTCCCCTCTCGGCGAGTGCCGCCGACTATCGTCCCGACGTCGCCGCCCATCGCGGCGCGAGCGGCTATCTGCCCGAGCACACTCTGCCCGCCAAAGCCATGGCCTATGCCATGGGCGTGGACTATGTGGAACAGGACGTGGTCATGACCAAGGACGGCAAGCTCATGGTCATGCACGACATTCTCGTGGATACCACCACCGACGTGGCCAAGAAGTTCCCCAATCGCCATCGTGAAAACGGCCGCTACTACGCCTCCGACTTCACCTTCGACGAGCTGCGCAGCCTGCGCGTGACCGAACGCTTCGATCCCAAGACCGGCAAGGCCGTGTTCCCCGGCCGTTTCCCCGATTCCCCCATCGCCTACCAGATTCCTTCTCTTGAAGAGGAATTCTATCAGGTGCAGGGCCTGAACAAGTCCACCGGCAAGAACGTGGGCGTGTACGTGGAAGTGAAGGAACCCGACTTCTTCACCGCTCAGGGACTGGACATTCTCAAGGCCACCATCGACACCATGACCAAGTTCGGCTACAACAGCCCGGACAGCAAGGCCATTCTGCAGATCTTCGACTATGAGGCCGTGATCCGCGCCCGCGAGCTCGGCTGGAAGGGACAGCTCTGCATGCTGGTCACCGCCGGCGGCCAGGGAGCCAAGGACGACAAGGCCCGCCACAAGTGGCTGACCACGCCTGAAGGCATCAAGGAAGTGGCCAAGTACGCCACCATCTACGCCCCCAACTTCAACCTGCTCGCCGTGCCCACGGCCGACGGCAAGGGCTACACTCTTTCCAACCTCGGCGACCTCGCCCGCGAAAACGGCATGAAGCTGCATTCCTGGACCCTGCGCAAGGACTCCCTGCCCAAGGGCTTCAAGGACTTCAACGAAGTGCTCGACGTGTCCTTCAAGCAGCTCAAGGTCGACGGAATGTTCTCCGACTTCCCGGATCTGCTCGTGGAATACCTCAAGGCCAACAACATGCGCTAAATGACGAAGCCGCGCCGAAAAGAACGTGAGTCTGCCTCACGAACTTCCGGCGCGGGACACAAAAAAGACCGGTCTTCTTTCGGAAGGCCGGTCTTTTTTGTGGTGCGTTCAATTCGACGGAATGTCTTCACGCCGCGCGGCAGGCCTCTTCATGAGCGTCGCCGCGGAAACGGGCGGCCCGCGCATCCGCCTGCCTAATTCCTGGAAGGTGCCCGTTGCCCAGAATGCAGACACGGGACGCGTCGCCCTCTTCGGAGCACGCCTTCCCTGCGCCTGAAAAGTGCCGCGCGATCTCCGGCAAACCCTGTGCGAACGCGCCGGACGCGGAACGCCGCCCCGGAAAACATCCCGAGGCCTTTCCTGCCCACGGATGCGAATGCCGCGCCGCGTTCCGCCTCTTCCGTCAGGCTGAAAAAACGGGAAAAGCCGCTCTTTGGAAGGCGAAAACTTCACGCTTTCGCAGCAGGCGCCCTGTCCGGGCCGCTATGCTTCCTTTGCCTTCCGCATGACGAGCAGCGAGGCGGCAATGACAAGGGCAAGAGCGCACCACTGCCTTGCCGAGAGCACCTCGCCCAGAATGAGAAAGCCGAACAGCGCGGCGGCGGCAGGTTCCAGACTCATGAGCACGCCGTAGGCCTGCGGAGGCACGATGCGCAGCGCCACGATTTCAAGACCGTAGGGCAGCGCCGAAGCCAGAAAGCCCACGGCAAAGGCCAGGGGCAGCACGTCCGCAAGAACGTCGGGCCGGAAAAGGAGCAGTCCGTCCGCCATCACGGCCCAGGGCACGGCCACGAAGGTGCCGGCCAGCATGCCCCACGCGGCCGCGCACACGCCTCCGCCGCCTGCGCGGCGGCCGAACACGATGTACCCGGCCCAGCCTGCGGCGGCGGCCAGCGCAAAGGCGAAGCCCGTCAAATCCAGCCCGGAGTCGAGCCCCGACCACGGCAGAATGAGCAGAAGACCGGCCACGGCCATCGCCACGCCGGCATAGTCCGTCCAGCGGCGCGAGGAGCACACGGCCACGAGCAGCGGCCCGGAAAACTCCACGGCCACGGCCAGCCCCTGCGGAATGCGGGCAATGGCCTGATAGAAGCAGCCGTTCATGAAGGCGATGGCCACGCCGTACACGAGCACGCTTTTCCACTCCTCCCGGCGCGGCAGATGCCGCCACGGACGCAGCGCGATGAAAAGCAGGAGCGTGGCGCAGGCGAGGCGCAGTGCCACGGTGACTTCCGGCCCCACCTTCATCATGAGGAACTTGGCCTCGGAGGTGCCGAGCTGCGTGGAGGTGATGGACACAAGCAGCATGAGCACGCCGAGGTACGGCCCGCGGATATGGCGCAGCAGGGAAGGCACGGACGCTTATCTGGCGGGCTGGGGTTCCACGTGAATGACGATCTGCCCCACGCCGGGCAGCGCGGTGCGTATCTCGTCCTCAAGACGCGTGGCAAGCGCATGACCTTCGCCCACGGTGGCCGCGTCGGAACGGCAGTGGAAGGTCACGGTGGTGCCTTCGTCGCCGGTATACACGTGCAGATGATGGGGCTCGCTCAGCGGAGAATCCTGAAGAGCCCTGTCCACGACCTTCTTCGCCAGTTCCAGGCTCACGGGCTCGGCATCGCAGTGCGAGCGGCCGCCCCTGGGCTCCATGTGCGACACCACGTACACCGCGCCCACGCGGCGGCGAAGATCCGTTTCATAGGCCGTCACCTTTTCGTGGGCTTCGGCCAGAGGCATGTCGTCGGGAAGTTCAATGTGCACTTCCACGTGCATGCCGTCGTCCTGCACGACGAGGCGCAGATTGTGGATCATGAGGCCGTGCAGGGAGGCCAGACGATAGGAGGTGGCATAGAAGTCGCGGTGGTTCTCGTCTTCCGGGTCCATGTGCACCGTGGTTTCGGCATCGGGCAGCACGCCGCGCACCACGTTTTCGAGCATGGTGGAAATTTCATGCGCCATGTCCACGCGCAGATCGGAAGGCACGGAAACCACGAGTTCCACGAAATGCCTTGCGCCGCTTTCGCGCACGCGCACGCTGCGGGCCGCGTAGGCGGGGGCGTTGGCGGCAAGCGCGGCACGTACGCGGCGGGCCTGTTCGCTCATGCCGCCGTCCATGAGGGTAAGCACGGCGTTGCGGGCCATGTTCCAGCTCACCATGAGCACGATGGCGGCCACGCCGAGCGCGGCCACGGCGTCGGCCTTGGTGAGGACGCGATAGAGCACGGACTCATGATCGACGAAGGAGGCGAGCCCCACGCAGGTCAGACCGGCAAGAACCACGGCCGAAGACCAGATGTCCGTGGTGAAATGCATGGCGTCGGCCTCAAGCGCCTGCGACTTGTGCTCCCTTGCCACCTTGCGCAGCATGGCGGAACGGCTCATGTCCACGGAAAGGGAAATGATGACCACGCCGAAGGCCCACCACGAAGGCTCCACGGGCCCGGCGGCAAAGAAGAGGCGTTCCACGGCCTCGATGATGATCCACGCGCACGTCACGAGAAGGAGCACGGTTTCGGCCAGGGCGGCAAGACTTTCGGCCTTGCCGTGTCCGTAGGGATGCCGCTCGTCCGCGGGCTGCGAGGATATGCGCACCGCAAGGCAGGTGATGCCTGCGGCCACGAAGTCGAGCGTGCTGTGCAGCGCCTCGGAAAGCAGACCGAGGCTGTTGGTGGATATGCCCGCAATGAGCTTGATGACGGTAAGAAGCGCCGACCAGAGCACCGAAGACACGGCGGCCTTCTTCTTGGCGGCGTCGGCAAGGGCGGCCTCCTCGGCTGCCAGACGTTCCTGTTCCAGTTTTTCCTGTTCGACCCTCTCCAGATCGGCGAGCGTCGTATCATGGTTTTTGCTGCTGTCCATGACAATCATCTCTTTGCTGTGAAAATTCTCCGCCTTACGGCGGAATTCCTTTTTTAATGACGCGAAAAGCCGTAGTCAAGCATCTCTCCGGCATGCGCGGCAGCTCTGCCTTCCGCCCTGCTCCGGAAGCGTCCCTTTCCTGCGCATCCGGTTGCCTTGCCCTTTCAAAACGGCTATCGTTTCCCCGTTCATTCATCCAAGCAAGGAGTGTTCCATGTCCAAGCACATACTCATCACCGGCGCAACCTCGGGCTTCGGCCTTGCCACCGCACGCCTGTTCGCCGCCGAAGGCTGGCACGTCGCCGGCACGGGCCGCCGGAAAGAACGCCTCGACGCCCTGCATCAGGAGCTCGGCGACGCCTTTCTGCCCATTCCCCTCGACATGCGCGACAGAAGCGCCGTCATGGAAACTCTGGGCAACCTGCCCGGCGAATGGAACGACGTGGACGTGCTGCTGAACAACGCCGGCGCGGCCCTCGGCCTCGATCCCGCGCAGGAATGCGATCTCGACGACTGGGACGCCATGGTCGATACCAACATCAAGGGCCTTCTTTACGCCACGCGGGCCATACTGCCCGGCATGGTGGAGCGCAACCGCGGCCACATCGTCATGCTCGGCTCCATTGCGGGCAACTATCCCTACGCGGGCGGCAACGTGTACTGCGGCTCCAAGGCCTTCGTCAAGCAGTTCAGCCTGTCGCTGCGCGCCGACCTTCTCGGCACCAACGTGCACGTGACCAACATCGAGCCCGGCCTTGCGGAAAGCGAATTTTCCATCGTCCGCTTCCACGGCGACACCGAAAGGGCCGCGAACGTCTATGAGGGCACGAGCCCCATCACCCCGCAGGACATCGCCGAAACGGTGTTCTGGGTCACGCACCGCCCCGCCCACATCAACATCAACCGCGTGGAAATCATGCCCATCTGCCAGTGCCCGAGCGGTCCGCTGGTCAAAAAGGGCATGTAGCCGGAGCTGCGCGGCAAGCCCTTTGCGGGGGCGGCCGCGCGTTTTTTGCCTCTTCCGCACCGGCTCCCGCGCCTCCCCCGGCCCGCCGCTTTCGCGTCTGTCATCGGCGGACGCGTCCCGCCGGATTCCGGAAAAGAGCGGCATTCTCCTCTGCCGCAGGCAAAGGCGCATCTTCGGCCCGCGGACTGCGGGAGGCGGCGCCTGCCTTCTGCGCATGATCGGCGCGCCGGAATCCTGTGTTCCGCCGCGCCTTTTCTCCCTCTCCCCTTCTCACCCTTTTGCAAGGACAAAAGCCTCATGGAAGAAACCTTTGCCGAAGTCTGGCTTCCGCATTACGTTTCCTACGGCGAGACCGACGCCATGGGCGTCGTGTACTATGCCGAATACATTCACTTTTTTGAAAGAGCTCGCGGAGCCATGTGCCGGGAAGCCGGAATCGGCTACGGAAAGATAGAGGAAGCGGGCTTCATGCTGCCCGTGCGCGAGGTGGAGTGCCGCTACCGCCATCCCGCGCATTACGACGATCGCGTGCAGATCTGCGCCCGCATCGTAGAATGGCGGCGCGCCTCGGTGCGCTTCCGCTACGAGATATGGAACGAAGACCGCACGAAGCTTCTGTGCGAGGGCATGACCCTGCACGCCGTGGTCAACCGCGAAGGACGCCCCGTGGCCGTGCCGGAATGGATAAAGGAAAAGCTCTCCGGCACCATGACCCGGGCCGAATGCGACTGATCCGCCGCCCGCCCCGCGTCCGGCTCCGGAACCGCGCGGGCGGGAAACGAAGCCTCTTCGCGCCCTTCCTTTTCCGAAATCCGCCCGGTTCCGCGCGGAAAGCGACGCGCGCCCGGCGTTCCGCCTCCGCCGCTTTTTTGCTCCGCGCCCTTGCGCCTTTCCCGCGATCCCGCAAAACACGCGGCTTTTGCCGCTCCGCCCCGGGCTTTGTATTGCCTGCCGGGCTTTTTTTTTATATATTCCCTCGCAGGGAAAATCATCACTTTCAATCTTTTCGTGAGGCTCACATGAAACGTCTTTCCTGCATCCTTGCGGCCTTCGCCGTGCTCTGCATGGCCGTCGGCGCCCAGGCGAAAACCTATGTCAACGGTATCGACGCCAACTATCCTCCCTTCGCCTACGTCGGCGAAGACGGCAAGCCCGCCGGCTTCGACGTGGATTCCATGGACTGGATCGCCAAGCACATGGGCTTTGAAGTCACGCATCAGCCCATGGACTGGGACGGCATCGTTCCCGCCCTCATGAACAAGAAGATCGACATGGTCTGCTCCGGCATGAGCGTTTCTCCCGAACGCGCCGCCGTGGTGGCCTTCTCCGAGCCCTATTATTCCATCCAGAAGGTCATTCTGGTTCCCGCCGATTCCAAGCTCACCGCCGATCAGGCCATTCACGGCCCCACCAAGCTCGGCGTGCAGCGCGGCACCAACGAGCATGAACTGCTCGAAACCAGGAAGATGGAAGAAAAGCTCAGCTACGAGCTGCGCTTCTACGATTCCGCGCCTCTTGCCGTGGAAGACCTTCTCAACGGCCGCATCGAGGCCATAGCGCTCGACAGCGCTCCTGCCAACGACGCCATCAACAAGGGCAAGCCCGTCAAGATCGTGGGCACCTTCGCTCCCGACGACAACTTCGCCGTGGCCATCCGCAAGGACGACAAGGAACTGCTCAACCTCGTGAACGAAGGCTACCGCAAGCTGAAGGCCGATCCCTACTGGAAGGAACTTCAGGCCAAGTACCTCGCCAAGTAATACGCCAGGACCGGGGAGACCGGTTTGTTCCGGTCTCCTTTTTTATTGCCCCTTCCGCGCCTGTCCGCACTCCGGCCGGGCGCGCGCTCATGCCGGGCGCTTTTTTTTGCGGCACTCTGCTTCCGCATGCGCCTCATCCGAGCCTTCTATCAACACCGGGTTCAACAGTGCACATTCTTTCCACCATCATCGAAGCCTTCCCCTACATCCTCGAAGGGACGCTGGTCACCGTCGTTCTCGTCATAGGCGCGCTTTCTCTGGGCTTCTGTCTCGGCGTGCCCATGGCCGTCACGCAGGTCTACGGGCCGAGACCGGCCGCCTTTCTGGTCAGCTTCTATGTGTGGTTCTTCCGCGGCGTTCCCGTCCTGCTTCTGCTTTTCCTCTTTTACTACGGTCTGTTCGGTCTCATGGGCCTGGACGTGGGCACCATAGGCGCCTCATGCATCGTGCTCGGCATGACGAGCGCGGCCTATCAGTCCCAGATATTCCGCGGATCCATCATGTCGCTTCCGGCAGGACAGCTCAAGGCGGGCCGGGCCCTCGGCATGACCGACTTTCAGACCATACGGCACGTCATTCTTCCCCAGGCTCTGAGGCTGTCCATTCCCGGATGGTCCAACGAATATTCCATTCTGCTCAAGGACTCGGCCATGTGCTTTGCCCTCGGCACGCCCGAAATCATGGCGCGCACCCATTTCGTGGCCTCGCGCACCTACGAGCATCTGCCCCTCTACATCACCGCCGGACTCATCTATTTCGCCATCACCATGGCGGGCGTGACCCTGCTCCGCCGCCTCGAACGAAAAGCCCGCATTCCCGGCTACAGCAACGCCGGCATGTGATGCCGGGAGAAACCATGAACGCTCATAAGAACGACACCCCCATTCTTCGCGCGGAACACTTCACCAAATATCTCACCGGCCGCAAGATTCTCGACGACTGCTCCATCTGCATGCATCCCGGCGACGTCAAGGTGCTCATCGGCCCGTCCGGCGCGGGCAAGAGCACGTTTCTGCAGTGCATCAACTGCCTGCTCGAACCCGATCAGGGAGAAATCTGGCTCGGCGAGCGCAAGGTGGACTTCAAGAACACGAAGGAACTGTACGACCTGCGCCAGCACGTCGGCATGATCTTTCAGGAATTCAACCTGTTCGACCATCTTTCCGCCGAGCGCAACGTGGCGCTCGCCCTGTGCAAGGTTCGCGGCATGAGCCGCGCCGATGCGCTTGAGCGCGCCCATGTGGAACTCGCCCGCGTGGGCCTTGAAGACAAGGCCAGGCTCTATCCCGCCCAGCTTTCCGGCGGTCAGAAGCAGCGCGTGGCCATTGCCCGCGCCCTGGCCATGGATCCCACCATTCTGCTGCTCGACGAACCCACCTCCGCCCTCGATCCTGAACTCGTGGGCGAAGTGCTCACCGTCATACGCGATCTCGCCTCCCACGGCATGCCCATGATCATGGTCACCCATCAGATGGAATTCGCCCGCGCCGTGGCCACGGAAATCCTGTTCATGGAAGCCGGACGCGTCATCGAACAGGGTTCGCCCGAAGAGCTTCTCGCCCCGGGCGCGCAGACCCGCACGCAGGACTTCTGCACCCGCCTTCTGGAACTGTGCGGCGAAGCCGCTCCCGCGCAGGAGGCGCAGAACTGACCATGCTCGACCTCATCGACATGAACTTCCTTACCGGGCGCGTCATGCCCTATCTGGACAGAGGCCTCATGATGAGCCTTCAGCTCATCATTCCCGCCTCGCTCATCGGCGGCTTCATCGGCGTGGTCATGGGCGTCATGCGCGTGTTCGGCACTCCCTGGATGCGCCGCGGCACCGACGCGGTGGTGGCCGTCATACGCGGCGTGCCGCTCACCGTGCAGCTCATGATCCTTTATTTCGGCCTGCCCAGCCTGCCGGGCGTGAAAATCTATCTCTCGCCCTATGCGGCCGCGCTCATAGGCTTCATCGTGTGCACGGCCTCCTACCAGTCGGAATACGTGCGCGGCGCCCTGCTTTCCATAAGGCAGGGACAGATCAAGGCCGCGCAGGCCCTCGGCATGACAAGGTGGCAGACCATCTGGTCCGTCATCGTGCCGCAGGCCGTGCGCCGCGCCCTGCCCGGCTGCGGCAACGAAATCATCTATCTCATCAAGTATTCCTCGCTGGCGTACATCGTCACGTGCATCGAGCTCACCGGCGAAGCCAAGGTGCTGGTTTCGCGCACGTTCCGTCCCACGGAAGTGTATCTCGTGGCGGCGTGCTACTACCTCGTCATGGTCAGCGCGGCCACCTGGCTTCTGGCAAAGCTGGAAAAAAAGCTGGCCATTCCCGGCTTCGGCACGCAAAAATAAGGCGGGCGGCAACGCGCCGCATGACGCTCCGTTCAGCTCCGGCTGCTTGAACATGACCGCCCCGCGCGTTACCATGTCGCCATCGCGGTGAAAGACGCCGTCAACTTCTACCCCAGAGACGCATGACCTCACTCGACAAAATCCGCAATTTCTGCATCATCGCCCACATCGACCACGGCAAGTCCACCCTTGCCGACCGCATTCTGGAATACACCGGCGTGGTGAGCGCCCGCGAAGCCCGCGACCAGTACCTCGACAAAATGGATCTGGAACGCGAACGCGGCATCACCATCAAGGCGCAGACCGTGCGCATTCCCTATACCGACAAAGACGGCTCGCAGTACGTGCTGAACCTCATCGACACCCCCGGGCACGTGGACTTCGGCTATGAGGTCTCCCGCTCGCTCGCGGCCTGCGAGGGCGCGCTGCTCGTGGTGGACGCCACCCAGGGCGTGGAGGCGCAAACCCTCGCCAACGTCTACATGGCGCTCGATCACAACCACGAAATCGTCCCCGTCCTCAACAAGATAGACCTGCCGAGCGCCGACCCCGACCGCGTGCGCCAGGAAATCGAGGACACCATCGGCCTCGACTGCACCGACTCCGTGGACGTGTCCGCCAAGACCGGCCTCAACATCGACAAGGTGCTCGACGCCATAGTGCACCGCCTGCCCTCGCCCAGAGGCGACCGCGAAGCGCCCCTCAAGGCCCTCATCTTCGACTCCTGGTACGACAGCTATCAGGGCGTCGTGGTGCTCTTCCGCATCATGGACGGCACTTTGAAGCTCGGCGACGTCATCCACCTCATGGCCGGCGACCGCGATTACGAAGTGGTGCGCCTCGGCGTGTTCTCGCCCAACGCCGTGGACGTGAAGGAACTCGCCGCCGGCGAAGTGGGCTTTCTGTGCGCCAACATCAAGGAACTCGGCCACGCCCGCGTGGGCGACACCATCACCCTGCGCGACAATCCCGCCGCCGAGGCCGTGCCCGGCTTCAAGGAAGTCAAGCCCATGGTGTTCTGCGGCCTCTATCCCACCGACGCCGCCGACTACGAAAACCTCAAGACCGCCCTCGAAAAGCTCCAGCTCAACGACGCGGCCTTCTCCTACGAGCCCGAAACCTCCTCGGCCCTCGGCTTCGGCTTCCGCTGCGGCTTCCTCGGACTGCTGCACATGGAAATCATTCAGGAGCGACTCGAACGCGAGTTTCAGGTGGAGCTCATCGCCACGGCCCCGTCCGTCATCTACAAGGTGGACACCACCGACGGCAAGACCCTCACCATCGACAACCCGGCCAAGTTCCCCGACGGCTCCAAAATAAAGGCCCTCTATGAGCCCTACGTCCGCATGGACATCCACGTTCCCACGGAATTCGTGGGCAACGTGCTCAAGCTCTGCGAGGAAAAGCGCGGCATTCAGCAGAACCTCGGCTACCTCACCACCAACCGCGCCGTCATCACCTACGACATGCCCTTCGCGGAAATCGTGTTCGACTTCTTCGACAAGCTCAAGTCCGGCACCCGCGGCTACGCCTCCATGGACTATACGCCCATCGACTACCGCGAGTCCGACCTCGTCAAGCTCGACATCCTGCTGAACGGCGCGCCCGTAGACGCCCTCGCCGTCATCGTGCACAGAGACAACGCCTATCCCTACGGACGCGCCCTCGCCCTCAAGCTCAAGCGCACCATCCCGCGCCAGATGTTCGAGGTCGCTATCCAGGCCGCCATAGGCAACAAGGTCATCGCCCGCGAAACCGTGTCCGCCTACCGCAAGGACGTGCTCGCCAAATGCTACGGCGGCGACATCACCCGTAAGCGCAAGCTCCTCGAAAAACAGAAGGAAGGCAAAAAGCGCATGAAACGCATGGGCAACGTGGAACTTCCCCAGGAAGCCTTCCTCGCCGCCCTCAAGGTCGGCGACGACGGCGGCAAGTAGAAAGAATAGAAAGACAGGATGAGATCTGGCGGGGGAAGGAGGAAACCCTTTTGAAAAAGGGCTTTCCTCCTTCCCCCGCACCCCCATCCTCCTTCCGAAAACTTTTATTATGAGAAAGACGGCATCAGGCCTTCGAAAATGCCGTGCCGTCCGGCACATCCCCGCGTCTTCCGCGCCTTCTGCGCCTGCACGGGCATGAAATCAAAACGGGCGAGCCCCGGGCATCCTCCTCCGGCAGACTTCCCGCTCCCCCGGTCGCAACTCTTCCGTTTCATGAAAACCCAAAAGCGCCCGACTCCCTTCCGGCACGCCCCCTCTCCACGAAGGCCATCATGAAAGACATCCGCATCCGCACGGCGACCACGGCCGACGCCCCCGCCCTTCTCGACATCTACGCGCCCTACGTCCGGGAAACGGCCATCAGCTTTGAATACGAAGTCCCCTCGCTTCAGGAATTTGAAGGAAGAGTAAGCCATACCCTTTCCCGCTATCCGTGGATCGTGGCGGAACAGGAGGGAACCATCCTCGGCTACGCCTACGCCTCGGCCTTCCACCCGCGCAAGGCCTACGAATGGTGCGCCGAAGCCTCCATCTACGTGGCACGGAACGCCCGCGGCCACGGCACAGGCGCCCGACTCTACGACGCCCTCGAAACCCGTCTCAAAGCGCAGAACGTCCTTCTGCTCTACGCCTGCATCGCCCGCCCCCAGCAGGAAGACGAATACCTCACCTTCGCCAGCATCCGCTTCCATACCCGCATGGGCTTCCATACCGTGGGCGAGTTCCCCCGCTGCGGCTTCAAGTTCGGCCGCTGGTACGACATGGTCTGGATGGAAAAACGCCTCGCCGAACCCGCCTCCCCGCCAGCTCCCTTCATCCCCTTTGCTGAAAAAGAAAGTTAGGACAGGATGGATGGATAGATAGGATGGGCGGGGGAAGGAGGAAA
>JAXUUT010000006.1:0-3345 GCA_037230945.1 bacterium
GAAGTTCAGGGCATTGCAGGTCTTCTGCAGAAACATGACTGCCCTGAGAACGCCGAGATTGACCGCCTGCTCCAGCATTTCATCGGCCAGGGCCTGCGGCATGGTGTCGGCACAGGCCTTGCTCCAGAAATTCTTGAGGTAGAACTGAGACACACGGGCATAGAGCGTAGGGATTCCGGCCAGATGCTTGCTGAAGGCAGCGGGGCCTTCCTCATAGGACTCATGAACTTTCGCCTTGGCGATGATGCTCCAGCCGTCCCAGGCAGGCCAGGAGCGGCTGGAGATGCCGCAGTAGGTCTCTCCGCCCTTATCCCCAGGCACGTTGCACCAGCCGCCTTCCTTCTGAAGCAGTTTTTCCAGAGCAACGTCGAAACTGGCCATTACGCGGTTACTCCGGTGATGATGTAGCCGGCTCCGGCGAACTGAATGCACTCGTCCGTGTACTGACGCACGCGATAAATGTCGCTGCGGGTCTGTTCTTCCCGGTACTGCTCAGTCACGATGATGTCGGGGGCATCGTTTTCCCACACGAAGGTGCGGCCGAGACTCGGTTCCTTGAGGTCGTTGCCTCCGCTGGAAATGCAGGCCAGCATGACCTTGTCGACGGGCCAGACGGATTCGATTTTCTTTGTCTGCTTCTTGGCGGAACTGTTGTAGACGGCCCCTGCCACAAGCAGATGCTCCACGCCGAAATAGGCCTTGAGCTGCTCAACGGTCAGCGCTCCGCGGATGGCGTTGGGGCTGGTGTATTTCACGCGCTCGATGACGGCTTCGCACAGCGAAATGTGGTCGAATACGTCCTTGTCCATGATGAGAGCATTGGGCTGCAGGCCGACGGTATGGCGGAAAGTTGCCTTGCCGGCGCTTACGTCGGCCAGCGGATCTGCCGAGCCGTAGTTGTTCCAGGCGGCTTTGGCGGCGGCATTCGTGAACACCTTGGTATCCATGACCTTTTTGGCCACACGGCTTTCCATGGACCGGAGCACGATGCTGGTAGCCCGTTCCACGGCTACGGTCTCAGCATCGAAATAGTTGCGGAAGTGTTCAGCCTCGGTGTCGTCCAGAGGTTCTTCCCAGCCGTTTTCGGTGCAGCTGTAATCTTCCATCACGAATTCCCAGTCACCGCGGGCGTAGGCCGAGCGGGCGGCGCGTCTGGTATCGGCCACCTCCAGGATGGCTTCAGCGGGAATGACGGGATACTGAGCACTTTTCAGCTGGGTATAGAAGGGCGGAAGCACAAGGGAGCCGATGAAGCCCTGTTTTGCCGCGTTCATGGAATATTCGTAGGCCAGAGCGCCGAGGTCGGGGCGAAGAATGGCAGAAGTTCTGGGCATGGGTTACTCCGTTGCCTGAAGGTTGAGCAGCGGCATCATTTCCACCAGAGAGCCGTCTTCTCCGGCAGTCAGAGCTATGCCGCACACAGGAAGGGCCGTGCTTTTTGCCACAGCGCCGTTGGCCGCAGGGCTGAGTTTGTCGCCGACGGCCACGGCACCGCTGCACAGCACTTCCACGGTGCCGGACGCATTGATGAGGCGCACGCCGACAACATCTTCGGCATCATGCGCCTGAGTTTCGGCCACACCGACAGGCAGCGTTTCCGCCGTGCAGGGAACTACGCCGTCCGCCGTCAGACTCACCAGCGTGTTGCATTCGATGGCCGCGCCGGCCACAAAGGTTTTGCGTGGAATTTCAAAGTAGCTCATGTGTTCTCCTAGTTCTGAAGTTCTTTCAGCCACTTCTGATGGGCTTCCGGGTACTTTTCCGCGATGGCCCTGACGGCTTCGCCGCGCCTGGCGTTGTGTTCCACCATGTAGTTGTCCACAAGCTGTTCAAAGCCGGCGGCGCTGCGCGGGGTCGATCCGCGGGGGGCGACGTCCGTGCCGCTGTGTGCCTGACGCAGGGCATCGAGTTTGCTGCCGGAGCTTGCGAGCACCTTTTTCACCTTGTCGAACTGCTCTGGCGTCATGTCGGATTCCGCAAGTTCCTTCAGCGTGGCTCCGGCCTCTTCGCCGATGGCGGCCGCGGCCAGCGCCACCATGCGTGCGCGTTCCTGTTCGCATCCGATTTTCATGCCTTCTTCCTTTGCCGCACTCAGGGCGGCCCGGTGTTCCTGTTCGAATTCCGCTTTGAGATCCGACACCGCTTCGGGGTACTGAGCCTTGAGTTCCGTCGAATTCATGGGGACTCCTTCTTTAATGTGTTGCAGGAATTCCGACCGGGAACAGACCCGGTCGATAAGCCCCTTGGAAAGGGCTTCACTTCCCGAAAATATTTTTCCGTCGGCCATGGTCAGAGACTTTTCGCGGTCCACGCCGCGGCCTTTTTCCACAGCCTTCAGGAAGAGGTCGTAGGTTTCATCCACACTGGCCTGCAGGTAGGAGCGCATTTCTTCCGAGAGCGGTTCCACGGCATTGCCGGCGGCCTTGTAGTGGCCGGCGGCAATGATGTTGCAGGCAATGCCGTTTTCTTCGAGAGCCTTGGAGTATTCGCGGTGAATCAGAATGACCCCAATGCTGCCCACCTGCGCCGTAGCCGGCGCGGCAATTTCACGGGCACTGCAGGAAAGCCAGTACGCCGCGGACGCCATGAGACCGTCGGCAAAGGCGTATACGGGCTTTATAAGACCGACCTGCGAGACGGCTTCTGCCAGCTCTTCGATGCCGTCCACCGTGCCGCCGGGAGAGTCCACATCCAGCATGATGGCCTTGACCCTCGAATCTGCCGCCGCACGGCGCAGGCAGGAGGCAATGTCGCGCATCCCGTCGCACAGCTTCCAGCCGAAGAAAAACAGGCCGTTCTTGGACAGAGCACCGTGAACAGGCACAATGGCCACGGAGCCGTCGAGCTGATAGTCCAGGTCGCCCGTCGGCTCCGGGGTTGTGCGGGCATTCTGCCGGGCCACACGGGCCGCTTGATGAAGGAGCGCATCAAGCGTGTCCGGCAGAATGGCCCATTCTCGAGGGAGGGTGGGTGAAATATTATTGTTCGTCGGCATGATCGTCGTCCTTTGTTGCAGACACAGGAGAAGGGCTTTCTGCGAGGCCGAGTTTTTCCATCAGACGTTTTTCCCGCTGCCTGGTGCGAATCACGGTTTCAAAGTCCAGGCCGCGGGCGTGGCAGATGGCCGAGTGGGTTTCCGTGAAGTTGGCCAGAGCAAGATTGTCGGCCTCCCGTTCCTTGACGGGATCGATCTGTCCGCGGGGCGGCCGCGTCCATACGCAGTTGCACCAGGCGCGAAGCGTGAACGGGTCGGAATCCGGAGCCTTGGCTTTGGCGGGAATAGCCAGCATTCCGCGAATCCAGGCTTCCTCCAGCACCATGCGGTAGTAGGGCGTAAGCACGGAG
>JAXUUT010000106.1:0-20731 GCA_037230945.1 bacterium
CCAGGCCCCGGCAACGGAGAATGTGCCTGGCCGGAGGAAGAGCAGGGCAATCCGTATACGGTGCGCTTTGCCCGGCTCGTTGCCTGTCGGGCAGACCTGCCATCCTTTCAGCCTTCCTATATGCGTTTCCCGAGAATCCCAAGGCAGTTTTTTTGGAAAAAACATGGTCCGGCTTCTTCCCGGGAGTTTTCTTCATCAGACGTGCTCCTGCGGCCTCTGAATCCGTCGCTTCGCAATGCCGCGGCGGATGCATTTTTCCGGCGCTCGCGTTATGCAGGATGCAGAGGTGTCCGACGGAAAGGAAACGGGTTTTGCTTCGGCGTATGTTTTTACGAGCCTTCGTCAATGGCCGTGAGATGTGCAGAAGCCCCGGGGCAGCATCGAGGCCTCAGGTCGGCGTTTTTGGGGCCTGTGCGGCGCTCAGAGGCGCAGAAGCCGCGATTCCTTGGGTATCCGTCTATCCGTCGCTTCTTCGGCGGGGCTTTCGGCAGGAACACGCCTGAAAAGCTATGTGCAGGAGCTTGCATATACGAGGAATCGTTTCACTTTTTTTTCTATAAGTCTGATTCACCAGCGGTAGATGGACAGGCTTGGAAGCTGATTATTTCGAGTATAAGTTTCACGACCTCTGCATTATTCAGGTATCGGCTTTTTCAGTTTCAGATGCATTCAGATGCAGAAGTTCATGCGCGGTGTTTTTTCAACCTGGTTCTGGTCATGAACGGACGGACCTTGAAACTGCACGCTTCATCTCTGTTCATTTCGCTCGCGGTCAGGAGATGGTGGACGGGACTAATGCAGGTGTTTGAGAGATTCAGCAGAAGCCGTTGCGGCATCGAAGACCGGATATGGGAAAGAGTGGCGGGGAGCCTTTTCCGGGTTTTCATGCCGGAACTCAGAAAAGGCCATGCTTTTGCAGATCTTGAGGACTTGCGACATGCAAGCCGGACGTTCTTGTTTTGGATTGGTACGGATCTGAGAAGCTGTTGTCCGCAATGATGCCAAGCTCCATGCATGGATCTTGGAAATGAGATTTTTTTGTTTTGAATGAATTATAGGGAAATCTTTGAGATTCGTCTGATGAAAAGAAGAAAGCAGGCATCTGAGAAGCGTGGCGATACCGTTCAGATATGGTGAACGAGGCAGGTAAAAACGAGAGCGTTGGGGCTTCCCGCCTTGTCGTTCGCCGGATTTCGTCTGGAACATTGCCGGTATTCTGCTGGCTGGCGACACAGTATGGGGATCCATGATCATTCGTGCTGCGGAAAGTCCAGATCCATCTGAATCGGGATGGTTCAAAAAGATATGTTTTGTTGAATGATACATTTTTAAATCTCTGGAGAGGCCATTCTTCTTGCAGGTCGCAGAAGGGCGGTTGGTGTGAATTTTTTATTTAACATGTTTTATTTGTTGATAATTTTTTATAATATTCTGAGTGCTCCGACTTTTCCTGTATGGCGTCTGCAGGAGCGCCCGGCCCGCTCAGGCTGCACCGTCCGGCGCTTTTCAAAAAATCTGCGTCCTTGACCAATATGTCGGATGATAAGCTTTTCTGAAATCCAAAATTGTGTCGACACTTGGGGCATTTCTCTGTAACAACATATAAAATGTAATAAAAATACAAAGTTATAAAAAGTGGCATGGTTCTTGCTTGAAAAGAAGGTGTTTCAAGCACTTCTAACAGGAAAGGACATTGCCATATGAACGGTATCTCATTTTTCAAGCGCTCTCTGCTTTGCCTTTGTACCGGTCTGCTGGTCGTGACCGGAGGAGAATTTTCTTCGGCGTATGCCAAGGAAACGGTTAAGGTCGGATTCGTGGGACCTCTTACCGGCGGCCTGAGCTCTCTTGGCATGGGCGGACGAAATTCGGCTGATCTCGCCGTGCAGGAAAGAAATGCGGATCCCAACAGCAAGTATCACTATGAACTTGTGGTGCTGGACGACGAAGGCAAGCCCAACGTGGGCGTGCAGGTTGTGACCAAGCTGGCGTCCGACCGCAAGGTCGCAGGCGTCGTGGCGCATTACGTTTCTGCCGTGGCGCTGAGCACCGTGGATATCTTCCATCGTTTCGGCATGCCCGCCATCATCTGGGGCGCTGTGCATCCCGACATTACCTACGGCAACAACTACAAGGAAATATTCCGTATCCCCGGAACGATGATCAACCAGAACGAAGTGGCCGCCAAGTTCATGACCGGTCTCGGCTACAAGAAGTTCGCCATCATTCACGATACGACCGACTACGGCAAGGGTCACGCTTCCTACTTCAGCAAATACGTGAAGGAGAATGGCGGAGAGATTGTTGGTCAGATAGGCGTCACTTCCAATCAGCAGGACTTTACGGCGGAACTGACCAAGATCAAGTCGCTTGATCCCCAGGTGCTGTATTTCGCCAGTCTGGTTCCCACGGGCGTGCGTGTCCGTGCGCAGATGGTCAAGCTCGGTATGACGGACATTCAGTTCGAAGGCGTTTCCGGTATCAAGTCCGATGCTTTCATTCACGGCGTGGGCGATGAGGCGGCCGAAGGCTGCATGTGCTTCATTGAGGGAGCTCCTCTGGAAAAGCTTCCCGGCGGCGCAGCCTTTTTGACCAGCTATGAAAAGCACGGCTATGAGCAGAGCCCCGAAGCCATGGGGCCCTTTGCCTATGCTGCCATGGTTCAGCTGCTTGACGCCATTGAGTCCGAGGGGCCCAACCACAAGAAGATCATAGGCTATCTGCAGAACATCAAGTCTGCCGATACGCTGGTCGGCAAGGTGACGTACGATGATCACGGACAGAACATCGAACCTGCCGTGAGCAAGTACATCGTTCAGGACGGACAGTGGGTCTCCTGGGAAGACAGCAAGTACTGCTCCGGAGAACGTGCCTTGAAAAAGCTCAACAGATAGTTTTTCGGGCCGGCCTGAGGGCATCTGCCCCGGGCCGGCCCGATGCAATGCTTCATTAAAAGGATTATGTTTATGGATGGCGTTCTGCTGGCGCAGTTCATCATGAACGGACTCATGCTCGGCATGATGTACGCTCTGGTGGCTGTCGGCTTTACACTGTTTTTCGGCGTATTGGACATCATTGTTTTTTCTCATGGCGATACGGTCATGGTCGGCGCCTTTGCCGGACTGGGAACGTATGTCTGGCTGCAGTCCGTATATCCGGACATAGATACCGTGTGGGTTTGTTTATGGGTTGTTCTGGTCAGTCTTCTTGCGGTATGTCTTCTGGGTGTGGTACTTGCCCGCGGGCTCATCATGCGCCTTCGTTCCTCGCCGCCTCTGAATACGCTTCTTGCCACCATGATGCTGGGAACCGTGCTTCGCGAAGCCATACGTCTGTTTTACCCCGATGGTTCCAATCCGCAGCCTTTTCCCAAGCTTCTGCCCGATACGTCCTGGATGCTGGGCGGCGTCAACGTCCGGCTTGACAGTGTTCTTCTGTTCGTCGGCGGACTTTTGATCATCGGCGGCATTCATGTGCTCATCAACAAGACGAAGCTCGGCATGGCTGTTCGTGCCGTGGCTCAGGATTCTGAAGCCGCGCAGCTCATGGGCG
The DNA here is from genome assembly GCA_037230945.1 of bacterium. Taxonomy (GTDB): domain Bacteria; phylum Desulfobacterota; class Desulfovibrionia; order Desulfovibrionales; family Desulfovibrionaceae; genus Mailhella. The sequence continues at coordinate 3,553 of JAXUUT010000106.1, forward strand.
TGAATTTTTCGTTTATCGTGCTTCTTACTTTTGCCATCGGATCAGGCGTGGCCGCGTTCGCCGGACTCATGAACGGCATCTATTACAATGAAATCAACTTCAGCATGGGCGTGCTTCTTGGAGCCATAGGCTTCAGTGCGGCAGTCATCGGAGGTCTCGGCAATATCTACGGCGCCATCATCGGCGGTTTTGTGTTCGCCTTTCTCCAGACCATAGGTGCTGTGGCACTGCCTTTTTCCAGCGCCTATAAGGACGTGTTTGCGTTTGCCGTCGTCATTGTGCTCATGGCAATACGCCCCACCGGCTTTCTGGCGGAACGTTCAAGTCAGAGGGTATGAATATGGATCGCTCAAGAGAAATCGTCATCTGCCTGCTTTCCGCCATGGCGCTGCTGGTTTTTTCCGTGGCATTCCTGCTGGCGGAAGATGAGACCGTCATCGGCTCCTACATGGTGGGAGGTGTCCTGCTTCTGTGGGGCATGGTGCGCACGGGAGTGTATGGGAAAATCACCGGTGCCGTGTCCCGTCACGAAAGACTGTGGTCCGGTCTGCTTTTCATTGCCGCACTCATTCTCCTGTTTTTCTTCCGTGACAACCACTACTGTCTGTTCCTCATAGGAACCATTGCCTGCTACACCATTGCGGTGCTCGGACTGAACGTTCAGCTTGGATACACGGGCGTCATCAACTTCAGCGCCGCTTCCTTCTTCGGCGTTGGCGGATATACCGCGGGTATGCTGCTCAATCAGGGGCTGGTGCCTCCCTTTGCGGCGCTTCTTCTCGGTGGCGTCATGGCCGGTATTGTGGGCTGCGTGCTCCTGCTTCCGGTGCTGAGGACGTCAGGGCATTATTCCGCGCTGGTTACCATGGCCTTTGCGCTTCTTTTCAACGTGTTTCTGGAAGTCAACGAAAGCTTCGGCGGTCCTCAGGGCATAGCCGTTCCCTCATTCTCTCTCTTCGGCGTGGATTTCGGCAGCGACGTGGAATGGGGCCTGATTACCGGTTCGTTTTATCTGCGGTACGACCTGCTCATTCTTCTGCTGCTGGCCCTTGTTTTCATCATGGTTCGCCGCATCGAGCGCTCCTGGATGGGACTTGCCATGGACGCCGTGAGACTTGACGAAACGGCTTCGGCCTGCTTCGGCATCAACATAGTCCGCTGGAAGGTGACGGCCTTTACCGTGGGCAACGTGCTCATGGGCATAGCCGGAGCCTTCTACGCCATGATGCTTGCCTACATCAGCCCGGCCAACTTTACCTTTTCCGATTCTCTTCTTTTTCTTTCCATTCTTCTGCTCGGCGGCATGGGCAACTGCTGGGGCGTCATTCTGGCCACCTCCATCATGGTGGTTCTGCCTGAGAAGCTTCAGTTCATTCAGGAATACCGGTACCTGCTGTATTCCCTGCTGGTTCTGCTCATGATCGTGTATCGTCCCATGGGTCTTTTGCCCCGCAGAACACGCGTTGTTACTTCGGAGGATGTGGCATGAGTCTGCTTTCGTGTACCAATCTTACCATGCGTTTCGGCGGCCTTGCGGCGCTCAACAAGCTTGACGTGCAGGTTGAGGAAGGGGATGTCATCGGACTTGTCGGCCCGAACGGTTCCGGCAAGACCACATTCTTCAACGTGCTTACGGGCATATACACGCCGAGCGAAGGCAGCATTGTTTTTGACGGAAAGGACATTACCGCCAAAAGCCCTCAGGAAATTTGCAGGGCAGGCATAGCCCGTACATTCCAGCGTTCGCGGCTGTGCCTTGAGCTTACAGTGTTCGACAACGTGATGATGGGCAACTGCAAGAATCTCAATATGGGATTTTTGCACAACATCATACGTCGAAAGGCATTCTTTCAGGAGTGTCGGGACGATGAGGAGCGCATGAGGCTCATGCTGAAAGCGCTGAACCCCACGCTTGCCGACAAGATCAGAAAGCCCGTGGGCGAGCTGAGCATGATAGACCGCCGCCGCGTGGAAATATGCCGCGCGCTTACCGGACGCCCCAGGCTGCTGCTCCTGGACGAACCTTCGGCAGGCATGACGCAGGATGAGACCAGACAGCTCATGGATGAGCTCATTGCCATGGAGTTCGAGGGCAACAGACCGTCCATCATTCTCATTGAGCATGAAATGAGCGTCATCAAAAGAATATCCACCCGCTGCATCGTGCTGAACTTCGGCAGCAAGCTCTGTGAGGGAAGCTATGATGAGGTAACGTCCAACCCTGTGGTGCAGCAGGCCTATCTGGGAACGGAGGTGGCGTAGATGGCCGTGGCTTTTTCCCCTCTGAGAATAGAGAATCTTTATGTGGCCTACGGCAAGGCCGACGTCATCTGCGGCGTGAACATGGAAATCTGCGCGGGCCGCATCACCGGCCTTCTGGGCGCCAACGGCGCGGGCAAGACCACGCTTTTGCGGGCCGTGCTCGGACTTACGCCGCCGAGAAAGGGCAGCGTGGTGTTCAACGGCATGGAAATTTCCGGCCTGCCGCCGCACAAGATAGCGGCGCGCGGCATAAGCTGCATTCCCGAAGGCAGGCGCATCTTTGCCAAGATGACCGTGGAGGAAAACCTGCTCATGGGTGCCTACATGGAAAAGAACAGGGACAAGATTCACAAGCGCCTTGAGCGGGTGTACCGCATTTTCCCCCGGCTTCTGGAGAGGCGGGATCAGTTTGCGGGAACCATGTCCGGCGGCGAACAGGCCATGGTGTCCATAGGCCGCGGGCTCATGAACGAGCCGAAGCTGCTGGTCATCGACGAACCTTCCTTGGGACTGTCTCCTGCGCTGGTCAATGACAACTTCCGCGTCATTCGACAGATTTGCGAAGACGGCATAGCCGTGTTTCTGGTGGAACAGAACGTGAGGCAGACACTGGCCATAGCCCATTACGGATATGTGCTTGCGCAGGGCAGAGTGGTTGCCGAAGGAACGGCGGCAGAGTTGAAACAGAGCGATGAAGTGAAGAAGGCGTATTTCGGATGAGCGTCATGAACGATTTCAGTGCAACGGGCCTGGCCCGGTGGATGATAGGCTGCAACACCATAACGGGTGAAGGCAGTGAGGCGAAGCTTCTTGAACAGGTGGCCGAATGGTTGGAAAAGGCGGGATTCACCGTTTTTCTCGACAGATACGGCGATTCCGGCAGGTGCAGCCTTTCCGCTCACCTTCATCCGGACTGCGAAGGGGAAGGTCTCTGCATGGCCGGCCATGTGGACACGGTGCCTTTGGGCACCAAGCCGTGGAAGCATGATCCTCTTTCCGGAGAGATCATCGACGGATGCCTCTATGGGCGTGGTTCCTGCGACATGAAGAGCGGAGCCGCCGTCATGCTGGCTTCGGCGCTTGCCATGGCTCCCCGCATCAAGGATCGCGACCTTGTTCTTCATCTTTACGGAGGCGAGGAAAAGGGCTGCCTTGGTTCGTTCCACATGCCGGAGCGGGAGTTTCGCAACATCGGAGCCGTTCTTGTGGGAGAACCTACGGGGGCGCGTCCTCTGACCGGTCACAAGGGCGCGCTGTGGCTCAACTTGTCCACTTCCGGCCGGGCGTCCCATGCGTCCATGCCAGAAGCCGGCGACAGCGCCCTTGCAAAAATGCTTCCCGCCGCAACGCGTCTTCTGGACTTTGCTCCCGCGGGCACGCATCCCTTCCTTGGCGGGGGAACGTCGGTTCTCTCCACGCTGCATTCCGGTTTGAACAGCAATTCCGTGCCGGATTCGGCCATGCTGACCATGGACATGCGCACGGTGCCCGGCATGGATCATGAAAAGCTGCGGGAAGAAATACGCGGCATCTGCGGAGAAGGCGTGGCCATGGAAACCACGCTGGACATTCCTCCTGTGTGGACGGATCCGGAAAATCCGTGGATGAAGAAGGTGTACGCCCTGTACGAAAAGCTTTCCGGACAGCCGGCAAACGTGGTGACGGTTCCGTTCTTTACCGATGCCGCGGCCGTGCGCACGAAACTGCCGCAGGTACCCGTGGTCATCTTCGGCCCCGGCGAAAGCGCCATGGCCCATCAGGTGGACGAGGCCTGCCCGGTTTCTCAGATAACGTTCATGGAAAACGTCTGCCGGGAACTGATAACAGACTGGTATTCCCTCTGATGACAGTGACTTCCTCACGATTGTGAGAAAAAAAAGGCCGCTTGATGCAAAGACACCGGGCGGCCTTTTTTGTTCGTCTGCATGGCCTGCGGAAAATCTGCCGGGAAACGATGCCGACTGCGTTTTTTCTGCGGCGGCTGAGCCGGTTGCAGAGGCGGCTTTTGCGGCTTTGTTCCGCTGCTCCCGCGTCTTCTGTGCGTTTTGGGACTCAGGAGAGCGGGGCTGACGGGGAAGATGGCCGGGCGCCTGCCGGAACATGAAAGGCATCCGTGTTCACGCCTTCCAGCTCCAGAAGACGGATTTTTTTGTCTATGCCTCCGGCGTAGCCTGTGAGGCTGCCGTTTGTTCCCACCACCCTGTGGCAGGGAATGATGATGGAAATGGGGTTATGCCCCACGGCTCCGCCCACAGCCTGAGCGGACATGTTTTTTTTATGAAAGGCGAGGGCGGCAAGTTCGGCAAGATGGCCGTAGGTGACGACTTTTCCGTACGGAATGCGGCAGAGCTCCTGCCAGATGAACTGCCGGAACGCACTCCCCGCAGGGGCGAGTGGCAGCTCTGAAGGCGAGGGGCGTTCGCCGGAAAAATACCGGTCCAGCCAGCGCGAGGCTCGGACAAGAACGGGCAGATCGTCGCAGAGAACGGGGTTTTCCGTAAGCGAGCTTTGAAAGTACTTCTGTCCCTCAATCCAGAGACCGACGACATGGATGCCGTCGCTGGCAAGGGTGAGCGTTCCGAGCGGAGAGGGGAGTCTGAAGGCGTAGAGCATGGCTTTTTCCTGTACGGAGCAAGATGAGGCGATTGTGTCTCAGACCTGGAAAAAAAGCCAGCCGCCTGGCGTTTGTCGCTTGTATAAGATAAAAAAGTATTAAATGTGCCCGCCGTGGAATTTTTCCGGCGAAGAGCGTGAAAAAAAAGAAAATCAATATATTATTCAGAGCAGCATAATATGCTTTATATTTCTTTCAATAAGAAATAAAACAGGAAAAATTTTATTTTCAATAGTTATGCAACATTGGCATTGCATATTTTAAAACAAGTAAATGTTCGCATGAATGGCATGAATGATATGAATATTATAAATGAGTATAAATGGTAAAAAGACATTATAAAGGATAATTCTGGAAGATTGATGCATATTTTTACAAAAATGTAATGCTAATAACAAAAAAATATTAATTTGGTACACGCCTTTTCAAAAATGTCATTTTTCTTGACTTTCCGGGGCAATTTTTTATCTTTCAGAAAAATCAACGACATCTTCATTTCGGAGTCTTTTTTATGTCCAAGATCAGAATCGGCATTGTGGGCTACGGCAACCTCGGCCGTGGCGTTGAACTGGCCGTGGCTGCCAATCCCGACCAGGAACTGGCGGCGGTGTTCACTCGTCGTGATCCTTCCACGCTCAAGATTCTTACCGAAGGCGTGCCGGTGTGCCGTCTCGCCGACGTGGCCGACTGGAAGGGCCGCATAGACGTCATGATTCTCTGCGGCGGCAGTGCGACCGATCTGCCCGAGCAGACTCCGGCCCTCGCCGCCATGTTCAACGTGGTGGACAGCTTCGACACGCATGCCCATATTCCCGCGCATTTTGCCGCCGTGGACGAGGCTGCCCGCAAGGCCGGAACCATAGGCATCATTTCCGTCGGCTGGGACCCCGGAATGTTCTCCCTGAACCGTCTGTATGCCAACTGCATTCTGCCCGACGGGCATGACTATACCTTCTGGGGCCGCGGCGTGAGCCAGGGGCATTCCGACGCCATCCGCCGCATCAAGGGCGTGCTGGATGCCCGTCAGTACACCGTGCCCGTTCCTGCGGCCATGGAGGCTGTGCGCAGCGGCAGCAATCCCGAGCTTACCACCCGTCAGAAGCATACCCGCGAATGCTACGTGGTGGCTGCCGAAGGCGCGGACAAGGCCGCCATTGAGCATGAAATCAAGACCATGCCCAACTATTTCGACGAATACGATACCACGGTGACCTTCATCACGCAGGAAGAGCTCGACCGAGATCACAAGGGCATTCCTCACGGCGGTTTCGTCATCCGTACCGGCTGCACCGGTCAGAACGGTGAAACCAAGCACGTCATCGAATATTCTCTGAAGCTCGGTTCCAATCCCGAGTTCACCTCCAGCGTGCTGGCCGCCTATGCCCGTGCAGCCTGGAAGCTTTCCCAGAAGGGCGAAACCGGCGCAAGAACGGTGTTCGACATCGCTCCCGCGCTGCTGTCTCCTCGTGACGGCGCGGATCTGCGCGCGCATCTTCTGTAAGTTGATGCTGCTCTGACGTTCGGACGCCCGGCGTTCCCGCTCATCGTGGGAATGCCGGGCGTCTTTTCGTCTGCGTGCTTCTGGACGGAGAAAGCGCGTCGTGCGGGCGTGTGATCTGCATTTTGCGGCCCGTGTTTCGATGCGGCAGGTCCGCTTCCGGCGGGAACTTCCGCAAGGAGTGCCGGGATGTCGCGAGCAGTACGGGCCGGGAGAACGGACGCCTTTCGCCGTACCGTTTCGTGCAGCAGGGCTCGTTACATAAGGAAAACGCCGCCGGTTCAAGAACCGGCGGCGTTTCATCTTATCTCAGGACAGACTTCGATCAGTTCAGACCGAAGAAGGTCTCGGCGTTTTTATGCATGATGTTTTCCACCACTTCGGGACGGAGCTTTTCAAGATACATGGCCACGGAGCTTTCCACGTCCACGCAGGGATAGGCGGAGCCGTAGAGAATCTTGTCGCGCAGCATGTAGTTGGCCGCTTCGATGTAGGACTGTGCGCCTGCGGCATGCAGGGCATAGATGTCGGGCGAGAGATACACGTTGGGGTGCTGGAACGCCAGACGAACGGCCGCTTCCACCCAGGGCCAGGCGGCATGGCAGAGTGCCATTTTCAGATGGGGGAAGGCTTCGGCCACATTGCCGGCATGGATGGGCTTGCAGAACTCGTCCGTGGGACCGTGGAATCCGCCGAAGGAAATGAGCAGCGGAATGTGGTGCTTTTCGCAGAATTCGTAGGTGGGGAAAATGCTCTCGTCGTCCATCATGACGCCGTGATAGCCGGGTTCCATGAAGGCCGTGATGCAGGGGCCTTCGACCACATATTTCTGCAGCGTGTCCAGGGTCTCTCTGCTGCTGTCGGGATGGATGCCGCAGGCTCCGAGAAAGCGGTCGGGATAGGCTTTGAGAAGATCGACGAGGGCGTCGTTCTCATAGCCGTTCGCATTCCTGCGGATGGAGACGACGCCGGTCATCTCGCCTGCCCGGTCCATTTCCTCAAACAGCTTTTCCATGGAGGCTTCGCGCATGGAGTCGGAAAGCTTCATGCCGAAGTTCTTGTAGAAGTTCTTGAGCGCAAAGGGGTTGTCCAGCTCCATGTCGAACATGTTGCCCTTGCCGACATAGGGCTTGAACGGAGGACGCATACGGACATCAATAATTTTCATGGGATACTCCTTGAATGGGAGCGGGGAAAGCCGTTCCGGTTGACGTGGGGGCGGGGCGTTTGTTTCGAAGCGGAAGACGCCTTTGCATGGCGCGTTCCGTTCGGACCGTTGTCCCGGCACGGTCCTCGGGAAGAAGGAATCACAGGGAAAAGGACGCCCGTGCTCACAGGGGAAAAGCACGGACGTCCGTCATGATCATATCAGGCCCGTCATGTACCAGAAGGGCAGCACCAGCACCCAGAACAGAACGAGGGTAATGATCATTTTGATGACGTTGTATTTCATGAAGTCCCGCATGGACATGACGCCGAACCCGTAGAGCACCAGAAGATAGGCGTTCTCATAGGGGAAGAAGACCATGTCGTTGGCAAAGAACATGCACATGAAGGGAAGCAGGGGATAGGAGATGCCGAGACCCGTGCCGAGCGCGGCCAGAGGGCCGGGGAACATTCCCTGCATGGCCGAAGGCGTCATGAGGATGTTCATGATGATGCCGAAGATGATGCACAGGAACAGGAAGAGGGGAATGGGGCATCCTTGGAGCATGGGCGTGACGTAGGTGCTGATGGCGGGGCCTATGTTCACGGCCGCGCCCACGCCGCCTATGCTCATGCACGAGGCTATGAAGACGATGAAGCCGAAGTTGACGTTGTCCAGCGACTTTTTCTTCGTGGCCACGTCTATGCCGGGCAGGAAGAACAGCATGGGAATGATGATGAAGCCGTAGTTGATGTCCAGCTTGTGCCAGGGCTGGGCGATGATGTAGGCAAAAAGCAGAACGGTGAGGACGATGGCCTTCTTTTCCCTGCCGGTGAGCTTTCCGAGCTTTGCGTATTCCTCCTCGAAGTACTGCGCGCCGCCCTTGAGTTCTCTTGCGGGCTTGTAGATCTTGTAGAAGACGAGCACGATGATGAACTGCATGACGATGAAGGGCAGGTTGTAGACGGTAAGCGTCCACCAGGTCATGTCGAAGTCCTTGACCACCATCTGCACGCCGCCGCCCCAAAGGCCGACGGTGACGGGGCTGTAGATGAAGTTGAGGGCTGCCGTGGACACGATCTGAGCCACGATCATGATGAGTATGCCCTCTTTGGTGTTCTCCAGCCTGAGCGCCTTGACCACGCCGTAGCAGAGCACGATGGTCACCATCCAGCCGTTGGTGAAGGAAACGAGCATGACCACGAGTCCCGCCACCATGAGCGCCATGAGCAGCTTGAGCAGACTGCCGCGGCATTTGGTTCCTGCCCACAGGACAATGCGGTTCAGAAGTCCGCTTTCATCGAGCGCGTTGGCAAAGATCATGCCGCCCACGATCATGAACATCATGAAGTTGCCCGACCATATGCCGAGGGCGGTCTGCGTGGGCACGGTGCCGGTGATCACGTAGGCCACGGGCAAAAGCAGGCCGACCAGCATGTTGGGCAGCAGCTCGAACGCCGCAAGGAAGATGACGAAGATGGTGGAAACCAGAAATTCCCTCATGGGAACGGTAAAGGTTTCGCCGGCAGGGATGCACTGTATGCCGAGGGGCAGCAGGATGGTGGCGAGCCACTTCATCCAGGTAAAGACGGACGTGTTTGCCATGTGTGCTCTCCTGAATCACAGGCCCAGGAACCGGGCCGCGTTTTCGCCCATGACGAGCGGTTTCACCTCGTCGCGCAGCTGCTGGAGGTAGCCTTCCTTGGCGCCCTTGAGAGGCATGATGGGATAGGCGGAAGAGAAGATGACGCGTTCGCGCAGAAGGTAGTTGGCGGCCATGGCGTATTCGTCCATGCCCGGGGAGCGGAGCATGTAGAAGTCGGGAGCGAGGTACACGTTGCGGCGGTTCAGGGCTATCTGGCACACTTCCGAAACGTAGGGCCAGCCGCCGTGCATGAGGGCGATGTTCAGACGGGGAAAGGCCGCGGCCACGTCGTCGATGAGCTCGGGCGCGTAGTAGCGCAGGGAACGGGTCATGATGCCGCCGAAGGTGAACACCAGGGGAATGCGGTGTTCCTGACAGTAGTCGTAGAGCGGGAACGCCCAGGCGGAGTTCACGAACCAGGGGGTCTTGTCCTGTCCGGGTTCCATGACGATGCCGGTGCATTTGCCGTTCACGACAAAGCGTTCCGTTTCGGCAATGGCGGCAGGGATGTCGTGGGCGTCGATGCCTGCAAGGCCGATGACCCGGTCGGGATACTGCGCAATGAGCGCTTCCAGATCTTCGTTTCTGCCGTCCGTGGCCTTGCGGACGGGCACGACCAGCTTGTCGATGCCTGCCTCATCAGCCTCCTGAAGAAGCAGAGGCATGGAGTACTGACGGGCGGAGGCGGATACGGGAGCGTCCACGCGAAGCATGCTTTCGCTGTTCAGGTGATCCAGGCTTTCCGTGGTGAAAAAATTGTTCTTATAGGCGGCAAAGGGAGCGCGTACGCGAAAATCAATGACCATGAGATGTTGTCCTCCTCGGAGGGAAGTTTTTAGAGTCCTATGATGGCCGAAACCAGAGGCAGACCGAGAACGAGCATGCAGAAAATGGCCGCCACGCAGCCGGATATTCCGGCCTTGAAGGCACGGCGCACGCCGACCCATTCGCCGTTGGCAAAGGAAAGTGCGCCCACGGTGGAGGCTGCGGGCGTGGCGTAGGCGGCGCCTGCGGCAAGAAGCATGAGAATGGAGAAGCCGACGGGGTTGATGCCCGTGCTCTGTCCGAGGTTCCAGATGATGGGCACGGCGATGAGCACGATGGTGACGTTGTGGGTGAACTGCGTCATCACGTTGATGAAGATCATGAAGCCGATGAGGAAGAGGAGAATGCTGCCGTCGCTGACGAAGCTCTGGAGAATGTCGCTGAGCACGCAGCTGAGTCCCGCGCCGTCGCTGCTGAGCGCCGCGGAAACGGGCATGGACGCGGCCAGCATCCATATGACGTTCCAGTTGATGCCGGAGGCGCAGCTGTGGAAGTCGAATATGCCTTCTCCGTCCACGCGGATGAAGGAGAGCACGCCGAGTATGGTGACCATGGCCACGACCATGTTGAACTTGCCGAAGAAGGCGGCGGCCTTAGAGCCTGCAGGCAGGACGTTGGGCAGGAACATGACGATGAGGAAGATGACGAGGGCGGCGACGGCTATGAGCTGCTTTTTGCCCACATGGATCTGGGAGCTGATGGAGTCGAGATATTCGGGGGTGAGGCTCGCAAGACGGGAGATGTCGGGACGGAACACGAAGCGGATGATGAGCGTGTAGAGAAGAAGCGTGGCGATGCACACGGGCATGGTAATGGCGATGACGCTGACGTTGTCGATGACGGCCGCTCCTCCCGAGATGTCGGCCAGAGCGGTGATGCCCATGAGGTTTTGATTCGCCCAGGGCTTGCAGGCCGAGGAGAGGACGCCCGCCATGTACACGCCTGCGAGCAGGTAGGCGGGATAGTCGTCGCCCTGCTTCATGTCGATGTCGCGGAACATGGAATAGAGTATGCCCGCAATGAGGAAGGCCGCGGGAACGCCGTCCACAAGAAAGCCTATGATGAGCGTGCCCGTGAGAACGGAGGCGGTGAACAGCCAGGGATGACCGGCAAAGATGCGGCGGCTCAGGCACCATTTGGCCATGACGGTGTTGATGCCGCTCTTGTCGCAGTAGGTCGTAAAGGCAAGAACAAAAATAGTGAACAGTACTGCGGGGTTGCTGAATGCGCTGCCGATGATCTTGCCGGGGTCGGCATAGCCCGTGAATCCGAGCGCGACAAGGCAGATCATGCTCGGCCAGGCAAAGCCGATGAAGGTCCACCCGTAAAGCATGCCGAGAAAGACGCCGAGAATGTTCATGCCCATGGCGGTGATGCCGACGGGCGGAAGAAAGCCGGTGCCGAAGGTAAGAAGAAAGAAGATGACGATGTGCAGGATATGCCTGAAGTCATCGTTGGAAGGCTGTTTCATGGCGTTTCTCCTGTGATGATATCGTGGAGTGCGGAGAGTCCTCACGCACTCCTTTTATGATATCGGCATACAGGATGACGCCTCTTGTGTATAATTTCTTTTTTTTATAAGTTGGCTATAAATTTTTTTATAACTGATTCGCGACGGAGTCTCATGCGTCTGGAACAGCTTCAATATTTCGTTCAGGTCGTGGAATCCCATTCCTTCAACAAGGCGGCGCAGAAGCTGAACATCACGCAGCCTGCGCTTACCAATGCCATTCGTTCTCTGGAAGAGGAACTGGGCGTGCAGCTTCTTGTGCGCAGCCGCAGAGGCTGCGTGCCCACGGCCTGGGGGGTGCGCATCTATGAGGACTGCAAAAGCCTGCTTGCCGAGCTGACGGCGAAGATAGCGTCGTGGAAACAGCCGGATACGGGGGGAGGCGAGCCGGTATTCGTGCCGGTGGTGGCCATTCCTTCGGCCTGCAACTATTTGACCGAGCACGTGTTTTCTTCCATGAAGCAGGCGCTTCCGCTGGTGGACGTGGTACTTCATGAAGCCGTGGTGTACGAGCTCAGCTCTTTTTTGCAGCAGGGCAAGGCGCATGTGGGGGTCACCGCCTTTTCGGAAGGCGAGGCGGACAGGCTCATTGCGCAGTACAGGGAAATGGGCTTTGTCAGCGAACCGCTCATGAAGGACGAGTACTATGTCTTCATTTCCAGCCGTCATCCGCTGGCCCGCAAGGAAAGTCTGACCGTGCAGGACTGTTCCACGCTCAAGCTGGCCACCTATTCCAATCAGATGCTCAAAAGGAATCAGCTCTTTCAGAAAAAGATTTTCGAGGTCATCGGAATCACGCAGTATGTCTATGTGAACAGCCGGGAGAACATCATGCAGATGGTGGCGCAGAACAAGGCTGCGGGATGCTTTCTGCACAGAATGTCCGCCTACAGCTGGTATGTGACCAACGGACTCATTCGTGCGCTTCCCGTCGAGGGGATGCATCTCATGCCTTCGTCGCATTATCTGATTCATCTGGAGAGCTCTGCGCTCAGTCCTGCGGAGAGACAGGTGGTGGATTTCATACGCCGGCATTACGGAGAGGTCGACGGGGCTTTGTCTTGACGGAAGAGGGACGGCAGGCCATAGTATGATTTTGAAGAAAAGTTTTTTCGGCGATCGGCCGAGAGGTGAGCATCATGGAGCATACGGAAGTCGGCGTCATCATTCTGACGTACAATGACTGGAAGAATACGCTGGAATGTCTTGCCTGCGTGCATGCCCAGAGCGGTCTGCCCCGTCGCATCGTGGTATGCGACAACGGCTCCGACAACGAGGTGGCCGACCGCATTCTGGAGGAGTGGAGCAATCTTGCCGCAAGAAACGGCCTGCCCGACCCCGTGGAGGTTTACGGTTCCGATTCTTCCGCGGCGCAGATGGTCCTGCTTCGCCGTGAGGAGCCGGAAAGCATAGGCGGCGCCATGAACGCGGGCATGCGCTTTCTTCTGTATGACAGAGACTGTCATGCCTTCTGGCTGCTGCGCAACGACGCGAGGCCTGAATCCTTCGCGCTGGCGGCGCTTCTGCGGCATCTGGACGATGACGACGCCGGAAAACCCATAGGCATGGTGGGCTCCACGCAGCTCGTCAAGGATTCCGACGTGCTGGAATGCGCTGCGGGCGGCCGCTGGAGCCGCTGGACCGGAGACCAGATTCCTCTGGACAAGGGACTCGAGCGGCACGGCCTGTCCGACAGAAAGGAAGTCGCTTCCCGTCTGGACTACGTTTCCGACGCTTCCTGCCTCATCACGCGGGCCATGGCCGAGGACATCGGTCTTTTTGACGAGCGCTTCGTGGGCTTTTACGAAGACGTGGAGTACGGCCTTCGAGCCAGAAAGGCCGGCTATGCCCTGAACTGGGCTCCCGGGGCCATGGTGCGGCGCATGGACTGCTCCACGGCTGGACTCACGCCTTTTCTGAGCGTGACCGATGATCCTGAGCTTGCGCCGCGCGACGACATGAACTTCATTCGGGCCCGCTTCTATCTTCTCAGACGTGCGCATCCCTTCGCGCTGCCCTTCATGCTGCTCGCGCTGCCGTTTTCGTGGCGTACCTTCCGTTCCCGCAAAGGCCGTTTCTTCATGGTCATGCGCGCGGCGCTGGACGGAGCTGCGGGACGCATGAGGTAGAACGAGGCGAAGTGCGGAGCGGGATCGACGCTTCATTGCATTGCCTGCATGATATCTGTTCTGCCTGCCTTTTGCCGTTTCGGAAATCAGAGCGCAGAGGGACGGCGTCACGTGCGGACGCTTTCATGAAAAAAGCCCCCGGCTGCAAAGAAGCCGGGGGCTTTGTCCGTCATGGGAGAAAAGAACGCTTATTTGCCGCCTTCCATTTCCATGCGGTACTGGGCCACGTCATCCACGGTGGCAAGCGGCATGTTGTGGGCGCGGGCAAATTCCGCAACTTCGGGCAGTCTGGCCATGGTGCCGTTTTCCAGCGTGAGTTCGCACAGAACGCCGGCCGGGGCAAATCCGGCCATGCGGCACAGGTCCACGGTCACTTCGGTGTGCCCGCGGCGTTCCAGAACGCCGTTGGGTCTGGCGCGCAGGGGGAACACGTGACCGGGACGGTTCAGATCGGCGGGCTTGGCGTCGGGAGCTATGGCGGCCTTGACGGTGGTGACGCGGTCGGCGGCGGAAACGCCGGTGGTCACGCCCTTTGCGGCCTCTATGGTCACCGTGAAGGCGGTATGATTCTTGTTGGTGTTGTGCTGCACCATGGGGGGCAGATCAAGAGCATTGGCCTTCTCGTCGGTCAGGCAGAGGCAGACGATGCCGCTGCATTCGCGGATGAGCAGGGCCATCTGTGCCGGCGTGAGCGTTTCGGCGGCATAGATGAGATCGCCTTCGTTTTCGCGGTCTTCGTCATCGACGATGAGCACGCCGTTGCCGCTTTTGAGGGAGGCAATGGCACGTTCGACGCGTTCACGGGGAGTTCCGAAGGATTCAAGGATGGAAAGCTGACGCATGACAAACTCCTTTTGGAGAATATCCGGCATCAGGGCGGCATAAGGCGCTGGGAGAGAGGAGAGGGGGTGCCTTCGCAGGAAGGCCTGGGATCCATTCTCTTTCGTCCGGACTGTTACCGTCGGCTCCGGATTTGCACCGGATCTGCGAACCTTCCCGTGAAGCTTCGCCCGCGGGCTTCCGGCTTTTGCCGGATCACCGCCGGTGGGGACTTTCACCCCGCCCTGAGAAATATGACCTATCTTTAATCCGTTCCGTCATGGTGTCAAGAGATAAAGAAGGCCGGAAGCGTATCTTTGCACAAAAAGCCGCCGGGACGGTCTGGAGCCCTGCCGTTGACAGAGCCGCCCAACCCTGAGAGAATGCCTGCCTGCCCGCATTTCCGGCACCTGTCCGGCAGGGCGGAAACCTTTATCATTCAGCGCCGCTACCCGGCAGGAGCAATACAGAGATGACCATTGACGAACAGGTGAAGATCATACGTCGCGGCATTGTGGACCTTGTGAGCGAAGAGGATCTTCGCAAGAAGCTTTCCCGCGACAAGCCTTTGAACATCAAGGTCGGTTTCGACCCCACTGCGCCCGACCTGCATCTCGGACATACCGTGGTCATCCACAAGATGCGCCAGTTCCAGGAACTGGGGCACAACGTCACCTTCCTCATCGGCGACTTCACCGGCCGCATCGGCGACCCTTCCGGCAAGTCCAAGACCCGTCCTCCGCTGACTGAGGAGGACGTGAAGAGAAATGCCGAAACCTACAAGGAGCAGGTGTTCAAGATCCTTGATCCTGAAAAGACCGCCGTGAAGTTCAACTCCGAATGGGGCGACAGGCTCACGCCCGCCGATTTTCTGCGCCTCATGTCGAACTGCACCGTGGCGCGCATGATGGAGCGCGACGACTTTGCCAAGCGCTACCGCGAAAATTCGCCCATCGCCATTCATGAGTTCATGTATCCGCTGCTTCAGGCCTACGACTCGGTCATGCTGCACACCGACGTGGAAATGGGCGGCACCGACCAGATATTCAACCTGCTCATGGGACGCACGCTTCAGGGCCACTACGGCATGGAATCCCAGTGCGCGCTGACCATGCCTCTGCTCGTGGGGCTCGACGGCGAGCGCAAGATGTCCAAGTCCTACGGCAACTACATAGGCGTCATGGAATCTCCCTCCGATCAGTTCGGCAAGGCCATGTCCATTTCCGACGAGCTCATGTGGAACTGGTACGAGCTCATTTCCGTGAAGAGCCTTGAAGAGATTGCCGACATGAAGGCCCGCGTGGAGGCCGGTTCTCTCCATCCCAAGCTGGTGAAGGAAGAGCTCGCCATGGAAATCGTGGCCCGCTATCACGGCGAGGAAGCGGCCCGCGCCGCCCGCGAGGAATTCAACAACGTGTTCAGAAAGGGCGGCATTCCCGAGGACGCCATCACCTGGAGCGTGAATTCCGCCGAGGACGACTGCTCGCCCGTGGCCATTCTTGCCGCCACCGGCCTTGTTCCTTCCCGCGGCGAGGCCAAGCGCAAGATTGCCGCCGGTTCCCTCAAGGTGAACGGCGAAAAGCTCACCGACGGACTCACGGCTCTGCCTGCCGGAGAATATACGCTCAAGTACGGCAAGAAGGGCTTTGTCGTCCTTACCGTGAAGTAGGCCGCCATGATCGACATCAAGCCCGAACCTTTCGGACGCTGCGGAGACGATCGCTGTCCCGGACGCTGCCCGTATCGTGACCCGGAACTCATGACTCCGGAAGGCCGCGCCTCGCTGCTCGATGCCCGCCGTCCGGCCGAGGGAGAACCCTGGCCCGCCAAGGTGGTGCACGTGACGCTTCAGCCGGAAGAAACGCTCGTGGACGTGCCTCGCGTGAAGGCCAAGAACGTGGGCATACTGCTGAAGACGCTGGGACTTCGTCAGGGAACGGCCATCGTGGCCTGTGGGGACACGCTGCTCACCCCGGACACGCCGCTCTATCCCAATCAGAGCCTGCTCGTCAGAAAGGTGATGAGCAGCGGCTAGTTCCCCTGTGCGGGAAGGGCGGGATGCCGCGCTTCGGCGTGCGTCCCCGACGCTTAGGTCCTGCGTTTTTACGTCCCGCTTTTTTTGCTGATCCCCGGGCCCGTGCGGATTTTTTCCGTGCGGGCCCTTTCCTTACTTAATTGAGAGGGAGCGGGGGTAAGCGCCGCATCGGATAGGCGTCGCGCCGCAGGGGAGGGCGTCTTTCCGCGTCCCGTCTCCGTTCCGTTTTCCTGCGCGTTCCCCGCGCCTTCCCGCGTCCTTTTCCCCATCCCTGCGCCTTCTGCCCCGTTCCCGCATCCCCGCGCTTTTCGCGGGTCTTGCGTCACTTCGCCTCGTCCTCCGGGGGGCGGTCTTTCCCAGCCCCTGCGCGCCTTCCGGCGTCTTTTTTCCCGGCCCCGCGCCCCCGCCTTCTGCGCGCCTTCCCCTTCCCGGCCCCGCGCTTTTTCCCGTCGCGGCATCCTGCCGGGTTTCTTGATTTTTTTTCATGTTCCGAAACGCTTCTCCGACAACGTTCCCGGCGATTTTTTCCGCTTTCCTGCTGAAATAAGAGACAATTCCTCTTGACTCACGTAAGCTTGTGCTTATCTGAATGTCGATGCGGAAAAAATGATGCATCACAGGAGACAATGATATGGGTGTGGCTTACAAGGATTACTACAAGTTGCTGGGCGTGGAGCGTTCGGCATCCAAGGATG
>JAXUUT010000109.1:0-20315 GCA_037230945.1 bacterium
GCGCCGAAGGTTCGGAAAGAAAACGCTCACGGAGACGCTTTCTGTGGCCGGCGCGAAGATCAGCTTCGGAATGGGGCATGCCGTCCTTCATGGTGTTCAGCGCCCCGAAAGCTTTTCTCCGCGGGGAGAGGAAAAGATGAGAGAAAGAGAAGCCGTCAGCTCTTCCATGGCCTGAAGCGGCTGCCTCGCGCCGCTCTTCACGGAGAGCTCGGCTTCTTCAAGAGCGGCAAAGACTCGACAGAGGCCCTCAAATCCGAGACGGGAGGCAAGCCTTCGCTTCTCGTTTTCCAGAAACTGAGGAACGAACACCCTGTCGCCGGCATTCATCTGCCAGAGAAGACGAGCCTCCCTGGCCATGAGCGTAAGAAGAGGAAAAAGCAGCGATTCTCCGCCGTCGCCCTCGCGCAGGAGAGTCTTCCACACGGCGCGGGAATTGCCGTTCTCAAGCTGGCGGATGACGTCGAATATGACGGCATCGGGCGTGAATTCCGTCATCTGGCGCACGAGCTCCGTATCCACGGCCCCGTCGGTCGAGGCGAGATAAAGCTGCTCCAGCACGCCGCGAATGGCGGCAGCGTCGGGAATGAGCATTTCCGAAAGCGCGTTGAGGGCGTCGGGATTCAGACGCAGTCCCACGGCGGCAGCCTGCTTCTGCACGTACTGCCGCAGAGAACGGACATCTATGCCCATGGAACGCCACACCCATTTGCGGCTTTCGGCAAAGGCAAGGCACTTGAGCTTTGCCACATGGGCGGGAAGCTTCGGCTGCCCCTTTTCCCAGGGACATTCAAGACAGAACACGGGCAGAACGCCGGGCCGGGGCGTGCCGAGCAGAGAGGAGAGCTTTTTCCACACGTCAGCCGGAAGCTGATGCGCACCGCGCACCACGAGCACCCGGCTGCGCCCGTCCATGCCGAGAAGCGTGAGCGCATCCCAGAAACGACGATCCAGCCCCTCGTCGCCCCAGAAGGTATGAACATCCGGCCCGGGCGCTCCGCTGTCGCCGGACGCAAGAGGAGCAACAAGCTCCTTCTCCACGTATTCGCGCAGCAGGGCAGCATCGGGACATATGCAGAAAAAGAACCCCGGCCTGTCCATTCACTTCTCCAGGATGCCGGCGTCAGAATTTCTGCTGCATGCGGTCGAGAGCCCGGCGCAGCGCTTCCTTCAGGCCGTCGCGAATGGCGCTGGCCTCGTCCACGGTTTCAAACTTGTCGTTGTACGAAATCACGCCGGAACGCCAGACCACGGCGCCGGTCTTTCCGCTGCGGACGACAAGCTCAACCTGCACGACGGTATCGCTGAGCAGCGTGTTGTCTACCCAGTTGGAAACGGAGGAGCGCACGCGGAAGCCCGGCATATTGATGGTAAGCAGATAATCGGCGTTACCGCTGTCCACCCAGCGCGCAAGACGACGCAGATTCACCTCGTCGCGTACGACGCCGCGCAGGTAATACTGCACCCAGGGATACATGGTGACCTGGTCCACCTTGTCTATCTTGAGCGTGCTGTTCCCGTCGCCAAGTATGCTGACGGCGCGAGAGCTGCTGGTGGAATAGCCGTCCAGGCTGTAACCGCAGCCGCCGGCAAACAGACTCAGGCAGCAGGCGGCAGCCGCAATCAGTCCCTTCCAGGTTCCCCTTGGTCTTATCATCAGACATTCCTTCATGGCGACGCAGGATGCGGCGTCTCCACCGCCACAGGGCGGCCTGCCGGAGACGCCGAAAAACTTTTCCGAACGAAAGGAAACGTCCCTCCGTACGAAGAGAAACGTCCTCCCGTTCACGGCCTCCCCGCGCAAGGCGGGAAGGCCCTGTATTCCAATCGCGCGGCGCTATCCCGCAACGATGTTGACCAGTTTGCCGGGCACCACGATGACCTTGCGCACCGTCTTTCCGGCAAGATGATTCTGGATGGAACGCTCGGCAAGCGCAGCCTTTTCCAGATCCTCGCGGGAGGAGTCGGCAGGCACTTCCACCTTGCCGCGCAGCTTGCCGTTGACCTGCACCACCACGGTGATCACGTCCTTCTTGAGCGCGTCTCCGCTCCATGCGGGCCAGCGCACGTCATCGAGGGAATCCGTATGACCGAGCTGCTGCCAGACTTCCTCGCACATGTGAGGCGTGAAGGGGAAGAGCATGACAAGCACCGTGGCCATGGCGGAAGACAGCGCATTGCGGCCTTCCTCCGTGGCGGAGAGCTCCTCGCGATACTGGTTGACGGCGTTCACGAGTTCCATGATGGCGGCAATGGCCGTGTTGAACTGATTGCGCTCGGCAATGTCCTCGCCCACCTTCTTCACGGTGGCGTGTTCGCTGAGCCGCAGGGCACGGATGGCGTCGCTCGCTGCAGGAGAAAGGTCGGAGCAGGCGTTCACGGGCTTCAGTATGGACTGCATCTCGGAGAACATTCTCCACACGCGGCTCACGAAACGATAGGAACCTTCAATGCCGCTGTCGCTCCAGTCGAAGTCGCGTTCCGGCGGCGCCGCAAACAGGCAGAACAGACGCACGGTATCGGCGCCGTATTTCTTCACCATGGCGTCGGGGTCCACGATGTTGCCCTTGGACTTGGACATTTTGCTGCCGCCGAGCAGAACCATGCCCTGCGTGAGCAGATTCTTGAAGGGCTCGTCCATGTCGGCGGGCAGATACCCGAAGTCACGCAGCATCTTGGTGAAGAAACGGGAGTACAGAAGATGCAGAATGGCATGTTCCACGCCGCCTATGTACTGATCCACGGGCAGCCAGTACTTGAGCGCCTCCATGTCGAAGGGCGCGTCGTCCTTGCGGGCGGAGGTGTAGCGGGCAAAATACCAGGAAGACTCCACGAACGTGTCCATGGTGTCCGTCTCGCGACGGGCAGGACCGCCGCAGCAGGGGCACACGGTCTCCACGAAGGAAGGCGTTTCCGGCAGAGGAGAACGACCGTCTTCGCAGGTCTTCACGTCGAGCGGCAGACGCACGGGCAGATCTTCGATCCTGACCGGCTGCACGCCGCACTTTTCGCAGTAGACCACGGGAATGGGCGCTCCCCAGTAACGCTGACGGGAAATGTTCCAGTCGCGCAGACGATAGTTGACCGTGGCGCGACCCTTGCCCGTTTCTTCCAGCTTTTTGATGATGGCGGCCTTGCCTTCTTCGTTGGGCATGCCCGTGAACTCGCCGGAGTTCACCAGAATTCCGGGCTCGACATAGGCTTCCGTCATGGTGGCGGGGTCAAGTTCCTTTCCTTCGGGGCTCACGACCACCTTGATGCCGATGCCGAACTTGCGGGCAAAGTCGAAGTCGCGCTGATCATGCGCGGGCACGGCCATGACCGCGCCGGTGCCGTAATCGGCCAGCACGAAATTGCCGAGCCAGATCGGGATGCGGTCGCCGGTAAAGGGATTGAGGCAGTAGGCTCCCGTGAACACGCCGTCCTTTTCCAGCGTCTCGGACTGACGGTCGAGACGGTCCATGTTGCGGGTGCGCTCGATGAAGGCGCGAATTTCGGCCTCGTTTTCGCGACCGGCAATGAGGGATTCCACAAGCGGATGCTCGGGGGCCAGCGTCATGAAGGTCACGCCGAACACCGTGTCGGCACGGGTGGAGAACACCTTGATTTCGCCCTCGCGCCCTTCCAGCTTGAACACGATCTCCGCACCGGTAGAGCGTCCTATCCAGTTGTGCTGCATGGTGAGCACGCGGGCGGGCCAGCCCTTTTCCAGCTTCTTGAGGTCGGCAAGCAGCTCGTCGGCATAGGCCGTGATGCGGAAGAACCATTGCGTAAGGTCCTTCTGCTCCACTTCGGAATCGCAGCGCCAGCACTTGCCGTCGATGACCTGTTCGTTGGCGAGCACGGTATGGCAGCTCGGGCACCAGTTCTGCGGCGCCTTCTTGCGGTACACGAGGCCCTTTTCCAGGCACTTCAGGAAAAATTCCTGTTCCCAGCGATAGTATTCGGGACGGCAGGTCGCAATTTCCCTGCGCCAGTCATAGGAATAGCCCATGCGTCTGAGCTGCGAGCGCATGTTGTCGATGTTGGCGTAGGTCCATTTTGCAGGATGCGTGCCGTGCTTGATGGCGGCATTTTCCGCAGGCAGACCGAAGGCGTCCCAGCCGATGGGATGAAGGACATTGTAGCCCTGCAGACGGCGGAACCGGGCCATGACGTCGCCTATGGAATAGTTGCGGACGTGTCCCATATGAATGTTGCCCGACGGATACGGGAACATTTCCATAAGAAAATACTTGGGCTTGGAAGAATCGACGTCGCAGTTGAAAGAGCCCTTTTCAGCCCATATCTTCTGCCATTTCTCTTCCAGCGCATGAGGATCGTAACGAGACGAAAGTGCCATTTTAATTCCTTGAAAACTTCGGGCTTGCGCCCGCTGTGCATATCGGGAAAATACCTGCCTGTACCCGGCCGTCAGCCGCGGATGCGAAGCTCTCCCTTGTCCACGGCCCGGCTCACCGCATCGAGAATGCCGTTCACGAAGGTGTGGGACCGGGAATCGCCGTACTGCTTGTCGAGCTCAAGGGCTTCGTTCATGGAAACCTTGGCCGGCACGTCGGCGCGATACAGCATTTCATACACGCCGAGACGCAGCAGATTGAGCTCCACGCGCCCTACGCGATCAAGCCGCCAGTTGCGGGCAAAACGTTCGATGACGGCATCGAGCTCGTCGCGATGCTGCCATACGCCGTACACGAGCTCCCACGCAAAGCCGGAAGGCTCGCCTTCCTGTTCCAGAGCCTCGTCCTGACGGGGCACGGCGAGAAAGGCGGCCTTGAGCTGTTCCACGGAAGCGCATTCCAGAAATTCCTGACCGTACAGGGCCTGAAAGGCCAGCAGGCGCTGAGCGCGGCGGGAGGGTTCTTTCGCACCCATTACAGCTGCTCCATGACGCGGATGGTTTCCACCACGGCGGCGGCGGTTTCCGCGCCCTTGTTGCCCACATGGGCGCCGGCGCGCTCAATGGCCTGTTCCAGAGTGTCGCAGGTCAGAAGGCCGAAGCCGACGGGAAGTCCCGACTGCAGCGACACCTGAGCAATGCCCTTGGAGGCCTCGGCGCAGACGTAGTCGAAGTGGGGAGTGCTGCCGCGAATGACCGCTCCAAGAGCGATGATGCCGCTGTACTGCGAAAAAGCCGCCAGCTTCTTGCACACGATGGGCAGTTCATACGCTCCGGGAACGCGCACCACGGTGATGTCTTCCTGAGAGGCACCGTGACGGGTCAGATAGTCAATGGCGCCTTCCACCAGATGCTGAACGATGAAATCGTTGAAACGCGACGCCACAATGGCGATCTTCAGGCCCTGGGCATTGAGCTGTCCTTCTATGGTCTTGACGGAATACATGATTTCCTCACTCTGTCTTGGGGCATACCCGCCGAAGCAGGTGGCCCATTTTTTCTTTCTTCGTCAGCAGGTAATCTTCATTGTAGCGGCCGGGCTCCTGCTCGATGGGCACCCGCTCCACGATGTCAAGCCCGTACCCCTCCAGCCCCACGATCTTGGTGGGATTGTTGGTCAGAAGACGGAGCTTGCGAATGCCCAGGTCCACCAGAATCTGGGCGCCGACGCCATAATCGCGCAAATCGGGCCGGAAGCCAAGACGAATGTTCGCCTCCACGGTGTCCAGTCCCTGTTCCTGCAGCGCATAAGCCTTTATCTTGTTGGCCAGGCCTATGCCCCGGCCTTCCTGACGCATGTAGAGCAGAACGCCGCGTCCTTCCTTTTCTATCTGGCAAAGGGCTGCGGCAAGCTGTCCCCCGCAGTCGCAGCGCATGGAACCGAACACGTCGCCGGTCAGGCATTCGCTGTGCACG
Source organism: bacterium (assembly GCA_037230945.1). GTDB lineage: Bacteria > Desulfobacterota > Desulfovibrionia > Desulfovibrionales > Desulfovibrionaceae > Mailhella. The sequence goes on from JAXUUT010000109.1 coordinate 5,813, forward strand.
CGGGCGAGCACGGGTTCGTCCGTGGTCACGTCGCCTTTCACGAGTGCCACGTGGGTGCGTCCGTCCACAGAGTTCTCATAGGCAATGATGCGGAAATTCCCATACTTCGTGGGCATGGCAGCTTCGGCGGCACGCTTGACGGCCACCTCCCCGTGCTCCAGCCTCCAGCGGATGATGTCCTTGTTGGCGGCGATGTGCAGATTGTGCGCGGCGGCGAATTTCTCAAGATCGGGCATACGCGCCATGGTACCGTCATCCTTCATGATTTCACAGATGACGGCGGCTTCCCTGAGTCCTGCCATGCGGCACAGATCCACGCTGCCTTCCGTCTGTCCCGCGCGGGTGAGCACGCCGCCCTTCTTCGCGCGCAGAGGGAACACGCAGCCGGGCGTCACCAAATCGGCCGGCTTTGCGCCGTCGGCAACGGCCGTGCGCACGGTATGGGCCCGTCCGGCTGCGGAAATGGGCGGAAAGCCGCTCTTTCGCGCATCGATGGACACGGTGAAGTTCGTGCCGAACCGCGAACCGTTGCGCCGCGTCATGAGCGGCAGATCCAGCGCATCGGCGCGCTCCGCGGAAAGAGAAAGACAGATGAGTCCTCTCCCCTCACGGGACATGAAATTGATGATTTCAGGCGTGACGAACTCGGCGGCCGCCACAAGGTCGCCTTCGTTCTCTCGGTCCTCGTCATCCACAAGGATGATCATCCGACCGTTTTTCAGGTCGTCAAGGGCTGTTTCCACACTGCACAGGGGCATACGCTATCCTCAAAAGCCAAAGCCGTTACGGCGCAGAAAGTCCATGGTCACTCGCTCCTCGGGGGCCTTGCCGTCGCCGGAAGCGACATAGGGCTGCATGAGGTGCTTCACATACTTGCCGATGACGTCCGTTTCAAGATTCACCGCAGAACCCGGACGCCAGAAGGCCACGGTGGTCACCCGCCAGGTTTCGGGAATGACGTTCACTTCAAGAAATCCCGGGCCGCAGTCGTTCACCGTCAGACTGATGCCGTCCAGCGTGACCGAGCCCTTGGGAACGATCTGCGCGCTCCACTCCGGCGCAAAGACGAGCCGAACGCATCGCGACAGCCCCACGGGACGAACGCTTTCCACATGGGCCACGGTATCCACATGGCCGCTCACGATGTGACCGCCGAAACGCTCGCCCATGGCCATGGCCCGTTCCATGTTCACACGGCCGCCCACGACAAGGGCGCCCAGGTTGGAGCAGGACAGCGTTTCCGCCGAGGCGAATGCCGTGAAGGAAGGCCCGGCAGGAATCCAGGTCTCCATGGTGAGACACACGCCGTTGCAGGCGACGGACTCGCCGATCTCCGGTCTGTCCCACGAGAAGAGAGGATGAAAGCGGAAAAGGATGTCCTCTCCCCGCTTTTCCACGGCATCAATGCGGCCCTGTCCTTCCACAAGTCCGGTAAACATGGCTAGCCTCTGTCCGCACGAAAATAAAGATGAATGTCGCCGCCCACCACGGAAGTCTTCACCACGCGCATTCTGAGGGCGTCTTCCATGCTGTCCGCCGTGCGTCCGGCAAAGACGGGCGTTGCGTCGGCATCGCCGAGAATGGTCGGCGCAAGATGAAGATGAAATTCATCCACCAGACCGCGTTCCAGAAGCGAAAGGGCCAGTCTGCCTCCGCCTTCGCAAAGCACGTACAGGCAGTGCTCGTCTTCCCGCAGTCTCGTCAGCACTTCCTCCGCATCCAGAGCGTGCTTGCCGGCGGGACAGTCCACGCCGTACACCCTCGCCCCGCGGTTGCGCAGCGCCGCGGCAGAAGGCGAGGCGGCCTGAGCCGCCGTGCTGAAGAACACGCAGTCGCCGGGACGCTCGTCGAGCAGATGACACGAGGCGTCGCCCGCGGGCAGCCGGGACGTCATGACCGCGGCCAGCGGCTGACGCTGCGCGCTTTGCGTGCGGGCCGTGAGTCTGGGATTGTCCAGCATGAACGTGTTCCCCCCCACGAGAACCGCTCCGCCCGCGCGCCCTATGTTTTCACGCAGGCGCATGACCTCCTCATGGGAAGCCCGGTTGGAAATAAGCTGGGAACGACCTGCGCGGGTGGCTATGCGTCCGTCGAGCGTGGAGGCCATCTTCAGGATGACGTAGGGGCGACGAGTGGTCTGCCACACGATGAAGTCCGCCACGAGATCGCGGCACTCCGCCTCAAGAACGCCCATTTCCACGGACACGCCCATGGAACGAAGGAACTCCGCACCGCCGGCAGCCTGAGCGTTCACGTCGGGCATGCCGACGACCACATGGGAAATGCCCGCCTCAAGGATGGCTTTCGTACAGGGAGGCGTCTTGCCCTGATGGTTGCAGGGTTCAAGCGTCACATACAGCGTGCAGCGGGAAACATCCACGCCCTTTTCCCTGGCGTCGCGCAGGCAGTTGACTTCGGCATGAGCCTGCCCGCAGACCTGATGCCAGCCCTCGGCGACTATTTTTCCGTCCTGCACCAGCACGGCGCCCACCGTAGGATTGGGAGCCGTGCTCCAGCGACCTCTTTCGGCCAGTTCCAGAGCCGCCCGCATGAATGTTTCGTGCTGATTCACGCTCTGCCTCCTTCATTTTCTTCTGTCGCTGCACCCTGCGTCTCTCCCCCTGCAGGGCAGGCCTCGTCCGCGCCGTGAGGAAGGTGCAGAACCTCCACTCCAGCCTCGGCCAGCATGGCCTTGGACAGATCATCCGGGTAATTTTCCGAAACCCATATTTTTTTGATGCCGCAATTAATAAGCATTTTCGCACAGATGAAACACGGATACGTCGTGCAGAAAAGCTCTGCGCCGCGCAGGGAAATACCGTGCACCGCGGCCTGAATGATGACGTTCTGCTCGGCATGTATGCCCCGGCAGATTTCATGACGCTGCCCGGAAGGAATGCCGAGCTGTGCGCGCAGGCAGCCGGACTCAAGACAGTGCGGCACTCCGGAAGGCGCGCCGTTGTAGCCTGTCGCAAGAATGCGCCTGTCCAGAACGGCCACGGCTCCGACCCGTCTTCTCAAACAGGTGGAACGCTCCGCCACAAGATAGGCGATGTCCATGAAATATCTCGGCCAGCTTGCTCTGCCGCCCTGCGCCATAAATCCTCCCGTTTCATCTCCGGAAACTATCACGTGAGAATCCGTTTGAAAACAAGGAAAAAAAGCGGCCCCGCGCACGAAAGAGCGCAGGGCCGCCCTGTCATTTACCAGGCAAACAGCGGGAACTGGAGGGCAAAGGCTTCCACGTCACGACGAATCTCGGCAAGGCGAGTTTCGTTGGTGGTGTTGGAAAGCACGTCCACAATCCAGCCGCCCACCTTTTCCATGTCCTTTTCCTTCATGCCGCGCGTCGTGAGCGCGGCCGTGCCGATGCGCACGCCGGAAGTGACGAAGGGAGAACGGGTCTCAAAGGGAACCGTGTTCTTGTTCACCGTGATGCCGGCAAGATCAAGCGCGTGTTCGGCGTCCTTGCCGGTAATGTCCCTGCGGGTGAGATCAAGCAGCATGAGATGGTTGTCCGTGCCGCCGGACACGAGGTCGTAACCGGCGTCGACGAGGCAGGAGGCAAGCACCTTGGCGTTGCGGATGATCTGAGCCTGATATTCCTTGAACTCGGGACGCAGCGCCTCGCCGAGGGCCACGGCCTTGGCCGCGATGACGTGCATGAGCGGACCGCCCTGTATGCCGGGGAACACCTTGCTGTTGATGCTCTTGCCGTATTCCTCGCCGCGACAGGTAAGAATCATGCCGCCGCGGGGACCGCGCAGGGTCTTGTGCGTCGTGGTGGTGGTGATGTCGGCCCAGGGAAGCGGAGAAGGATGAAGTCCGGCGGCCACGAGACCGGCAATGTGCGCCATGTCCACCATGAGCTTCGCACCGACCTTGTCGGCTATCTTGCGGAAACGCTCGAAGTCGATGATGCGGGAATAGGCGCTCGCGCCGGCCACGATAAGGGCCGGATGACATTCCTCGGCCTTCTTTTCGAGCTCGTCGTAATCGATGCGTCCCGTTTCACGGTTCACGCCGTAGGGAACGAAATGATACTCACGGCCGGAAAAGTTGACGGGGCTGCCGTGCGTCAGATGACCGCCGTGCGTCAGATCCATGCCCATCACGGTGTCGCCGTTCTTGATGAGGGCAAGATAGGCCGCCATGTTGGCCTGACTGCCCGCATGGGGCTGAACGTTGGCAAAGTCGCAGTCAAAGAGCTTCATCGCTCTGTCACGGGCGAGATTTTCCACGATGTCGACGAATTCGCAGCCGCCATAATAACGCTTGCCTGGATATCCTTCAGCATACTTGTGCGTCATGATGGAGCCCTGCGCCTCGCGCACGGCAGAGGAGACAAAGTTTTCCGATGCGATGAGTTCAAGCTTGCTCACCTGACGGCGGGATTCCTTCCAGATGGCGTCCGCGACCTCGGGGTCGCGCAGAATCAGTTCGTCCATGGTTCTCCGTTCCTGAAAATTGAGGGCCGGTTGCTCCGGCCCTGCAGATTACGCGGTAAACTTCTTCAGCACAAGGCTGGCATTCGTGCCGCCGAAGCCGAAGGAGTTTATCATGACATAGCAAGGATCGAGCTTTTTCGATCCCTCGCCCATATAGTTGAGGTCGCACTCGGGATCGGGTGTTTCCTGATTGATGGTTCCGGGCACCATGCCCGTGGTCAGGGACATGGAAGCAAACACGCTGGCCACGCCGCCGGACGCGCCGAGCAGATGACCTATCTGCGACTTCACGCCCGTGATGGCCAGATCCTTGGCGTGTTCGCCGAAAACTTCATGCAGAGCCCTGGTTTCGGCCGCGTCGTTGGCATGGGTGGACGTGCCGTGTGCGCTCACATGGTCGATGACGTCAGGCGAAATGCCGGCATCGGCAAGCGCGTTGCGCATGCACGCGGCCATGCCTTCGCCGGTTTCCAGCGGAGCCACCATGTGATGCGCATCGTCGGAAGCGCCGAAGCCGACGACTTCCGCATAAATCTTTGCTCCGCGGGCCTGGGCGTGTTCAAGCGTTTCGAGCAGGAGCATGCCCGCGCCTTCGCCCATGATGAAGCCGCTGCGACCGGCGTCGAAGGGACGGGAAGCCTTCTCAGGCTCGTCCTGATGAGCCGTGCAGAGCGCCTTCATGGACGTGAATCCGGAAATGCCCATTTCCGTGATGGTGGACTCGGCTCCGCCCGTGATGACGGCGTCGGCACGGCCGAGCACGAGCTGATCATAGGCGCTGCCTATGGCGTGCAGAGCCGAGGCGCAGGCGCTCGTGGACACCACGTTGATGCCCTTCGCCCCCGTGAATATGGCCACCTGACCGGGAGCCATGTTGGAAATGAGCATGGGAATGTAGAAGGGAGAAACGCGGTTGGGGCCGGAAGTGCGCAGCTTTTCGTGGAAGTCCTCAATGGTCTTGAGGCCGCCGAGACCGACGCCGAGCACCACGCCCACTCGTCCGGCGTTGCTCTCGTCTATCTTGAGACCGGAATCGGTCATGAGCTGCATGCCGGCGCATACGGCCAGCTGGCAGAAACGGTCCATCTTGCGGCACTGCTTGGCCGGAATGAACGTCTCGGGCTTGAAGTCCTTCACTTCGCCCGCGATGTGCGTGGGAAATTCGGTGGAATCAAACTGAGTGATGCGGCCGATGCCGGACTTGCCTGCAAGAAGGGCCTCCCAGCTGCTCTCAAGGTCGGTACCCAGAGGAGTGATGGCAGAAAGGCCGGTGATGACTATGCGCTTACGATCCACGCGAAACAACTCCATATAAAAGTGACGGGACAAGGCTCCCTGAGAAAAACGCCGGCATCATGCCGGAAAACGCCCCGGCCAGGCCGTCCCGAAACATCCATGGCAGGGCCCGAAAGCGAACGTCCGTCCCGCGGACCTCTCCTTCCGCGAAACAAGCTGCAGGGAACAGCTCCCGGCCCGGAAAATCGCGGGCCTGACGAGCGACGCCCCTTCCGGGGCCGCAATTGCCTGCATGACGAAACGCCGTTTCTCCTGCAGGGGGCGGCCGTCCGCTTCATGCAGACGCCGCGCGCTGGCGCGAAGCCGCTCTTAACCCGAATACGCCGGGGAACCCGAAGCTCCCCGGCATCTTCGTGAAAACAAGATGAAAGGAAGTAATAACTTACTTCTGCTTGCTTTCAATATAGTTGATGGCGTCCTTGACCTTCAGGATCTTCTGGGCGTCTTCATCGGCGATTTCCACGCCAAAGGCTTCTTCAAAGGCCATGATGAGCTCGGTCAGGTCGAGAGAGTCGGCACCCAGATCTTCGATGAAGGAAGCTTCGGGAGTCACTTCCTCTTCAGAAAGCTGAAGCTGTTCCACGATGATCTGCTTAACTTTATCTTCAACGGCGGCCATGTTTCCCTCCAGGGGGTGTTTCAGGTTTTCCAGATTCGGTCGGAAGCTCCGCCTCCGGCCATACCAAACGACAAGGGGAAAAGCCCACTCTCCGGCCTCATGGCGCGAAGACTATGCCGGACCTTTCCGAAAATATCCTCAGCAGTACAGGCCGCCGTTCACGGCAATGACCTGACCGGTGATGTACGCGGCCTTGTCAGACGCAAGAAACGCCACGGCATCGGCCACGTCCTGCGCAGAACCGAGACGGCCCAGCGGGATGGCGGAAACATAGGCTTTTCTCACGTCTTCGGCAAGAGCTGCGGTCATGTCGGTCTCGATGAATCCGGGAGCCACGGCGTTCACGGTGACGGAGCGGCTGCCGAGCTCCTTGGCTGCGGACTTGGTCATGCCTATGAGCCCGGCCTTGGCCGAGGCATAGTTGATCTGGCCGGCGTTGCCCATCTGTCCGACGACGGAAGAGATGTTGATGATGCGGCCGTCGCGCTGACGGGTCATGATCTTGGCGGCCTCGCGCAGGAAAAGAAAGGCTCCGCGCAGATTGGTGTTGATGACGGCGTCGAAGTCCTCATCCTTCATGCGCAGGACGAGGCCGTCGCGGGTGATGCCGGCATTGTTCACGAGAACGGAAAGATGAACCTTGCCCTTGATTTCCTCGGCAAAGAAGCGGGTTACGGCTTCGGAATCGCCGGAGTCCAGACAAAAGGCACGGGCGTGACCGCCTGCGGCCTCAATGTCGGCCACGGTCTGCTCTGCAGCCTCGGGACGACTCACGTAGGTAAAGTATATCTGGTAGCCGGCGGCGGCGAGGGTCAGCGCCACGGTGCGGCCGATGCCGCGGGAACCACCGGTGACAAGCGCGGTAGGGGTGAGTTCGCTCATACACATGCTCCTGATGGACGGATACTAAGCGTTTTCCGGGGAAATGACAACGGAGAAACTAGGCCAGAAGCACGGATCCCCAGGTCATGCCGCCGCCGAAACTGGTCAGCAGAACCTTCATGCCGGGACGAAGCACCCCCAGGCGCCGGGCGTCTTCCATGGCGACGGGAAGCGTGGCTGCGGAGGTGTTGCCGTAATGCTGCACGTTGGCGAAAACCTTGCTCTCGTCTATGCCCAGACGCTCGCCCACGGCCTTGATGATTCTGAGATTGGCCTGATGAGGAATGAAAAGGTCAAGTTCGTCCAGCGAAACGCCGTTGCGCGCAAGAATGCCCTGGCTCTCTTCGGTCATGCTGCGCACGGCATGCTTGAAGACCGCCATGCCCTGCATGGAAATGAACCAGTCCGCGCCCACCGTGTCTCCTTCCTTCACATGGCAGGCGGAGCCGCCGCCTATCTTGATGAGGTCGTGCAGGGAGCCGTCGGACGAGCACACGGCATCACGCACCTGCCAGAGCGCGCCCTTGTCGGAACCGCGGACGACCACGGCGCCGGCAGCATCGCCGAAAAGGACGCAGGTCGTGCGATCGGTGAAGTTGGTTCTGCGGGAAAGAGCCTCGGTGGCCACGAGAAGCACCACGGCATCGGGGTGCGCGGCAACAGTGCTGCGCGCAAGCTCCAGTCCGTAGACAAAACCGGTGCATGCGGCGTTGAAGTCGAGGCACATGACGTTGCCCATGCGCCCCGAGGAGGCGCTGATGCCCAGCTTGCCGGCGATGAGACAGGCCGTGCTGGGGCACAGATAGTCGGGAGTGCAGGTGGCAACAAAAATATGGGTGATTTCTTCCGGAGAAACGCCGGCCTCGTCAAGAGCGGCACGGGCGGCGCTCACGCCGCAGTCGGAAGCATTGACGCCATCTTCGAGAACATGCCGTTCCTTGATGCCCGTTCTGGTGGTGATCCATTCATCGGAGGTTTCCACCAGCTTTTCCAGGTCATGATTGGTCATGACGCGGGGAGGAATGCAGGAGCCGAGTCCACAAATATAGCAGGGATGATTCATGAGATGTCCGAACACGGCCGCGCTCGGGCGGCAGTCGTTCCTTTTGAGACGGAGGGAAGTCCCTACGGACCCGCCTTCCGGGAGAAGCCGCGCATTTTCCGCACAGGGACGAAGCGGCCGGCAGGTGCGCAAGGCAAGGCACCTTGACACGTGAGACGACAAGGCGTCGTCGTTATGGCGCGTCATGCGGAAAGCTCCCATGAAAAGAGCTTTCCGCATGACGAAAAACATGATGCAGGAAACTATACGGTGCGGCCGTAACTCGTCAGCTCCTCATTGGCGCTGATGGTTTCCACCAGACGCTGCTGCGTTCCCTTGACCACATAGGTGTTGGCCATGGTCACGGCGCTGGTGATGGCCTTGACGTTGGACTTGCCATGACACACGATGGCAATGCCCTTCAGACCGAGCAGGGGCGCGCCCCCGTACTCCGCATAGTCCACCATCTTCTTGAAGTTCTGGAAGGCCTTCATGGAAAGGAACGCACCCAGACGGGGCAGGACCCCGTTGTTCAGAAGTTCCCTTTTCAGAAGATGCGTCAGGGAAGAGGCCAGCCCCTCGCTCAGCTTGAGGGCGATGTTGCCCACAAAGCCGTCGCACACCGCAACGTCGATGTTGCCGGTGAACAGATCCCTGCCCTCGGCATTACCGATGAAGTTGAGGTTGGAGGCCTGCTTGAGCAGCTCATAGCTGCTCTTCACGAGAGAATTTCCCTTCCCTTCCTCCTCGCCGATGCTCAGGATGCCCACTCTGGGATCCTCGTAGCCGAGGATGTCCTTGACGAAGGTGGCTCCCATGAGCCCGAACTGAAAAAGATGATGCGGGCGGCACTCCACGTTGGCGCCCACGTCAAGCAGGAGCATGGGAGACTTTTCCGTAGGAATCACGGAAGCCAGCGCAGGCCTCTCCACGCCCGGGATGCGCCCGAGTATGAACATGCCGCAGGCATAGGCCGCACCGGAGTGACCGGCGCTGATGAAGGCGTCGGCTTCACCCTGGCGGACAAGCCTGCATGCCACCTGCATGGAAGAATCCTTCTTGGTTCGAAGAATCTCCGAAGGCTTGTCGGTCATCTCCACCAGCTGCGTGGCGTTGACGATCTCATAACGATCACCTTCCTCCCCCGCATCGGGAATGCCTGCGATGGTCTTGCGGATTTCTTCCTCGATACCGACGAGGATTACTTTGGCCCCCGTGTTCCGAGCGGCCTGAAGCGCGCCGGGAACGACCACGGAGGGACCGAAGTCCCCGCCCATGGCGTCCACGGCGAGTCTTGCGCGATTACTGCTCATCGCTGGCTACAGGTTCGACCTGACGACCGTCGTACTTGCCGCAGGAGGGGCAGACGCTGTGGGGCTTGGTGGGAGCGCCGCAGGAGCAGTAGATGACGGTGGGCTTGGCCACGCGGTCATGAGAACGACGCATGCACTTTCTGGAGTGGGACTTTTTGTTCTGCTGAACGGCCATGTTGTTTCTCCTTATCTCGGAAACGGGGGAATCACCCCTGATGTTTCACTTTCAGTTGACGCAGAGCAGCCAGCCGCGGATCCCCGCTGTCGCGGGAACAGCTGCAGGCACCTTCATTAAGATTCTTGCCGCACACGGGGCACAGACCCCGGCAGTCCGGCTTACAGAGAGGCTTCACCGGCAGAGCCAGCGAAAACTCCTCCCACAAGAGAGACGCCAGATCAAGAAAGGGCGCTCCGCCCTCCATGGTCACGGCGCATTCGTCCAGAATGTCGGCAGGATCTTCCTCTTCCGGTTCGGTTCCGACAGGTCCGGGGTATTCCTCGAACTCATCGAAGCTCTGGTTCAGCACCACAAGAGTCTCTTCCATGCAACGATTGCACGGCATGGCCACAACGCCCCGTATCGTACCGCGAAGCAGACAGCCGTCCTGCTGCGGAAGCAGGAAAACATCCGCAATGACAGGCTCAACTATGCGGCATGACACATGATATTCCTTCAGCGGCGCCTGCCAGACTTCCTCGTCGGAAACCGTAAGGCTCAACCCCTGGGGGTCAATCTCATTGAGTGCGATGTGTCTAAGATCCATGCTTTACCTCTGGAAACATGACAAAATACCTACCGAGCCCTTCTTTGTCAAGTATGCAGAGAAGGGCGCCGTCGGACACCGTCCGGCGGATTCGGACGGCAAGAAAACCGTCTTCCCCCTCCGCAAGACGCTATTTGCTCTTCACGGCCTTTTCGCTCAGCACCATGGCATCATGCAGTCCGTAGCCGTCCAGCTTGCGGCGCAGCATCTGAAGATCGGCCTTGCTGCCGCGCATGAGCACCTGCACGTAGTACCACGTGGTCCGGCTGGTCTTCGTCTGCGTGCGACGAGCCTTCAGCCCGTCCTTGGTCAGCGTGTTCAAAAGAGCCTGTGCCTGCTTGGCCTCCTTGAAGGCGGCCACACGGAGCACATAGTCGAACTGAGGCTCCTTAGGCTTCTGCACTTCCTGAACGGGCTTTTCCTGTCTGGCCTTTTCCTGCGTCACTGCGGGCCCGGCATCCGAGCTCTTCTGAGCATCGGCAAGCACGCCGCCTGCGGCGTCGTTCTTCAGACTTGTCATGAAGCGCAGCTCTTCCTTGGGAAGAATCTTCTCCGGCTCCTCGCTCTCCGCCGCCCCCTCCTTGGGATCTTCGGACAGAAGCGTGTCGAGCTCAAGAGCCTGAGGCAGCGGCATGCTGCTGCGCCCCACGATGACGCCGGACAGAAAGCAGAACCCCAGCATGACGAGCGCAAGCACGCTCATGGTCACGAGGGCCGATGGCGTGATGTTCGCCCGCCAGGCGAACACGCTCCGCCCCTCCTGCCTGCTCTGGGAACGCGCGGCGGAACTCTTGCGCGAGGAGGAGTCTTCGGCCGCGGCAGAGGATGCCGCGGCGTCCGAACTTTCCTCCGACGCGAAAAAGGCGTTCGTCCGGCGTTCCCGGTCGCTGTTTTTCTTCGCGCTTGAAGACGAACTGCGATAGAAGGCGTTGGCCATGACTACATGGATTCCGGAGCGCTGACGCCGAGCAGGTCAAGACCGTTGGCGATGACGACGCTCACGGCGCGCAGAAGCGCAAGGCGGGCCTTCATCACGGCTTCATCGTCGCCGCTCAACACGGGGTTGTTGGCATAATAGCTGTGCAGCTTTCCGGCAAGCTCCATGAGATAGAAGCTGACGGGATGCGCCGCACGGGAACGGGCGGCGTCCTCCACCACGTTGCGGAATCGTTCCGCCTCGCGCAGAAGCGCCAGATCGTCGGCAGAGGTGAGCGGGGTCAGCATGTCCGCCGGGCATCTCTCGGGCAGAACCACGCCGCGATCGGCGGCACGACGCAGCAGCGCGGCCACGCGGGCATGGGCGTACTGAACGTAGTACACCGGGTTTTCCATGTTGCGCTGCTTCACGAGGTCCAGATCGAAGTCCAGCGGGCTGTCGCTCTTGCGGGAAAGGAACATGAAGCGCGCAGCGTCGGTACCGACGTCGTCGAGCACTTCGCGCAGGGTGACGAACTCGCCGGAACGGGTGGACATGGCCACGGGCTCACCGCCGCGCATGAGGTTCACCATCTGGATGAGCACCACGTGAAAGTCCTTTTCCGGGTCATGCTTCATGCAGGTAATGGCGGCCTTCATGCGGGGCACATAGCCGTGATGATCCGCGCCCCATATGTCGATGCACTCATCGAAGCCGCGTTCGAACTTGTTGGCATGATAGGCGATGTCGGAAGCGAAATAGGTCAGATAGCCGTCACTTTTCCTGAGCACTCTGTCCTTGTCGTCACCGAACTGCTGGGTGGCCAGCCACACCGCGTTGTCCTTGTCGTACACAAGGCCCATGGCGCGCAGCTTGTCGAAGGCCTCCTCCACCTTTCCGGCATCCACGAGGCTCTTTTCGGAGAACCATACCTGATGCTCGACGCGGAATTCCCTGAGGTCTTCCTTGATGCCGGCGAGAATGGTGGCGCAGGCATATTCATAGCACATATCCTTGGCTTCCGCTTCGGGACGCTCCGGCAGCGAGGGATCCTTTTCCAGCATCTCGCGGGCGATGTCGCGGATGTAGTCGCCGTGATACCAGCCCTTGGGATCTTCGGGATAGGTCACGGGCAGGTTGCATATCTCGCGCATGCGCAGATACACGGAATCCCCCAGCAGACGCATCTGACGACCGGCGTCGTTGATGTAATATTCCGTGGACACGTCGTAGCCGGCAAAGCGCAGCAGGCGGGTGAGCGAGTCGCCCACGGCGGCGCCGCGGCCGTGACCGATGTGCAAAGGTCCGGTAGGATTGGCGGAAACGTATTCCACCACGATGCGGCGGCCGCTGCCGTTCTTCGAGGAGCCGAACGCCCTGCCCTGCTCCTCCACCTCGGAAACGACGCCCTGCCAGAACGAAGGCGCAAAGGTGATGTTGATGAAGCCGGGGCCGGCTATTTCGGCCGTGACGAGACCGGGGAACTTGTCGCAAAGCTCCTTCAGAATTTTTTCGGCCACCACGCGGGGCGCGGCCTTTGCCTGCCTGGAAAGCACCATGGCGAGGTTGGTGGCCAGATCGCCGTGGCTGGATTCTCTGGGAATTTCCAGAACGGCCTTTTCAGGCCACTGCCAGCCGTTTGCGGCCACAATGTCACGGAGTGCCTTTTCAATGAGAAGTATGTCGCGCATCGTTATCCTTCAAATGCATCAACGGCGTCTTTGTTGGGGATGTGAACGGTGGTGTAGCTGCCGTCAGCCACGTCCGCAGCCACGAGAATCGGACGGACCATGCGGGTAAGCACGCCCTGGGGACCGAATTCCACCCAGCGGCGCACGCCGTCTCTCCACTGGTTGGCAATGGTGTCCACCCAGCAGACGGAAGAGGTCATCTGACGGCGCATGGCGCTGTACAGCGCCTCCGCATCGCTCAGAGGCTCACCGTTTATATTGGAATAAATGGGGAATTTAGCGTCATGCCAGTCCTGCTTGTCCAGCAGCTTGGAAAACTCCGCGGAAGCCTCGGCCATCATGGGCGTATGGAAGGCTCCGCTCACGGCCAGAGGAAAGCCCTTGGCACGCGGATTCTCGGCCTTGAGCTTTTCGGCCGCGGCCTCCACGGCCTCACGGTGTCCGCTCAGCACGAACTGCAGCGGCGTGTTCTTGTTGGCCACGCGCACCAGCTTTCCGGTGCTTTCGGAAACCTCCCTGGCGGCGGCTTCCACCTGTTCCTGAGAAAGACGTATCATGGCGCACATGGTGCCTATGTGTTCAGGGTCCACGTCGGCCATGAGACGACCGCGCAGCGTGACGAGTTCCAGCACCTTGTCCATTTCAAGCACCCCGGCAGCGGCCAGAGCGCTGAACTCTCCAAGACTGTGACCGGCCGCGCAGGCCGGAGAAAGCCGGTCGGCCACGCTCAGCCAGAGCGCAAGGTTCACCACGGTGATGGCGGGCTGAAGATTGCGGGTTTCGGCCATGAGCGTGGCGTCGTCGCTCTCCCAGTATATTTCGCGCAGCGGCAGTCCGCTTATGCTTTCCGCCTTCTTCCAGATATCCATGATATCGGAAGACGCCTCGGCGAGGCGCCTTCCCATGCCAGATGCCTGCGCCCCCTGACCGGGGAACAGGATGGCGGTCTTGACACTGTTCATTTCCATACTCCCTGACTGGGTGTTATGGGTCATATGCGCAGGCCTTCCGAAGACGAAGGATGCGCCATAAAAAGCACGTTGCCTGCGAGGCATGCACGCCGCGCAGACCGTGCCGTCCGCGCGTCCCGGAACTTCCGGGACGCCGGACGCGTGGTATCGCTTCTTTGTACGGCAGCGCCGTCTTCGACGCTTCCGGAGGACTAGTCGTACCGGACGGAGCTGAACTTCATCAGCCGTTCCCAGTTGTGATGGGATTCAATGTAGCGGAAGGTGCCTGTCTTGGCGCGGATGACCAGAGAATGGGTGACGGCGCCGCGGCCGGAATAGCTCACGCCGCCGAGGAAGGTTCCGCCGGAAATGCCGGTGGCGGCGAAAAAGGCGTCGTCGGCGCGTATGATGGAATCCACGGTAAGAATCTCATCCAGCCTGGTGCCTTCCGCGATCATGGCCTGCCGCTCGGCGTCGGACTGCGGGTCGAAGCGGCCGAACATCTGACCGCCCACGCCCTTGATGGCGCATGCGGAAATCACGCCCTCGGGGGTACCGCCGGTGCCCATCATCACATCGACG
>JAXUUT010000059.1:0-3243 GCA_037230945.1 bacterium
TCTCACGTCTAAGATCCTCCGTCATGAGGTCTTCCCCACGCACGTGGAGCAGCTCCCTCACCGTTCCCGATTCCATGGGGGGGACGCTTCCCCTTTGCAGGGCATTCCGGCGTTTCCGATTCCGCGGACCGTACACGTCCGCTGAACGCGCGGCAGCCTCATCCGCCCTTCCCGGTCCGCATGGGGCGCAGCCGAAAGTCCGGCCCCGGACGCCGCGGTCGGCCTCGTGGTAAAGCGGCCCGTCTTCGGTCATGCCCTTTTCCGCAAGCTCTCTTTCGTCCACACTGCCGTGGACCAAAGCTTCCGTTGCCCTTTCCTCTCTTCTGCCGCAATGCTATCTTTGCATGCGGACCGCCCCGGCGGCCGACATTCACAGGGAGAACAGACATGAAACCGCATCATCTGGAAAAGGAAAAGTCCTTCCAGTACAAGGGCACGACGGCCCGATACGCGCTCATCGTCACCGCGGACTGGCAGGTCGTGCTGGCCGACAAGATTCCGCCGCTGGACATGTGGGGCGAGCCGGAACCCGAAACGTTCCCGCACGCCGTCGATCCCGTCATTGCCTGCATGGCCTATCGCTGGGCCGCACGGGTCTTTCTCGACTGGCTTCATACACGGCATCCGCCTCAGTTCTGGTTCACCACCGACGAGGTGAAGAACCGCCGTTCCCTTTATATGCGCTACGCCCTCAGGCTCGAGGAACACGGATACCGCTGCTACTCCTCAAGCGACGACATGTTCCGCTTCGTGCGCACGGCGGATGACTGAGCGCGCCGCACGAGGCCGCGGACTTCGTCCACCCCCCAACGCCGCCACGCAGAAAACGGCCACGACAAAAACGCCCGCAGGCCCAACGCCCTGCCGAAACACCCGCAGAGAGCGGAAGCTACCCTTCTGGAAAAAGGTACTGCTCCTGCAGATACTCACCAAGGGGACACTCCTTCGGGGCGCTGAAGCAGTCTTCATCCAGGTTGTAGCCGACCACCCAGAGCCGCAGCTCACTTGAAAACTCGAAGGGATGCTTCATCACGGGAAAGTCGCCATGCAGGGGATACACGAGCGCCATGTCTCCCCTGCCGTCAAGATATTTCTGTCCGTAGGCAAACATCTGGTAGAAATCCCCTTGGGACAGTCCGAAATTCTTTGTGCCGTCAAGCATCTTCCACTTTGTGTCGGCAACGAAAAGCCTTTCGCCGCCCCTGTGCAGAAGAATGTCCGGCTTCAAAAGAAAAAAATCATCCCTGCGACCGGCATCGTCCGACTTCATGGTGCAGAGAGAATGCCGTCCGGACTGTGTCTCAACGACAACCCCCGGCTTTTTCATCTTTCTGAGCATGGCGGCGACATAGCGTTCAAACAGCCTTTCCATGGGGAACAGCGCGCTGATTCCCTCCTGCTCTCCCCGCACGGCATAGGGCATGTATTCACTGAGCACCAGCTCACACCACGGACGGATGCTCTCATACTGCCGCATGTATCGGGACTTCTTCCATGCCAGAAAGTCTTCCCTCGCGTTCCTGCTGGCGGGAACCTCCCGCAGACGGTCCGAGAGCGAACGCAGCAGCGCGGAGTTGTCTATGGGCAGCGCGCAGCGGCAGCACCTGTCGAGAGCAAGCCTGAACAGACGATGTTCCGGCCGATTGGGCGAAAACGTGTCGTGCCGCACCTCAAAAAGATGCCGCCGATGCGGAGGAAGAACGATCTGCCGGGACAGATCCATCTTTCCCCGCAGGAATGTGCTCACTTCCTGCTTCTGCTCGTAGTCAAAGCACAGTCCGTGCATGACGAGCTGCTGGAGCCTGAGCAGAAACTGATCGGCCACCCAGGCCGTGAGCGGCTTTTTCAGCCGGCGAAGCGAAGCCTCCCCTCCTCGCAGGGCGGACAGACCGCATACCAAGTCCAGCATTCTGATGAGCAGCGCACGCAACCGTTCCGCATCGCCGTCGGCATCCCTGGCGACTTTCGGCAGAATCTCGATGGGCGTTCCCCCGTACCCGGCAAGAATGCCCACATAGCTCGAGAGTGCCACTGCTGACGGACTTATGGACTGAAATGCAGGACTCCTGCCCCGTGGCCCTCTCTCATTCAACCGGCGCAGCGCGTCGTACGTTTCAACGGATATGTGCCGACAGGAAAGCGATTCCTTCTTTTCCTTCTCCGTCGTCAGGCGGGCATACTCGGTAACCGTGGTTACTTCGTCTTTCATTTCTGCTGCCCGCTGCCCTTGCCGCCGGAAGCCGTCTTATGTTGTTTTTCCTTTATGACGACATCCAGAGTCATGCCGTTCAATTCTTCTTCCGTCAGTTCCCTGCATATCGTGACAATCGATCTGATGTCCTTGAATGCCTTCGAGTTTATCTTGTAATACTCCTTGTCTTCACATATTTCTCTGATTTCATTATCGTCATCAGCCTGAATGAATCTATACTTGTTCGGCTTTTTATTATCATGGAGAACTATTTCAATTTTTTTGAAATCATCAAAGAAGTATTCTTCAAGCAGGGGAATGACGGTGTCCTCAAAAATATTTAAAAGAACTTCCGTCTTGTTGGTTACGTCTTCATCCAGAAGACGCATGAACATGGCATGACCGATGCAGTAATCGGAGCTCAGCAATACCCTGATGCGCTTATTCATGCTCTCAAGCACATCCCCAAGCGTCACATGGCTGTTTCCGAGAAGCACACATTTCAAGAGCTCGGGTCTGGGGTCCATGCGGACAAAGGAAAATCTCCGCCTCAAGGCAATGTCCATACCTGTCAGAGAGCGGTCTGCCGTATTCATGGTGCCGATGAGATATACGTTGTTCGGCACGCTGAATTCTTCGCCCTTCTGCGACAGAGGAAGCGACACGGACATGGCGTCCTTCATTCCGGCCCTTTTGGAAGGCTCGATAAGCGTTATCAGCTCACCAAAAATGGACGCTATGTTTCCACGGTTTATTTCATCGATGATAAGAACAAAGTTGTTGTTCTTGCTGGCAAAAACATTTTCTATACCTTTAATGACGGCGGAATACTCCTCCTTTTCCTCCGCCGTAGCCGTACTTGAAGAAAGTATTTCCGCATGAGGATCATAAATACGTTCAAACAAATATGTCTTATGGAAGACATTACTAGATATTTTATAATAAATTCTTTTATACTCGTGTTTTATAATCCATTTTACTTCTCTTATATATTCAACATCCCCATTTTCGTCTTTTTCTTCTTTATATTTTCCAATAACACCTATTGCTTT
>JAXUUT010000065.1:0-20040 GCA_037230945.1 bacterium
TTTTTACGGGAAGACGGGAATCTCTTTCTGTTGCAATTCATTTGACAATCTGCCTTCAAAAGGTTCTCCTCCTTCCCCCGCAAGAGTTTTACTCTATCCCGAACTCGTACTGTTCAAGCTTGTCGAGGACGGCGGACATGATCATGGCCATGACGCCGGAGACCATGGCGGCCGTGGCCGCGGGGACTTCGGAAACCTCCCTGTTCAGGAGGCGGCGGAAGAAGACGCCCGGGCACTCCTGCGTCTTCGTTCTGACCATGGGGTCGACGTAGGCGCGGAAGGCGCCGTCCACGAAGTCCTCGGCCTCCTTCGGGGAGTAGCCGAGTTTCTGAAGCATGGACTGCGTGACGCGCAGGTATTCCACCACCACCACGTTGGGGGCCTGCACCATGAGTCCGTAGAGCACGGCGGCGTGCACGTAGGCCCGCCATTCGAGCATGAGGCGTTTCTTTTCCTCGTCCGAGGCGCAGGGAAGGCCCGCCTTCTCAGCCATGGCAAGAACGCCCTTTTCGCCGGTATTGAGTTCAAAGAGTATGCCTGCGGCCTGCACGGCCTCGGCCACGGAAAGCTTACGCTTCATGGACGGCCTCCTTTTCTTCCTCGCCGAAGCGGATGCCCGCCATCATGAGGCCTATGGCCTCCACGCGCTCCGCGTCGGTGCGGGGGAACACGTCGATGAAGCGGCCGCGATACATGACGGCAAAGGTGTCGGCCAGGGTCATGGCCTCGCGCAGATCGCTCGTCACAAGGAGCACGCCTGCGTGGTCGCGCGCCTCAAGAATGCGCCGCCACACCTCCTCCATGGCGCCTATGTCCAGGCCCTGCGTGGGGTTTTCGGCCACGATGAGGCTCGGTTCCCGGAAGAACTCGCGGCCGAGCACCATTTTCTGCAGATTGCCGCCGGACAGAGAGCCCGCAGTGGCGTGCAGACCGTCGGCCACCACCTGATATTCCTCCATGATGTCCGCGGCGGCCGTGGCCGAGTGGCGTCTGTCCAGAAAGCCGAAGTTCTGAAAGCCGTTGCGGTTGGTGAGAAGGAAGTTGTCCAGAAGATCCAGCGACGGGCAGGTGGCAAGGCCCTTTCTGTCCTCGGGAATGTAGACCATGCTTTTTCTGCCCATGCGCGCACGCATGAAGTCGTTCCAGTTTCTGCCGAGAATGCGCACGGAGTCCATGCCGCCGTCGGGCCGCGCGCTGCCCGTCACCATTTCCACGAGCTCGCGCTGACCGTTGCCGGCCACGCCCACCACGGCCAGCACTTCGCCCCGGCGCAGCGTGCAGGAAAGATCCTGCGCCATGCCGCATGAGGCATGGGAAAGTTCCAGCAGCACTTCGCCCTTGTCCACGGGCGTCTGCTCCACTGCGGCCTCCATCTGACGGCCCACCATGCGCTCGGCAAGCTCCCGCTCTCCGGGCACGTCACGGCGAAGAAAATGGTCCACGATCTCGCCGCGGCGCAGTATGCTTATTTCCGTGGCGAGGTCGAGCACTTCCTTCATCTTGTGGCTGATGAACACCACGGCCTTGCCTTCGTCGGCCATGCGGCGCAGCGCGGAAAAAAGCTGCTTTATTTCCGGCGGCGTGAGCACGGCGGTGGGCTCGTCGAGAATGAGCACGCGGCAGTCGCGGTACAGAAGCTTCAGGATTTCCACGCGCTGCCGCTCGCCCATGGAAAGATCGGAAATCATGGCGTCGGGATTGATTTCAAAGCCGTAGCGGGCCGCGAGTTCCAGCACGCGCCTGCGCATGGCCGCGGGGTTCAGGATGCCGTGGGCCTGTCCGAGCATGAGGTTCTGCGTCACGGTCATGGCCTCGACGAGCATGAAGTGCTGATACACCATGCCGATGCCTGCGGCCAGGGCGTCGCGCGGGGAACGGAAGGGCGCGGGAAGGCCGTCCACGTAAATGGTTCCGGAATCCTGCCGGGACTTGCCCGAGAGTATGGACATGAGCGTGGACTTGCCCGCACCGTTCTCGCCGAGCAGCGCGAGAATCTCGCCGGAGCGGATTTCGAGGGATATGTTGCGGTTGGCCCTGACCGGGCCGTAGCTCTTGCAGATGTTTTCCAGACGGATGAGGGGCGGCGCGGTGCGTTCGCCCTTCCCTGCCGCAGAGGTCTCTGTCATGACTTTTTTCCTTTCGACCGGGAACCGGCCGCAGTGTCGGAACCGTTACTCAGAAGATGCGCGCCGTCTTCCGGGCGCAGCAGCATGAAAATGAAGGCCGAGACGGCCGTCATGAGGCCCACGGCGATGAAGGTGGCGTGCAGGGCGTAAAGCTCGCCCGAAGAGGAGAACACGCGCAGAAGCGCCGTGCTCACGGCCACGCCGAAGCTCACGCTGAGGTTCTGCGCCACGGAGAGCAGGCTGTTGCCGTCGCTTGCGGTTTCCGCGGGAAGATCGCCGAGGGTGATGGTGTTCATGGAAGTGAACTGGCCGGACATGAGCATGCCCTGCACGAAGAGCTGCACCACCAGAAGCATGAGGGGCCAGCCGGGCTGCTGAAGGCTCATGCACATGAATACGGCCGCGATGGACAGCGTGAGAAAGAGCAGCGTGCGGCGATAGCCGAAGCGATGCAGAATGTTCAGCACCACGGTCTTGGTCATGACGGAGCCCACGGCCGGCGCGATGAGGATGAGGCCCGCGATGTCGGCGGAATAGCCGAGGCCGACCTGAAGCATGAGCGGCACGAGAAAAGGAAATGCTGCCTATGCCGAGACGGGCCACGATGTTGCCCGTGATGCCCACGGAGAAGGTGCGGGTGCTGAAGACCTTGAGATTGATGATGGGGAAGCGGAAGCGTCTCGCGTGCAGCACGTAGAGCACGATGGCGAACACGCCGAAGACCACGAGTCCGCAGGCCAGCGCGGGGGAAGCGCCGTGCCCGCCGGTGAGTTCCAGACCGCCGGACATGGCGAGCACGCCCACGCCTATGAGCAGAAAGCCCGCCACGTCGAACGAGCCGCGGGGCTGCCGGAAGTCGGGAAAGCAGCGCAGGGAGAAAAACAGAATGACGAGCCCGAGCGGGATGTTGATGAGAAAGATCCACGGCCAGGAGGCATAGGTCACGAGCCAGCCGCCGACGATGGGCCCCACCACCGGCCCCACGAGCCCGGGAATGGTGATGAAGTTGAACACCTTGACGAAGTCTTCGCGCGTGTAGGCGCGCATGAGGGTAAGGCGGGAGACGGGCACCATCATGGCGCCGCCCACGCCCTGCACCACGCGCGCGGCCACGAGAAGCGGAAGCGTCGTCGACGCCGCGCACAGTCCTGATCCGATCACGAACAGGGCCAGGGCCGAAAGAAAGACGCGCCTCGTGCCGAAGGTGTCGGCCAGCCAGCCGCTCAGGGGAATGAGCAGAGCCACGGTAAGCGAATAGCTTATGACGGCAAGCTGCATGGAAAAGGGCGAACGCCCCATGGCGTCGGCGATGGCGGGCAGCGCAGTGTTGAGAATGGTGGAGTTGAACATCTGCATGAAAAAGGCCGCAGCCGTTATCATGGGAAGTCCGGTGAACATGTCTCGGGAAGTCAGCATGAGAATATCCTTGGCTTTCGGCTCCTGCACGGAAAAGGAACCGACTCTCAGGAAATTTTCACCGAAAAACGGATGAGTTGCAAGTGCCCGGAGTGAAGAGTCGCCCGGCATGGCGACCGCCGCGGCTCCTCCGGGAGGCTCCGTTTTCACGGCGGCAGAGTCCCTGTCTTCCGCTGGGAGAACGGCGTTCGCCGGCACTTTTCTCCCGCGCCTGCGAGCGCGAAGTCCCCTGCCTTCCTTCTCTGCCGGACGCCATGACGTTTCCTTCCCCCTGCCGCGCCTCTTCCTGCAAAACGACGCACGTTCCGCGGAAGGCCCGGCAAGTCGCGGGCATCCCGGGCGGCTCTTCCTGCCGGAGCGCGGAGCGCGAGATTCCCGAACCGCGGACGCGCCGGAAGCCTCGGCTACGCACCGGGCGCTATGTTGTCGCCGAGCGCCGCGGGCGCGCTTCTGCCCTTGCCTCTGGCCGAGGAGAAGAGCAGCGCGAGAATGGTGAGGGCATAGGGCAGCATCATCATGAGCGAGGAAGGAATGGTGGTGCCGAGCGCCTGAAGACGGAGCTGGAAGGCCATGATGCCTCCGAACAGGTACGCGCCGAACATGGCGCGCCGCGGCCGCCAGAAGGCGAAGATGACGAGCGCCACGGCTATCCAGCCCTTGCCCGCGGTAAGGTTCTGCGTCCACATGTGCGTGGCGCACAGCGAAAGATACGCTCCGCCCACGCCCACGAAGAAGGCTCCGGCAAAAATGCCGAGCCAGCGCATCTTCACGGGATCGAGGCCCGCGGCCTGCACGGCGTCGGGCGACTCGCCGGACGCACACAGGGCAAGGCCGAGGGAGGTGCGGCGGAAGAACCACATGACGGCCCAGGGCAGAAGATAGGAGAGGTACACGAGAGGATCGTGCTGAAAGAGCACCTCGCCGAGCACGGGAATGTCGGAGAGCAGCGGAATGTCGAAGGGCTGGAAGCCCACGGTCTTCTCGCCGATGAAGGGAGCGCCGAGATAGTCGGAAAGGCCCACGCCGAAAATGGTGAGCGCAAGGCCCGACACGGTCTGATTGCCCTGAAAGACGAGACAGACCACGCCGTGCAGAAGGCCTATGCAGGCGGCGCCGAGTCCGGCGGCCAGCGTGGCGAGCCAGGGATTGCCCGTCTTGAACTGCACGATGAAGGCGAAGAACGCGCCCATGATCATCATGCCCTCGACGCCGAGGTTGAGCACGCCGGAACGCTCGGTGATGAGTTCGCCCATGGTGGCGTACAGAAGAGGCGTGCCCGCAAGCACGGTGGCGGCAAGCAGCGCAACGAAGATGTCCCAGGTCATGCGGCGCCTCCCTGCTTGCGACCCGTTCTCACGAAGGTATAGGAATAGAAGAACTGCCCGGCGAGCACGCACAGAAGGATGAAGCCCTCAAGAATGCCGCCGAAGGCCGCGGGCACCTGCAGATCCACCTGCAAATTGTCGGTGCCCACGAGAAGCCCGGCCAGAAAGATGGAAAACAGCGCGATGGAAGGCGTGCGCAGACGGGAGAGCCAGGCCACCACGATGGCGGTATAGCCGTAGCCCGTGCACAGGCTGGGCTGAAGCCGGTTGAACGTGGCCGACACTTCCACGCAGCCCGCCATGCCCGCGAGCGCGCCGGACACCGTGAGCACGAAGACCAGCAGAAAGCCGTAGGGAATGCGGGCGTAGCGCGCGGCCCGGGGATTTTCGCCCGCGGCGCACAGCTCGAAGCCGAGCCGCGTGCGCTGCAGGAACACGGAAACCGCCACGGCCGCGATCACGCAGACGATGAGCCCCGCGTGCACGTAGCCGATCACCTCGGGGAATACGGCCTCCTCGGGGAACATGGCCGTCATGGGAAAGCCCATGCTGCCGGGATCCTTCCACGGGCCGTACACGAGGTAGCGCATGAACTCGATGCCTATGTAGTTGAGCATGAGCGTGGAAATGATTTCGTTGAGGCCGAACTTCAGCTTGAGCAGCCCGGGCAGCATGCCCCAGAGCCCGCCCGTCACGGCCGCGCACGCGAGCATGAGCGCGAGCATGAGCGGCATGGGCAGGCCGGGAAAGGTGAGCACGGCCCAGGTGGCCCCCACGCCGCCAAGGGCAAACTGCCCTTCCGCGCCGATGTTCCACACCTTCATGCGGAAGGCGATGGACACGCCGAGCGAGCAGAGAAAGATGGGGATGGCCTTGAGCATGGTGTCCTGCAGGGCGTACAGGCTGCCGAATCCGCCCTGGAAAAGCACCACGGCGGCTTCCACGGGCGACTTGTCCTGAATCATCAGCAGCAGCGAGCAGAACGCCAGAGCGATGAGAAGCGCCGCCGGCAGCACGATGAGCCCGACCCAGCGATGGGGGGTCTGCCGTCTGACGACTCTGAAACCGTCCATGTTTCCTCCGAAAAATGATGTGATGCGGTCAGACGGCGGCGTCCGCGCCCTGCCGTCTTTTGCGCCGGGGCCGCGCAGAGCCCCGGGCCGGGGAATCTCCCCGGAAGGCGCGCGGCAGAACTCCCCGCCGTCGGCCCACGGGCCCGCAGGCCCGCGCAATTCTCCTTCCCAAAACGCGTCTTCCGGAAAAAGGAGAACCGAGGTCCGCGGTCAGTCCCGCCCCTCAGGGGACGGGGCAGCCCGCGGACCGGAAAATGAAAAAGCCCCGCCCTCACCGGACGGAGCTTTCCTGAAACGCTACTTGGTCGTGCCTATCACGCCTTCCACGAACCAGTCCATGGAAAGCAGCATGTCGTCGGGCGCAACCTGACCTTCGGCCACGCGCACCTTGCCTTCCTGATCCTTCACCGGGCCGGTGAACACCTGGTACTTGCCGGAAATGATGTCGGCCTTCACGGCGTCCACCTTCGCGCGCACGTCTTCAGGCACCATGGCGCCGTAGGCGGAAATGTCCACGATGCCGTCCTTGATGCCGTACCAGTAGTTGCCGTTCTTCCAGGTGCCGGCGCGGTACTCGTCGATGAACTTCTTGTAGAACTTGTTCCAGTCCCACACGGCGGCCACAAGGTGAGCCTTGGGCGCGGCGGCGGACATGTCGGTGTTGTAGCCCACGGAATAGGCGCCGCGGGCCTCGGCCGCGGTCTGCGGACCGGCGGAGTCCTGATGCTGGGCGATGACGTCCACGCCGACGTCGAGCAGGCCTTCGGCGGCCTTCTTTTCATCGTCGGGGCTGTACCAGGTGCGGGTCCACACCACGCGCACCTTGGCGTCGGGGTTCACGGCGCGCACGCCGAGCGTGAAGGCGTTGATGCCGCGCACCACCTCGGGAATGGGGAAGGAGGCCACGTAGCCTATTTCGTTCTTCTTCGTCATGGCGCCGGCCACCATGCCGGTGAGGTAGCGGGCCTGATACATTCTGCCGAAGTAGCAGGTCATGTTTTCACTGTGCTTGTAGCCCGAGCAGTGCAGGAAGGTGACCTTGGGGTTGCGCTTCGCCATTTTGGCCATGGCGTCCATGTAGCCGAAGCTCGTGGCCACGATGACGTTGTAGCCCTTGGAGCACATGTTCTTGATGGCGCGCTCGGCGTCGGGGCCTTCGGGCACGCTTTCCATCATGGTGGTTTCCACGCCGGGCATCTCTTCCATCATCTTGCGGCCCTGATCATGAGTCCACGACCAGCCCTCGTCGCCCACAGGGGAAACATAGATGAAGCCGACCTTGATGTTCTTTGCCGCTTCTTCCGCATGGGCGGAAGAGGCCAGAGGCGAAAGCGCCATACCGCAGACGGCCAGAACGGCCGCGGCACAGTTGAGAAAACGCATCCCGAGATCTCCCGTGTTAAAAGAATGAGGAAAGACGCTCCCGCAGAACGGGCGCATTCCCAGAAAACGCGCGGAAGCCGGGCTCCCCTTCTGCCGGAGCCGCACCGACCTGCCGCCGGTAAAAAAGCAAGTCTAGCGCATTATCATGCGCTGTTCAAGCGCCGAAACGCCTTCCGCCCCGCGGAAAGGAACGGAAAAGAGCGGCCGAAAAAGAAGCAAAGACCTTGAAAGAATTTCCCTCCTCCCGGCCCGTTCTCCCTTCTCCGCTGTTGCCGTGAGGCAAAACGCAAAAAAAAACGCCCCGGCCCGCTTCCCTCTCAGGAACGAAACGGGGCCGGACAGAAAAAGCGCGCCTCACGAAAAGCGCGACCACGCGGGGAAAAAGGATTCAGCGGATGCAGCAGGTGCCGTCCAGCCCGCAGGCGCTGCCGGAAACCGCATTCAGGGAGTCGCCCGAGGCAAGGGCCGCCTCAATCTTGGCTTCCACGTCCTCAAAAGGCGCGAATCCCCGGGCCACGGCGTGAAGTTCCCCGTCGTCGGTCTTCACGAAAAGCGTGGGATAAACCACGAAGTCGCCGAGTATGTCCTCAGCCTCGTCCATTTCCTTCTTCGCCTTGTCGCGCACGGCTTCGGAGGCAAGCGCCTGCTTCAGATCCTCCGCAGAGACGCCCCAGCGCGCGGCCACGTCGGCCTGAACGGCAAGATCGAGCACGTCTCGCCCGTCCTTGTAGAAGGCATCCTGAAAGGTCTCCATCTGCTCGAGCGCATGACCGGGCGCGAGCTTCTTGAGCGCTGCCATGAGCAGCGCGGAACGCGAGGAATCCATGACCACGCTCCCCTCTTCGGTGAGCAGGCCGGAAAAGGCCTCGCCCAGCGTGCGGCCCGTGGTGTCGGACAGGCGCTGAAAGAAGGCGCGCAGACGCGGCGTGCCCATGGAAGAGGTCTGTTCCGGCTCGTCCACAAGATTGCCGCAGAGCACGCGCACGGGAAAACGATGGTGCTCGACGAGCTTCTGCATGACGGGCGCAAAGCCGAAGCACCAGGGACAAAAAACGTCGGTAATGTAAATGAAGGATGGCATGGCGTTCCCTTACCGCAAACTCAGGGGAAGGCCAAGAGGAATTTTCGGCGCAAAAAGGGAGCCGCGCCTTTTCTGCGTCCCGCGCCGGGCCGGAAGACGGACAGGAGCTTGACGAAGACGGGAACTTTCCCTAGAAATATGAATTCCCCGGCATATCCATGACATTCTGCCCCGCGCAGAAAAGGCGACACCCATGCTACAGAGCGAGCTCATCAGCATCATTGAACAGACGGCTCCCCTTTCGCTTATGGCGGACTGGGATCATTCCGGCGTTCAGGTAGCCTCGGCCCGCGCCGAGATACGCCATCTCGCCGTATGCCTCGACCCCGCGCCCGAACAGCTCCGTGCGGCCGTGGAAGCCGGAGCGGACATGGTGCTCACGCATCATCCGCTTGCCATGCGCCCGGCATGGACGAGCACGCTCAACGGCTACACCGACGCGCTCTCCATTCTTTACAGAAACGACGTGCCGCTCTACGCGAGCCACACCACGCTGGACGCCAACCCCAAGGGACCGAGCGCCTGGCTGCCCGATCTGCTCGGACTCACGAACCGCGTCCTTCTGGAAAAAACGGGAACCTTCACCGCGTCCGACGGCTCCGTCGTCGAAGGCGGCTTCGGCTGCGCGGGAGACCTGCCCGAGGCCGTGAGCCTTGCAGAGCTCTGCGCCGTTCTGCGCGACGCGCTGCCTCTTGAGAGAATGTGCGCCGTTCCCCGCCTCGTGGGCGATGCCGGCATGACGGTGCGGCGCGTGGCCGTGTGCACGGGTTCCGGTTCCTCCCTTCTGGAAGAGGCCGCCTCCGCGGGGGCCGATCTCTTCATCACCGGCGACGTGAAGTATCACGACGCCCTTGCCCTGGCCTCGCGTCATGACGCGCGCAGCCCGAATTTCTGTCCCATGGCCGTTCTCGACGTGGGACATTTCTCCCTGGAAGAAGAAATGATACGTCGCTTCGCCGAACTTCTGAAAACGAAGCTCGAAGGCGTGACGGTAACGTTTTTGCCGGGCAGGGACCCCTTCCTGCCCTTGACCTTTCTTTCTGAAGTACCGGAGGTACTGTCGTGAGCCTCTATATTGAACAGATCCGCCAGCTTGTGGCTCTCCAGCACGTGGACGACGGCATTCACGCCGTGCAGAGCGAAATGGAAGCCGCGCCCAAGGACGTGGAAAATCTGCAGAAGCGCTTCAACTCTCAGGACACGCAGCGCAACTGGATTCTGGACAAGCTCCAGCATCTGCAGGAACAGCAGAAGCGCCTCGACGCCGACATCAAGGACGACGAATCCCGCCTGACGAACAGCAAGAACAAGCTCATGCAGGTGGAAAACGAGCGCGAATATCAGGCCATGATCCGCGAGATGGACAGCATGGAAATGCAGAACCAGACCCGCGAAGAGGAACGCATGGCCCTGCAGGAAGAACGCTCCCTGCAGGAAAGCAATCTGCAGTCCGTGGAAGAGACCTGGAACGAGCTCAAGGCCGAGCTGGAAACCCAGCAGGAAAACCTTGAAAAGCGCATCGCCGACTGCCGCGCCCGTCTGGACGCGCTGGAAAAGCAGCGCGCCGAAGTGGCCGCCCTCATCACTCCGCCCGTGCTGAGCCGCTATGAGTTCATCCGCGACCGTCTGCGCCATCCGGTCATCGTTCCCGTCGAGGCGGGCATCTGCTCGGGCTGCCACATCGCCATTCCGCCGCAGGTGTTCATCGACCTGCAGCGCGGCAATCACATCATGAGCTGCCCCAACTGTCAGCGCCTCATGTACTGGGCGCACGACTTCCAGGATCCCAACGCGCCCAGGCCCGAAGCGAAGGCCGAAAGCGCGGAATAGTGCTTCGGGAGCCTTCGGGCTCCTCATGCGAACACGTCATGGAGCCGGACGGGCTGTCGCCGCGGACCATTCGGTCCGGGGAGGAAAGTCCGGGCTTCGCAGGGCAGGATGCTGGCTAACGGCCAGAGCGGGCGACCGCTGGAAAGCGCAACAGAAAGCAGACCGCCGTTCTTCGGAACGGTAAGGGTGAAACGGTGAGGCAAGAGCTCACCGGCTGGCGTGGCGACACGTCAGGCCAGGCAAACCCCATCCGAAGCAAGACCAAATAGGGAAACCGGCCGGCCCGGCCCATGGTTTCCGGGTAGGTTGCTTGAAGGCGCGGGCAACCGCGTCTCTAGAGGAATGACAGCCGCCGCCTTCGGGCGGTACAGAACCCGGCTTACAGTCCGACTCCTTTTTCACGGGGAGGGAGCGAAAGTTCCCTCCCCTTCTTTCTTCCGGAACGTGCCGAAGCAGGAAAAAACGCCCGGCTGCGTTCCGAAACACCGGGACAGGCCCGGCACCTTCGCTTGAGAGGTCCACATGCAACACGAATGCTGGGGCGTCGTTCTCGCCGCCGGTCAGGGCAGCCGCATGGCGCAGGCCACGGGCGGCGAGGCCAAGCAGTTTCTGCCCTACAGGGGCGCGCCCCTGTGGTGGCATCCGGCCCGCGCCATGGCCGCCTCGCCGCTGGTGCACGGCCTTGTCTTCGTCTTTCCCGCAGGCAGGCTCGACGAGGCAAAAGCGCAGGCTCTTGCGCTCAACGCCAAAGAATCCCTCGGCGTGCCCCTGCGCTTTGCCGAGGGCGGAGAGCGCCGTCAGGACTCCGTGCGTCACGCCCTCGCGGCGCTGCCGGAATCGTGCGAAAGCGTGCTCATCCACGACGGCGCACGGCCCTTCCTGCGCACGGCCCTCGTGACGAAGGTGGCCCAGGCGCTTCGCGAAGGCGGCGTTTCCGGGGTCATTCCCGGCGTTCCCGTCACCGACACGGTGAAGGAGACAGACGCCTCCGGCCTTGTGGCGCGCACCCCTGAGCGGGAAACGCTGCGCGCCGTGCAGACGCCGCAGGCCTTCCTGCTCTCCCGTCTTCGCGAGGCCCACGAGCGGGCCGACGCGGAAGGCTGGAGCGTGACCGACGACGCCTCGCTCCTTGAGCGCTGCCATCTGCCCGTGCTCGTGGTCGACGGCGACAGCGACAACGTGAAAATCACCAACCCCCGGGACCTCGCCTTGCTCTCCGAACAAAAACCCCTTCTGCCCTGCTGCGGCTACGGCTACGACGTGCACGCCTACGGCGGCAACCGTCCTCTCATCCTGGGCGGCGTGGGAATAGGCGGCGAATTTCTCATTCTCGCCCATTCCGACGGCGACGTTCTGCTGCACGCCCTCATGGACGCCGTGCTCGGCTGCTTTGCCGGCGGCGACATAGGCCGTCTTTTCCCCGACAACGACCCCGCCTTCGACAACGTTTCCTCCGTGGTGCTGCTCGACCGCGTGATGACGCTGGCCGCCGAGGCGAACGTCCGTCTCGTGCACGTCGACCTCACCGTGGTGGCGCAGAAGCCGAAGCTCGCCCCCAAAGCCGACGCCATACGCCGCAACGTGGCAAGGCTGCTCGATCTGCCCCTCGATCACGTGGCCTTCAAGGCCACCACGGAAGAGAAGCTCGGCTTCACCGGGGAGCTTCGGGGCATCAAGGCCGTGGCCCTCGTCACCGCGCTCCGGCAGAGCTGACGAAAAACGCCCGGCAGGCTCGGCGACGTGCCGCCCGACCGGACGCTTCGGCCCTGCCGTCATGAGCCCGCCCCTGCCCCAGAGCAGGCGCGTCCCATGTCCGCCGCGCCCCGACGTTCCGGGCCAGGAAGAACCGGCAGGCGTTTCGGCGCAGCCCCGGGCCGCAGCGCCCCCCTTTTTCGCCCGGCAAGAACCGCGCGTCTCTTCCGCCCGGCGCGCTTTTCCCTCCCGGAAGTCCGGCTGAATGGATGAAAACCGGCGTCCCCTCCGGCTGCCGCCGCTGCGGGAACGCCGCCCTCTCACAGGAGTCACCATGTACGACGTTGCCGTCATCGGCGCCGGGCCCGCGGGCCTCATCTGCGCCAGAAACGCCGCCCGCCGCGGCCTTTCCGTGGCCCTTGTGGACCGTCACGACCGGCCGGGGGTCAAGCTGTCCATGGCCGGAGGCGGACGCGGAAACTTCACCAACCGCACGCTTTCGGAAGAGCACTACGTCACGGACGACCCTTCGCTCGTGCGCGCCGTGCTGCGCGCCTTCCCCTGCGAATGGACGCTCGATCTTCTGCGCTCCCTGCGCCTGCCCTTTGAGGAACGGGACTTCGGACAGATCTTCGGTCTGCGTCCGGCCACCTTCCTTGCCGACAGGCTGGCCGTGCAGTGCGACGACGCGGGCGTGGACTTCTACCTCGGGTGCACGGCCTCCTCGTTTTCCCTGCCCTCCGAGGCTCCCGCCTTCGGACGCGACCGGGACGCCTTCGGCTTCGCCTTCTTTGCCGGACAGGAAAAGGTGACGGCCCGCCGCCTCGTGCTTGCCGCAGGCTCCTCCGCCTGGCCCGCCTCGGGCGCAAGCGACGCCATGGCAAGGCTTGCCGCCGCCTGGGGCCACGAAGTCGTGCCCTTCTCAGCCGTGCTCGTGCCCTTCGTCATGCCCGGCGACTGGCCGCTTGCCGGACTTGAGGGCATAAGCGTGAACGTGCGCGTCGCCATCCGGCGCGACGGCACGACCTTCCGGCCCGATCCCGCGGGCATACGCTCCCTGCTCTTCACGCATCGCGGCGTGAGCGGCCCGGCCGCGCTCGTGGCCTCCTGCCGCTGGAAGGCCGGCGACGAGCTCGTGCTCGACTTTCTGCCCGAGCTGCCCGTGCTCGAACTTCTCGACGAAAAGGAACACGGCAGGCTCCTTGCGCGCAACCTGCTTTCGCGCTTCATGCCCGCGCGCCTCGCAGACGCCCTGTGCCCCGAAGACCTCGCCCGGAAAAAATGCGCGGAAATGGGCAAAAAGGACAGACTGCGCCTCGCCGCCGCCGTGCACGAATTTTCCTGCCGCCCCTCGGGCACCGAAGGGCTGAAGAAGGCCGAGGCCGCCGCGGGCGGCGTGAAGCTCTCCTCTCTTTCCCGCCGCCTCGAAAGCCGGAAGGTGCCGGGACTTTACTTCTGCGGCGAAATCGTCAACGTTGCCGGGCTTCTCGGCGGCTACAACATTCACTGGGCTCTGGCAAGCGGCGCGCTCGTGGCTTCGGCCATGACGGAAACCCCGCGGAGTGAAAAGAAAAATCATCGATAATTGCTGTCATTCAGTTCAGCATTTCCGTTTCATTGCCGACCATGACGACTGTTTTCTCCCGTGTTGCATGGTCAAATGCAGTCAAAAAAGCCTTTCAGCGTTCACGATGCAGTGCTTTGACATTCTGTAACGGACTGTAACGGCGATTGACAGCAGGTCGTGCTTATATTAACAAGAACATAAAAAGTGCAGTCAGACCGCGCAGTTTCATAAGGCGAAAGGGACGGAAACACGCACGATGTTCCCTCTCTCCTCAGACTTCGGAAGCAGGCGCGGCTTTTTCCGTCGGCGGGAGCCTTCCGCGGCGGAAGCTGACGCCCCTTGCGGCAGCGTCCGGTCCGCGCGGCCGGGCTCAGGAAGGAGCCCGGAACGCGCGACGCGCCCGTTTCCGCCTTCCTTCCGACGGATTCTCCGTCCGGTCTGTTTCCTTCGGGAAACGCAACGTTCACAAAGGACCACTGATGAAAATCGTTGTGATAGGTTCGGGCTATGTGGGGCTGGTGACGGCCGCATGCTTTTCCGAAGTAGGACTCGACGTCTGGTGCATGGACACGAACGAGGACAAGATCGCCACGCTGAAAGCCGGCGGCTGCCCCATCTATGAGCCTTCCCTGCCGGAACTTCTCACCCGCAACGCGCAGGCGGGCAGGCTCCATTTCACCACCTCCCTGCAGGAAAGTCTTGAAGGCGCCGACGTGGCCTTCATTGCCGTGGGCACGCCCGAGGGCGAGGACGGCAGCGCCGACGTGAGCTACGTGTGCAGCGCGGCCCGTTCCGTGGGCGATCTCATGACCGGAGACCTCGTGGTGGTGGTGAAGTCCACGGTGCCCGTGGGCACCTGCGCAAAGGTGGAAGCCATTCTCCGCGAGGAGCTTGAAAGGCGCGGCTTCTGCGCCGCCGCGGACGTGGTGTCCAATCCCGAATTTCTCAAGGAAGGCCATGCCGTGGACGACTTCATGATGCCCGACCGCGTGGTCATAGGCGTGGAGAGCGAAAGGGCCCGCGCCATCATGAGCGAGCTGTACCGCCCCTTCATGATGACGGGAGACCGCATGCTGTTCATGGACCGCGCCTCTTCCGAGCTCACCAAGTACACGGCCAACGCCATGCTGGCCACGCGCATATCCTTCATGAACGACATCGCCAACCTGTGCGAGCGCGTGGGCGCGAGCGTGGACATGGTGCGCAAGGGCATAGGCATGGATCACCGCATAGGGCCGAAGTTCCTGTACGCGGGCTGCGGCTACGGCGGCTCGTGCTTTCCCAAGGACGTGAAGGCCCTCATTGCCACCGCCGCCGCCCACGGCTACGACATGGAAGTGCTCGAGGCCGTGGAAAGGGTGAACGCACGGCAGAAGACCGTGCTCTTTGAAAAAATTTCCCGCCACTTCAAGGGCGAGCTCAAGGGCCGCACCGTGGCCGTGTGGGGCCTTGCCTTCAAGCCCGGCACCGACGACATGCGCGAGGCGCCCTCGCTCGTGCTCATACACGCCCTGCTTGAAGCGGGCTGCGCGGTGCGCGTCTTCGATCCCGTGGCCATGGACCGGGCACGCTCTCTGCTCGGCGAGTCCGTCACCTTCGCCCGCAGCATGTACGAGGCCGCAGAGGGGGCGGACGCCCTCGCCGTGGTCACGGAATGGAAGGAATTCCGCCTTCCCGACTGGAAGAAGCTTTACGAGGCCATGAAGACCCCCGTCCTCTTCGACGGACGCAACGTCTACAGGAA
The DNA here is from genome assembly GCA_037230945.1 of bacterium. Classification (GTDB taxonomy): domain Bacteria; phylum Desulfobacterota; class Desulfovibrionia; order Desulfovibrionales; family Desulfovibrionaceae; genus Mailhella. Next base: position 15,238 of record JAXUUT010000065.1, read on the forward strand.
AGAAAGCCTGAAAAAGGCCGGATTCGCCTTCTACAGAATAGGCTGATCCTCCCGCCCCGTTTTCCGGCGCTCTGCGCCCACCGGCTCCTTCTTCCGCACGGACAAGGAGCCGTTTGCATGAAAAAAGGACTGCTCATGAACATACTCATCACCGGCGCGGCCGGATTCATCGGCTGCTTTCTGGCCCGAAGGCTCCTTGAGGCCGGGCACAGCGTCACGGGCATCGACGAAATCAACGACTACTACTCCCCACGCCTCAAGACCGCGCGGCTCGCGCTGCTCGGCGTGAACGACGCCGACCCGGAATACGGGGCCGTGAAGCAGAGCGACACCTTTCCCGGCTTTTGCTTCGTGAAAATGCATCTTGAGGACCGCGACGGCCTCATGAAGCTCTTTGCCGAGGGCTCCTTCGACGTGGCCGTCAATCTGGCCGGACAGGCCGGCGTCCGCTACTCCCTGGAAAATCCCTTCTCCTACGTGCAGAGCAACGTGCTCGGCTTCGTCAATCTTCTGGAATGCTGCCGCGCTCATCCGGTGAAGCATCTTCTCTTCGCCTCCTCAAGCTCGGTGTACGGCGGCAACGAAAAAACGCCCTTCAACGAGGAAGACCCGGTGAACACGCCCGTGTCGCTCTACGCCGCCACCAAGCGCTGCGACGAGCTCATCGCCCACGTGTACGCGCACCTCTACCGCATTCCCTCCACGGGCCTGCGCTTCTTCACCGTGTACGGCCCCTGGGGCAGACCCGACATGGCTCCCGTGCTCTTTGCCAGGGCCATTCTTGCCGGCAGGCCCATCAAGGTGTTCAACAACGGCAACCTCTCGCGCGACTTCACCTACATAGACGACATCATAGAATCCGTGGTGCGCCTCATCGACCGCGTGCCCGAAGGAGCCGTGCCCACGGACATCTACAACGTGGGCTGCGGGCATCCCATGCAGCTCATGGACTTCATCCGCACGCTGGAAGACGCCCTGGGCAGAAAGGCCGAAATGCAGATGCTGCCCATGCAGAAGGGCGACGTGTACCAGACCTTCGCCGACACCTCCAAGCTGCAGAAGGCCACGAACTTCCGGCCCTCCACGCCGCTTGCCGAAGGCATACGGCGCTTTGCCGCGTGGTATCTCTCCGACGAGAACCCCATACGCGAAGACTGACGGCAGCGGCACTCCGCCCCGGAAAGGCGCCCGCGGCCCCGGGCCGCGCCGCTCCCTGAAGCGTCCGGAAGGCACGGACGCTCCCCGCACGGCCCCGCAAAGCGGAGTCGCCCGGCGCACGTTCCGGCCCCGCCATACCGACCTTCCGCCCCAAGCCTCCCGCGAAAGGCCACAAACTCATGCGGCGCATCCCGCGCCGGGGAGAGACTCCATGACCAGCAACGAGACCGCCTCCTACGATCTGACCATACTCGTGCCCGTATACAACGAAGAAGACAACATGCCCGCCCTTGCCTCGCGCCTTGCCGCCTATCTGCCCCGCGCGAAGATGTCCTCCTGCGTGCTCTTCATCAACGACGGCTCCACCGACAAAAGCGGCGAGCGCATCCGTGAGGCCTGCGCAGAGCACGAGGGATTCTTCTTCATCGAGCTTTCCTGCAACACGGGCCTCAGCAGCGCGCTCAAGGCAGGCATGGATCAGGTGCGTTCCCCCTCCCCTACCTTGCCTACATCGACGCCGACCTTCAGACCGCGCCCGAAGAGCTCGACCTGCTCACGCCCTATCTCGGCGACTACGAGCTCGTCACGGGCGTGCGCGCCAAACGCAAGGACACGGGCTTCAAGAAGATTCAGTCGCGCATCGCCAACGGCTTCCGCCGCATGATGATCAAGGACGGCGCGCGCGACACCGGCTGTCCGCTCAAGGTCATGCGCGCCGACATGGCCCGCGCCCTGCCCTTCTTCAAGGGCATGCACCGCTTCTTCCCCGCGCTCATCCAGCTTGAGGGCGGCAGGGTGAAGCAGGTCGACGTGTCGCATTTTCCGCGCGTGGCGGGCGTGTCCAAGTTCAACCTGCGCAACCGGCTCGTTTCCCCCTTCGTGGACTGCCTCGCCGTGCGCTGGATGCAGAAAAGGCACATCGCCTACAAGGTGAAGGCCGACAATCTCAGGCACGACTGAGCGCTCGCGCTTCCCGCCGGACGAACGACAGGGCGCGCCGCCACTCCGGGAGGAGCGCCGCCGCGCGCCATGACGCGCAGACGACACGCGGTCAGCCACTCCCCCGGAGCGAAGCCCCCCTCACGGACAGCCCGTGCCCGGCAGAAAAGCCGCGCCCGGCCGCATCTTCCGTGTTCCCCGTCCTCTTCCTTTGCCCGGCAGGGGAAACATTCTGCAAGGACTCATCATGAAGGAATATCTGCTCGTCACCAGCGTGGGCCTGCTCGCCCAGGGCTTCTTCTCCCTGCGCATGCTCCACCAGTGGATAAAAACCGAACGGGCAAAAAAAATCATTTCTCCCGCGCTGTTCTGGGTGTTCAGCATATGCGGGGCCTACCTGCTCATGATCTACGGATGGCTGAGAAACGACTTCGCCATCATTCTCGGGCAGTTCATCTCCTATTACGTCTACCTGTGGAACCTCAAGGCCAACGGCATATGGCAGAAATGCGCGCTGCCCGTGCGGGTCGTGCTTCTCGTCACCCCGCCGGCCGCCGCCGTGAGCCTCGTGCTCTCCGGAGCCGACGTAGCGCAGACGCTGTTCAAAAACCCCGACATCCCCCTGCCCCTGCTCGTTTTCGGATGCGCAAGTCAGGCGCTCTTCACGCTCAGGTTCGTGTATCAGTGGTGGTATTCCTCGCGGCATCACGTTTCCGTGCTGCCCATGGGCTTCTGGGGCATCAGTCTGACCGGCTCCCTGCTCATCTGCCTCTACGCCGTGCTGAGGCTCGACATCGTGCTCATTCTCGGACAGGCGCTCGGCCTTGTCGCCTACGCCAGAAACATCGTCATCGGTCTGCGCAGCGAACGCGCCTCCTCCCCTTCACAACGTCGTTCCCGCTGAGACCACGCAAAGGCACGTCATGAAACAGCGCACCGTCATCTACGTCTTTTCCCTGCTCGTTCTTATGCCGCTTGTCTATGTGTTCGGCACCAGCATCATGGAAGCGCGCAACCTCATTTCCGCGCAGTCCATGGCCCTGGATCACAGCTGGCTCATACCCCACCTCTTCACCGAAATACGCCTCAACAAGCCGCCGCTGCCCGTGTGGCTCACCGTGCCCGTCTTCCTGCTCGATCCTGAGCCCTCCATGTTCGCCCTGCATCTGCCCGTCATTCTCGTCACGGGACTTCTCGGCGTGTTCTGCTTCGATCTGTGCCGGGCCCTCTTCAACGATGACAAAACCGCCTTCTGCTCCGGACTTGTCGTCTCCTCCATGCTGCTTACCCTCAAGCTCGGCACCACCAATTCCTGGGACATCTACTCCGTGGTGTTCATGACCGGCGCGCTCGTCGGACTCGTGAAGCAGGGCCGGGGGTGGCTCGTTGCGGGCACGCTTTTCATGGCGGCCTCGGTGCTCAGCAAGGGCCCCGTGCAGCTCTACACCATGCTGCTGCCCTTTCTTGCGTGCCTTCTCATCTTTCGCCGCAGCGTTCCGTGGAAGCGCCTTGCCGTCATTCTTCTGGGCGGCTGCCTCCTGGGCTCTCTCTGGTATATCTACGTGTACGTTGCCGTGCCCCACGTGGCCGCAGACGTGGCGCAGGGCGAAGTGAAGGCCTGGAGCACCATGCACACGGCCTCGTTCTTCTTCTACCTCTCCTTCCCCGGCTTTGCGGGCGCATGGGCGCTCGTTTCGCTCTCCGGCCTCTTCAACCGCTGGCTGAACAAAAGCGACGAAAACCGCGCGGACATGAAATTCATGCTCTGCTGGTTCCTGCTCTCGCTTCTCCTGCTCTCGCTCGTGCCGGAAAAGAAGGAACGCTATCTCATGCCCGCCATGGTTCCCCTCGCCATTCTGTGCGCGCAGGTGCTGCGGCACTGGGTGAGCGGCCTCGACAAGGGCACGCTTTCCCGCGTCGAGAGGGGCATCATCACCGTTCACCTTGGTCTCGGCACGCTGGCGGCCGCAGGCATATGCCTTTTCATCGCCTGGAGCCATGCGGACCATGCGCTCTACTGCGCCTTCTTCGCCCTGCTCTGCCTCATCCTCGGCGCCTTCGGCCTCAAGTTCCCGCGCTACGTGGTCTCCGTGTCCTGCCTCATGGTGCTTCTCGTGTGCCTTGCCGCCTTCCGCATGGGCTCCACCCGCCCCGTGGTGCAGAAGATTCCGCCCTCCTGCACCCTTGAGGAGCTGCGCGTCATGCCGGAACTCAGGGGCATTCCCTGCTATTCCTTCGACGGCTTCAGCCCCACGGAAGAATGGGAAATCGGCCGCGACACCACGAAGATCACCTCCCTTTCCGACGTGCCCGAGCAGCGCTTCCTGCTGCTCGACACCGACACCACGCCGCCCGCCGTCATTGCGGAAGGCAGGCTCGACGTGGAAAAGCGCCTTCTCGTGCAGACGAGCCGCGGCCAGTACATGCAGCTCTTCGTGGTGGACAGGAAGTAGGCGGAAAGGCCTCTGAACGACATTCCCCCCGCCCTGCCGCCGCAACGAATGTCCGGCTCCGAAATGTCCGCAGGCTGCGGAAAGTCCGTGTCCGACAACGCAAAAAAGCCGCCTTTGCATCAAAGGCGGCTTTTTTCAGGTGTGGGGAAGATGAATTACAGCGTGGCCCTGTAGGCGTCGGCGGACATGAGGCCGTCCACGGCGGCCATGTCTTCGGGCTTTATGCGGATGAGCCAGCCCTTGTCGTAGCAGG
>JAXUUT010000020.1:0-3172 GCA_037230945.1 bacterium
AGCACCATGGGCGTCACGGGAGACGCTCCGTTACGGCCGTTCTTGGCAAACGGAATGGTTCCGTAGGCGTTCTTGCCGAAAAAGAGCACGGGATACACGTCGGCGCAGGCTCCCTCGTTGCTCTCCACCACCGTTCCGGCCAGCGGTGCCGCACCGGCATCCTGCCAGGGGTCGAGAATCGTGGTCAGAATGTAGCGGACGCCCTCCACAGAGCCCACCTCTCCGTCCAGGGGCTTGTAGCTGCCGTACTTTTCCGTCGGCACGAATCCGGGCATTTCACGAATGTCCTGTTCCAGGTCGGTATGGGCCACGGCAATGAAGCTCGGAGGAATGGGCGACGTGTTGAAATTCGGACTAGCCGCCACAACGGAGGTGATGCGCTGGGCATTCTGACGGCGCAGGCCGCGCATGACGCGGCGCTGAACGGCCAGCGTCAGGGGCTGATTCACGCCGTCTCTTCCCGTGGCTATCACCCCGGCGGCATCCCTGCCGGCAAAATGCACGTTGGTTCCGCCAAGAAGCACCCCGGCAATGATGCGCTCCAGCATGATGGCGCTCTGTTCGCCGAGGATGTCGGTGAATTCTGGAATCAGCGGATCTTCATGGGTATCCGCCAGCACGTCGGTCAGCTCAATCCAGTCGCCGAACTGCTTGATGACGGCTTCAACGTCGCGGTAGGTAGGCTTGCTGGCGGCAGGCGTCACACCTTCGGTCAGCGGCTTGGGCTGGTTCGGCAGATGCTCGTAACCGCGGAACTTCATGGAACGCCCCACATTTCTGGGCAGGGGCTTTGCCTGGCCGAAACGGGAAAGACACAGCAAAGGCTGCGCCCGTTCCAGCAGCTTTTTGCTGATATAGCCCGCCGTGCGCAGGCTGATATCGCCGGAAGTAGTCATGGGCATGATGTAACACCTCTCTCAGAGCGGACTCTACATATCGAAGCCGGCGTCGAAGTCGTCCTTTCCAACGTCGCCGGAAGGAGCGGCGGCCGCTCCTCTGCCCGGAACCGCATACGCGCCTTCAGGCCCGGGCCTGCGCGGCGCGGTTCTGCCGCGTTCCTGCTTGAATCTGGTAATGAGGGCACTCACCTCTTCGGGGTCGCGGCCGCTTTTCGCGATCTGCATGAGAGGAGCAGCTTCGGCGTAGGGTTTGGCGCTTATCCAGGCAAAAATGTCGTTCATCATCCTGGCCGCTTCGGCCCTGCGTCCGGGGTCGGACATAAGCGCCGTAAACTCCGGGTGATCCCGCCGGATGACCGCCTGAAAATGCCGGTTGTGCTCTTCTATGGCCTGACGCCGACGCTCCATGTCCAGTTGCTGCGCCCTTGCGCTGCGCTCTCTCTTGTCGAGTATGCTTTCCGCCCTGTCCTGAGCGGCCATGGCTCCGTATTCGGCAAGACGCCTGCGTATGCCTTCGCCTTCCGGGGAATCTTCAAGCGCCAGCTCGGCAGCCTGAGGATTGAGCTTCTTGAGTTCCTTCAGCTCCTCGGCAAGTTCCTCAGGGGTGTCTATCCTGCCGGAAGCTCCGCTCTTTTCGAGCTCGTTTGCGGAGACCGGCACAGCGTCCGCAGGCAGAGGGACATCAGGCTCGGAAGAGTCTTCCGGCGCCGTCCCGGAGCCGGGCTCCTCCACACTTTTCTCGCCCTCCGGCTTCTGTTCCGCAGAATGATCCTCTCCCTCGTCGTTGTGCTCAGGGAATTCTGCCTGCAAAGGCTCTTCCTCAAATCCGGTGTCGAACTCTTCCCGGTCCCTGTCGGGAAAGAGCGTCCCGTTCTGTCCGTCATCTTCGTCGTACTGATTCATCAATGCTCTCCTGTCTGGTCCAGTTTGCGCATGACCTCTCGCAGTGCCGCCGTCGCGCCCTGCAAGCGGCGGATCTTCTCCGCCTCGGCGTTTTCAAGCTCGTCCCGGTATTCCTCAATCATGGCCGCAAGCAGCGCACGAACCGTCATTCTCGCCCCGTGCGGCATCCTGCCGAGTTCTTCCAGAAGACGCTGTTCCATCATCTTCCCTCCTCCGTGCCTCCGGCCGAAGGCGCAGGCAGCGCCCGCATGCCTCCCGTCTGAGACGACAGCTCCGCCATGAGCAGAAGCATCTGCCGACGTATCTCTTCCGGCGTCATGCCCTGCTGCTCAAGCTGAGCGGCAAGCGCCTGAACCTGAGTCTGAGCCTGCATGGAAGCGCGGACCTGCCGGTACTGCTGCGCCTCCTCATCGGAACGGAGTATCCGCTCCACAGGCAGGTCCGTCTGTTCAAGAGCCACTTCAAGAAGCTTGTCCTCCCTGATGAGGTCTGCGAATCCCGGAATGCTCAACCAGCCGATCAGCATGGGAATCTGCTGGGCTCGAACTTCCTTGGCAATGAGGCTCTGGGAACCGGACGCCACGACCTCGTAGTCTCCCTTGATGCTCTCATCCTCATTCCACTGCATGTTCCAGCGGAACATGGCGCGGATGAAAGGCGTCACCACGCAGTCGTCGAAATCCTTGATATGGTCCTTGAGGAGAATGTTGGCCGCGCCCATCAGCATGGAAAGGCCGCTGGCAGTCTTTCCTGCGCCGGAAACATTGCCGTCGCCGGCCTGAAAGCGCGGCGTGCTGATTTCATCCCCGGCATTGCTCCAGAAATTGGAAAGGGTGAGATTGTGCTCGATGCAGCTGGGAATCGTGGCCACCTGAAAGGCGTCGCTGATATTGAGACCGGGCTTGTCGAAAAGAACGATCCTGTTGGCCTGAATGACCGTCGGGTCTTCTCCCGGAGCCAGCGCCGCCATGTTGACCCCTATCATGGGCCCGGAACTTGCGGCAGCGTTGTCCTGCATGGCGCGCACGGCGGCATTCATGCCGGCCTGCGGATGCCTCAGCAGCGAACCGAGACCCTCCGGCCAGAAAGAAGTGTCATCCTGCTGGAAGGGATAGAAGTAGTAGGGAATGTCGATGCCTTCCAGAGGATTGACCATGGCCTTGATCACGTGGTCCCCCAGCACCCACACGTTGGAGGAAAAGACCTTGTCGTCATCCTCTTCGGGCAGATCGGCGCCGCTTCCGCGCAGCTCCGCGCCCGTCAGAAATCCCCAGCGCTCGTAAACACGAAAGCGGTTCTTCAGCTCCGCACCTACGGAAAGGTTGTCGGCATTGATTTCCCGCGTCTGCACTTCCCATTCTTCAAGCTGC
>JAXUUT010000017.1:0-3165 GCA_037230945.1 bacterium
ACGGCAGGCACAGACCATATGTTCCGCACTCCATACCGCGGAGCCTTAAATCCTTAAATGAAGAAGCGCCCCCGAATTTCAGGAGCGCCTCGTCATTACGATGTTCCGTCCGGCAGAGCCAAAAATCGGCCGGTCTCGGCATCAATGCCCTATTTCTTCATGGACGCAAAGGATTCCAGACCGAAATGAGGCTTTTCCTGAGCCACGCCGGAGTCCAGACGTTCCCGCAGCTCGAGAAGAGCCTTGCGGAGCTGTTCCGGGCAGGACGTGACCTTGGAAGTGGAACAGATGGGCATGTCGGCAAAGCGGTCGATCACCTCATCGATGTGCATTCCGCGTATGAGACGGCCTATGCCCTGAAGATTGCCGGGACAGCCGCCCTTGAATTCAAAGTTGGTGATGGTTCTGGTCGCATCGTCCACTTCTATCATGAACATCTTGGAGCAAACGCGCTCCGGAGTGAAAACAAACTGCATGATGATCCTCCGTTGTTGGAAAACAGTGTATTACGAAAAACTCCCGCACATGGCAAGACGGCAACGGAGGCAAGACCTTCCTCACAGGCTCTTCTGACGCACGGATTTCTTCCCGTTCGAGGCCTTTTCGGCGCACCGCCTTCGCGCCTTCTTCTCCGATGCCGTTTTTCCCCCTTTTCTTACGCGAGGTTGACGCCGCGCGATTTTGTCCTATCTTGAACGTGCCGCGCACGCCTGTTTCCTCCGCCGAACACGGCGGAAGGGAAACCGGTCCGGCCCCGGACAAAAACGTCCGGTCTCGCCGCGCCCGCCATCAACGCGCATCCGCGCTCTCAGGAAGGTCATCATGAAAAAGAGAAAAATAGTCCCCATCACCGTTCTGTCCGGCTACCTCGGCGCGGGCAAGACCACGCTGCTCAACCACGTGCTTTCCAATCAGGAAGGCTACAAGGTCGCCGTCATCGTCAACGACATAGGCGAGGTCAACATCGACGCCAGCCTCATCGCCAAGGGCGGCAGCGTGGAAATGGACGACAGCCTCGTCCCCCTTTCCAACGGCTGCATCTGCTGTTCGCTCAAGGTCGACCTGCTTCAGCAGGTGCTGAACCTCATCGAATCCGGCCGATTCGACTACATTCTCATTGAGGCAAGCGGCATATGCGAACCTCTGCCCATCGCGCAGACGCTCTGCCTCGGCGACGAGTCCCTGCCCAAGATATGCCGCCTCGACGGCATCGTCACCGTGGTGGACGCCCAGCGCATGGTGGATGAATTCCTCGGCGGGCAGCGTCTCGTGGAAGAGGACATAGAAGAAGAGGACGTGGCCAGCCTGGTCATTCAGCAGATAGAGTTCTGCACCACCATCGTGCTCAACAAGGTGGCAGGCCTGACCGAGGATCAGCTTGGACTGCTCAGAACCGTCATCCACAAGCTCCAGCCCGAAGCGAACATCATCGAAACCAATTACGGCAAGGTGGACGTGAAGGACATTCTCGACACGGGCCGCTTCGACTTCGACCGCGCCTGTTCCTCCATCGGCTGGGTGCAGGCTCTGGAAGCCGACGCTCCCGAAGAAGACGAGGACGACCATGATCACGACCATGATCACGGCCATGAACATCATGACCATGACGAACATGAGCACGGGCATGACGAAGAAGAGCATGAGCACGGCCACAAGCATGACCACGATCATGACGGGCATGAGCACGGCCACAAGCACGAACATGATGAGCACAAGCACGAGCATGAGCACGACGAAGAGGAACACGGCCATCACGGGCACCATCATCACCATCATCACGGCGATCATGAGCACGGCGAAGAGTACGGCATCGGCACCTTCGTGTATTTCCGCCGTCCTCCCTTCGACCAGAAGAAATTCGAGGACTTCGTCAACGACGCCTGGCCTTCCAGCGTCATCCGCTGCAAGGGACTCATCTGGTTCCGTGACGAACCCGACACCGCCTATCTCTACGAGCAGGCCGGCCGTCAGATGACCGCCTCTCCCTACGGGGAATGGGTGGCCGCGGCTCCGGCCAAGCGTCAGGCCGCCGAACGCCGCGTGGACAAGCAGCTCGACAAGGAGTGGGACGACACCTACGGCGACAGAATGCAGAAGCTGGTCTTCATCGGTCAGCACATGGACAAGGATGCCATCTGCGCCGCTCTGGACGCCTGTCTGGAAAAATGATTCCGGGGCCACGCCCTTTTCCGGGCAGCTCTGTCTTCGGGCGCTCCCCGCGCCCCGGGCAGGCTGCCCGTTTCCTTTTGTCCGCCGGGCCGCACCTCCCCCTGCCCTCCTCTGACGGACGGCAACCTCAACCCGCGCCGTGCGCGGCTCATTCTTTTCCCATGCGCAGAAACATCGTTCCCATCACGCTTCTTACCGGCTATCTCGGCGCGGGCAAGACCACGCTGCTCAATCATGTTCTTTCCAATCAGGAAGGCTACAAGGTTGCCGTCATCGTCAACGACATAGGCGAAGTCAACATCGACGCCGCGCTCATTGAAAAAGGCGGCAACGTGGAAATGGAAAGCAGCCTCATTCCCCTTTCCAACGGCTGCATCTGCTGCACACTGAAAGACGATCTCATGCAGCAGATTCTGGATCTCATCGCCACCTGCCGCTTCGACTACATTCTCATCGAGGCGAGCGGCATCTGTGAACCCATGCCCATCGCGCAGGCCATCACGCTGGGCGACGAGGTCATGCCCACGGTGTGCCGTCTCGACGGCATAGTCACCGTGGTGGACGCCATGCGCATGGCCGACGAGTTTCTGAACGGCGAAAAGCTGCTCGGCGACAACGACGAGGACGACGTGGAAAGCCTGCTCATCCAGCAGATAGAGTTCTGCACCACCATCGTGCTCAACAAGGTGGACGAGGTGTCCGCAGAGCAGCTCGCCACGCTCAAGGCCGTCATCCGTCAGCTCCAGCCCGAGGCGCGCATCATCGAAACCAACTACGGCAAGGTGCCCGTCAAGGACATTCTCGACACGCACGCCTTCAACTTCGCCAAGGCCGGAAAGTCCGCAGGCTGGATACAGACTCTTCAGAACTTCGACGCGAAGAAAGACGAACATATCGATCATCACGATCACGACGCCCATGCCGGACATCACCATCACGAGCACGAAGGTGGAAATGCCGTATTCCTCGGTGTGGGAATGGCCCTCCTCGTGCTCG
>JAXUUT010000142.1:0-3121 GCA_037230945.1 bacterium
CATTTTTCGAGTTTTACAGGATGAAAAAGGCATCTTTTAGTCCTCTTTTTTCTTTTTTCGAGACAACACGCCCCAGCGACGTCACAGCCGGAGATCAGTCATGCCCACGCTTCATCTGCTTCGTCACGGAACCCTTCTTCCCAACCCTGAACGCCGTTTCGTCGGCCAGCGCAACATTCCTCTTTCCGAAGAAGGACGCCGTCAGGCCCGATTCCGCCGTCAGGAGCTTATCCCCGTTCACCTTCAGGAAGTCTGGACGTCGGATCTTGACCGATGCCGGGAAATGACGGCCATCATCATGGAGGGACGAAACGTCCCTGTTCACGCCGAAGCAGCCTTTCGTGAAATTCATCTGGGAGCCTGGGAGGGGCTGACCCGGACGGAAGTGGAAGAACGCTTTCCCGGAGCCGTTGCGGCGCGGGGACAGGACTTCTGGAACTATGCACCGCAGGGAGGAGAATCCTTTGCCATGCTCGCCCGTCGTGTGCTTCCCGTCCTTCATGCGCATCTGCGCTCCCTGCCGGACGACGCTCATGCCCTGCTCGTGGCGCACTCCGGCGTAAACCGCATGATTCTCATGCAGTACATGGCTCTCGGCATGCAGGATTTCTTTTCCATCCCTCAGCCGTACGCCGCACACACTGCCCTCTTCTACGATGCCGAGGCCCTCGTCCGACTTGAGGAAACCGCCTGACGGAACCGCAGGATTCCGACTGCAACACCATCCCCTCAGCCGTCCTTCTCTCTGTTTCATATCTCCGCATCCCGATTTCCTGCACGCAGAGATAAAAAAACTGCCCCTTCCGGGCGCAAAGGAAAAACAATCCCGGGCAGGGAGAAGGACATTTCAAAACAAAATTTCCCTCCATCTGCATAAACTCATGTCCATCACTCTTCTGACAAAGCAATTTTACAATAAAAAAAAGACTTTCCAAGTATCTTTTTCATTACAAAAATAAAATATATTCTTATTTTCATTCAGATATGAAATAAAACTATATTGTGATTTAAGTTTCAATCAATTTTTCTGCATTTTAAAAAAGTATCATTAATTTTCTCCGGATATCTTGACAAAAAAAAGCTATTTCAATATCGTTAAATAAAGTTTTCGAGTCTGGCTCTGCTAAAGCATTAGCCATGCAGACTGACCTGAGTCCTTGAGGCCCACAGGGTAAGGCGGGAAACGGCCTTGCCTCCATTAAATGCTTCGGCATGGAAAGAAAACATGAAAAAGGCAGATTTCTGCCCGGTCCCGGCTTCATCACTCCGATCGAAGCCGCGACTCCGGCTTTTCTTTCTATAGACGAGCATTGCCATGTCCAGAATTTCCATGACCACCATTCCCGTCACCCAGGCCGTGGGTACGGTTCTCTGTCACGACATCACCCGCATCGAGCCCGGCGTTCAGAAGGGGCCCGTGTTCCGCAAGGGGCACATCGTACGCGAAGAGGACATTCCCGTTCTTCTCAGTGTCGGCAAGGAAAATCTCTATGTGTACGAGCCTGCGCCCGGCGAAGTGCATGAAAACGAAGCCGCAACCCGCATAGGCAACGCCGTGGCGGGACAAAACATCGTTTTTTCCGACATCAAGGAAGGACGCGTCAATTTTCTTGCCGCCGAGCACGGCCTTCTTCGCGTGGACGTCCCCGCCCTTGCCAAAGTGAACGCCTTCCCGGAAATCGTGCTTGCCACGCTGCACACCATGCAGGAAGTGAAGAAGGGACAGGCCGTGGGCGGCACGCGCATCATTCCTCTGCTCATCGAAGAAGAAAAGATCGCTGCGCTCGAGCAGGCCGTCACCTCCCCCGTGATCGAGGTTCTGCCCTTCCGCGCCTTCCGCGTGGGCATGGTCACCACGGGCAACGAGGTCTATTCCGGACGCATCAAGGACGCCTTCGGCCCCGTGCTCAGACAGAAATTTGAAGGCCTCGGGAGCACCGTCATCGGACAGAGCTTTTCCGACGACTCCATAGAAATGACGGTGCAGGGCATCCGCGACTTCATCGAGAAGGGCGCGGACATGGTGGTGTGCACGGGCGGCATGTCCGTGGACCCCGACGACCGCACACCCGCCGCCATCCGCGCCGCGGGAGGACGCGTGGTCACCTACGGTGCTCCCACCTTCCCGGGAGCCATGTTCCTGCTGGCCTACATCGACAACATTCCGGTACTGGGACTGCCCGGCTGCGTGATGTATCACAGAGCGAGCATTTTCGATCTTGTGGTTCCGCGCCTTCTGGCCGGCGTTCCCGTGACCCGGGAAGACATTGTGGCCCTCGGCCACGGAGGCTACTGCGCAGGCTGCGGCGACTGCCGCTATCCGAACTGCGCCTTCGGCAAAAACTGATCTTCCCGCATCGGCCCGTATTCGGGCGTTCCGCTTCCGCGGCCGCCCCTCCTCTGGATTCCTCTTAAAAGGAGCTGCCCATGTTCATCAAATCCCTTCTTGTCAACGGCGTCCGTCGTCAGGTGCTTGTCAATGCGGATGACTCGCTTGCCAACGTCCTGCGCGACCAGCTGCAGCTTACCAGCGTGAAGCTGGGCTGCGAAAAAGGTCACTGCGGCGCCTGCAGCGTCATCCTCAACGGCAAGCTCACGCGCACCTGCGTGCTGAAGATGAAACGCGTGCCCGATGATGCCACCATCATCACGCTGGAAGGCATCGGAACGCCCGACCATCTGCATCCGCTTCAGGAAGCGTGGATTTTCCATGGTGCAGCCCAGTGCGGCTTCTGCACGCCCGGCTTCATCGTGGCGGCCTATGCCCTGCTTCTTGAGAATCCCTCTCCCACCAGAGAAGAAGTGCGCGAATGGTTCCAGAAGAACCGCAACGTCTGCCGCTGCACGGGCTACATTCCGATCATCAACGCCGTCATGGACGCCGCCGCCGTCATGCGCGGCGACAAGGACATTGAGGAAATCCGCTACAAGGAACCTGCCGAAGGTCATCACCTCGGCTCCACCAAGCCGCGTCCGAGCGCCGTGGCCAAGGTGACCGGCACCGCCGAATTCGGCGCCGACGCCGCCGTGCACATGCCCGCAAACACTCTGCATCTGGCTCTTGCGCAGGCCAAGGTCTCCCATGCCAACATCAAGGGCATCGACACCTCCGAAGCCGAAA
>JAXUUT010000122.1:0-3111 GCA_037230945.1 bacterium
AGACCCTTATAGGGTCAAATCAAACCGCCCCTTGAAGGGGCGGTCCTGACTTGTAAGAAAGGACCGGAGCGGCCTGCAGGCCGCGCGCAGGGTTTGCGGAGATGCGGGAAAAGAGAAGAAGGACGGCAGGAACCGGCGCAGGCGGCGGTCCTTTTTGGGGGAGGGCAGGCATCTTTTGTAGCGGAAGGCCCTGGGGTGCGGCGGCGGTTCTCCCGTCTTGACATCGCACCGTGCAGGCTGAGCCGAAAGAAAGGGCGCTCCCCTGAGGGAGCGCCCTTGACATTAAAGTTCCGGCGCGTCGAAGAGTGCGTCTTCTTCGGGATATTTTGCCTCGTACTGTGCCTTGAACTCGGCATAGCGGCCTTCGAGAATGGCCTTTCTTGCGCCCCGCACCATGTTGAGGAAGTAGGTGAGGTTGTGCAGGGAGTTGAGGCGGAAGGCGAGCAGTTCCTGACTTACGTACAGGTGGCGCAGATAGGCCTTGCTGAAGGTTCGGCAGGTATAGCAGTTGCACTGCGGGTCAAGGGGGCTGTCGTCTTCGGCGTACTGGGCGCGCTTGATGTTGATCTTGCCTTCCGAAGTGTAGAGCGTGCCGTTGCGGGCGTTCCTGGTGGGCAGCACGCAGTCGAACATGTCCACGCCGGCCTCTATGCCGTGCAGAATGTCCAGCGGCGTGCCCACGCCCATGAGGTAGCGCGGCTTGTCCTGCGGCAGCACGGGGTTCAGCACGCGCAGATTCTTCATCATGAGGTTCTTGGGTTCGCCTACGGCAAGTCCGCCGATGGCGTAGCCCTCGAAGCCTATGTTCATGAGCTGCCGTGCCGAAGCTTCGCGCAGCTCGGGGAAGGTGCAGCCCTGCACGATGCCGAACAGAAGATTGCCCGCGCTTCTTGCGGGATAGGCGTCGCGGCAGCGCTGTGCCCATTCCGTGGTGCGCTTCACGGCCTTTTCGGCCTCTTCGTACGTGGCCCCGTAGCCGAGGCACACGTCGAGCGGCATCATGATGTCGGAATTCAGGTTGCGCTGGATGGAAATGACCTTTTCCGGCGTGAACATGTGTTTCGAGCCGTCGATGTGGGAACGGAACTCCACGCCGTCGGCCTTCATCTTGTTCAGATTGCTCAGGCTGAAGGCCTGAAAGCCGCCGCTGTCCGTGAGGATGGGCTTGTTCCAGCGGATGAACTCATGCAGGCCGCCGCGCCGGGCCACGAGCTCGTCGCCCGGACGCAGGTACAGGTGGTAGGTGTTGCCCAGAATGATCTGGGCGCCTATGGCATTGAGATCGTCGGGAGCGAGTGCCTTGACGCTGCCCACCGTGCCCACGGGCATGAAGATAGGAGTTTCGATGACGCCGTGCGCGGTATGAAGCAGGCCGGCGCGGGCGTTGCCGTCCTTGCCCAGAAGTTCAAAGGTGCCGGGGGCTTTGTCCATGGATGCCTCGAAAGGGGTTAAAGTGCGAGATCCCAGCACAGCAGCAGGATGAGAGGCGCGGCGCAGCCGAGCGCGATTTCCAGCGGGCGGGGAAGACCGTCATGATGCCGCAAGGCGAGGCTTACGGCAAGTCCGATGATGAAGCCGGAAACAAGGCCGAAAATATGGGCGGAGTAGTCCACGTTCCTGCCTTCCGAGCCGAGCATGGCCAGAAAGGCGAGGGCCGCCGCAACGGGCAGCACGAGACGCCGGACTCCCTCAAGATGCGAGCGGACGACGATGTCGGCACACAGAAGGCCCACCATGCCGAACATGGCCGTGGAGAAGCCGAGGCTGGAGTAGCCGGGGTCGCGGTAGAGGACGTTCATGGCGTTGCCGAGCATGCCGGAGGCAAGCGTCGCGAAGAGCGTGAGGCCGAGACCGATGCGCCGGGCGAGCAGGATAAGGAAGGGCGAGCCGAAGACGACGTTGCTGAACAGATGCAGCGTGTCGGCGTGCAGCGTAAGGGCCGTGGCCGTGCGCCACCATTCGCCGTTGCGCACTTCGGTGACGTTGAGCTTGCCGCAGCGCACCCAGTAGTCGGGGTCCGGCAGATGCTCGAAGGGTAGGGGCCACCAGCCCATGGTGAGCCCGTACCAGAATATGAGAAACAGCATGACGAGCATGGCCCAGTGCGCGTTGTGTCTCTGGGGAACGGGACGCGGAGCCGGTCTTTTTTCCGAAGCCACGGCGGCAAGTTCGGCGCGGGCCACGTCCTCGAACATGGCGGGCACGAAGGCGCGCGTCTGGGAGCCGTGTCCCGTGACGATGTAGGGTATGTCCTTCGAGTCGAGTACGAGACGAAGAAGCTCCATCTGCCTCGTGCCGGGACCGGGCAGCGCACGTCCCATGTGGCCGGGGCCGCGGAAGTCCACCACGCGCCAGCCTTCCGGCACGCGCAGAGAACGGCGCCACAGGCCGATGTGGCTTTTCGGACGATGGCGGAAGGCGGCGCTGATGTCGTTCATGAAGACCTGCCGTAAGGCGGCGTGCTGCTGAGGGCCGGGGATAAGGACCTGTGGCGGGGAATTATTAATCAAAAAAAGGCGGAGATGTTATCCCCGCCTTTGGAAAGATCGGCAAGCCTGATTATTCGGCGTCGTTCTTGACGACGGGCTTCACCACGGCGCCGGAACGGAGGCAGCGGGTGCACACGTTGATGGTGCGCACGGTGCCGTCGGCTTCCTGATGGCGGACAGCCTGCAGGTTGGGGTTGAAGCGACGCTTGGTCTTGATATTGGAATGGCTCACAAGGTTACCCACCTGAGCTTTCTTGCCGCAGATTTCACACTGTTTACCCATGGTATATCCTCCATAAAAAAGCCCGTGTGGGGCGGAATGCTGCTGAAATTCGATACCTTTTGTATCGTAAGGACTGCTAGCAATAGCCTGTATTTGAAAAAAAGGCAAGTGGAAAAGGGCCGGAAGTTCCGGGGAGGAACGCCCGCAAGGGGAGGAACCGTCCCGTGACTTTCTGCCATGAACTCTCTGAACAGCCTGAATTTTCAGACCATTAAAAATCTTTCCAAACTTTCCACGACCGGTCTGGAAAGCATGCGCTTGCCCCGATTCCCATTCTTCCAGACAAAAGTTTTCGGAAGGAGGAAGGGGGGCGGGGGAAGGAGGAAAGCCCTTTTTCAA
>JAXUUT010000103.1:0-18842 GCA_037230945.1 bacterium
CCCCGTCTTGTCAAACACTTTTTTCACCTTTTTTCGTTATTTTTGAATTTTTATTTGTAACATATTGATTATATTTATATTATTTTTAATACTTTTCTGTTTTGAACTATGTGATTCAGCATAATGCCATGCGATTTCTGGCCCGAAGGTCTGTCGGCTCCATCTCTTCGGACAGTTTTCCGGCAGCCATGCCAAACGTGCCTCAGATGATCCGCCCCATTAAAGGAAAAAGCATGCGCCTGTGCCAAGGACAAGACCGCAGAGAAGGCAGGGCTGCGCCATGAGGCCTCTTCCCTGTTCCTCCGCCGACTCGTTCATTAACTGAGAAAGGGAGGGCTTCCCCTCCCTTTCTCATGCGGCAACGCGTTCGTGCCCTGAATCATTACGGATGATTATGGAACTTGTCGGCAGTGGCCTCGGAACCGCTGTGGCAGGGAGTGCAGTCCATGTTGCCCTTCTGGATATCGGACATCTTGCCCTTGCCGTGACAGGTGGTGCAGCCGGTCACGGATTCCTGCTTGCCGAGAGCGCCCTTCCAGTCCTTGCCGGCTTCAATCTTGGCATTGAGAATTTCAATGGCCTTGCGGCTCACGTCGGCAGTGATGCGTCCGCAGCGCTCGCTGCGTTCCGTGCTGTTTGCAGCCAGCTTGGTGGCGTAGGACCAGCGGGAAACGGATACATGGCAGAGCACAGAGTTGGAAATGCTGGTGGGCAGATCACCCTTCACGCCCTGAGCGGCGTCACCGGGCTGATAGATGGGGAAGGCCGTCTTTTCATACCAGCGGAACAGCTCGTTCACCATGGGCGTGGATTCCTTGCGGGGATAGAACACCGAAAAAGCCATGGCCGCGCCGGCAAGCGCACCGCAAATGGTGCCCCAGTCGGACATGCCGCCCTTGAATCCCTCCATCATGGTGAAGGGGAACGTATTGTAAGGAGCACCGAACTTTTCCGCCATGGTGCCGACAATGCTGTAGAACACACCGTAACCGCAGCCATAGCCCTTGTACCAGTATCCCTGGTAGGCCACGGCCTCTGCGGCGGCAATGTCGTCGATCTTTTTCGGGGTCCAGCCGAACTCTCCGCCCATCTGGGCAAAATGTCCGTTCTTGCCGCCGGACATGGCAGGTGCGGCAGGTGCAGCGATAACAGTACCAGACATGGCGGCGAGGGTTCCGCCGACGGCCAGACCACCCATGGCGCCCAGCATGGCTCTTCTGCTGTATTCCATAATCTTCTCCGAGGTAAAAATAACACACAGTAAGCCCTGTTCCGTCTGAGAAAAGGCATACGTCTGCACTATGTGATTAATATAACATTATGTCAATCATGAAGAAATCCCAAACGGACAGAAATAAGAAAAAAGTCGGTCGGATATTTCCGCACAGGCGTCAGATTCCGGCAGCTCACCCCGAACGGATGTTGCAGCCTCTGTAATTCTTGATTAAACCGAACAGGCGCATGCGGCATGTCCGGCAATGCGATCGTGAAATTTAAAGATTATGGGAGTTCCGCCATGAACAGCGAATCCTGTTCCCGCAAAACGTACCTCGGCTGGTTTGAAAAAATCTGCAGCATTCCCCACGAATCCAGAAACGAACAGGCACTCAGCAATTTTCTTGTCGAATTTGCCAAAGAACGTCATCTTGACGTTTCACAGGATGAAAAAGGCAACATTCTCATCAGAAAGCCCGGCACCAGAGGCATGGAACAGGCTCCGACCGTCATTCTTCAGGGGCACATGGACATGGTGTGCGTAAAGGACGAAGGACTCGACTTCGACTTTGCCAGAGATCCCCTCAGGCTCGTGACCGATGGCGACAGGCTTCATGCCGATGGAACCTCCCTCGGCGCCGACAACGGCATAGCCCTGGCCTACATTCTCGCGCTGCTGGATTCAGACGACATTCCCCATCCGCCGCTGGAAGCCGTGGTTACTGTTGACGAGGAAGTCGGCATGGGCGGTGCGACGGCCTTCGACGCCTCCCAGCTCACGGCCTCGCTGTTCATCAACATGGACTCCGAAGACGAAGGCGTATTCTGCGTAAGCTGTGCGGGCGGAAGAAGAAGCCGCATGCACATTCCCGCAGAGACTGAAGATGCCGCGCCTCTTGCCGCCGGCGGCAAAGGACGTTTTTACCTCATCACCGTCACCGGCCTTGCCGGCGGCCACTCCGGTCTGGAAATCATCAAGGAGCGCGGCAACAGCAACAAGCTTCTTGCCAGAGTGCTGGATGACCTGACGCGAAAGTTCTCCTGCCGCATTGTCTCCCTGAACGGCGGCACGGCCGCCAACGCCATTCCCAAGGAAAGTTCGGCCGTCGTGCTCACCACTGCGGAAGAAAAAAAGCTCAGGGCCGAGCTCGACTCCTGGACCGAAATTTTCCGCCACGAGCTGCGGGGAGCCGACGGCGCCGGTCTTGTCATCACGCTTGCCGATGCCGAGGCCGCAGGCAAGGTACTGACGGAACGCTGCGCCGCAAACGTCATTTCCGCGGCCCTGCTCATTCCCACCGGCATAGCCTCCATGGACATGAACATCACCTCGCAGCGTCTTGTGGAAAGCTCCAACAACTTTGCCATGATCCGCATGGAAGAAGGAGAAATCGTCTTCCACTGCCAGACCAGAAGCTCGGTCGCCAGCAAAAAGGAGGCACTCTGCCGTCAGATAGACGTGCTTGCCGCCATGATCGGCGCAACGGTGGAACACTCCGGCGACTACCCCGCCTGGGAATACAACCCCAACTCCCGTCTCCAGCCGCTGTTTGAAAGCGCCTACAGGGATCTCTTCCACAGGGATGCCCGGGTGGAAGGCATACACGCAGGTCTGGAATGCGGCCTGTTCGCCGAAAAGTTCAAAAATCTCGGGCGCAGCATGGATTTTCTGTCCTTCGGTCCCACTGTTTCCGGCGCGCATACCACCAGAGAATCGCTGAGCCTCTCCTCTGCGGAAAACACCTGGAAGCTGCTCACCGAAGTCCTGCGCCGCATAGGAGAAACGGCCTGACGCCGTCCCCTGGCCATTGAAGCGGAGCGACGGGATTCAGCATGACGCCCGAACGCCCGCTGCGAGATTTCATGAAAAAAGCCGCGTCTCTTACCGACGCGGCTTTTTTCATGAGTTCCTTTGAATCATTGCTCGAAAAAATTAAAAGCCGATCACGCAACGCTGCCTGATCACGCAAGGCACCGCCCTGAAAAACAGGCCGTTTCTCCTTGCGAAAAAAACGGCCATGCTTCGAATCGAAACAATCCGCGCTCAGACAAAAAACTTCTGCACGTATCCCTGCACGAACACCAGCGCCACCACGAGCGGGAGTATCCAGGCAAGGTAGAAACGCAGGAACCTGGGAAACTTCACGCCGTGTCCGGCATCGGTTTCCGCCATGAAGTTGTCCCATCCCCAGCCGAACCTGTGGCAGCAGAACAGCATGAAGGTAATCGCACCGATGGAGAGAAGGTTGTTGCTGAGAATGAAGTCTTCCAGATCCATGAGCGTGCTTCCTTCGCCTAAGGGCTGCACCCCGGAAAGAACGTTGAAGCCGAGAACGCAGGGCAGCGTAAGCAGCGTGAGCGCCACGCCGTTGACGAGCGTGGACTTGCGGCGCGACCACCCCCATACGTCCATGCCGTAGGAAATGATGTTTTCAATGACGGTGATGACCGTGGTGAGCGCCGCCGCGCTCATGAACACGAAGAACAGCGTGCCCCAGAATCGTCCTCCCGACATGGAGTTGAACACGTTGGGAAGCGTGATGAAAATAAGTCCGGGGCCGGAATCCGGCTCCACGCCGAAGGCGAAGCAGGCCGGGAATATAATGAATCCCGACATCATGGCCACAAAGGTATCCAGACAGACGATCCAGATGGATTCCTGCGTAATGGTATACTCCCGGCCGAGATAGCTGCCGAATATGCACATGGACCCGATGCCGAGGCCAAGCGTGAAGAAGGCCTGATTCATGGCGTCGTTCAAAAGACTCCATATGCCCGCGTCCACGGCCCTCTGCCAGTCCGGCGCAAGATAGAAGGTCAGTCCGTCCATGGCGCCGGGCAGGGTGACGGCCCGCAGCGCCAGTCCTATCATGATGACGAGAAGCCCGGTCATCATGATTTTGACGACGCGCTCAATGCCCCTTCTGAGGCCGAACCCGCAGACGATGAAACAGGCAATGGAGGTCAGAAAGGCCCAGAACGTCATTCCGGCAGGATCGGCAAGCATGGCGCCGAAGGCGGCGGGCATCTGATCGGCGGGCAGGGAAAGCTGTCCCGTGGCCGTCCGCCACACATAAAAAAGCATCCAGCCGGCTACGGGAATATAGAACATCATGAGCAGATAGCTGCCCACAATGCTGAGCCAGCCCATGCGATGCCACGAAGATCCCTTAGGCTCCAGAACGCGCAGCGCGTTGCCGAGATTCTGCTGCGAAGCCCTTCCCACGGAAAATTCCATGATGAGCAGAGGCAGCGCAAGCATGAGCAGAAAGAACAGATAGGCGACCACGAACACCGCGCCGCCGTATTTTCCCGTGATATAGGGAAATCTCCACACGTTGCCGAGGCCTATGGCGCACCCGGCGGATACGAAAAGAAAGCCGATGCGGCTGGCCATTTTCTCACGTTGCATGACGACTCCAGGAGCTTGGAACAAGTCTGGCGCACGATCTCCCGAAGAAGGCCATGCGCCAGAGACGAGGTTGAAGAGAAACGCCTAGAAGAACTTCTGAATGTAGCCTTCCACAAAGATGACCAGAAGCACGACGGGCAGAATCCAGGTGAGATAGAAGCGCAGCGCCCTGGGGAACTTCATGCCCGCGCCGGTATCGGCCTCGGCAATGAACTTGTCCCAGCCCCAGCCGTAGCGCTGACAGCAGAACAGGCAGAAAATAAGCGAGCCCAGAGGCAGCAGGTTGTTGCTGATGATGAAGTCCTCAAGGTCCATGATGGTGGAACCCGCTCCCAGAGGCTGGATGTCCGACCAGAGGTTGAAGCCGAAAATGCAGGGCAGCGTGCACAAAGTGAGCACAACGCAGTTGACCTTGACGGCTTTCTTTCTCGACCACTCATAGGTATCCATGAAATGGGAGATGATGTTCTCAAGCACGGCGATGACCGTGGTAAGCGCAGCCGCGCTCATGAACACGAAGAACAGCGCTCCCCACAGACGTCCCCAGGCCATGTTGTTGAAGATGTTGGGCAGCGTGATGAAAATGAGGCTGGGACCGGCGTCGGGCTGCACGCCGAAGGCAAAGCAGGCAGGGAAGATGATGAGGCCGGACATGAAGGCCACAAAGGTGTCGAGGGACACGATGAACACGGATTCCTTGGTCAGCGTGTTGGACCTGTCAAGATAGCTGCCGAAGATGCACATGGCGCCGATGCCGATGCTCAGGGTGAAGAAGGCCTGATTCATGGCGTCGTTGATGAGGGACATAATGCCTGCATCCATGGCGCGCTGCAGATCGGGCACGAGGTAGAAGGCCACGCCCTTCATGCCGCCGGGCAGAGTGAGGGAATGCACGGCAAGGCCGATGACGATGACAAGAAGCCCGCCCATCATGATCTTCACCACGCGTTCCACTCCCTTCTGAAGGCCGAGCGCACACACGCCGAAGCAGCCGAGCGAAGCGACGAGCGTCCAGAACAGCATGGTTCCGGGGCTTGCCAGAAGACTGGAAAACACGCCAGCCACCTGATCCACGGGAACGGAGAGCGTTCCGGTGATGGTGGCCCAGCAGTAATACATCATCCAGCCGGCCACGGGAATGTAGAACATCATGAGGGCATAGGAACCTATGATGCTGAAGCAGCCGAAATAGCTCCACTTCGATCCCGGCTTCAGCTCACGGAAGGCCCGGGACATATTTCTCCGCGAAGCGCGGCCCACGGTAAATTCCATGATGAGAATGGGCAGGCCCATGCCGAGAAGAAAGACAAGATACGCGACAAGAAAAACCGCGCCGCCGTATTTGCCCGTAATGAAAGGAAAGCGCCATACGTTGCCGAGTCCGATGGCGCAGCCGGCAGAAAGAAACAGGAATCCCAGCCGACTGGCAAGCTGTTCTCGTTGAGCCATAGTATATTCTCCTTGGCGGAATATTTTTTCTTCATATATGGGAAACGTCGCGGCACGGCAACCTGAAAATCCCCGGCTCTCTCCGACGGCCGTTCGTTGAAGGCAGGCCTATGACCGTCAACTTTCAGATTCCGGCACACAACCTTTCCGTATATTGAAACTCTCGAACACTCAAAACAAAAAAGTAACGGGTGACAAGTCTCAACATTCGCGACTAAAAGAACTTCTGAATGTAGCCCTGCGCAAATATGAAAAGAAACACCACGGGCAGGATCCAGGTCAGATAGAAGCGCAGAAACTTGGGAAACTTCATGCCCATGCCGGTATCGGCCTCGGCGATGAATCCATCCCAGCCCCAGCCGTATCTGTGACAGCAGAACAGCATGAAAAGGAAGGAGCCGAGCGGCAGGATGTTGTTGCTGATGATGAAGTCCTCAAGGTCAAGCACGGCACTTCCCGGACCGAAGGGCTGGAAACCGGACCAGACGTTGAAGCCGAGAATGCAGGGCAGCGTGAGCAGGGTAAGCACGACAAAATTTATCATCACGGCCTTTCTGCGGGACCATCCGTAGCCGTCCATGAAAAAGGCAATGATGTTTTCAAGCACGGCGATGACGGTGGTAAGGGCGGCGGCGCTCATGAACACGAAAAAGAGAAAGCCCCAGAACCGCCCGCCGGCCATGTTGTTGAAGATGTTGGGCAGCGTGATGAAAATAAGGCCCGGCCCGGCATCCGGCGTGACCCCGAAGGCAAAGCAGGCGGGAAAGATGATGAGGCCGGCGGTCAGGGCAACAAAAGTGTCCAGAACCACGATGAGCACGGATTCCTGCGTGAGAGAGCGCTCTTTCTTCAGATAGCTGCCGAATATGCACATGCTGCCCATGCCTACGCTCAGCGTGAAGAAGGCCTGATTCATGGCGTCATTGACAAGGGACATGATGCCGGCATCCATGGCGCGCTGAAGATCAGGCACGAGATAGAAGGAAAGCCCCTTCGATCCGCCTTCAAGAAAGCAGGAGTGAAACGCCAGTCCGAGCATGATGACGAGAAGGCCCAGCATCATGATCTTGACCACACGCTCAACGCCTCTCTGAAGTCCCTGTCCGCATATGGCGAAACAGGACGCGGAAACAACCACCGTCCAGAAGAGAAGAAGCCAGGGATTGCCCAGCATGCTTCCGAACACGGCGGGCACCTGTTCCGAAGGAACCTGAAGCTCGCCCGTCAGCATGAACCAGCAGTAGCAGAGCATCCAGCCCGCAATGGGGATGTAGAACATCATGAGAATATAGTTGCCCACGGGACACATGATGCCGAACTTGTGCCACCATGTTCCCTTCGGCTCCAGCATCTTCAGAGCATGGGCCATGTTGCGCTGCGTGGCGCGGCCTACGGAAAATTCCATGATGAGAACGGGAAGTCCCACGAAAATAAGGAAAAGAAGGTACACCCCGAGAAACACAGCGCCGCCATACTTGCCGGTGATGTAGGGAAAACGCCACACATTGCCGAGTCCTATGGCACAACCGGCGGAAAGAAGCAGAAAGCCGAGTCGGCTGGCAAGCTGTTCACGCTGTTTCATGATCATTCTCCTGAAGATGATTTCTTCTAGCTATAGGCCAAAACTTGCTGCTCCGGCAACCGAAAAAGCCGCCGTTCCTCCTTTTCCGCGTTCTTGCGTTGCCGGCGGGCATGTACTAGAGCTTGTTGCGCGCCTCCGGCAAAGCCGCCGGATTTCTTCACGCGGAGCATGACCGAACCATGCTTCGCCGACGAACATCCGCTCCCTGCCGCCCGCGGAAACGGCGCTTCGGTCATTCACGCCTTTTCCCTTCCGCGACAAGAACTCGAACAGGACCATTCATGAATCTGCATCGTCACAAACGCTGGACTCAAAGCCTCAATTACGCGCTGCTGGCTCTGGAAGGCATGCTCATAGGTCTCTTCTGCGCCTGCGTCATATGCTGCTTCCGCCTCATCCGCGACCATGCCGCCCCCGTCATTCTTGCCTTTCTCTCCGGCTGGCAGGAAAACTGGTGGATTGCGCCGCTCTGGCTGGTCGTGCTCATTGCCGCGGCCCGGTTTCTGGGCTGGCTGGTCAAAAAAACGCCCCTCATTTCCGGCAGCGGCATACCGCAGACCGAACTTATCGTGCGGGGCAGACTGCACGTTTCCCGTCGCGACTGGCTGAGAGTGCTGCCCGCCAAGTTCGTGGGCTGCCTTCTCTCCACCCTGGGAGGCCTGTCCCTGGGGCGTGAAGGACCGTGCATACAGATGGGAGCCGCCACAGCCGCCCTTGTGACCGGACTGTGGGAAAAATTCACTTTTTCCGGACACATCCACATTGCCGCCGGAGCCGCCGCAGGCATGACGGCAGCCTTCGGCTCTCCCGTGGCCGGCGTGCTCTTCGTGTTCGAGGAAATGAAAAGCCGCTTCACGCGCGGCGGATTCATCGCCGTAAGCTTCGCCGCAGCCTCGGCCGCCCTCGCCACGCGCCACATCTTCGGCTTCGGGCTCATTTTCCCCTTTGAAAGCATACATTCCCTGTCTCTCTCCTCCCTATGGATCGTCCCCGTCATGGGGGTGCTCATGGGGGCGGCAGGCGTGCTCTACAACAAGGCGCTGCTCGGAACCAAGAATGCCGAAGCCCTGCATACGCCCCTTTCCCAGAACTGGCGCATCCTGCCGCCCATGCTGGCCGCCTTCGTGCTGGCCCTTGTCAGCCCCTCCGTGCTCGGCGGAGGCGAAGACCTCGCCGGCAGCCTGATCCACCTTGCCGCCGACCCCGCCTCCGTCCTGCCCGCGCTGCTGCTCCTCGCCGCCCTCAAAATCGCCTTCTCTCTGTTCAGCTACACCGGCAACGTGCCCGGCGGCATCCTCATGCCCATGCTCTGCATAGGCGCGCTGCTCGGAGCCCTGTGCGGACAGACAGCCGCCCTTGCCGGACTCGTCGCTCCCGAAGAATGGACGACATTCCTCATCTACGGCATGGTGGGCTTCTTCGTTTCCATGGTGCGCGTGCCCCTCACCGGCACCGCGCTTGTCATGGAAATGTCCGGCGCGCTCTCCTGCCTGCCCGGAGCCCTCGTCGTGGCCTTCATCGCCTCCTGGACCGCCGACGCCCTGCGCTGCCCCCCGGTTTACGACTCCCTGCGCGCCGCCATTGTGGTTTCGAGGAAGAAGTAGGAAAGTTATGCGGGGGAAGAGGGAAACCCTTTTGAAAAAGGGCTTTCCCTCTTCCCCCGCACCCCCATCACCCTTCCTGAAACTTTTAATTTGAGGGGGAAACATTGAGGGAGGGAAGAAAAAGATGAAAAGTCTGCAAGAAGCCGATGCGCAGAGCCGCAAAGGCATGAACCCGCAGGACAGACTTTTTTCATTCCGACCGCAAAGTTTCGCCCGAAGCATCCGTAACGCTCTTTTCCTTTTCCGCATCATCCAGCAACCAGACATCAAAAAAGCCCCGGCTCTCAAAAAGAGTCGGGGCTTTTTCTTCAGCGACTGAGCCGCCGCATAATAATTAAAAAGTCTTGGAAGGACAGGAGGGGCGCGGGGAGGAAAGGGAATCTTTCTTCAGAAAGTTCCCTTTCCTCCCCGCAAATCTCTTCCCTCTATTCTTCCATATTTTCTCCATTGTCGGCAACGGTATCGAAGCCGGCGACGCTGGCGCCCTCGTCGAGCTTGACGAGGCGCACGCCCATGGTGGCACGGCCGACGGAGCGGACTTCATCCACGCCGAGGCGGATGATCTTGTTGGTGGAGGTAAGCAGGATAAGGGAATCGGTATCGGCAACAGGCATGGCGCCGATGACGTTGCCGGTCTTGGGAGACACCTTGAAGTTGATGAGGCCTATGCCGCCGCGGCTCTGCATGCGATAGAGGTCTATCTTGGTGCGCTTGCCGTAGCCAAGGGCGGAAACCGTCATGATCATGGTGGAGTTGTCGCCGTCCTTCACGGTGACGCAGGCCACCACGGAATCGCCGCGGCGCAGTCCTATGCCCTTCACGCCGGAGGCGCTGCGGCCCATGGGACGCACGTCCGGCATGGCGAAGCGTATGGCCATGCCGTGAGCCGTGGCAAGCACCACGTGGTCGGAATCCGTCACTTCCCGCACGGCAATGAGCTCATCGCCTTCCTTGAGGCCCAGGGCAATGAGGCCGCTCTTGCGGCAGCGGGCATAGAGGGACGCGCTGGAACGCTTGACCATGCCGTGCTTGGTGGTGAACAGGAAATAGCTGTTTTCGGCAAACTCACGCACGGTAAGGGCGTTGGCCACCCATTCGTCCTTTTCCAGGGGAAGCAGGTTGGCGATGTGCATGCCCTTGGCGGTGCGGCTGCCTTCCGGCACCTGATGCACCTTGAGCTGATGCATGCGTCCCTTGTTGGTGAAAAGCAGCAGATACTGATGATTGGTCGTGGTGAGAAATTCCTGCACGAAATCATCTTCGGAGGTATGCAGACCGGCTATGCCCTTGCCGCCCCTCTTCTGCTGCTGATAGTTGGCCAGCGTGGTGCGCTTGATGTAGCCGCGGCGCGACAGGGTGATGACCACATCCTCGTCGGGAATAAGGTCTTCAATGTCGATGCCGGAAAGCTCGTCCATGACCACTTCCGTACGACGGGGCGTGGCATAGTTGGTCTTGATGTACTGCGTTTCATCACGCAGCACGCCGCGCAGCACTTCGGGATCCTCGAGAATGGACGTCAGGTAGGCGATGAGCTTCTGCAGTTCACGGAACTCCTCCAGAAGCTTGTCGCGTTCCAGGCCGGTAAGGCGCTGCAGCCTCATGTCCAGAATGCTCTGAGCCTGAATTTCCGTAAAGCCGAAGCGGTCCACAAGGCCGGACTTGGCCTCCTGAGGCGTCGCCGAACCGCGGATGAGCTCGACGATCTCGTCGATGATGTCGAGCGCCTTGAGCAGGCCTTCCACGATGTGGGCGCGGGCCTGCGCCTTCTCAAGGTCGAAGCGGGTACGTCTGATGACGACTTCCCGACGATGGTCGAGGAAGCAGGTGAGGGCCGTGCGCAGATTGAGCTGCTGCGGCTTGTTGTCCACCACGGCCAGCATGTTGATGCCGAAGGAGGTTTCCAGCGGCGTATACTTATACAGGGCGTTGATGACAAGTTCGGGAATGGTGCCCCGGCGCAGGTCGAGAATGATGCGGATGCCCTTCTTGTCGGACAGATCGCGCAGGTCGGTCACGCCGTCGAGCTTGCGGTCGTTGACGAGGGCCGCAATCTTGGTGACGAGCACGGACTTGTTGAGCGCATAGGGAATCTCGCGGATGACCACGGACTGCTGGCCCTTCTTGCGTTCCTCCACTTCCACGCGGCCGCGGACCTTCACCACGCCGCGGCCCGTGCGGTAGGCATCGAGCAGCCCCTGCCCGGCATAGACGAAACCGGCGGTCGGGAAGTCCGGGCCGTGCACGAGGTCAATGAGATCGTCCACCGTGCAGTCGGGCTCGTCGATGAGACGAAGCAGCGCGTCGCACAGTTCCCCGAGGTTATGGGGAGGAATGTTGGTGGCCATGCCCACGGCGATGCCGGAGGAACCGTTGAGCAGAAGATTGGGCACCTTGGTGGGCAGGACCTCGGGCTCCTGTTCCGAACCGTCGTAGTTCGGACGGAAATCCACGGTCTTCTTCTCAATGTCGTCCAGAAACTCGGACGCGAGACGGGACATGCGCACTTCGGTGTATCGCATGGCGGCGGCGGAGTCGCCGTCGATGGAACCGAAGTTTCCCTGACCGTCTTCCAGGGGGTCGCGCATGTTGAAGTCCTGCGCCATGCGCACAAGGGCGTCATACACGGCGGAGTCGCCGTGAGGATGGTACTTGCCTATGACGTCGCCGACCACACGGGCGCTTTTCTTGGTAGGCCGGTTGTAGGTGTTGGCCATCTGCGACTGCGCAAAGAGAATGCGGCGATGCACGGGCTTGAGGCCGTCGCGCGCATCCGGAATGGCGCGGCCTATGATGACGCTGAGCGAATAGGCCAGATACGACTGGCGAAGCTCTTTTTCTATATCGACTTTGAATTCTGCCACGGTAGGAATCCTTTGGGCGATGTTTTACGTAACGTTCCCTGAAAGAAGGGCGGCGCTCCGAAAAGAGGAGCGCCCCGTTCATCAGATGTCGAGGTCTTCCATGGAAAGCGCGTTGCGGATGATGAAATCGCGACGCAGGTCGGCGCGGTCGCCCATGAGTTCCTCGATGGTGTCGGACGCGGCCTGCGCATCTTCGATGGAGACCTGCAGAAGTGCTCTCTTTTCAGGGTTCATGGTGGTCATTTCCAGCTGTTCGGGATTCATTTCACCGAGACCCTTGTAGCGCTGGATGTTGAAGCCCTTGCGGGCCTCGGCGTAGGCGGATTCACGCAGGCCGAAGTAGTCCTTCACCTCGCGGCTGGATTCGGAGCTCGAGAGCGTCACGGGGAAGGTGCCGCAGGCATTCTGAAGCGAGGTCCAGACCTGACGGGCCTGCCGGTACATGCGGGAATGGAAGAATTCCACGGCAAGGCGCGTACGGTGACCGCTCTTGTTCTCAAAAATGAGGAAGGCCCGCTCGTCGTCTTCCTGACTTTCCACTTCGAGCCTTGCCGCGTAGCCCTGTTCCTCCATCCAGACGCGGAACTTTTCGGAAAGACCGGTTTCGGCCATGTCGGGCGTGAGGTCTTCGTCGAAACGGAGGAAGGAGAGGAAAAGCTCACGGGAAATGGCGGAATTTTCCGCTTCCTTCACGGACTTTTCCAGCTCGTCGATGCTCTTGAGCAGCGCGATGAGCTCGCTGCCGCGATAGGTCTTGCCATCCGAGGTGGCCACGGACACGCCTTCGGACAGACGCTGAAGCAGAAATTCATCAAGCTCGTTGTCGTCCTTCAGGAACTTGATGGTGTTGCTGCCCTTCTTGATGCCGTAAAGCGGCGGCTGGGCAATGTAGATGTGCCCTTCCTCGATGAGCTTGGGATAGTAGCGGAAAAAGAAGGTGAGCATGAGCGTGCAGATATGCGCGCCGTCCACATCGGCATCGGTCATGATGATGATCTTGTGATAGCGCAGCTTGGAATAATCCATGTTGTCGCCGATGCCCACGCCCATGGCCGTGATCATGTTCTTGATTTCCTCGCTGGCGAGCATGCGGTCGAAGCGGGCGCGCTCCACGTTCAGGATCTTGCCGCGCAGCGGCAGAATGGCCTGAGTCATGGGGTTGCGGCCCTGCTTGGCGGAACCGCCTGCGGAATCGCCTTCCACGATGAACACTTCGCATTCCGAAGGATCCTTGCTCTGACAGTCGGCCAGCTTGCCGGGCAGGGAGTTGTCGGAAAGGGCGCCCTTGCGGCGGACGAGCTCGCGGGCTCTGCGCGCGGCCTCACGGGCACGGGAAGCTTCCGTCGCCTTTTCGATGATGACGCGGACGTCCTTGGGATGCTCCTGAAAATACTGATCGAGCACGTTGTAGACCACGCCGTTCACGATGCCCACCACTTCGCTGTTGCCGAGCTTGGTCTTGGTCTGCCCTTCAAACTGCGGCTGGGGGAGCTTCACGCTGATGATGGCCGTGAGGCCTTCGCGCACGTCGTCGCCGGAAAGACTGTCGCCCTTGAGCTTCTTCTGAAGGTCGGGCTGGCTCTTCACGTAGTTGTTGATGGCGCGGGTGAGCGCGGTCTTGAAGCCGGCAAGATGCGTGCCGCCTTCATGCGTGCGTATGTTGTTGGCGAAGGTGAGCGTCTTTTCGCTGAAGCCGGAATTGTACTGCAGGGCGAAATCCACCGTCACGTTGTCCTGAATGCCTTCGCCGCTGATGATGGGATGCAGTCCGGTCTCGTTGCTGTTCAGATCCTTCACGAACTGCTCGAGACCGCCTTCGGCGTGGTAGGTATGCGTTTCGTTGGTGCGCTCGTCGTTGCAGATGATGGTCAGCCCCTTGTTGAGGTAGGCAAGCTCTTCAAAGCGCTTCTTCAGGATATCAAAGGAAAAGACGGTCGTCTCGAAAATTTCCTCGTCGGGCAGGAAACGGACCGTGGTGCCGTGACCTTCCGCGTTGCCGAGGCATTCAAGCCCGGTCACCGGAACACCGCGTTCGTAACGCTGACGCCAGCGCTTGCCGTCGCGGCGCACAATGACTTCGAGCCGGGAAGAAAGAGCATTCACGCAGGAAACGCCCACGCCGTGCAGACCGCCGGAAACCTTGTAGGCATTGTTGTCGAACTTGCCGCCTGCATGCAGTTTGGTCATGACTACCTGAACGGCCGGAATTCCCAGCTTGGGATGAATGTCCACGGGAATGCCGCGACCGTTGTCCCGCACCGTAACGCTGTTGTCCATGTGCAGGATGACTTCAACCTTGTTGCAGAAGCCGGCCATGGCTTCATCTATGGAGTTGTCCACCACTTCATAGACAAGATGATGAAGACCATGGATGTCCGTGCTGCCTATATACATGGCCGGCCGCTTGCGGACCGCCGTAAGACCTTCCAGAACCGTAATTGCGGACGCGTCATAAGCGGTCTTGCCGGACCGAAGATTTTCTTGGGTCATGAGAATTCCTGAGGGGGGTATTTGTTAGCTCCATGCCGGAGCAGCAGAAGGAATCAACATACCCTATTTCAGGGAAATATTCAAATCCCGGAAAGGAGGAATATCCCATCCCCGACCGCGACGACGCGCATCGGACAAAAAAAATTCCTTCGAAAAACATCGTTCGCGAAAACGCGCAACCATGTTTCCCGAAGGAAAAGCAAGACACAGAAAAAAGAAGCGGACTACTTCTTTTCGTCCATACCTTCCATCAGTTCTTCCAGAGTAATGCCATGGTATCTGGCGGAGGCATGAACCTTTGCCATAAACGCCTTGCGTTCCGCCGGGGTATCCTTTTCCTTCAGAACACTCCTCATCCAGTTCACCATGCGCACACGCTCACGGGCCTTGGTTTCCTCGGGGGTTTCCGTGTTCTCCACGTCGTCAAGAAAGTATCCCATGTCGCTTTCCTTTTTCGAGCTCAATCGCAAGTTTCATAGTTTACGGTAAAAATCAAACCGGGTATGCGTTACATCTCATCCTCTTCCCATACGTCAGGAAGGGCAAGACGCAGCCAGAATCGCCTCAGCGTTTCCATCATGCCTGCGCAGGAAGGATCAACATCGCAACGGGCTCCCGGCAGGGTGTCATACATATCCACTCCGTCAGAAACGTCGTTTTCGGAGCGGATCATGTTGAGAACCGCCGAAAACAAATTGCGGACCTGATCTTCCCCCATAAGTTCAATAGCCAGTTTAATCCGCGGCACCAGCAGCTTTGAACGCGATGCCCGGTCGGCGCCATTTACTTTCGCCCACTGTTCATAGGCTTCGGCATATTCATGCCTGAATTTATGATTTTTGTATAGAACCTGATCAAAGTACTTGCGATCATTGGTAAATATTTGTCTTCTCGTCAGTTCAGGCCAGCGCCCGAAGCCCATAGGCTGTTCAAAAAAATCCTTCATAAACACTCCATGAGTCACGTAAGCCGCACTTTCCTGAAGCTGATTAAAACAAGCAAGGGGCGGCCGGAGCCGCCCCTCTTCACAACCTTGTCTAACGAATCAGATAAGGAACGGTTTCAAGTTCAAGAGCATTCGTACGGCAGACGAAACGGCAGACGTCGCAGTACCAGCAGTCATCGCGATACTTCATGTACGGCATATGCGTCTCTTCGTCCATTCTGAGCACGTCGCGAGGGCAGTATTCCACGCAGTAGCCGCATCCTACGCACTTGTCGGGATCTACCTTAACCCATTCATATTTACCGCAATCAGTTCTTTCCATGACTTGCCTCCTTACGCCTTCTTGTGCATCTTGGGGAAGATACGCTTGGGAATTTCCATGCCTTCGCGATTGTACTTTTCAACGATCCACGGGTCAGTGTTTTCATTGGCAGGATGGACAAAGCCCTGGCCGATGTTGAGATCCATCTTGGGATATTCGTATTCCAGACGGGTCGGGAAGTCCCACTTGTAGGCGGGAACTTCGCGCTTCTCGCATTCCATTTCGCCAGTGCTCATGTTCTTCTTCACGATAACATACTGACGGTCCCATTCGGCCTTGCGTTCGGGGCAGGCCAGACGGTAGTGGCTGAGGCCCCAGCGGCTTTCCGTACGGAACAGGGAGGCTTTGGCAGCCATTTCGGCGCAGTCGGTGATGCTCTGCACTTCGGTGGCACGGATAAGATCGTGATAGTCGCACACCTTGACGTGAGGCAGATCTTCACGACGAATGCGTTCAACCCACCACAGCATCTTGTTCATGAGAGGATCGCTCTTGGGCGGAGTCAGGTACTGGCTGACCTTGGTACGAATCTTGGTTTCCACGAGTTCGACGGGCAGGCCTTCCTTCTCGTCCACCTTCAGAGGAGCGCTGACTTCAGCCCAGGTCTGTTCCGGATCGGGCAGCTTGCCGGGACGACCGTGCTTGGACGCGTAATCGGCAGCCATGCGGCCGGCGATGGCGCCGAACACGAAGGCACCGGTAAGATACTGCTGAGGAACGGCGGCGCAGTCACCGGCAGCAAAGAGGCCGGGAACCGTGGTTTCGGTGTCGGCATTGACGAGAATGCCGGAGTCGCTGTGGCCGGAGCACAGGGTGATTTCTTCCATGCCCTGTTCCACGGAGTCCCAGCAATGGTAGTCTTCGTTGCGCTGCTTGTGGAACTGACCGCGAACGGTACGTTCCGTGCCCCACAGAACCTTTTCCAGGCCCTTGAGGGTTTCTTCGGGCAGATGGTCGAGCTTAAGATACACAGGACCGCGGCCTTCCATGAATTCACGCCAGACGGCCAGGAACATATCGCCGGACCAGTAGCCGTGAGACCAGTACTTCTGACCGAGGGCGTTGACGCCGTAGCCGCCGCGGGGAATGACCACGTAGCCGCAGGCAGGACCGTTGAAGTCCTTCATGAGAAGGTTGGTCTGGAAGCATTCCATGTTCACCATTTCGGCGCCGGCATGGTATGCCATGGCAAAGCCGTCACCGGTGTTGCCGGGGAATTCATAAATGCCGCTCAGATAACCGTCGCGGGGCATGCCGAACTTGCCGACGCAGCCGGCGGTAAGAACAACGGCGGGAGCTTCAATCTGATAGTAGTCGCCGCTGCGCATGTTGAAGGCGAACACACCGGCAATCTTGCCGTTGTCGTCGGTCAGCAGACGGCAGGCAGGAGTACGGTCAAGAACGATGCAGCCGAGTCTGCGGACTTCGCGGGCAAGACCACGCTTGATATCTTCGCCGTCCATGGCGAGATACAGGGCCTTGTTGGTGGGATGCAGGTAGCTGGCCTTGTAGTTACCGTTCTTGTCCAGCGGGAAAAGGTCGCCGGGTTTGCGATCCGTATACTTTTCCAGATCCTTGATGATGGCGAGAGAGTCACGACCCAGCACATACGCGCATTCCTGGTCAATAATGCCTTCCGTCACCTTGGTCAGGGCTTCAACAACGTCTTCGGGGGTACCGTAGCCGGGCACGGCCACGATGTTGAGGGCATCCATGCCGCGACCGATAGCGCCAGAGGTTTCGATCGGGCCTTTATCAACGACTACCACGCGGCAGTCAGGATTAGTCTCCTTGGCTTTGATAGCAGCGAAAGTACCGGCGCTGCCGCCACCCATAATGATAACATCCGCTTCAATCTTTTTTACGCTCATGAAGATTCTCCTCACGCATTAGAGAGAAAAACAAAAACAGCCTCGACCAAATAAACCTGAAAAAAAAGCTCCTGTCGTTATAATGTTATCATCCATCTGACGCATGCCATCTGTAAGTTTCTACATCAGACAGTGATTATAGCATACATACAAAAGTATTTTTTTGATATTCGCCATCATATCAAAAAGCTTTTGTATGTATCAACATCGTTGACGTCATTAATTCACAAACAGTTTTTATTGTCAATACATTTTTTAGAAGTTTTATATATTTTTTTTATTCAAACAAAAGACAATATACCACAACAGCTCACGGTTATATAGTGGTATTAAATTTTAATACCATTATACTTTTATCCTTTTGAGCTTTAATAAAAGAAACGTTATTTCTTTCTCGTGTGTTTTCTTTTTTCCTTCGTGTTTCCTTCCTGGAGAGGAAGGATTTCGTCTGGACGGAGTCGGACAAGTCTACACTACTCCAATGGGTTTTGTTGTCAATAGCTATTTTCTTTTTTCCGCAAAAATATTTTTTTATTTAAAATAATAATTATATCAATATATTATATGAACATTACCGTGAAAGCAGCAGGCGCCTGCTTTTTAAAGCAGACGGAGCAGCCCTGAATACCATCATATAACTACTTGTATTAACTAAAAATTCTTTTTTTATCAAAAAATCGATTCTCTGAAATTTATTTTTTTTGAAACGCCTCAGTTTCATCTCAAAGCTGTCCGCTTCAGCAAACAAGACATCTTTCTATTTATATATCAATATATTACACCATCGCCATCCTTTCGTCCCTCCTCATGTCAATTTCCGTGACTGTTCTCGAGGACTTGGGAGGAAAGAAAAATCTTTGTTTTCACATAATGCAAGAAATTTTGAAAATTCTGCCTTCATCTTGAGGCCGTCAGATAAAATTTTTCTGCTGCACAATAAAGACATACTGCATAAACGCTACTATGATGTTCATGCAGTATGTCCCTATTTGCTACATATATCAGAAGTTCAACCAGAATCCGAGGTTATATGCATGCACGGTGCCCCAGAAGGCCCACGACACCAGTCCGCAGACCACGGCACACC
>JAXUUT010000075.1:0-18614 GCA_037230945.1 bacterium
AGACGGGAATCTCTTTCTGTTGCAATTCATTTGACAATCTGCCCAAAAGTTTCCCCCTTCCCCCACTTTCTTCCTTATCTCCCTATCCCTCTTCCGCCGCTCATCTGACTCTTACGATGCGTCCGCTGCGGGGCGCGGAGAGGGGATCATGGACGCGGAGGTAATCCGTGACGACGTCGAGCACGAGGGGGTCTGGAGCGGGGACGGGGCGGCCTTTTTTGAGCATGGCATAGCCGTCGCCGCCGTCTGCGAGATAATCGGAGAGGGTGACGATATAGGAGGAGGCAGGGTCGACCGGGCGGGCGCGGCCCTTCTCATCAATGATTTCTGCGCGAAGCACGCGCGCTCCAACCGGACGTCGGGCATCCACCTCATAGCGAAGTCCGGCGACCTGCAGAAGGCGCGGCCCCTCGGCTCTCTCGTCCGCCACGCCGTGTTCCAGGGCATCGAGCAGATCTTGTCCGCTGTACGCACGCACCAGCACCGCATTGCCGAAAGGGTGAACGGAAAGCACGTCGCCCCGGGTGATCGTTCCCGCTGGAAGCGCCGCGCGCAGTGCTCCGCCGTTGCAGAGCGCAACCTCGGCGCCGAAGGGCCGGGCATATTCCAGCATGGCGTCGGTGGTGACCATGCCGCCGAGGCAGTCTTCCTTCCGGCACAGGTCCATGCCGTCGGGCAGGGACAGGGCGTGTCTTCCCACCACCTCTGAGCGCAGGTCTTCCAGCGTAGCCGCGTAATGCGTGATGAGATTCTGCACGGCCGGGTCCACAGGCATGCCGGCCGTCAGCTCAGCGGCGGAACCGCGCCACGAGCGAGGAACGCCGTCTTCATCAAAATCCACGGTGAGCTCGCCGAGATACCTTGCCCCGCGTCCGGCCGTCACCACCAGCACGGGAGAACCGTCCGGCGAATGTTCAACCACGGGATACGGTCCGTCGGAAGGCGCGGGACCAAGAAAGCTGTGCGTATGCCCTCCCACGATGACATCCACGCCGTTCACGGAACGGGCAAGCGCCCTGTCTTCAGGAAGTCCGAGATGCGTGACGGCAACGATGTGCTTCACGCCCTCTGCCTCAAGCAACTTGACCTCCCGGGCGAGTGTCTCCGCCGCCGGCAAAAAAGCCGTGTGCGGACAGGCGGCGGCAAGCGTGGCGACCTTGTCGTTCGCCAGTCCCACAATGCCCACCTTTTCGCCGCGCACGCTCCTTACAATGTGAGACTGCACGCGGCTTTCGCGGAGCGGACAGCCCTGTTCCGGCGCAAGATTGGCCGCCAGCACCGGAAGCGGCGTTGCCGCGACAAAGCGGGCCAGTTCTTCGCAGCCTTCGTCGAATTCATGATTGCCCAGCATCATGGCATCCCAGGGCACCACGGCGTCGACGTCTGCAATGAGCGGCCACTTGTTCACGCTGTAGAAGAGCGTGCCCTGAAACTGATCCCCGGCATCCACGGCAATGACGTTGTCGCGGCCCTCACGGGCTGCCTTCATGGCTGCTGCCGCGCGGCCGAGTCCTCCCGAGCTTCCCGTGCCGTCAAGGCTGGCGTTGCCGTGCCCGTCCGTGCCCGCAAGATATGAATGCGTGTCGTTGGTATGCAGCACGACGAGTTCAAGTCCCGGACGTTCTGCATTCTCACCGTTTTTCAGCGTGCATCTGGACATTCCTCCAAGGCCAAGCAGAACCGCCAGGGCAAGACACGCCAGGGCTTCCGCCCGTCCCTTTCCGAAATTCTTCCGTAAATTTTTCATGCCGCTATGACTCATGAATGGCTTATACCTTCATTGTTCGAGGTATGCTCTTTTCCTCTCCGGTATTTTCCTATCAGAACACGGACAGAATGTCTTTCGGCCTTCTTCGGAACCGGCATGCCTACAGGCTCCGAAGCATCTGCTCCGGCGGAATGCTCGAGACCATTTTTCCGTCTATGAACATGGCAAAAACATCGAACTGAAACTGCGCCATCAGGCATTCCCACGACCTTTGCGGACGTAACGTCTCGGAACATGAGGTTCCTCCGCAACGTCACGGCAGTGCCTCCTGCCCCGGTCACCTTCAAGACCACCACTGTCGGCCTGCTTCCTGCCATGCAGAAAAAATATCCCGCCAATGCACCACGGCCATGGACAAAACACATTGAAGCCCCATTTGATCAACGATCATCCTGTACCGTTCCTTTTCCCGTAACTCGAAAAGCCTCTTTTGGAAAAAAACCTCTTTCCTTTATAATGTATACTTCAATATACTTTTTTCAATCAGGTTACCGGCTACTTGTGACCCATGGAATCCAATCCCCTTCTCCAGACGGCCATAGGCACCGTACTTCTTCGCGAACGGCAGAAAAGGCATCTCACCCAGCAGGCGTTGGCTGATCATGCCGGACTGCAGCGCGTCTACATCGTGGGCATTGAGGGAGGCAGGCGCTCCGTAAGCATGACCACCGTCTTTGCCCTGGCCCACGCCCTCGGCATTTCTCCTTCCGATTTCGTCAAGAAGGTTCAGGAAGAAATGAAGCTTCGAGCAAACTGACCGTCTGCCTGTGTTCTTTCCGCAGGAATTCCCTGCCCGGAACATTGACTTCCATTCTGCTCCATCTCACGTCGAAAAGCCGCCTTCATCCTTTCGGCACCATCCATCATCCCGCAGGCACGCCGTGTCCGCATCCTGTTCGGCAAGCGTCCCGCCCCAGGCTGGCAAATCTCGCAAAAAACGTGTGCTGCTCTGCTCGCAGGACTGTCGTCATGCACGGGCAAAAGGGCGTTCTGCAAAAGCTCCACCTGCGACGCGCGCCTTCCTCGCTTTTCTGGTGCGTCATTCTTTGCTATCATCCCACCATCACACAACGAAAAGCATTCTGCGCCGTTTCTCATCAGTGCATGGCAAGGTTATCCCATGAGCGTACATAAGGCTGAATTTTTTGAGCAGGCTACGGAACATCTGCTGAAGACCCTCAATCTTCAGGAAGGCCTCGGACAGCTTCTCTCCTATCTCTCCACCGTCATGCCGTGTCAGGAGATCAGGCTTGCCACCTATTTCATGCAGGAACAGGGATCAGCCAACAATCTGCACCTGCGGGCTTCCCTGACGGGCACGTCCACCTACTACGGTCCGCTGCTCAGCAAGGCTCGTCTCGATGAGATGATATCGCTGAAGAATCACGGCGGAGAACTCATCAGCGATGCGCATCACCCGCTCGTCATCTTCTGCCGCAGATGCACCATGAGCGACCATCCGCCCATGCCGCTGCCCTGGTACGACATCGTGCTGTGGGACAAATCCCGACCCATCGGCGAATGCCGCTTCTCCGGCCCGTTCTCGCCCGACGAGCTCAAGCTGCTCGACACCCTGCGCCCCGTACTGTGCATTGCCGTGAGCAACTACCAGAAATGTCAGGAACTGGAAAACAATCTCAAGGACGCCCAGCGGGAGAATCAGCGCCTCAAAAGAAACCTCCATACCAGTCAGGCCCGCGACATTCTTCAGGATCAGCTCGGATTGCAGCAGGTGATCGAACGCACGGGCCTTGTGGCCATGCACGACATTCCCGTTCTTGTCACCGGCGAAACCGGCAGCGGCAAGGAACTCATCGCCCGCATGATACACGAACAGTCTCCCCGGCACGACGGGCCTTTCATTGCGCTCAACTGCGGCGCCATTCCTTCCGCCCTCATCGACAGCGAACTGTTCGGCCACCGCAAAGGTTCCTTCACGGGCGCCATGCGTGATCACAAGGGCTACTTTGAACGGGCCGACGGCGGCACGCTTTTTCTGGACGAAGTCGGCGAGCTGCCCATGGACATGCAGGCCCGCCTGCTGCGCGTGCTGCAGGAACAGGAAATCGTGCCCGTGGGAGCCTCGCGCCCCATCCGCATCAACACGCGCATCGTAGCGGCCACCAACCAGGATCTGCCCGCCATGATAAA
This sequence comes from bacterium, assembly GCA_037230945.1. Taxonomy (GTDB): domain Bacteria; phylum Desulfobacterota; class Desulfovibrionia; order Desulfovibrionales; family Desulfovibrionaceae; genus Mailhella. Next base: position 3,920 of record JAXUUT010000075.1, read on the forward strand.
AGAGGGCAAATTCCGCGCCGATCTCTACTTCCGCCTCAACGGCGCGCACATCGCACTGCCGCCCCTGCGCGAGAGGCTGGACGATCTGCCCGTCATCGTGCATCACCTGCTCGAAAAGCTCTGCCGGGACTTCAAGATTCCCTCCATGCACCTGGCCGACGGAGAAATGGAAAAACTCCATGCCCATTCCTGGCCGGGCAACATACGAGAACTGCAGAACGTGCTCATGGAAGCCATGGCCATTTCGCCCGATCACGACCACATGCGCCTCTCCTGCGACTTTGCCGCAGGCCCCACCACGCAGCGTCACGCAGCGCTCGGAAAAGCGGAACCGGCACGGACGCCGCGCTCCATGCGCTCCTCCGACGTCATGGCCGAGCATTACCGAAACGTGATGGAATCCTGCAACTGGAAGATCAAGGGGCCGAACGGCGCCGCCGCCGTGCTCGGACTCCACCCCAGCACCCTGCGCTTCCGCCTCAGAAAGCTCGGCCTGCTCGGCGGCAAGTGACGCCCGCCGGGACGTCATGCCTCTCTGGTACGATTTTTGCATGACGTTTTCCATCCACTCTCCGACAGGGAGAGAAACGTTCCGTCAAAAAAGGAGACCGTCATGAGAACCATCGATATGCGCTGCCGTCCCCCGCTCCGCTTCAACGTGAACACCGTAGCCTTCACGGAAAAGAAATTTCAGGGAGCGCCCCTGTTCGGCGGCTGCCCCGTGGCCGAATCCGCCAGACAGAAATCGTTTGACATGTTCATGGCCGAAATGAAGGCGGCAAACATAGTGAAGGGCGTATGCGCGGTGCGTCGCGGCAAGACCACGGAGGCCAACGAAGAAATCAAAGAGCTCATTGAAAAGATGCCGAACACCTTCTACGGCATGGTGGGCGTGGACGTGTACGACATGGAAACCTGCCTCCGCGAAGTGGAGCAATATGCCGTCAACGGTCCCTTTACCGGCGTCAACGTGGAACCTGCCGTCTCCCCCGCAGGACAGAGCGCCATGTATTTCGACGATGAGCGCCTCTCCCCCGTGTTTGAGCTGTGCCAGGATCGCAACCTGCCGGTTTCCGTGACTTTCGGCGGCCCCGGCTATCCCGACGTCACGGCCTACATGCCCCAGAGAGTGGAAGCCGTACTCAAGCGCTTCCCCCGCATGAAGCTTTGTCTGTACCACGGCGCATGGCCCTGGTTCACCCAGATGAGCGCCGTATGTGCCATGTATCCCAATCTGTTCGTGTGCATCGACCGCTATCTGGTCAACATGCCCGGCTGGCAGGCCTATGTGGATGCCGCCAATTACCTGCTGCAGGATCAGCTCATGTTCGGATCCGCCTACCCGCTCCAGGATCAGAAGTTCATCCGCGACTTCTACCTGAAGGCCGGCTTCCGTCAGGAAGTGCTGCCCAAGGTGCTCTATGACAACGCCGCACGCTTCCTCGGACTGGAAGAAGGCAATCCCGGCGTAACGCTGTACGACACCTTCAAGTAAGCCTTTTTCCGCACAAACGCAGGCATGACCTTTCGTGGTCATGCCTTTTTTCATGCCGTAAAGGACAATATATTGTCCCTTTTGTCCCTGTCTGTCCCTCAGAAAACCGGCCTTTTTCCCCACATATTCACCTTCAGTTCACAAAAAAGGACAAGTCGCATTGTCCCTTCTTTTGCAGAACGGTGCATATATTGTCCTTTTTCGAACATGATCATCTTTTCTCTTTTTATGGCAATATATTGAAATAAATGAAAAACTTTATAATGGCCCGTATCTTGCAACAGTACAGGCAAACATTGTCCCCGTATACTGCAACCATCAATAAGCGAGGTTCCTTATGCGTTACGGTATGAAGATAGCCGACATGCGCTGCCGTCCCCCCTTCAAGGCCTTCATGAATGAAGGTCATCCCTTCTGCCTTTTCGACAAGGAAAGCACTCTCCGCAAGGGCAACTTCCAGAGCGGCTGCCCCGATCTTTCCCGGACCATCGATTCCCGCAGCATGGATGACTTCATCCAGGAAATGGATACCGCCGGCGTGGATCTGGCCGTGGCACCCTACCGTGCCGCCTGGGGCGACCCCTGCAATCACCGCGCTCCCACCGACAACGGCGAACTCGTGGAACTCATGGAAAAGTATCCGGGCCGCATTCTCGGCGTTCCCGGCATTTCCCCCGTCTATCACACGCCGGATGAAATCGAGGCTCAGATCAACAAGTACGTGGTCAACGGTCCCTGCCGCGGCGTGGCCGTGGAACCCGCCATCGACAAGCCCAACTGGATGCTCAACGACAAGCGCGCCATGTTCATCTACGACATCTGCGCGCAGCACGGCATTCCGGTGCTCATCACATTCCGCTCCATGTCCCTGGAACAGCTCGCCGCACTGGAAGAAATTTCCGGCATCTACCGCAACAAGGTGAACTTCGTGCTCTGTCACGGCGGCGGTCCCCGTACGCTGGAAGTCATCGATCTCGCCTTCTGGAACGGCAACATCTACATCTCCCCCGACGGAACCATGCCGAACTCCCCTGCCGGCATGCTGCTCGCCAAGGCGGCGAACTACATGCTTCGCGACCGCATTCTCTTCGGCTCCGCCTTCCCCCGCTGCACCATGCAGTTCGCCGTGGACTACTGGCTGAGCTGCGGCATCCGTGAAGAGGTACTGCCGGACATCATGTACGGCAACGCCGCCCGCCTGTTCGGACTCGAAGACTAGCTCCCCACCGTCCGCCCCGCACCGGAACGGGGCGGACGCCCCCATTCTCTTCCGCATCTCGAACGAGGTTCACATGGCAATCAGCATCTCCGGCAGCGACCGCACCGTACTCATCAAGTGGATCATCACCTTCGCACTGGCAGCAGCCGTCACCTGCATTCCCGCAAGCGAATACTTCACCCCGCAGCTGCGTTTGTTCTTCTCCTTTTCCGTATTCTTCATCAGCATACTCGCTTTTGAGCTGCTGCCCGTCGTAGCGGCATCCATGCTGCTCAGCACGCTCTTTATCGCGAGCGGACTCGTGCCGGAATCCGTGGCTCTCAAACCGTGGACCAACACCGTCATTTTCATGAGTCTCGGCGCGTTCATTCTGGCAAACGTCATGGAAGAAGTCGGCATTCTCAGGCGCATATGCATGTGGTGCATCAGCAAAACCGGCGGCACCTATACCGGAGCGCTGTACGGTTTTCTCTTCGCCGGCATCATTCTTTCCATTCTCACGTTCACACGCGGCTACATCATCATCGCCACGCTGGCCTTCGGACTGTGCAAGGTGTTCGGCTATGAGAAGCCCTGCAAGGAATCGGCCATCATTATGATTGTGGCCGCCGTGGGAGCGTTCGGCTCTTCGGCCTTCATTTACACCCCCGTTACTCTGGGTCTGCTGGAACAGGGCATGCGCCTCGTGCCCGGTCAGGAAAGCACCATGCTGCCCTGGTACACCTGCATCATCTACAACTGGCCCCAGCTTTTCGCTGACGTCTTCTTCGTATGGCTGCTGACCAAGCTGTTCAAGACCGAAACCTTCGTCACGCAAGGCAACGGACGAGAATATTTCGAAGAGGAACTCAGGAAGCTCGGTCCGCTCACGTCGGAAGAAAAACACATCTGCGTCGTGGTGACTGCCCTGTTCATTTATGTTCTCCTGCAACCGGTGCACGGCTACTCGCTGAACTATGCCTTCATGGTGTTGCCGTACCTTCTGTTCACTCCAGCGCTGCGCGCCGGCACGACCAAGTCCATCAGCCGCGTCAACATCAACGTGCTGGCCTTCATGGCCGCCTGCATGAGCATCGGCGTCGTGGGCATGGAACTGGGATTCACCCCCTTCATCAAGGAAACCGCCCTTCCCCTGCTGACGTCCCTCTCCCCGAGCATCGTGTTCATCATCATTCTCGTGATATGCGCCCTCGCCAATTTCGTCCTCAGCGCCAGCGCCATGTTCGCAGCCCTCAGCGCCCCGTTCACGCAGATAGCCCTTTCTCTGAATCTGCAGCCGGTTACGGCAATGATGTGCATCGTGCTCGGTGCGGATATGTATTTTCTGCCCCATGAAATCACCACGCTCGTGGTCATCTTCAGCTTCGGCATGATGACCATGCGCGACTTCATCATGCTCGCCAGCATCAAAAGCGCCGTCACCTTCGTCTCATTCCTCGTTCTTCAGCTGCCCTACTGGTATCTGATGGGCTGGATTTTCAATTAATCCTCTTTTCCAAGGAGAACATCATGAACAACAGCCTCTGCCGAGTCCTCGGCGTGGAAAAACCCATCATTCAGGGCCCCATGGCCTGGATCAGTACGGCAAAGCTTGTGGCTGCCGTCGGGGAGGCCGGCGGGCTCGGAGTTCTCGGCACAGGCGCCGCCGTGCCGGACTTCATCCGCACGCAGGTCGCAAAAACCAGAGAACTCACGGACCGCCCCTTTGCCGTCAATCTCGGCTTTCACCCCCGCTTCATCACCGACGAAAAGCTGAACACCATAACTGCCCTGCTGAAGGAGGAAGGCGTCCGCTATCTTCACCTGGACACGCTCTGCGACGAAAGCCATCGTCTGGATCCCGACTTTGCGCGCAGGCATTTTGAAAACTTCAAAAAGGCAGGACTGACCGTTCTGACCAAGGTATTTACAGTGCAGGACGCGCTTGTCGCCCAGGATGCGGGCACGGACGTGCTCATTGTGAAAGGCCGCGACGGCGGCGGTCACATCACCTTTCAGGGCACCATGGCGGCCGTCCCGCAGGTAGCGGACATCGCCACCGTACCCGTGGCGGCCTCCGGCGGCATCGCTGACGGACGCGGCATGGCCGCAGCTCTCATGCTCGGCGCCTGCGGCATAGAAATGGGCACCGTATTTCTGGCGTCTGAGGAAGCGGAGATCCATCCTTCCTCCAAGGAAGCCATCGTGAACGCCGGAGACTTCGCCACCACGGAAGCGGGCTTCTGCACCGGAGAACCCTGCCGTCAGCTGAGAAACGCCCTGACCGCCAAAATCGCCGCCTCAGAAGCCGATTATCCCTGGACAGACGCCAAGGCCAAAGTGCTCGCTCTTGCTGCCAACTCCTCCCGCCGGGGAATGCTGGAAGGTGATCACGACAACGGCGCCATCATGGCAGGCCAGAGCACAGGCCTGATTCGAAGCGTTCGCCCCGTTCGGGACATCATCGACGCCATACTGCACGACTGCCGGGTGCTGCTTGACTGCGCACCGAACATTCCCTTGAACTGAGCCGTCACCGTCGTTCTCTCCCATGCCGGAATACGAAACAGTTCCGGCCGGCTGGAGAACGCCGCTCCAAACCTGCCCCACGCCCGCGGAGCACAGTCCCCTGTCTGCCGCGGGCGTTTGTCGTTTATCCACGGCTTCTGCGTCTGGAGGCGCACACACAAACTCACAGATTTTTACACGATTAAACGAAAAAGCCGCAGACATATGTCTGCGGCTCTTGCTTTCTGCTGGTGCCCAGGGGGAGACTCGAACTCCCACGCCATTCGGCGCTACCACCTCAAGATAGTGTGTCTACCAATTCCACCACCTGGGCACGAGCTGCAACTTATAGAAAATCGCCGTGGCTGGCAAGCATTTTTTTGCCGTTTCCGAAAAAAAAAGTCGTTTTTCTGTTCTCTGCCCGGGGATGGCAGGCTGCCGCATGCCGGAACGGACCCCGCGTGCAGGCTGCCAGACGACACGGAACATCCCCGCCTTCTTCTTCCCGCGCAAAGCCTTTCCGGCCGTCATCCCGGCCCGGTCGTCAGCCGAAAAACGCCGCAGCCGCCCCGGCCGCCCCGCCGACTCCTCAAACATGCCCCGGGGAAATTTCCCCTCTTCGTGCCTCCTGGCGCTTTGCCGCTTTCCTTCCGGTGTTTCTGTAGACAAGCGTCTGGGGAGCTGATATTTTTTTATCAAGGCGTTCCTGTCGTACCCTTCTTCGACATTTCGGCACGAATCTTGCTAGATCGTGAGTGTTCCGCACTCATCGTTCCCTCAAGGAGGATATATCATGCCCCGCATACAGCCCGACCAGATATTGCACAGTCAGCTCGAAGCCCGCGGCATTACGGAAAAAACCGGCGTCTTCGGCAACCATAGAGTCCAGCTCGGCAAGGGAGAACCCATCCGTCTGGACAACATAAAGGCCAACAAAGTTCCCTTCCAGGGCTTTACGGCCGCCACAAAAGTTGTCAGAGGCAAGGAAGGTCTCACCAAGACCGCCAACGATGCACTTCAGGTGCTCAAGGAACCCGGAACGCTGAACGCCAAGTCTCTTCTCGGCTGCCTCAAGGCGGCACAGGACTTCATGACGAGGCTCGACAAGCTCGGCCAGCTTTCGCCTCAGCAGAAGGAAAGCATGATGTGGGCCTTTGCGCCCGCCGTGGAGAACCTGAGCAATGCGGAACTCGCCGCCGTGTACCAGACCTTCAACTCCGGGGACATGGACTTGCTGCAAAGCGCGCTCATGCGTGAGGGACAGATCAACGCCAAGGCCAAAGATGCCCGCAGCGCCGCCTCGCTGCTGTTCGATCTTCAGGCGCTCGTGCTCAAGGAAGTGAGCAACCGCACCGTGCGCGGCATGGTGGACGACCTTGTGGCCGCGCATCCTGAAGACGCCTCGCTCACGGCCCTCAGGATGCCGCCGCGTCTCAGCGAGGAATACGGCGCTCAGGGCGCGGCCATAGCCCCGGCGCAGCCCCACGACATCACTCCCGCCAACCTGCGCACGCTCGTGGAGACCGCGGCCGAAAGCGCCACGACAAGGGAAAAGACGGCAGCCAGAGAAACGGAAGCGCTTCGCCGCAGGGATCTTCCTTCCGTATCTGTGAAGGAAATGGCCGACGTTCTGCGCAGCGCGGAACTCACCATCAACGTCGACGTGGACGTGCTTTTGAGCGAGAGCGGCATCATGGCGCATCCCGACGAGCCCATGAAGAACATCTTTCATCTGGCCGAAGAAGAGACGCTCATCAAGGGCGAAGGCTACCTTGCCCGCCGCGACGCCGCGGAACGGCTGCTGTTCCCCGAGCTGGAAGGACACGCCGTGCAGGCCGACGAGCGCCCCGTGTACGGCGCGCTCAACGTTCAGGGCCGCAGAATAGGCGCCGTATCCGCAGGAGCGGACTACGGATCGGCGGCCATAGTGCTGAAGGACGATGTGGCAAGACGCGCGACCTACATTGCCGAAGACACATTCTATGCGCCCGTGGTCAACATGTCGCAGGAGCGACGCACCAGCTTCTACGCTCTTCTGGACGGCGCGGGACTTCCGGAAGAATTCACCACGGCCTGCCGGGACGTGAACTCCAAGGAACACAAGGCGCTGGAAAACTGGTTCGACAGCATTGCAAAAGTGCCGGACGCCCGCGCTTCAGCCTTCATCGCCCTGCCCTCGGACATCAATCTCACCGACATGGACCAGGCGGCGCGCTTCAAGGGTCTGCTCCTGGACTGCTTCGGCGACCGCGCCGCCACGCGCAGCCTTCTGGCCACGCACGACAATCTCGAAGCGCTCATTCCCCATATGAGCAATTTTGACGGCAATGCCCTTGCCATGGCCGCCATGAAGAACGCCGACGGCAGTCACCCCCGCGTGCACCTGACCGGAGCGCAGTACATAGAAGCGCAGATACAGGGCCCGCTCGTCCCCTCCCGCGACATTGCCGAGATACGCATCAACATCGACGACGTGCCGGAAGAGAACCTCGAGGAACTGAGAGCCCGCATGGCCGCCTTTGAGGAACGCACGGGCATTCATGTAAACCTCATCGAAAACTTCGACCTCGGCAGGGAAGTGGAAGGCATCAACAGACTGCATCAGGAAGAAAGACAGTTCCAGGTCAGTCATCTGGACAAGGAACGCATCGACGCCGAAGCCGAAGCCGTGCTCACGGATCTTCCCGGACACATAGCAAGACTCATCGAAGACGAGCAGATAGGCGGCAATCTTGCTCCGGGAACGCTCCGCCTTGAAGGCAACGCCCTCGCCGCTCTGGCCGGAAAGTTCATGCAGACCATCGCAGCCGACATGAAGAGCCTGAGTCAGGCAAGCCTGGATCCGCAGAGTCTGGTCCGGCAGGCCTTCCAGAAGACGGCAAAGCCCATGCTGCAGCAGAAGGCCGAACTTCTGACCGAACTTGAGCGTCTTCCCTTTGCCACACAGGCGCAGAAGGACGCCTTCGCCTTCTGGGTATGCAGCGCAAGGGCGCTGCGTTCCCCGGAAGAGCTGCGCATCATCCACACCCATGCCACGGCGCAGGCCAATGTTCTGCGCGGACTCATGAACGCCGGGGCCGCGCCTTCCCCGGAAGCGGTCTTCCGGAGCATCGGCTCGCTCATGCAGAACGCCTCCGACGATCTCAACGGATTCATCCAGCACCTCGGCGACGCCGACTTCGGCGCGGACGACAAGGCCGCCGAACTCGACCGCATATCGTTCATGTCTCTGGCCATGCTCGAAAACGGCTCTCCCGCCGTGAACAGGCAGGACTTGCAGCGTCTTCAGGCCCGGCTGAACTCTCCCGAGCAGCTGCGCTTCATGGGCCAGCTCTTTCAGGTCGGTCACCGCTCCGGAGACGAGGCTCTGGCGGATGCCGCGGACTTCGGCGTGATGAGTTCAACGCTCCTGCTCATGCAGCGCAACGCCGTCAACGCCTCCAGAGTGGCCGACGTCGAATTCAAGGACGTGCCGACCTTCACGGCCGAGCTGTCGCTGATTCCGCAGTCCGCCCGCGAGGCCCTGCACGAGGTGGCCCCGCAGACCGCCGCCGTTCTCGACCGGACGCATCCGGGCTATCCGGCCTTCCCCGCCGCGGCCATGCCGGCATCCATGCCCGCAGACGGCGCGCAGAGAAGAGCGTTCCTCATCGCCAATCTCGACGCCTACATGAACCATGAACGGACCTTCGAGCGCGGCACCTCGGTGCACGGGCGCGGCCATATCGCCCGCGCGTTCATCTTCGCCTCGGTCATGTGCTCCATGCTTGAGGAACAGGGCGTGCCCATGGACCGCAACGCCGTTCTGTGCGGCATCACGGGGCACGACCTCGGCAGGCAGGGCGGCGGCGCCGACCGCTGGGAGGACAGAAGCGCCAACATGACCGTGGATGCCATGAAGACCGCCTTCGGCGACGCGACCCTCGGCGCGGACTACGAGCAGGCCGTGAGGGACAGCATAGACGCCCACCGCGGGCAGACGCTGGAAGCCATGCTGCTCAACGCCGCGGACTCTCTGGACATAGGCCGCACGCAGGAATTCAATCCCGAGCGCTTTGCCTTCCTGCACGGCAAGGAGGGCGAGAAGCCCACGCAGAGCGCTGAGGCCATACGAAGAGAACTTGCCCTGGAAGCCGACAGGCTCCAGCGTCTCACCAATCCGCTCTGCAAGTCCCGCAACGTGCTGGACAAGCTCGTGCAGACGGCGGCCACGGCGCCCGCGCCTCTGGCCGAAAGATGCATGCAGGACAGGCGGGATATGCTCGACGCCATACGGGAAGATTTCGCCAGGGAATGGAACAAGGATGCGGACACCTTCATGCGCGGCATCGAAAAGGTGATAGCCGACCATGCGGACATCTTCCCGCTGCTGTCCAAGTACTACAGACCGTAACGCAGACATGGACACGGGGCCTTTTCCCCGTGTCCCCATGACAAACGGCATTCCGTCTGAATCAACGTCGCCCGACCCTTCAAGGAGCTTTCATGGAATGGACCACTACGCTTGAGCGCTTCGGCGCATCCATCGGCATTGATCATCTTGCCCCCGACGTGGACGGCAGCTGCTCGCTGCTGTTCGACAGCCGGGACGAAGTCACCTTCACCCACGATGAGGAAGACCACGCGCTCTTCATGTACTCTGAAATAGGCGACGCCTCCGGCCTCTCCAAAGACGTCTGCCTTGCGCTGCTCGAAGCCTCGCTTCTCGGAGCCAAAACCGGCGGCGCGGCGCTCTCCGTCCACGGCACGCTCGGTCGCGTCGTGCTCTGGAAAAGGTTCGACGAGAGTGCTCTCACTCCCGACACCCTGAGCCTTGCCGTGAACGACTTTCTTGCACAGGTTTCGGTCTGGAAAAAGAAGCTGGCCGAGCTCTGCGCAGCGCCCGGCACGGAAGAAGCGCCGTCGGAAGACGCGTCCTTCGAGACCATGAACAACTTCGGCATGTTCGTCTGATTGCCGAAGACATTAAAACAGCAGGGCCGGAACTGCACGAGACAGTCCGGCCCTTTCTGTTCTCCAGAAATGCGCGACTACACCGCTGCGTTGATGAGCAGATTGTCGCGATGGATGACCTCGGGATAATGAGCATCGCCGAGAACGGCAGCCACTTCCACGCGACGAAGGCCCTTGATGCGCTCAAGGTCCTCCGAAGAATAGTTGATGAGTCCCACGCCTATGTGATGCTCCCCGCACATGATGCGCACGAGCGCTCCGGGCTCAAAGCTGCCTTCCACGGCCGTCACGCCGCCGGGCAGCAGACTTCCGCCCTTTTCCTCCAGGGCGCGGGCCGCGCCTTCATCCACCACGACGGTGCCCTGCGGCTCGGACTGATAGGCCATCCAGTACTTGCGGCGGGACACGGCCTGTTCCGCCGGGCATACCCATGTGCCCACATGCTCCCCGGCAAAGGCCCGGTCGAGGATGTCGGGACGGCGTCCGGGAAGAATGAGCGTAGGCACGCCGAGCTGAGCCGCACGACGGGCGGCCATGAGCTTGGAACGCATGCCGCCGGTTCCCACGCTGGTTTTGGCACCGCAAAGCGACTCTATGTCCAGAGAGGCGATGTCCTCGATGCTGTCAAGATAGGGAACAACCTCGCCGGGTGCGGCCTTTTCGGGATTGACCGCCAGAACGCCGTCCGCGCTCGTGAGATTGATGTAAAGATCCCCTTCCACCAGATTGAGCAGGAGACTCGCAAGCTGGTCGTTGTCGCCGAACTTGAGTTCCTGCACGGCCACGGTGTCGTTCTCGTTGACGATGGGCACGACGCCCCAGTCAAGCAGGTTCATGAAGGTGTTGCGGGCATTGAGAAAGCGGGTGCGGCTGCGCAGATCGTCCCTCGTGAGCAGCACCTGAGCGCACAGAAGCCCCTGCGCGGCAAAGGCATGCTCGTACTCGCGCATGAGACAGCCCTGACCTATGGCGGCGAGAGCCTGCTTGCCGGAAAGTCCCACCACGCTGCGGCCGCGATCGGGCAATGCCGTTCTTCCGGCCGCCACGGCACCGGAACTGACCAGACAGACGCGCCTGCCCTGACGGACCAGACGGGCAAGCTGTTCCACAAGATTATACAATACGGAAAGGTGCAGGCCGTCGGCCGTGGTGAGCACGGCGCTTCCCACCTTCACCACAAGGGTATGCGCCGTTTTCAGCGTCTTTTCACGGGTATTCATCATTCACGCGTCCATATGACTTCAATGTCGGGGAACTCTTCATCCACCACCACTTCCTCCTGATAATGAACGAAGGGGTCATTGAAGTCCAGCTCGTCACGCAGCTTCCACATGCGCGCCACAAGCTCGTCGAGCCCTATGTTCTCGCGGGCGGAAATGAACACGATGTCGCGTCCGTCGGCCTTCGCCCGGGCCTTGACCGCCTCAAGCTCCTCCGGCGTGCGCAGGTCTATCTTGTTGACGACCTCTATCTGACGGCGCAGCGCAAGTTCCGGATCAAAGCGGGACAGCTCGTCATTGATGAGGTCGAAGCCTTCCCAGGGATTCTCCGACTCGAGGTTCACATCCTCGATGCTGAGAATGTGCACGAGAAAGCGCGTGCGCTCCACATGGCGCAAAAAGCGGTCGCCGAGCCCCTGACCGGCGTGCGCGCCCTCAATGAGACCGGGAATGTCGGCAATGACCATGCGTCTGTCGGGATCGCAGTCGTCGATGAGCACGCCGAGGTTGGGGGTCAGCGTGGTGAAGGGATAGTCCGCAATCTTGGGACGGGCCGCAGACACACGGGAAAGGAAGGTGGACTTTCCGGCATTGGGCAGACCGAGAAGCCCGGCATCGGCCAGAATCTTGAGTTCCAGCCGGAAGGTGCGCTCCTCGCCGGGTTCGCCCTTCTGCGCAAAGCGCGGCGCGCGCATGGTGGAGGACTTGAAATGCTCGTTGCCCTTGCCGCCGCGGCCGCCCGCCGCAAGCAGCACCAGCTTGTCGGGGTCGGAAATGTCGGCAAAAAGCACTTCGCCTTCACCGGTACGCTCGTAGAGCTGAGTTCCGGCGGGAAGCTCGATGATGAGATCCTCGCCCTTGTGGCCGTCGCACTGGCTGCCCATGCCGCCCTGGCCGTTCTCGGCCTCATAAATGCGCTTCAGACGGAAGTCGTACAGACTGTACAGTCTGGTGGAGGCACGGGCGTACACGTTGCCGCCGTCTCCGCCGTTGCCGCCGTCGGGGCCGCCCTTGGCCACGAACTTTTCACGGCGGAAGGAAACACAACCGTTTCCTCCCTTGCCGGCCTTTACCTGAATGGTGGCTTCATCCACAAATTTCATATGCTTTCCTCACGATTGGGACGCAACGCCGCACGGCGTCCGCAAAGGACGCCGTCCGCCGCCCGGGGCGCGGCAACCGCCCAGCTCACGGGCAAAAGGCGCACTGCCTAGCGCAGCGGAAAACGACATCCGCGCAACGGACACCTCCGGCAGAAGCGGCACGCGTCGGATTCAGAGAGGGGGATGCCGCCGGGCAAGCCGCCGGATGCGGCACAAGGCCTGCTTCCCCGAAAAAAGACACAAAGGGCGAGAAGAGCCATGGCCCTTCTCGCCCCAACAAATCATGCCGTAAGCGCAGTTACGCCGCGGCTTCCGCGGGCACGATGCTCACGCGCTTGTGCACGCGACGCTTGCGGAGGAACTTTTCAAACTTCACCACGCCGTCGCACTTGGCGAAAAGGGTGTAGTCGCGGCCCATGCCGACGTTGGCGCCGGGATAAACCACGGTGCCGAGCTGACGAACGATGATGTTGCCGGCAAGAACATGCTGGCCGCCGAAGCGCTTCACGCCTCTGCGCTGACCTTCACTGTCACGACCGTTGCGGGAGCTGCCGCCTGCTTTTTTATGTGCCATGATGAAACTCCTTGGAAAATAGCGGTACGCCCGTTAGGCGACGATACCGGTAACAGTAAGAACGGTGTATTCCTGACGATGGCCCTGGGTGCGGCGTTCGGCCTTGCGGCGCTTGTGCTTGAACACCACGACCTTGTCGCCGAGAATGTGATCAACAACCTTGGCGGTCACCTTGGCGCCTTCCACGACGGGGGTGCCGATCTTGGTGTTTTCGCCGCCGATCATGAGCACGCGGTCGAGGGACACTTCGCTGTCCTTTTCAGCGTTCATGAGGTCGACAACCACCTTGTTGCCTTCCTGAACGCGGTACTGCTTGCCGAGCACTTCAACAATAGCGTACATTAAAACCTCCGAAAAACGGGTCAGAAATGAAGCCTGCTTCCCATAGTACAGGTAAACCGGCGAACCGGAAGCCGCGTGTGCGGCACACACTCCCTGTATGATGCTGGCAGGCATGATGACCTGTTCCCGTCGGTCGGTGCAGGTGCGCCGCTCAAAGGAGAGGCGACTTTTTCCATTACAGGCAAGTGCTGCGCATGTCCCTGCGGACATACGAAGGACGTACATATCCCGTTTTTCCGAAAATGGCAAGCATTTTTCCCGTCTCGGAAAAAATTTTCACACGATGAGAAAAGGCACGCTTCTCTCTCCGAAAACAGACCGGACATCGAAACGGAAAAGCCCGCCTGGCGCCGACGTCTGCCTCAAAAGGTTCTGCCCTCGACCTCGAAGGCCACCCCTTCTCAACTTCTGAACGGGGAGGACATTGTTCTCCGCACGTTTCGCCCCGTGCTGTGCACTTTCCAACGGGACGGCCGACCACGCGGAAGCGTTCCACGGCGCTCCCCGTCATTCAGAACGGCCACGACGCCGTCACGACCTTCAGAACTCTCTGCCGAGATTCTTTTTCGGACAGGCCGCAGAACCGACCGGAGCTTTGTGCCCCTGTGAATCCGCAGCAGACCATGACGGGCCCCATGGGCATCTCCGCATCCTCCGTCTTTCGACGGAGCACGTGAGACACGCCGGAGAAAAACGCTATTTTTTTCCGAGCGCCTTTTCCGCTGCGCCCAGCCAGCGCTCAAGCGCGGCGTCGGCCTTTGCACGTGCCTCGTCATCCACGTACATGGCCACGGCGGCAAGTGCGGCGGCAAGAATGCCCATGTCGTCGGTGAAGCCGAGCACGGGAACAATGTCGGGAATGACGTCTGCGGGAAGAATGAAATATCCCAGCGCGCCTAAAATGATGGCCCGCGTCTTGGCCGGCAGGTCCTTGCGCTTCAGCGTATAATAAAGGATGAGGGCCGAACGCAGCCCTTCCTTGCCTATCTTTCCGGCAAAGCGCAGCAGCTTGGAATGAAAGGCCTCGTCGGAGTATGCCTTCCGGTACGTTCCGTTCTCCAGAATTTCCGGCTCCACCACTCTGCGGCCCTCGTCGTCATATTCCGTCATGACACTTCTCCTGAACGTTGATCGGAGTCCGTCACGGCCCCGGCGCAGGGCAAAAGCGCCCGCGGCCTCAACGTATCATGTTTCAGCCGTGCTTTCCATGCCGAAGCGTCAGGTCGCCGTGCCCGATGCAGGACATGAATGGGGCCCCACCGGCATAGCCGGTGGTTCCTCTTGTGCGCCTGTAAGGCTTTC
>JAXUUT010000077.1:0-3006 GCA_037230945.1 bacterium
GTGATCGTGCAGAACGCCTCCGTGAACGGCAGCCTTTACGGCGGCAGCACGGGCGAGGGCGGCAGCGCGGACGACAACGTGGTGGCGGTTGCGAACGGCGGCAGCGTTGAAGGCGACGTGACGGGCGGCCTGGCAGGCGCGGGAAGCTCGTCGGCAAGTCACAACACCGTGCTCGTGCAGAACGCCTTCGCGGGCGGCAGCCTTTACGGCGGCAGAACGGGCGAGGGCGGCGAGGCCTCGTTCAACAGCGTGATCATAGGAAGAGGCGCGTCGTTTGCCCCCACTGCCGCCTTTTACGGCGGTTTTGTCGGGAATTCGCCCGTGGCGGCCGCGGGCAGCGGCAACACGCTCTTTGTGGACAGCTGGCAGGGCAGTGCCGCGCGCGTGGCGGGATTTGAGAATCTGCACTTCGTGCTTCCTGCACCGGGAGCGCCGGTGAATGTGCCCATGCTTGCCGTGACGGCCGCGCAGAGCGGCGACTTTGACGGCTCCACGGTAACGGCGCAGCTGCCGGAGGTCATAACCGGCGGGCTTCCCTACAAGGGGAGTACCTTCGTGCTGCTCAGCGATGCGAGCGGCGCCGTGGCGCAGGCCTCCGCGGGAAGACTCGTCAGTCTTCAGCAGGGCTATGTCACCTATTACGACGGCATTCTGGAAAATACCGGCACCGCGGTGCAGCTGCATTTTCTTGAAGAGGTTCGCATGAATCCCCGCATAGCGGCACTCACGGAGGCTCGCGCCGCGGCATCGGGCCTGCTCAATCAGGGCGCGGATCTCGCTGCGGACGCCGGGCTTCGCCATGCGCGGGAAGCGGCGGAGCAAGGGAATGAGCACTGGCGGCCCTTCGCCGCCGTGTACGGCGGCACGTCGCGCTACCATACGGGTTCCCGGGCCGATACCGAGGGCTTTTCCGGCATGACGGGCCTGACGGGAAGCTTTTCCGGCGCGGGCGGCCGCACGGTGCTGGGCGGATTCTTTGAGTTCGGCCGGGCTCATCTGGACACGTTCAACGGCTTTGCCTCTGGCGACGTGAACGGCCGCGGCAACAGCCGGTACATGGGCGCAGGCGTGCTCGCCCGGTACGATGTGGTCACGGGGCCGCTTGCCGGACTGTATGTGGAAGGCGTGGGACGCGTGGGCAACATCGACACGACATGGCACAGCGACGACCTGCGGGACAACGTGGGACGTCCTGCCGACTACGATCTTTCCAATCCCTACTACGGCGGCCATGCGGGACTCGGCTACGTGCTGGGGCTTGGCGAGTCGCTGGACATGGATGTGTACGGAAAGTTCTTCTGGACGCATCAGGACGGAGACGGCGAGAACATGAACGGCGACGCGGTGCACTTCAACAGCGTGGATTCGCGGCGCCTTCGCCTCGGTGCGCGTTTTGACTGGAAGGTGCTGGAAGGCGTGACGCCCTATGCGGGGGCGGCCTGGGAACATGAGTACAGCGGCACGGCGCACGCCGTGGCCAACGACTTTTCCATTCCCGACGCATCGCTCAAGGGCGACAGCGCCGTGTTCGAGCTCGGTCTTGCCGTGGAGCCGGGAGCCGGACCGCTGACTCTGGACGCGGCCTTCACGGGCAGCACGGGAGAGCGGGACAGTCTGGGCGGTCATGTGACGCTTCTTTACCGGTTTTAATAGAGAGCAGGGCGGCCCGGACGGGAACGTCGCAAGGGCCGCCTTTCCGCGCGGGAAGGGACGGCAAGCGAAAAGGCGGAACCGGATGACGAAAGAGAAACGCCGCCTGCAGGGCAATGGGCGGGCGGTGAAATGCGGGAAAGAGCGTGCAGCGTTGCCGGAAGCTCAAAGCGGGCGGAGAAGGAGACGGTGCCGCAGGGGAAGAGCAAGCCGTGCATCCGCTCGAAAAGAGAGGGAAAAACGGCGGGAGTAAAAATTTTTTGGAAAAGGCCGAAGAAAAGGCTTTACAAAGCTGCCTCTCTTGGGTACAAGTCTTTTGCTGTTTGCGGGGAACGCCCGAAGACAAGAAAATTCTTCTTGCCAAGAAGAATCATTCGAGATAAGTTCCCATACCTGCTGCTGGCGTAGCTCAACTGGCAGAGCAGCTGATTTGTAATCAGCAGGTTGCGGGTTCGATTCCCATCGCCAGCTCCATATTTTGGAGTGACGACGAGAAAGAGCTCCATATTTCCCGGTTCAATCTGATCCGGGTGGCCGGTGAAGGTCACGCTCCTTCTTCCGGTTGCGGCAAGAACGCGAAAGCGTTTTTGTATAGCGTGGTGGGGTTCCCGAGTGGCCAAAGGGAACAGACTGTAAATCTGTCGTCGTAAGACTTCGGTGGTTCGAATCCACCCCCCACCACCAGCTTTACGCTGGTATAGCTGTAGGAGGCAGTGCGCGCTGTCAGGGGACTACGGCACACAGGCGGGAATAGCTCAACGGCTAGAGCATCAGCCTTCCAAGCTGAGGGTTGCGAGTTCGAATCTCGTTTCCCGCTCCACCTGCCACTTTGTTTCTTGTTGCTCCCCCTTTTTCTCTGGCGCGTCATGAGTCCGTGTTTTAGGGCTGCTCTCTCATTTAAAGAGAGCAGGACGGCGTCCGCTGCTCAAACAGGGCACCACAACTGCAAGTAACCATTTAGGGAGACCATCATGGGCAAGGAAAAATTTGATCGCTCTAAGCCGCATGTCAACATTGGTACCATCGGTCACATCGACCATGGCAAGACCACTCTGACTGCCGCCATCACCAAGATCGCCGGCCTCAAGGGCCAGGGCGAGTTCATCGCTTACGATGACATCGACAAGGCCCCCGAAGAAAAGGAACGCGGCATCACCATTTCTACCGCTCACGTTGAGTACGAGACCGACAAGCGTCACTATGCTCACGTTGACTGCCCCGGCCACGCCGACTACATCAAGAACATGATCACCGGTGCCGCTCAGATGGACGGCGCCATCATCGTGGTCGCCGCCACCGACGGTCCCATGCCCCAGACCCGTGAGCACATCCTGCTCGCCCGTCAGGTCGGCGTGC
>JAXUUT010000089.1:0-17693 GCA_037230945.1 bacterium
CCATGACCATGGCGCGACGGATCAGAAACGTGGAGGGATCAAGCCAGAGCTGAGCTTCGGTGAGCTCCGTGGTGGGTTCCTTGGGATAGAGCAGCAGATGAATGAGTTTGCCGTCTTCCGGAGCCTGGGCGGATTCCACGTCGAAGTCGCGGGAAAGGGCGCTCTGTCCGGTGATGACCTGAATGAGGGAGCGGGAGTCTTCGGCAAGGGCGCGGGAGTAGCGGTAGGCGAGCTCTTCATCGGGAAGGTAGTTCCAGATTTCCTTGTCCGTGACCATGAGAAGCTCGGCATGGGGCGCAGCGGTCTCCCAGCGCACGAAGAGGGGCTTTTTGAAGAGAATGACGCCGTTTCGTTTTTCCACGACGCCGCTTTCCCGCTGCAGAAGCTGCTGCGTGAAGTTTGCGCGGAAGCTCTGCATGTCGGCGTAGGCGGTCTGCATCTTGTTCATCGCAGCGGAGATGTCGGCGGCGGAGGATTCCCCGGCAAAGAGGCCGAGGGCGAGAAAGGCACAGAACAGGATACGCAGCAGTCTGCTCATGACAATGTTCCTCATGCCGCATGGCAAGCGCAGGCGGCGGAAGGAGCCGCAAAGGCGGCTGAAAAAGGCCCGGGAATGCCGGGCCGTGGAAAGGGTGCGGGGAGGCGGACCTCCCCGCGGGATGCTTATTCAGCGTCTTCGTCGGACTGGGTGAGTCCGTAGTTGTCGGCAAGGATGGGGCCGAAGAAGAAGCTGACGTCGCCGAGCTCTTCCTCGATGCGGAGGAGCTGGTTGTACTTGGCGATGCGGTCGGAACGGCTGGCGGAGCCGGTCTTGATCTGGCCGGAGTTGGTGCCCACGGCGAGATCGGCGATGAAGGTGTCTTCGGTTTCGCCGGAACGGTGGGACACGATGGTGGCGTAGCCGGCGTTCTTGGCGATTTCGATGGTGTCGAGGGTCTCGGTGAGCGTGCCGATCTGGTTCACCTTGATGAGCACGGCGTTGGCGAGGCCGTCTTCAATGCCTTCGGCCAGAATGTCGGGGTTGGTCACGAACAGATCGTCGCCGACGAGCTGGATGTGATCGCCGAGGCGGTCGGTGAGCAGCTTCCAGCCTTCGCGGTCGTTTTCGGCCATGCCGTCTTCAATGGAGATGAGCGGATAGCGATTCGTGAAGTCTTCGAGCCAGTCCACCATCTGTTCGCTGGTGAGTTCGAGGCCTTCGCCGGCAATGACGTACTTGCCGTCCTTGTAGAATTCGGAAGAAGCGGCGTCGATGCCGAGGGCCACTTCCGCACCGGGAATGTAGCCGGCGGCCTCAATGGCCTTGATGAGGTAGCTGAAGGCTTCGTCGTGGCTCTTCAGGTTGGGGGCGAAGCCGCCTTCGTCGCCCACGGAGGTCACGTGGCCGTCCTTGGCGAGGATGCCCTTCAGGGTGTGGAAGACTTCGGCGCCGATGCGCAGGGCGTCGGCAAAGGTCTTGGCGCCCACGGGCATGATCATGAATTCCTGGATGTCCAGGTTGTTGGGAGCGTGCGCGCCGCCGTTGATGACGTTCATCATGGGGGAGGGCATGATCTTGGCGTTCACGCCGCCGAGGTACTGGTAGAGGGGCAGGCCGAGGTATTCGGCAGCGGCGCGGGCCGTGGCGAGGGACACGCCGAGCATGGCGTTGGCGCCGAGGCGGGACTTGTTTTCGGTGCCGTCGAGGTCGATGAGGGTGTTGTCCACCTGCACCTGGCGCAGGGCGTCGAGGCCGACCACGGCTTCGGCGATTTCACCGTTCACGTGTTCCACGGCGCGGGTCACGCCCTTGCCCTTGTAGCGGCCTTTGTCGCCGTCGCGCAGTTCGAGGGCTTCGCGGCTGCCGGTGGAGGCGCCGGAAGGAACGGCGGCGCGGCCGACGTGGCCGGACTCCAGACCGACTTCCACTTCAACGGTAGGATTGCCGCGGGAGTCGAGGATCTCGCGGGCCCATACGGAAGTGATGGTGCTGTTGTTCATTGAGGAAACTCCTTGGAATATGCCGGACAAGTCCGGGTAAGAGAACAGAATGCTAGGATGATGCGCGACGGTTCCAGAGAAGCCGGAGCCCTTCAAGAATAAGATCGGGTCTTACGATGTCAAAGGCGCGGCATATTCTGGAAAGATCATGCGCTGCACCGCCCGTGCCCACGACGAGGGTGGGGCCGGGCAGCTGGGCCTTGAGGCGTTCGCACAGGCCTTCCGTCATGGCGGCGAAGCCGAAGAGAAAGCCGTGGTTCATGCTCGTGATGGTGTTTTTTCCTATGCGCACGGAGGATTCCGTCATTTCCAGAGAAATGCGCGGAAGCTTGGCCGTGCCCGAGGCCAGCGCGTTGCGGGAGGAAAAAAGCCCGGGACAGATGAGTCCGCCGAGGTAGGTGTTGCCGGACACGCAGTCGAATGTGGTGGCGGTGCCGAAGTCCACGGAAATGATGGACGGCGCGTCGGCAAAGAGCTTCCTTGCCGCAAAGGCAGCCAGAAGTCTGTCCGCTCCCACTTCCTGCGGCTGGTCGTAGCCGTTCACAAGGTCGATGTCGAAGTCGCCGGGGAAGGTGAGAGGCGTTTTCCCGAGGTATTTCTGCATGGCTTCGTGAAGAAGCGTGCTCACGTCGGGCACCACTGAGCAGACGAGGCAGGCGGTGATTTCTTCCGCAGCAAGGCCGCGCAGGGCCAGAAGCTGGATGAGGGAGAGACCGAGACTGTCCGCCGTGTGCTGCGCCCTGGTGGGCAGGGAATAGGAGGCTTCCAGCGCATCGGGGCGGGCGAAGACTATCTTGATGCAGGTATTGCCGATGTCGGCAAGAATGAGATGTTCAGACATGCGTGCACCACCCGTAAAAAGAAAAGACAAGAGAGTCTATCCTTTCTTTGCTTCCCGCGCAATGGGTAAAGGGGGGAGCTTTTCCGCCGGATGCTCAACGGACGTCGGAAGGCTCCCGGAGTCACGTCCGGCCGGGGCGGCCCTTTTTCGGGGCAGGGAGCCGGGCGTCACGATTTCTTTTCTTTTTTCTGCGCCAGAGGGTGCGCGGCATCGTAGATGCGCGTGAGGGCGTCGAGGTTGAGATGCGTGTAGCGCTGCGTGGTGGATATGCGGCTGTGGCCGAGCAGCTCCTGCACGGCGCGAAGGTCTGCGCCGCCTTCCAGAAGATGAGTGGCAAAGGAGTGACGCAGATCATGCGGGGAGATGTGCTGCGGAATGCCCGCCTCGGCCGCATGCTCTTCCAGAATGCGGGCCGCCTGACGGCGGTCGAGTCTTTTGCCTCGCCGTCCCAGAAAGGCGGCCCGCTCGCCGTGCGCGGGAGGCACGCTGTTTCTTACGGCAAGCCAGCGGACAAGCGCGGCCTTGCAGGTGTCGCTGAGCGGCACGATGCGTTCCTTGCCGCCCTTGCCCATGACCTGCACGTGTCCGCTTTCGGGGCGCACGCCGTTGACGTCGAGTCCCAGCGCCTCGGAGATGCGCAGGCCCGAGCCGTAGAGCAGTTCCAGAAGGGCCATGTCCCTGAGATGAAACACCTCATCGGCTTCCGGCGGGCCCGAAGGGGCGGCCTCCGGGCAGAGCTGCTTTTCGTCCAGCAGACTGAACACCTGATCCACGTTGAGCATGGCGGGATGCCGCTGGTCCTGCTTGGGGTTGCGCACGCCGGCGCAGGGATCCTTTTCTATCTTGTGCAGGCGCAGAAGATGCCGGAACAGCGATCTGAGGGCCGAGAGCTTGCGCGCCATGGACGAACGGGCCATGCCCTCGCGAAACAGCGAGGCGGAAAAGCCCTGCACCATCTGCCGCGTGATTTCAGAGGGCCTTTCCAGAGAAGCGCCCATGCCGTGCAGGTAGGTCTCGAATTCCAGAATGTCCACGGCATAGGCTTCCACCGTGGCTTCGGACGCGCCTTTCTGAAATTCCATCCAGGCCAGAAAGGTGGCGGCGGGAACGGGCAGGGCGGCGGTGATGTCGGAAAGTCGGCTCATGTCCGGGCCTCGTAGCGGGTATCGGTAAGACGGCGGGCGAGTTTCTTCACTTCCAGAATCATGAGCACGGCGCTCACGGAGGCGCTCGTCCACGAGGGACTTTCCTTCTGTGCGGCGTAGAGCAGCTCATCCTGTGAGAGCGGGCCGTTTTTCAGCAGGGAGAGAATGGTTTCTTCCTCTTCAGTGAGCGGAGGAAGGCAGGAGGGCGTCTTCTCCTTCGGTCTTTCCGGGGCGGGAGCAGACTCGTCTGAATCCGTCTTTGTCTCTGCGCGGGCAGACGCCTGGACGGGTGCTTTTTCGGCGGGGGAGACCCCGGCGTCGACGGTCGGGGAGGCGGATGACGGAGACGGCCGGGCCGGAGCCTTGTGTTCCCTTGTCTGATCCGGGACGGCCGGTCGCGTTCTGCGGGCGGGTTCAGGCCGCGTTTCAGAGGACGCGGCCCGAACTGCGGAACATTCGTTCGGCGCGGGAGCAGGCCGCCCTGCGGCGTTTCTGAGGTGCGGAAGAAGGTCGGCCAGAATGTCGTCGGCCCGGAAGATGGGGCGGGCGCCTTCCAGAAGCAGCTTTTTCGTGCCTTCCCGGCAGGGGACGCGCAGGGCGTTCGGCGAGGGAACGTACACGTTTCTGCCCTGTTCGGCCGCAAGGTGCGCCGTGATGATGCTGCCGCTTCGCGCGTGCACGGCCTCCGTGACCAGAACGCCGAGGGAGAGCCCGCTTATGATGCGGTTGCGCACGGGAAAGGCTCCGGGACCGGGCACCCATCCGGGCGGCATTTCGCTGATGAGAAGGCCGCGTTCGGCCATGCGTTCGTAAAGTTCCCGGTGTCCGGCGGGAAAGGCCCTGTCCACGCCTCCGGGCAGCACGGCAATGGAGCGTCCGGGGCCGGAAAGGGCGGCCTTGTGGGCGCAGCCGTCTGCGCCGAAGGCCAGGCCGGAAACTACGGTCACACCGGCCAGAGACAGCTCTTCCGCCACGGCCGCGGTGAAGTCGAGAGCCGCAGAAGAGCTGTTTCTGGAGCCGACCACCGCCACGCAGGGAGCACCGAGAAGCGCCGTGTCTCCCGCGGCGTACAGAAGAACGGGGGCGTCGGGCAGCTCCTTCAGCAGGGAAGGATACCGCCTGTCGGTCCACAGAATGATGGATGCCCGAAGCGTGCGCGACGCTTCCCATTCCGGGCGGGCCCTGAGACGCCAGGCGTTGTTCAGATAGCCTTCCGCCTTCTGGGCGGGGACGCCCGCTTCCGGCCACAGGGGCACGTTCATCACGGCCTCGTAGGCCGAGCCGAAGTGCGAAACGAGCAGGCACGCGCCCCGCGCGCCGAGACCGGCGGTGTGGCGCAGGGCAAGCGCAGCCCAGTACTCCCGGCGTCCGTCGTCATCGAGTGCGGCAAGACCGTTGCCGGAGAAGGTGCTGGCGGTCATGTCAGGCCGCTTCCTTGCCTTCGGTGTGGAAGAGATGCGCGGCCATGGCAAGCGCCTCCTGCGTGGCCAGCAGGTAGACGACGTCCCCGGCCAGAAGCTGCGTCTGCGCGTCGGGATTGTTGTTGATGACATCGCCGCGGCGTACGCCCGCCGCCGTGACGCCGTGCTCCTTGCGCAGCGCGGCTTCGGCTATGGTCTTGCCTGCAAGGGGCGAACCTTCCTCCACGGCGTAGGCCACAAGCTGAAGATCCGGCAGGCTGTCCATGATGGAACCGCCCATGCCGAGCCTGCGCTGCATGCCGTAGTTCTCGCGGCGTATGGCGGAGACGTACTGGTCTATGGTCTGGCGCGGCACGAGGTAGTGATTGAGCACGCGGGCGAACACTTCCAGCGAGGTTTCAAACTCTTCGGGTATGACTTCGTTGGCGCCCACTTCCTTGTAGGAATTGAGATTGCCGAGAAAGCGCGTGCGCACGATGATGTGCAGCGACGGATTCATGGCCCGGGCATTGGCGATGATGGCCCGGCTGCCCGCAGGGTCGGACGTGAGAATGGCGAGCGCCCGGGCCGTGGCTGCGCCGAGATGTTCGAGCACCAGCGGGAACGAAGCGTCGCCGTGACGTATGGGCTCGGTGGAGCGGTATTTTTCCACGGTGGTGGGGTTCATTTCCGAAATGATGTAGGGAATGCCGCAGCTTTTCGCGCCGTGAGCCATGATCTGACCGCCGATGCCGAAGCCTATGATGATGAGGTGATCCTTGAGCAGTCTGCCGTCGCGGATGATGCCGTCGGAGTTTTCCGCCTCGTCATGCTCGGAGCCGTCGTCCGTGGCGGCTTCCGCGGTCTGCATGTCGGGGCGCTTCAGAATCTTGGCCGTCACCTTGGGAGCGACGCCGATGAGCAGCGGGGTGAGCACCATGGTCAGGATGCTGGAGGCGAGAAATACCTGGTAGGCGTCGTTGCCGATGAGCTCGAGGCCCAGGGCGGACTTGGCAAGCACGAAGGAAAATTCTCCCACCTGCGCGAGGCTGAAGGCTGCAAGCAGTGCGGTGCGCATGGAGTAGCGAAGAACGCGCACGGCGGGCACGACCATGAGTATCTTGGCGATGATGATGGCCGCGGCGCACAGCGAGATGACGGGCAGATGCGTGAGGAAGAACCGTATGTCGAGCAGCATGCCCACGGAGATGAAGAAGATGCTCGAGAACACCTCCTTGAAGGGCATGATGCTCTCAAGGGTGTTCAGGCTGTATTCCGACTCGGCCATCATGAGACCGGCGAGGAACGCACCGAGCGCAAGGGAGAGGCCGAGCCACGAGGTGATGAGCGCGACGGCGAGGCAGAGACCGAGGGTGGTCATGAGCATGAGCTCGCGGCTGCGCGTGCTCACCACGCTGAACATGAGCCGGTGCAGCAGGTACTTGCCGAAAAGGAGAATGGCGCCGATGACGAGCACGCCCTTGCCCACGGCGAAGATCATGGAATTGGTGTCGAGCTCGAGCCCTCCGGCAAGCAGGGGGAAGATGAGCACCATTGGCACGATGGCGAGGTCCTGAAAAATGAGCACGGCAAGGCAGACCTGCCCCTGCGGCGATTCGGTGAGCGCCTTCTGCTGCAGAATGCTGAGCACGATGGCCGTGGAGGAAAGCGTGACCATGCAGCCGTACACGACGCCGAGCCTCGGTCCGCTCCACCAGAAGGTGAGCAGAAACACGAACGCCATGGTGAGCAGCACCTGGGAGGAGCCGCCCAGAAAGAGCGGCTTCTTGAGCCTCACGAGTTCCTTGCCGGAAAGTTCCATGCCTATGGAGAACATGAGAAAGGCCACGCCCACGTCGGCCATGGTGTCCACGGCTTCGGGGCTTGGGATGAGTCCGAGGGCGGAGGGGCCGCACAGCACGCCGGTGAGCAGAAAGCCCACGATGGACGGCAGGCGGAAGCGCAGGCAGACGAGCACAACGATGATGGAAAGGATAAAGAGAACGACGATCTCGCGGAGTATCATGTCTTCCATGGGCAGTCTCTTTCAAAAAAAAATAGACCCCGTGAATGATGAAGTTCACGGAGTCTTTTATTCTGTCATGTTTCCCTGCGGCACGCAATGGAAGCGGAGAACGCAGGGAAAGGAGCTTTAGAGCGTGAGACCGGCGTCGAAGCCCGTGTGCACGGCGTGCACGATGCTGGAAGCTTCCACGCAATCGCCCACGTTGATGACGTCGAAGGCGGAGTCGATGAATTTGTCGCGTTCCGCCACGAGGGACTTGGTGCCCACGGCGATGATGACGGTGTCGGCTTCAAGCAACTGCGAGCCTTCGGGCGTTTCCACGGTCGCACCCTTGTCGGTGATTTCGGTGCAGCGGGCGTTCACCATGGTCTTGACGTCGTATTTCTTGAGGGCGTTCAGGTAGGCGGTGCGCTCGGTAAGCTGAGCCTTGGCGGCGATGAATTCGCCCATTTCCACCACGGTGCATTCATGGCCGAGACCGTTCAGATGAATGCCGAGCTCCACGCCGATGGCGCCGCCGCCGATGATGACGACCTTCTTGCCGACCTTGTCTTCATGGCCGAACACGTCGAAGGACATGGTAGCCTTTTCCACGCCGGGGATGCGGGGAACGATCTGTTCCGCGCCCACGGCCACGATGACGGCGTCAAAGTCGTTCTGGTCGATGATTTCGGGCGTGGCTTCGGTGTTGTATACCACGGTGATGGAGGGACGCTTCTTCACCTGGCGTTCCAGATATTCGTGGAACAGCTTCATTTCCTTCTTGAACCACATGGGGTCGGAGAGCAGAGCCTGTCCGCCGAGCCGGTCGGTCTTTTCATAGAGCACCACGGTGTGACCTCTCATGGCGCAGCTTATGGCCGCTTCCATGCCGGCCACGCCGCCGCCCACCACGGCGACCTTCTTCTGACGGTCGGACGGCGGAATGCGCAGCTTCTGGGCGCTCTGGAACTGCAGGGGGTTGACCATGCAATGACGGTCGTAGCTCGGGTAGGCAAGCAGATGCAGATCCTTGGAAATGGCGACGCGACGACCGTGGTCCATGCAGTAGTTGCAGCGCAGGCAGGGACGGATGTCGTCCTCGCGGCCTTCCTTGGCCTTCTTGATGATTTCAGGATCGGCCATGGCGGAGCGGCTCATGAGCACGTAGTCGGCCTGTCCCTTGGCCAGCACTTCTTCGGCAACTTCGGGAGAGTAGATGCCGCCGATGGTGCCCACGGGAATCTTGACGCCGGATTTTTTCACGATTTCGCTCGCGTAGGCATTGTGGGCCGTGCGGTCGAAGCCGGTGGGGCACTGCTTGGGACGGGTCATGGCGTCCACGCGGTGGCCGCAGGTGATGTGCACCATGTCGATGTAGGGTTCGAATATCTTGACCTGTTCGGCGCATTCCTCGGGCGTGATGCCGCCTTCTGCCTCATCATTGCCGTTCATGCGCAGTTCGATGAGCATGCTGTCGCCCACGGTGGCGCGGATGGCCTTGATGACCATGAGAGGGAAGCGGCAGCGGTTTTCGATGGAGCCGCCGAACTCGTCGGTGCGGTGGTTGGTGAGGGGAGAAAGGAAGTAGTTGAACAGCCAGCCGTGGCCGTAGTGCAGCATGATGCCGTCGAAGTTGGCGATCTGCGCCCAGTGGGCGTATTCGCCGAACATGGCGGCGATTTCCTCAAGTTCTTCCTTCGTGGCCGCAACGGCGCCGAGATGCGGTTCGTCGTCGGCGGAAATTTTCTTGAAGCCGTCGCGCATGTAGGGACCGCCGTGCATGAATTCCACAAAAGTCTTGCCGTTGAAGGCGTGCACGGCGCGCTGCAGGCGCTGGAAGTTCATCTGGTTGCAGGTCTTGGGGTTCAGGTTGAACATATGTTCGTGGCTGCCGTCAATGGGCACTTCCATGGGCAGAGCCACGGAGGAGAAGCCGCCCTGAATGTAGCGCATCCAGAAGTCGATGCCGAAGGTGTTGATGCGGCCGTCGCTGTCTTCGCCGCCGCCGGTGGCGCCGGAACCCATGGGGCCGACCAGAACGCGGTTGTTGAAGCGGACCTTGTTTTTGCCCACGTACATGGGTTCAAAAAGGTGGGGGTACTTTTTTTTATAAATGGGCTTCATGGAGAATCTCCTTACTTGAGGCGCGGGCCTTCCTGTTTTTGGGGGAGTGATGCAGGTCTGCTGCGTCGGACCTGCGCCCGTCCGCCCTCAGCATAGGAAGACGGACGGGCGGTGACAATGGGGACTGTCGGCTACAGGATGAGGCCCGCGTCGAATCCGGTTTCAATGGCGTGCTGCATGTTGGAAGCCTTTTTGCAGTCGCCGATGTTGATGACGTCGAAGGATACGTTTCTGAAGCTGTCGCGCTCCTCGCGAAGAGGCGTGGTGCCTACGCAGACGATGACGGTGTCGGCAGGAAGGAGCTTTCTGCCTTCCTCGTTTTCCACCCACACGCCTTCATCGGTGATTTCCGTGGCCTTGGTATCGAGCAGCGTGGTCACGTTGTCCTTTTCCATGAACTGGAGGATGGACATGCGGATGCTCAGCTCGGCGTTGCCGGCCTGGAAGTGGGTGAGTTCCACCACGGTGCAGTCGTGGCCGCGTTCGCTCAGATGGATGGACAGCTCGCAGCCGATGTCGCCGCCGCCGATGATGACGACCTTCTTGCCCACCTTGTCTTCGTTGCCGAACACGTCGAAGGCCATGGTGGCCTTTTCAATGCCGGGGATGGGAGGAACGATCTGCTTCGCGCCCACGGCCACGATGGTGGCGTCGGGGTTGATGTCGGAGATCATTTCAGGCGTGGCTTCGGTATTGATGACCACGAAAATGTTGGGATTCTTGCGTACCTGGCGTTCGAGCCATTCGTGGTAGTCCTTCATTTCCTTCTTGAACCACATACCGTCGGAAAGAAGTGCCTGACCGCCGAGTCTGCCGGTCTTTTCGTACAGGGTGACTTCGTGGCCGCGGTCGGCGGCGCTCAGGGCGGCGCTCATGCCGGCCACGCCGCCGCCTACGACGACGACCTTCTTGCGGCGTTCGGGAGCGGGGAACATCTTCTTGGAAGCGGCCTGCATGGACAGGGGGTTCACGGCACACATGCGGTCGAAGCTCACTTCGGAGGCCATGACGAGTTCCTTGCCCTTGATCTTGGACTTTCTGCGGCCGTGGTCGAGGCACATGTTGCAGCGCAGGCAGGGACGGATGTCGTCTTCGCGTCCTTCCTTGACCTTCTTCACCCATTCATTGTCGGCGATGGCCGCGCGGGCGATGAGCACATAGTCGGCCTTGCCGTCTTCAAGCAGCTTTTCGGCGCGTTCCGGGTTGCCGATGGCGCCCACGGTGCCGATCGGGATGCGCACGCCGGGAGTCTTCTTCACGATTTCGCTGGCGTAGGCGTTGTGTTCGGTGGGGAAGAAGCTCGTGGGAGTCATGCGCGGACGGCTGGTCACGTCGATGCGGGTGCCGCAGCTTATGTGGATCATGTCCACATAGTCCTGAAGTAGCAGAACCTGCTGAGCGGCGTCTTCAGGGGTAATGCCGCCTTCCATTTCGTCGTTGCCGGTGAGGCGCAGCTCGATGAGAAGATCGTCGCCGATGACTTCACGCACGGCCTTCAGCACCATGATGGGGAAGCGGCAGCGGTTTTCCACGGAGCCGCCGAACTCGTCGGTGCGGTGGTTGGTGAGGGGCGAGAGGAAGTCGTGGAACAGCCAGCCGTGGGCGAAGTGGATCATGATGCCGTCGAATCCCGCGCGGCGGGCCTGATGGGCGAAGTCCACGCACATGTCGATGATGTCCTGCATGTCCTTGGCATCCATGCCCTTCACGTGGCGGCCCTGATATTCGGAGTCGCTCGCGCCGATGAGCGGAACGTCCGGACGGGTCATGCAGCGGCCGCCGTGGATGAGTTCGGCGAAGGTCTTGCCGTTGTAGGCGTGCACCGAGCGCTGCAGAAGGTGCATGTTCATGTAGTTGCACTTCTTGGGGTTCAGGTCGAACACGCCTTCATGGCTGCCGTTGGAGGGAATTTCCATGGGAAGGCACACGGAGGAGAATCCGCCGCGGATGATGCCGGTCCAGTAGTCCACGCCGAAGATGTTGATGCGGCCGTTGTCTGCGCCGCCGCCGGTGGCGCAGATGCCCACGGGGGACATCATCACGCGATTGTTGAACACGAATTCAGTTCTGCCGCGGCGGATGGTCAGCGGTTCAAACAGCTTGGGATACTTTTTGATGTACGCAGGAATCATGAATGGAACTCTCTTCTTTTTAGTGAAACAATGGAAGAATTAGAACAGGAAGGAACCGAGACCGTAGCCGAGTACCATGACAACCACCCAGTTGATGAGACTGTAGAGGATGCCATAGGTCATGACGCAGTTGCCGGGGAGCCATTCCTTTTCGCCGTACAGGTACGCGGTGAGCGTGGAGGCGGGAGGAGTGATGATGCCAAGCGAACCGACCATGAGAATGCTGAAGAGAATGGCCGGCATCTGCACGTCGCCGCCGAGCGTCAGGCCGATGGTGCAGGCGAGGGGCGAGAACATGGCGAGGCAGGCGAGGTTGTTGGCCACGTTGGTGACGACCATGCAGAGGAACGTGATGATGGCCACGAACACCAGGGCGCTCTTGCCGGCCATGAAGGGCTCCATGAGCTCCTTGATCCAGGTCATGATGCCGGTGCTGTCGGCCTGGAAGACGGCAGCCATGGTAAGGGAGGTCATGGTCACGTAAAGCGCGGGCCAGGACATTTCTCTGCAGAGGATTTCCTTGAATCCGATGCCGTCACGGAAGTGGATGAAGACGTACACAGCGATGTAGGCCATGAGTATGCCGTTGGTGGTCATCGCATTCAGGAATTTGGTGATGGCCCAGCCCTTGGGAGCCACGTTGGGCCAGAGCAGCAGAACGAGCAGGACGAGGAAGGAAATGAGCACGTACTTCTGATGTCCGGTAAGCTCGGCGTCGGCGCCGGAGAGAGGGGCGGAGCCGTTGATGATGGGGGTGACGTCGGGCTTGAACACGAAGCGGCACAGGAACATGACGATGCCTATGCTGGCGGCCAGAATGGCGAAGGCGCAGGCCATGTGGGCGGCGTAGTTGATGTCGTTGACGCCGAAGAACTGCGTGTAGGAGCCGTAGACGACGGCGGGACCGGACTTGAAGGGCAGCAGCTGATAGGCGCGGCAGCCGATGTAGGAACCGGAGAGAATGACGAATATGGGCCACTTGTCTCCGGCTTTGAAGCCGAACTGCTTGCTCACTTCCTTGACCAGAGGATAGAACATCATGATGGCGGCGGTGGCACTTACGAGCAGGTTGAAG
Organism: bacterium; assembly: GCA_037230945.1. Classification (GTDB taxonomy): domain Bacteria; phylum Desulfobacterota; class Desulfovibrionia; order Desulfovibrionales; family Desulfovibrionaceae; genus Mailhella. The sequence goes on from JAXUUT010000089.1 coordinate 12,706, forward strand.
GCCACCATGACCAGCATGAGCATGAAGGTCAGCATATAGGGACGACCGCGTACTATTTTCAGGCCGACCATTTTGGCGGAGATGTATTCCGCAATGCCCGCAGAGCTGAGGATGGCCGTCACGGCACAGAAAAGGATCAGCATGATGACGGTGCTGTTGCCCATGGAGGCGGCAAAAACCTTCGTCATGCTTCCGTAGCCGGACATGCCCAGCATGATGAGACCCATGAGGCTGGGCCAGACGACGTCACAGAATACCCAGCCGTATAGAACGGCGATGAATATGCCGAGTACTCTTATGCCCAGCGGAGTCAGCGGCTCGACGGAAGGGACGAAGTTGAAGAAGCAGAAGATGATCAGCAGCGTGACTACAGTATGCAGGTAATACCATGGGCTGTTCTTGCTCAGTTGTTTCAGCATGCCCGGACTCCCCAGTGTGTAGTTGAAGGTTGTGTCTCCGGCCGGGGAGGAGTCCGCGGTATTCCTTCCCGGCCTGGCTTGAAAATGGTTTCCGTCTACCTTTGTACCGAATGACACATGTCAGTGCGTTTTTTCTTTACTCGGCGAGGTAAGGTGCTTCTTTCAAAGGACTTAAAATCACAAGCCAAAGCATGGGCACAGCTCCGCCAGGTAAAGATATCTTGCTGATATCCGGTACTATTTTATGCGCTTTGCAGATACAAAAGTGAAATATTAAATTTTTATGGCCATCTGAATAGTTTTGGTTACGTTAGACGTTTCACAATCTTTTGTTGCCCGAAGCCGCTGTTCGTAGTAACAACTGGCGCAAAGGAAACAGATCATCATGCGTTTTGACTGGCTTGAATATTTTATCACAACAGTGAACGAGGGCTCCATCAGCGCCGCGGCGGAACGGCTGGGGGTGACGCGGCCCGCAGTGTCGACTGCGCTCAAAAAGCTGGAGCAGGAAGTGGGCCGGAAGCTTTTTGTGAAGGGCAGAAACGGCGTGAGGCTGACGGGTGACGGGGAAAGGGTGCACGACATGGCCCGGCAGGTCATGACGCTCATTGAAAAGATGCGCTCGGACGCAGGGGAGAGGGAGCCCGTTTCTCTTGTCGTGGACACGCAGGTGTCCATGCTCCAGTATATCAAGGAAGCCGTCGTCGAGCCGTTCATGGCGCTTCATCCCGAGGTGGACGTGCGGCTGCGGCCCGTATACATCGGAGACGTCGTGGAGGCGTTCAGGCAGGGAGCCAGACTTTCCGTCGTGCTGGACGGAAGAGAGGGGAGAGTCGTCGAGCGGGCAAGAGGGCTCGGCTGTGAGGCAGTCTTCCTCGGTACGGTCACGCGAAAGATGTTTCTCGGTGCACGACATCCGCTTGCATCCCGGGATACGCTCACGCCCGAAGACTTGAAAAACGAGCATATAGCCTATTATTCCGGCGGGCTGAATCATATATCGAGACATTATACGTCCTATTTTGCCGGCGAGTACCGCCTTGCAGACATTGAGGACGTGCTTTCGCTCGCCATACGCAACGAGGCCGTGGTCATTCTTCCTGCGCAGACGCTTCGGTGCAGCCGGCTCGTGCGCGCGGGGGCGCTGGTGGAGAAGGACATACCTTTCCCCGGAGTGGAAAAGATTGCGCCGGTTCATGCCGTGAGGGCGGCACACCTTTCCGCTGTCGAACAGGAGTTCTGGGACTACCTGCTGGTCTCCTATCCCGGTTCAGATGCAGGGCACGAGGCCGGAGCGCCGGTGAAGGCCTGACAAGAAGCGTTCCGCCGGAGCCTCCATCCAGATTCCGTCTTCTGCGGATACGTACGCAGAAGGCCTCCCCGGCTGCCCTTCGCACTCAGGACAGTGTCGCTTTGACAACGGGGGAAAAAGGCCCTATCCTCATGCGTTATTTCTACATTGCTGGAGTCCGTTCATGGCACAGATTCAGGCTATCAAGGGCTTTGCCGACCAGTTTCCGGCGCAGAGCCGTCTTTTTGAGATGATGGAAGCCACCGCCCGCGAGGTGTTCCCCCGCTACGGCTTTGGCGAACTTCGTACTCCGCTCATGGAATACACCGACCTTTTCTGCCGCGGCATCGGCACGGAAACCGACGTGGTGCAGAAGGAGATGTACTGCATTCCCGACAGCAAGGGCCGTTCCATGTCCCTGCGTCCCGAAGCCACGGCCGGCGTCATGCGCGCCTACATTGAAAGCGGCATCTATGCCCGCGAAGCCGTGAGCAGATTTTTCACCATCGGCCCCATGTTCCGGCATGAACGCCCCCAGAAGGGCCGTATGCGTCAGTTCCATCAGATCAACTGCGAGTGCCTCGGCCCCCGGGAACCCGAGGCCGATGCGGAAATCATCTGCATGATGATGGAGTTTCTCGGAAAGCTCGGACTGAAGAATCTGACGCTTCAGATCAATTCCCTCGGCTGTTCCAGCTGCCGCCCCGTGTACCGTCAGAAGCTCCACGACTGGCTGACCTCTCTTGATCAGTCGAAGCTCTGCGAGGACTGCCGCCGCCGCATGGAAACCAATCCCCTGCGCGTTCTGGACTGCAAGGTGCCCGACTGCAAGGCTCTTACGGCCGACGCTCCCGTGATTCTGGAAAACGAGTGCCCCGACTGCCGCGCTCACTTCGAGGCCGTGCTTCGTCACCTCGACGCGGAAAAGATTCCCTATGAGATCAATCACCGTCTGGTGCGCGGTCTTGACTACTACACCCGCACCACCTGGGAAGTGGTTTCCAATGAAATCGGTTCCCAGGGGTCCGTGGCCGGCGGCGGACGTTACGACGGCCTTGTGGAGCAGCTCGGCGGTCCTTCCGTGCCCGGCATAGGCTTTGCCTGCGGCATGGAGCGCCTGGCACTTCTGCTGGAAGGCCGGGAACTTCCCGAAATTCATCCCGATTTTTATGTGGCCGTGCTCGACGATTCCTGCCGCGATGCCGCCTTTGCCCTGGCGCAGAGCCTGCGTCGCGAGGGATTTTCCGGCACCATGGGCTACGAGAGCCGCAGCATGAAGTCCACCATGCGTCAGGCCGGCAAGTCCGGCGCGCGCTTCACGCTCATCATGGGGACCAACGAGCTGGCCTCCGGCAGCGTCATCATTAAAAACATGGAATCTGGCGAGCAGCGCGAAGTGCCCTGCACCGAGGTTGCCGCCAGCCTGAATGCCGAACAATAAAGAGGAATGGTCATGAGCCAGTTTGAAGAAAACGAAAAGACCGTCGTGGACGTCCAGAAGGAACACGCCCGATACATCAAGCCGCTGGGCGACTGGCAGCGCACCCATCACTGCAACGACCTGACCATTGCCAACAACGGCGAGAACGTCTGTCTCATGGGCTGGGTGCAGTACCGCCGCGATCACGGCGGCCTCATCTTTGTGGACCTGCGCGATCGTGACGGTCTTACCCAGGTGGTGTTCAGCCCCGAAATCGCTCCCGAAGCGCATCGCGACGCCCACATCCTGCGCAGCGAATACGTCATCGCCATCAAGGGATGTGTCCGTCCCCGCCCCGAGGGCATGACCAACCCCAATCTGCACACCGGTGAAATCGAAGTGGTGGTGCTGGAATGGAAGCTGCTCAACACCGCCAAGACCCCGCCCTTCCTCGTGGAGGATCGTACCGACTGCTCCGAATCCGTGCGTCTGCAGTACCGGTATCTCGACCTTCGCCGTCCCGTCATGGCGCACAATCTGCGCGTGCGTCACAACATCGTGAAGGCCTGCCGCAATTATCTGAACGATCTCGACTTCCTTGAAGTCGAAACGCCGTACCTCACCAAGTCCACCCCCGAAGGCGCGCGCGACTTCCTCGTGCCGAGCCGTCTGTCTCCCGGTGAATTCTACGCGCTGCCTCAGTCTCCTCAGCAGTTCAAGCAGATGCTCATGATGAGCGGCGTGGACCGCTACTATCAGGTGGCCCGCTGCTTCCGCGACGAAGACCTGCGTGCCGACCGTCAGCCCGAGTTCACGCAGGTGGACATCGAGATGAGCTTCGTGAACGAAGATCAGGTCATGGCCATGGCCGAAGGTCTCATCGCCCGCGTGTTCAAGGAAGCGCTCGGAATCGACATCGAGCTGCCCCTCCGGCGCATGCCCTACGACGAGGCCATGCGCGACTACGGCTCCGACAAGCCTGACACCCGCTTCGATCTCAAGCTCAAGGACGTGACCGACATCGTGCACGGCTCCGCCTTCAAGCTTTTTGCCGGAGCCAGACTGGTGAAGGCTCTGCGCGTGCCCGGCGGCGCCACCATGACCCGCAAGGAAATCGACGAACTCACCGATTTCGTGAAGGGCTTCGGCGCTCAGGGCCTTGCCTGGATCAAGATTCATGAGAACGAGTGGCAGTCGCCCATCGCCAAGTTCCTTTCCGACAAGGAGAGAGCGGGCATTGCCGAAGCCTGCGGCCTTGAAGTGGGCGACATCGTGTTCTTCCAGGCCGGTGAGCCCGGTCTTGTGAACAACGCCCTCGGCAGCCTGCGCGTGAAGCTCGGAAACAAGCTCGGCCTCATTCCTGAAAATACCTGGAATCTGCTCTGGGTGACGGACTTCCCGCTCTTTGAATACAGCGAGGAAGAACACCGCTGGGTGGCCTGCCATCATCCCTTCACCGCGGCCCAGGACGATAGCTACGACATCATGCTTACCGATCCCGCCCGCGCCAAGGCCCGTGCCTACGACATGGTGCTGAACGGCAACGAAATCGGCGGCGGTTCCATCCGTATCCACAATCCCGCCGATCAGACCCGCATGTTCGAAGGTCTCGGCTTCACCGAAGAGTCCGCCAAGGCGCAGTTCGGCTACTTCATTCAGGCGCTGGACTACGGCACGCCGCCTCACGGCGGCATAGCCTTCGGTCTCGACCGCGTGGCCATGCTGCTCACGGGTGCTTCGTCCATCCGCGACGTCATTGCGTTCCCCAAGAACCAGAAGGCCGCCTGCCTGCTTACCGAAGCTCCGTCCCCCGTGGACAACAAGCAGTTGCGTGAACTGGGCATTCGACTGCGTGAAA
>JAXUUT010000111.1:0-17660 GCA_037230945.1 bacterium
AAAGCCTTACAGGCGCATAAGAGGAACCACCGGCTATGCCGGTGGGGCCCCTTTGAAGAAAAGCGGACTGAAGGATCGTGATTTCCGAAAGGAAAGCCTCTGTGGCGGGTGCGGAAGCGGAATTCTCTGGTCCGCCGAAGCATGAGAGCCTCACTCTTCGCTTGCACCAGGTGTCCTGGGAATGCCATGCGTCCGTCAGAGGAAACTGATTGCTTCGGCGTTTGGCCGGCTCCTTCCTGGACCTGGGCCTTTCTTTCCTTGCGGATTTGCCCTGTGTTCCGTGTACGTCGGGCATGCTTGAGATGTCTGAGATCGAACACGGTACGTTTTTATGTCAGCTAGGCCCGTTAAGTCGCTTGAAAGGCATTTTCCGCGCCTTTTGCAAAGTTTGCGATAAAGGGGCGGGTGCAGATAAAACGGCGCGGAAACGGGGCGCTGGCGTGATCGATGCCGATGAAGTCCGTCCTGTCTTTGACGCTCCTGAGGCGCGGGGCGACGAAATCTGCAATCCGCTGACGGGGAAGTCATAAAGCGTCAATGTTCCTCAGACAATGTCTGCGGCATAGGGCTGGAGAATGTCCGCCTGCGTCGTTCTGGCATTGCGAAGATATTTTAATATTGAATATAGTTCTTGAGCATGCCATTTTTTTTCATCGTGAAGACAGATCGGCGAACGTTGCTTGTCGGGACAAAGGTGATGGATACGCCGGGCAGGGTATCCGTATCACGCCACTGCATGCGGGGATATTTCCGTCGGAAGGGCCGTGTATCTGAAATTGTCATGTCATTTTCTCTTCCTGTCCTTTTTTCTGGACAAGAGTCGCTGAGGACAGGTTACGCATGGGCGAATTTCATTGCGGCACTAGGATAAAATGTGTGTCTGGTCTTTTATTTTTTTTAGTGTTCTTTTTTCTTTCATGCATTTGACAGAAGTCTGAATTGCGTTTACATCTGATATATTATTTTCTTACAAGGAGGTCTCTATGGAAGATTATCTCAAACATGCCATAGAACTGGTCAAGGCACAGGCTTCCGTCCGTGTCATGTCCGAAGATGAAATGGCGGAAATGATTTCCTCTCTGTCCAGCAAACTGAAGAAGCTGGATTGCTGCGAAGAAACCGAGGAAGCTTGCCCCGCCGCCGAGGCTCCTGCCATTGATCCCAAGCGTTCCATCAAGGAAAAGAGCATTGTCTGCCTTGAATGCGGCAAGACTTTCAAGGTCATTACCAAGAAACATCTTATCCTCCATGGGCTTGATGCCGCCTCCTATCGTGCGAAATGGGGATTCAAGAAAGGCACGCCTCTTACCTGCAAGGAACTGCAGCGCGCCCGTCGTCAGAAGATGAAGGACATGAAGCTCTGGGAAAAGCGCGCCATGGCTCGTGAAGCGGCGGCGAAGTAGGGCAGCGGCCCCATGCATTCTTTTCATCATTCCTCTCACGGGAAGGCCGGTTTCGGAAGAAGCCGGCCTTCCTTGAGGAACGGATGATGAGAGCGCTATCGCGCAGGAGCTCAGGCGTCTTGAAGGGCGCAGGGACGGAAGCCCTCTCGTTCCGACGGGAGGGAAGATCGTCATGCCCTGATTTGCGGTAAAGGATGTGTTGTCAGGCAGGGGCACAGATTTTCTGTGCGCGCAGAGGAGAGCGGTCATGGCCCGCTCTTTTTTTTTAGGCGGCGGGGCGTCGTTCATGTACCGGGAATGAAAATTTCGGAACGGCTGAGCGCGTCATGCCGCATGGCGTTTTTTGATGAAGCGGCCCCGGGGAGCCGGATGCCGAGGCCGGAACGGTGCGGATTGTCCAGGCTGCTTGGAATTCCCGGCAGTAGTTCTCCGTCAGACATGAAAGAAGCAGGGCCTGTCTTTGGGATAGGCCTTGCTTTGTTGTCGGGAAGAGGTGTTCTGGGTGCGGGACGTCGTCTTTTTAAGAAGGATGATCCGCCCCGGCATGAGCCGGGACGCATCGGTCATGCCTGCTTCAGCAGATCCGCAGCCTTGTCGAGCAGAAAGGAAAGAGCCGAGGCCAGCGCTCTCAGTATGTCCGCCGCCGCTTCCTTGAGCACGGGCAGGCTGGCAATGGCCCCTTGTTTTGCGGCATGAGCCAGCGACTGCGCCGCATCTGTCGAGCGCTCCATCAGCGTTTTTCTCGGAAAAAGATCGGGCGCAATGGCGTGTCCTGCCTGATTCACGGCCTCGGTAGCCTTGTCTCCGAGTGCGCGGCCTATGGTTTCCAGTTTGTCGAAAAGCTCGTCGAGCTCTTCTGACGTGAGGCCCACGCGTCTGTTTCGTTCGATGACGGGCTGTATTTCCTTTTCAAAAATGACGGAGGGAAGCTTTCCTTCCAGATTTCTCAGCGGAGCGTCGTTTACCTCGCGGGAGGCTGAGGGGGACAGGGGAATCTCCTTCTGCTGCTTTTGATAGACGTAGAGACAGCAGAGGGCGAGCGTGACGACGATGAGCAGTTTTTTCAGCATGGAGCATCCTGAAAGAAAGGCCCCGTCTCCGGAGAGGCGGGGCCTTCATGTTACTTCAGCCGGATTTCTATGTGTACCCCGTATTTTTCCTCAAGCGCGGCTATGCGGTCGCGTTTGCGGTTGAGCAGGTACAGGGCGAGCTCCGTATCGCTTTCGTAGATGAAGGTGGAAGGTTCGGAAGCCTTGTCGTTCTTCCTGTTCTTGCCGTTGTCGAGGCTGCGGCAGAGCTTGCTCTGCAGATCGCGCAGCGCCTGCAGGGACTGCCATTCCATGTTGCGGCGCACGCCCGTGCCGTGACAGTAGGGGCAGGGCTCGCAGGAAATGGAAATGGCCGAGGTGCCGGTACGCTGACGCACGAGCTCCAGCAGACCGAAGGAGCTCATGTGGCCCACGTCATGACGGGCGCGGTCCTTGCGCATGGCGTTTCTCAGGGTGCGCTCGACTTCGCGGCAGTGGTTCTTGTCGCGCATTTCGATGAAGTCGATGACCACCTGTCCGCCGATGTCGCGAAGACGAAGATGCCGGGCTATGGCTTCGGCCGCTTCCATGTTGGTGCGGAAGACCATGGCCTCGAAGTTGGTCTTGCCCTGCGTCTTGCCGGAGTTGATGTCGATGGCCATGAGCGCTTCGGTCTGGTCGAAGACGAGGCGGCCGCCGGAAGGCAGCACCACTTCGCGGCTCGTCACGGTTTCCAGCTGCTTGAGCAGGTTGAACCGCTCCCAGAGGCTCTGGCGCTGGTCCTTGTGCAGTTTGACGATCTCGCCGGCCCTGTCGGGGAAGATGAGTCTGGCGATGTCTTCCACGCGGGCCTTGGTGGCTTCGTCGTCCGTCCATATTTCCACGATGTCCTCGGAGAGGTAATCGCGCACGGAACGGGTGGCAAGATCGGCTTCCTGATAGATGAGGGAAGGCGATTTTTCCGTGGGAGCCTTTTTCTGAATATCCTTCCAGAGCTTTTTCAGATACTGCAGATCCTGCTGAATGCTGGCCTTGCTGGCTCCTTCGCTGGCCGTTCGGATGATGACGCCCATGTTTTCGCCGGGCTGAATGCCGTTCAAAAGATCCTTGAGGCGGGCGCGTTCTTCCGGATCTTCCACTTTGCGGGAAACGCCGATCTGTTCCTGCCCGGGAGTGAGCACGAGAAAGCGTCCGGCGATGGAAATCCATGTGGTGAGGAAGGCGCCTTTGGAACCGGAAGGCTCCTTGACCACCTGCACGAGGACTTCCTGTCCCACCTTCAGCACCTTCTGAATGGGAGGATACTTGGGCCCGTGCGAAGCGTCGTGCGGCACGAGATAATATTCGGGATGCACTTCGTCGATCTGCAGAAAGCCGTTTTTGCCGTTGCCGAAGTTGACGAAGGCTGCCTGAAGGTTGGTGTCGATGTTGTTGATGACGCCCTTGTAGATGTTGCCCCGGATCTTTACCTGATGGGCCATTTCCACAAAGTATTCGGTTACCTGTCCGTCTTCGGTAATGACGACTTCCACCTGCTCGTCGGGAACGACGCTCACGTAGAGAACGCGGCGGGGATGCGCGGCTTCTTCGGCCTCGGCCTTCTTTTCATTGCGGACGGCGGGCGCCCGTTCTTCCTTCTGCTTCTTGTTTTTGCGGTTCTGGCGACCTTCCTTCTGAGAGGACGGCGCGGGCAGGTCGATGCGGTTGCCGTTGACGGCGGCGTCGAGCGCGGCAAGATCCTCCTCGGCCATCTCGCCGGAAGAGAGGGGAAGGGCCACGGGCTGACCGGGCAGCGCGGGCTGCGGACCGTCATCTTCGGGAATGAACTCTTCCTCGCGTCGGCCGAGTGCCACGCCGAGCACGCTGTCGTTGAGCATGGCGGCGTTGAAGTCGAAGTCTTCCGGAATGACGGGGACGGGCTGCGTGTTGCGGCGGTTCTTGCGGTTGTTGCGGTTCTTGCGATTGCCGAAGGGCGTGTCGGAGACCATGGCCTGGGGCTGATCGTAGAAGCCCTGAGAGTAGGAGCCGGACAGATAGGGAGAAGCGTTGGACACAGGCTGTGCGTCCCGGTTTCTCCGGTTTCTGCGGGACCGGGAATGCGGACGGCCGTCTTCGGAAAATTCGCCGGGATAGGGCAGAATGTTGGTCACGATGCCGTCGTCGAACCAGGGCTGTTCACTCTGCTTTTCTTCGGCCTCGCCTGCCGCATCGGACCGGTTGCCGATGTCATCGTCGTCCGAAGGCTGCCCGGCTGCGGTTTCAGCTTCGGGCTGCAGGCTTTCGACGGCAGGTCTGGCGCGGCGCTCGCTGCGCTTTTTGTCGGCAGCGGAGGCCGTGTCGTCCGGAGAGAGGGTGTTTTCCGTGCCTTCCGAGGTGACGGAAGAGGGCGGGAGCATGTCGTCAAGCACCAGGGCGGATCCGAGATGAATGACGTTTTCCTCCCCGGCGTCGCTTCGGGCGTATTCTCCGGCGCTCGTCTCTGCAACTTCCGGTGCGGTCTTCCGGGAAGCGCGACGCGTGCGGCGCTTTTTGCCCGCGGCGGCAGGAGCGGCCTTGCCGTCTTTTTCTTCTTCGACAGAATGTTCCTGCACGTTTTCGGCAGCGGCCTTTTCTTCGGACTTGACCGCCCGTTTTCTGGTGCGACGTGTCTTTTTCGGCTCGTCGACGTCTTCGGAGTCGACGGGGGCGCTCGTCACGGAAGAGGGGGGGATCACGTCGTCGAGGACCAGAGCGGAGCCGAGATGGATGACGTCTTCCTTCTCGGCATCGTTTCGGGCGTTTTCTTCGGCGGTCGTCCCTGCTTCTTCGGACGCACTCTTCCGGGGCGTCCGGCGCGTGCGCGTTTTGCGCTGCGTGCCCTGCTGGCCGGCGGCTTCGTTTTCTCCGGCGTCGGTCGTCGCCTCGGCCGCTTTTTTCGTCGTGCGTCGGCGGGGCTTTTTCTCTTCCGTTTCTCCCTCTGCGGAGGGCTCCTCAGCGTCGGCCTTCTTGCGGGTCCGGCGGACGGTCTTCTTTTCTTCGGCAGGCGCATCCGTGGCGGCGGCCTTTCTGGTGCGGCGGGGTTTTGCCGCCTTGATTTCTTCGGTGTTCTCTTCGGTAAGAACGGGATTCTGACTCATGTGATCCTCAAAAATGGTGACGCGACATCAGCTTTCCAGACGTCGCAGGGCGACTTTTATGCCGGAGCGCGCAAGCGTGAGCAAGGCGTAGCATCCGGCGGAAAAGGCGCCCGGATTGGCGACGATCGTGCGTCCTACGCGCTGTATTCCTGCTGATTCGTGGATGTGCCCGCACAGGCAGACGGCGGGCTGATATTCCTCTATGAAATCCCGTATGGCGGTGGAGCCGACATGGCCGCCGCCGTCGATACGGTCGCAAACAGTGTTGTACGGAGGGTTGTGGGCTGCCAGCACCAGGTCCCGGTAATTGCCGGCGCGGCGGGCCAGATCCTCCAGCCATTCCGAAAAACGTGCCTCTGGGAACTCCGATGGCGTTCCAAAGGGACTGAACGTGGAGCCTCCCACCCCGAGAAGGGCGAGATCCGGGCCCAGCTCCCGCACGCTGCGATGCAGGTTGATGCCGCGCTCCTCGAGCCAGTCGTTGACTTCGGCCCGGTCCATGTTGCCTATCTGGGCAAGGATGACGGGATTGACGGCCTGAAATGCCTCAATCACCGTGCGGGCAGCGGCGACGCCTCCCAGCGTGGTCAGATCGCCGGTGATGATGACCCCGGCCGCCTGTTCCAGTTCCGGTATATCCCTGACACGGCGGATGCAACCGTGGATGTCGCCGAGCACGATCCAGAGACGCCCGGATTCGGTCCGGTCTTCAGCGTCCGCAGCGTCGGCAAAGCGCGAAAGGCGCGTCGACAAAGAGCCGCAGCTCGGAATGTACGGAGCTGATTCCGGAACGGGGCTTGGCATTGTAGGGAAAATCCTTTTCCGCTGGAGCGGATGAAAATATCCGCAGAACGTTTCTGCTGCACGGCAATATAGACTATTTTTTTTCGTTTGACAAAGGGGGAGAGGAGGGCAAATCTATGAAAATCCCCGGCGTGACGTTGAGGACATGATTTTATCTGGCATATTAATATGTTGCGCTTTTCTTTAAGAGAGCGGAAGGGGTGGATTGTGGACATTTCCGGCATGAACAAGAAGGAGCTGCGCGCCTTGTTGAGAAAAAGACGCGGGGAACTTTCCTCCGGTCCCTCAGGCGCGGAGCGCTCCTGCCGAATGCAGAAGCGCCTTCTTGAAAGCGCCTTCTGGCAAAAAAGCCGCGTGGTGGCGCTTTATGTCTCCGTGAAGGGAGAGGCGGACACGTCTCTTCTGCTTCGCGCGGCATGGAGCGGAGGCAAGACGGTGTTTCTGCCGCGCTGCCGCAAGGCGGAGCCCGGAAACATGGACATGATCGCCTGCTCCGGGCCGGAGTCTCTGGAAGTGTCGGGCTTCGGCATTCCCGAGCCGGTCTTGAATGCCGATTCGCGTCTGCTTTCCCCGGAAGAGCTGACAGGAGGAGAGAAAACGCTCATCGTCGTGCCGGCGCTGGCTTTCGACCGGGAAGGCTGCAGGCTGGGATATGGCGGAGGCTATTACGACAGAATGCTTTCCGTCTCCCGCTGCGCAAGTGTCGGGCTGGCCTTTCATGACCTTCTGCTGGAACGACTTCCCCACGATGCGTGGGACAGGCCGGTTGCGGCCGTATGTACCGAGGAGGAACTTCTTTGTCTCTGACCATGCTTCCCTTTCAGTTCCCGGGCGTTCCCGGGGTGGGATGCGCGTTTTCCATGCGCGCCTTCGGCAGCGTTTCCCTTTCCCGCGGGGAAATGAGCGCTTCCGCGGCAAGACGCGCCGCGCTTCCTGCGCTGCTCGGCGTGCAGGCCTTTGCCGAGGTGCATCAGGTGCACGGCGTGCGCACGATTTTTGAACCTGATGCGCAGAATCCCGGGGACACGCCTTCGGAGCAGGCCGACGGCATGGCCACGTCCCGTCCGAATCTTGCGCTCATGATCAAGACGGCGGACTGTCAGCCCATTCTGGTGGCCCACGAGTCCGGTCGTTATGTCATGGCCGTGCATTCCGGCTGGCGCGGCAACCGGCAGGATTATCCTCGCGTCGCTGTGGAGGAGTTCTGCGAACACTACCGTCTTGAGCCCCGCGAGCTCTGGGCCGTGCGCGGTCCGAGTCTCGGGCCGGCAGCCTCGGAATTCGTGAACTTCGACAGTGAATGGGGCCCGGACTTTCTGCCGTGGTACGACAGCGGGCGCCGGACCATGGATCTGTGGATGCTGGCCCGGCATCAGCTCGAAACGGCAGGTCTTGCGCCCGGTCGCATTCTCGGCATCGATCTCTGTACCTTCGACAATGCCGATCTGTTCTTCTCCTACAGGCATTTCAGACAGAAGGGCAGCGAGGACGGTCGTCAGGGAAGCTTCATCTGGATTCGATCCGTCTGATTCTGGGCGGGGACGTGCGCAACGTGTCGCCGCTTCGTTAAAAATTTTTTATGCGCGGCCCTCGTCGTCGGCGTTCGACGAGTCCGACGCGTGTTTTTGGGGGAGTGGTTGCCGCGCGGCGGATGCTCCGGGGAAAAAGCCTGTCGCACAGGATGTTGCGGGAATTTTTCGTCAGGAACATATGGGGAGAGAAGACGACGAAAAATCATCCTATCATGTTTTTGATGGAATAAAGAGCGATCTACCATAAAATAATGGTTTATTTTTTTTACAAAGCAGTATACCCATAAGTCGACGTATTATTTTCCGATACCGGAAGAGAGGCCGGTTGCGGAGGGCCTTTTGCGTCCTTTGCGGGGAAGATGATGCTCTTTTCCGGCGAGAGCCGGTACATCCCATTTCATCCCATCCGAGGACTTTATGAACGTATCTCTCAGAGTGATGCGCCGGGTCTCTTGTGCCGCGCGCAGTCAGGCCAGAATTGTCGCCGCTGCCCTGCTTTCCTTCGGGCTTGTGGCGGGTTCCGTTTCTCTTGCGAACGCCGAGGGCTTTGCCATTACCGAATGGAGCGCCCGAGGCATGGCTCTCGGCGGCGGCGCCGGCGGCGGCATGGTGGCCCGTGCCGACGATCCTTCGGCCATAGCCTACAATCCCGCCGGCATCACGCAGATTCCCGGCACGGCCACGCAGATGGGTCTTGCCGTTTCCGCCCTGAACTTCGACATCAGCCGTGCCGATACCGGCAGAACGGTGTCCACTTCCAATCAGGTGTGGCCCATTCCTCATTTTTATGTGACGCATCAGCTTAACGACAACTGGTGGTTCGGCATAGGTGCCTTCACCCGTTACGGTCTCGGCTCTCAGTTCCCGGACAACTGGACGGCCCGTTCCGTCAATACTCCCTACTCCATGCCCATGCTTGCCGGCGGCATAAAGTCCGTCACGCTGCTCTCAAGCACCATCAATCCCAACATCGCCTACAAGATAAACGACGTGTTCTCCGTGAGTGCGGGCGTGAGCTACACCTGGGGATATCTCAGCCTGAACGAGCAGTACAATCTGAACATGGGCGGCTACATGGGGCTCGGCGCTGGTCAGGCCGACGCTCGCATTCATTCCGAAAGCGGCTATGCCTTCGGCTACAACTTCGGTCTGCACGCCCGCTTCAACGATCAGTGGAGCGCCGGTCTGACCTACCGCGCCCGTGAGGACATGACCTTCAACGGTCAGACCCGTTTCCGCTTCTCCGGCGATCCCAGAGTCGTGGGCGGCATGATGAAGCCCGTCATGCAGACCTGCAATGCCGACGGCAAGCTTTCCATTCCCGACGTCATCACCCTCGGCGTCATGTATAAGCCCGTGTCCAACCTGAGCTTTGAAGGCGACGTGGCCTATACCGTGTGGAGCCGCTACCGCAACCTTACCATCAACATGCACAGCCCCGTCACTCCGCAGTTCTTCGAGCAGAAGAACTGGCGCGACACCTGGGCCTTCACCTTCGGCGTAGAATACGCTCCCCTCGACTGGCTGACCCTTCGCGCGGGCTTCACCTACGAGACCTCGCCCCTCAAGGACTCCAACTGCTACGACTACCTTGTGCCTTCCAACGGCCGCAACTACTACACCCTCGGCGCGGGCTTCAAGTATGAGAACTGGACGCTCGATCTTGCCTACATGTATATCGACGTGCGCGACATCAATTACAGCAACAGAAGCAGCGTGCAGGGCACTACGCCCATCATCGCCACCTACGAGGGCAAGGCTCACAACAGCTACGCCCACAACTTCGGCGTGACGCTGGGCTACCGCTTCTAAGTCTGTCCCGACTCGACATCGTAAGGCTCCCCCCTGCCGGGCGGGAGCCTTTTTTCATGACGTTTCTCCTCCTCTGGCCTTTTTTGTCCTTTCCGGTAGAATGACGCCTCGTCGGCGGAACGTCTGTTCCGTCGGAACAATGTTGCACCATGGCCGCACAGGGGATTTTTTCCATGGGCAATCCTTTTCCCCGGCGTTGCGCTTCCGGGAATATCCGTGGAGGAATCCTATGATCGAGAACACGAAACTTCAGGACAGGCCTCATGTCGTCTGCCATATGTCCGTGTCGCTGGACGGCAGGGTAACGGGAGACTTTCTGCGTCTGCCGCAGTGCGAAGCGGCAATGAAGGCCTATTACCGCATCCACAAAGAATACGGCGCGAGCGCCTTCGCCTGCGGACGCGTGACCATGGAAGAAAGCTTTACGTCGGGATTCCATCCCGATCTGTCCCGCTTTGCCGGAATCGTCATTCCGCCCATGGATCATGTGGCCGACGAAAACGCTTCCTTTTTTGCCGTGTCCTTCGACCGTCACGGCAGTCTGGGGTGGAAGTCGTCGCACATTGAGGACGAAGATCCGGGCTACAACGGCGCGCACGTCGTGGAAGTTTTGTGCGAGAGCGTTCCTCAGCCGTGTCTGGCCTATCTTCATGACAGGGGAGTGTCCTGCGTGTTCGCAGGCAAGGACGACATGGACATGGCGCTTGCGCTGCGCAAGCTGCGGGAAATCTTCGGCATACGCAGGCTTCTTCTGGAAGGGGGAAGCGTGCTCAACGGGGCGTTTCTTCGCGCGGATCTCGTCGACGAGCTGAGTCTTGTGGTCATGCCCGTCACCGCCGCAGACGGAGACAAAAGCCTGTTTGACGGCGGCGTGATGAGACAGTTTCGACTTGAAGACGTGCAGCGCCTTGAGGGCGGCGTGGTCTGGATGCGATACCGCCGCGTCCGCGAGAAGTAGCCCCGCCTTGAGCCGTGCGACGGCCGACAGGATGCTGTCGTTCGGAACATCCTTCGACAGCACGCTGAAAAGGATATGCTTTTTTGAAAGAAGTCCCGCCCGGCGAGGTTCTGCAGCGGGCCTTTGTTCTTGGCGCATGACTTTGCTCTTCTCATGGGCGCAGTTTTTTGCAGGCCATGCATTGCGTGCAGCGAGACGTCGTTCCTCGTTCAGACAACGGGCGGGGATATTCGCATAACAGTATCGGCCGGAGAGTTCCGGCAACATATCGTCGAGGGCAGGAATGCTTCTGGAAATGGGACTTATTGCGGGCGGAATTCCCGCGGGATGGTGGTTGCGCCGCAACGCCGCCGTTGTGAGACGGGTGAACGAGGCTCTTGCCTGGACCGTACGCATCATGCTCTTTCTGCTCGGACTGGCGCTCGGTCTTGACGACGCGCTGCTCGGACAGCTCAAAAGTCTCGGTCTGTACGCCGTGCTCATCAGTTCTTTTTCCGTGACGGGCTGTTTTGTGGCGGCAAGACTTCTCGGACGATACGTCTTTTTGGAATACGCGCCGGGCAAGGGCGGCGCTGCGGCGGGAGAGCGGGGCGGAAGCCGCGGCTCCTTCGTGGCCCTGGCCTTTTTCGTGTCCGGAGTGATCATCGGCATGCTGCGCATTCTGCCTGTGGGAAGTCTGGCGGGAGAGGCTGCGGTATGGGTGCTTTATCTTCTTCTCGTGCTTGCCGGCATGACAGTGGGCTTTGATCTGAAGGCGCTCGGCATCATTCGGGAGCTTCGATACCGTATTCTGCTCATTCCGCTCGGCGTGGTGGCGGGAACGCTCTGCGGCAGCGCCCTGGCCTGGCTCGTGCTTTCCTGCTTTTCCACGCTCTCGCTGCCGGAAGCGCTGGCCGTGGGCGCGGGATTCGGCTATTACAGCCTGGCCACGGTCATCATCACCAGTCTGGGCGATCCGGGGCTCGGTTCCGTGGCGCTTCTTTCCAACATGATTCATGAGGCGCTGGCTCTGCTGCTTCCTCCGCTCATCGTGCGCCTTACGGGTCGGCTCGGCCCCGTGCTTGCGGGAGGCGCGGCCGCCATGGACACCTGCCTGCCCGTCATCGCCCAGGTGAGCGGGGAGCGCTGCGCCGTGCTGGCGCTGTTTTCCGGCATGTGCCTTACGCTGCTTGTGCCCGTCATCGTGCCGCTGCTCATGGCGCTGCGCTGAGATTTTTTTGAAGGCTGCCTGCATGCGCAGGGCGTTTTTCCGCGGGAATGTACGGAGAGGGCTGCTGAGCGCCGGCATTTTTCGGAACGCAGACATGAAAAAAGGCCGTCCCCAAAAGGACGGCCTTTTTTCATGTCGCGCGGCCCTTGCGGGCGACGACTACTTCTTCAGAAAGCTTGCGAAGGGAGAAATGGCGCGCAGATTGCTCACGATGCCGGGCATCACTTCGATGACGCGGTCGATTTCTTCCTGCGTGTTGTAGCGGCTCAGGCTGAAGCGCACGGAACCGTGGGCGTAGTTGAACGGAACGCCCATGGCGCGCAGCACGTGGGAAGGCTCGAGGCTGCCCGAGGTGCAGGCGGAACCGGAGCTGGCGCAGATGCCGTACTGGTCGAGCTGGAGCAGAAGAGCCTCGCCTTCCACGCCTTCAAAGGAGATGTTCAGCGTGTTGGGCAGGCGATGTTCCTGATCGCCGTTGATCTTGCAGTGAGGAATGGCGGCAAGCAGTCCGGCCTGCAGACGGTCGCGCAGGGCGGAAACCTGCGTACGTTCCTTGTCCATGTTGTCGGCGGCGAGTTCGCAGGCCTTGCCGAGACCGATGATGTACGGCACGTTTTCCGTGCCGGCGCGACGGCCGCGTTCCTGATGACCGCCCTTGAGGTAGGGACGGAAGCGCGTGCCGCGACGCACGTACAGCGCGCCGATGCCCTTGGGAGCATGGAGCTTGTGGCCGGAAAGAGCCAGATAGTCGATGGGCAGTTTCTTGAGGTCGATGACTTCCTTGCCCACGGCCTGCACGGCGTCCACATGAAGCTGCACGCCGTGAGCCTTCACGATTCTGGCCACGTCTTCGATGGGGAAGATGGTGCCGGTTTCGTTGTTGGCGTACATCATGGACACGAGCGCCGTGTCGGGACGAATGGCGCGTTCCAGCTCTTCAAGGTTGAGGCGGCCCTTGTCGTCCACGCCGAGCCAGGTCACTTCGTAGCCCTTGTCTTCCAGATAGTGGCCGTAGGCGAGCACGGCGGAGTGCTCCACCTTGGTGGTGATGACGTGCCGCTTTTCCGGCTGGGTCTCCGTGGCGGAGTACCAGGCGGAGTTGTCGGACTCGGAACCGCAGGAGGTGAAGATGATTTCTTCCGGGTCGGCGTTGAGAATGCCGGCAACCTGTGCGCGTGCCTTCTGGATGTAGTGACCCATCTGACCGCCGAAGGTATGCATGCTGGAAGCGTTGCCGTACAGCGGGCCGAAGGCGGGCATCATGGCTTCCACCACTTCGGGTGCGACCCTCGTGGTGGCGTTGTTGTCAAGATAGATCACATCAGTAACGTCGGCCATGTCATGCCTCCACAACGTTGATGGCGGGATCCACCTGCTCGCGCAGGGTCTTTTCCACCAGATTCTTCAGCGTCAGCTGGCTGGCGCTGCAACCGGAACAGGCACCGCGCAGAGCCACGATGACGTTGGTTCCGTCCACGTCGACGAGCTCGATGGTTCCGCCGTCGAGAGCAAGGCGGGGAGCGATGTCTTCATTGATGATGGTCATGACCTTCTGCATGCGCTGCACGTTGGTCATGCGGGGAACGGGACGGATTTCCTGAAGAGGCTTTTCCATGGCGTGCAGCTTGTCGAGAATGGACTGAATGTCGTCCTTGCAGCTGCCGCAGGCACCGCCGGCCTTGATGAAGTCGGTCACTTCCTCAACGGTGGTGAGATTGTTTTCCCTGGCCACCTTGATGATCTGAAGATCGGTCACGCCGAAGCATTTGCACACAAGACGACCTTCTTCCGCCTGGGACTTGGAGGGAAGTCCCTTCCAGTGGCGAACGGCATCTTCCAGAGCCTCTTCGCCCATGACGGAACAGTGCATCTTTTCCTTGGGAAGACCGCCGAGGTAGTCGGCGATTTCCTTGTTCGTCAGCTTGGCGGCCTCGTCCATGTGCTTGCCCTTGATGAGCTCGGTGAGGGCGGAGCTGGAGGCAATGGCGCTGGCGCAGCCGAAGGTCTGGAACTTGGCATCTTCGATGATGCCCTGATCGTTGACCTTCAGCATGAGCTTGAGAGCGTCGCCACAGGCCAGGCTTCCCGCCTCGCCGATGACGTTGGCGTCTTCGAGCACGCCCGCGTTGCGGGGATGCAGGAAGTGGTCACGGACAGTCTCGGTATATTCCCACATGGTTATACTCCTGATGTGCGAAGTCGGCTTCGACATGAGCCCTTCGCGTTTTCTTCAACTGGTTTCGCAGCAAGGTTAATCACTTTCCGGGCAATGTCCAGAATCGCCGTGACAAGTTCTGAAAATCCCTAGCGCATTGTCCGTGCAGGGACTGCCGTGCGTCGACTTCGTTCCGTGCGGCAGACGCCGTTTCCATGATGCGTAGGGATGCCCTCAAAGAAAGGGCGGCCTTGCCTGCGCCGTGGGGCCTCCGTCCATGCTGGTCTCGTCAGCAGGGCGCCTTTCCGAGGTCAAAGGGCTTCTGCAGGCTGAACCAGAACAGAAAGGCCCTGTCCCATTCCGCAAAGGAAGGAATGGTTTCGTCCCGGGGAGCGCCGGGAGGCAGGGCGTTGCCCTTGAGATCGAGCTCGTTGTTGGCCAGCTCCTGCACCCATCCGTGAAAGAAGTCGAGAGTTCGACGAAAATCCTGATTCGAGGAAAGCTCGTTCAGCCGTTCTTCAAATTCGACGGAGCCGGGACGGATGCCCGTTTTTTCTCCGAGCCAGTTGAAGATGACGTCTCTTGAGCGCTCCATGGAGACGTTCTGCCCCTGCAGAACGTCGAGCATTTCGGCAAGTTCCGGCTCCTCGTCGCGGGAACGTGCGGCGGCTTCGGTGGGCACGATGAGAAGCGCGTCCAGAGACTCCACGGTCAGTTCCCGTTCCGGCGAGGACTGCATGGGGGCGTCGTCCGGTTCTCCGGCATCCTCCAGAAAGTAGAAGCGCAGCCAGTGCTCATAGCGCATGGCCTTCAGAAAAAGATCGGCAAAGGATTCCGGCATGGTAGTTCTCCTTGGCATGAAGTTCCCGGAAGGGACACCATTCTTTTCCAAGGGGAGGGCGTTTGTGTCAAGCGGAGACTTGCATCCTGTTCCCTGCGGAGGGAGGCGTCCGGCACGCCTTGAGACGGTGAATGCGGGCGAGTCATGGAGGGATGCTGCTCCGGGCCTTGAAAGACGGTGGCGCCGTTTTTTCTGGCTGCGGCATGGTCTTGTGCCGAATGCGACCGTTGCGCGAGGCACGGCATCTCACGCTGCCGAAACCGGAGCAGGGGGGCGTAAGGGAGGCGGAAGCGGGGGTGGGGACTGGCCTGGGCCGCCCTTGCCATTTGCCTGCAGCTTTGGCACTATGACAAGACTTCATCAAGGGGGTTACGATGGATTTTCTTCCCATCAGACGCGCTCTTCTGAGCGTGACGCATAAGGACGGACTCGCGGAATTCGCCGCATTTCTCCACAAGAAGGGCGTCGAGCTGGTTTCCACCGGCGGCACCATGAAATTTCTGAAGGAACAGGGCCTTCCCGTGACGGCCGTGAGCGAGGTCACCGGATTTCCCGAAATTCTGAACGGTCGGGTGAAGACGCTGAATCCGCGCATCCATGGCGGCATTCTCGCCAACAAGGATGTGCCGGAACACATGAAGACGCTTGAGGAACTCGACATCAAGCCTTTCGATCTCGTGGTCGTGAACCTGTACGATTTCAAGTCTGCGCTGGAAAAGCACCTTGATCCCGCCGCCATGGTGGAGGAAATCGACATCGGCGGCCCCTGCCTGCTGCGTGCTTCCTCCAAGAACTTCAACAGCATTCTCGTGCTCTCCGATCCTTCCTATTACGCCGAGGCCATGGAAGAGATCGAAAAGGGCGGCGTGAGTCTCGAGTTCCGTCGCCGCATGGCGGCCGCAACCTTCCGCACTACCTCCAACTATGACGACATGATCGCCACCTGGATGGCCGGAGGCGTACAATAGCCGCCCGGGTTGAAGGCAATACCGCCGGTCTCAAGCCCAGCGAGCTCAAGGCTCTCAACAGGCTGGGGCAGCGCCGCTACCCGCCGCAGGGAGGCTATAGCTCCGAGCAGGCGAGGGAGCTTGCGGCGCTGTCCCGTCTTCTGTCCCGCCAGATAGGCCTTGCGCTGGACAGGCAGGGCCGGGTGAACATGGTCATCGTCGGGGACGCTTCCTCCATTCTTATCCCCGAGCTTCCCCATGTGCGTACGGGCGCGGGCCGTTTGCGCGGTCTGCGCCTTCTGCACACGCATCTTGTCCCTGAAGGTCTTTCCCGTGAAGACCTCATGGACCTTCTCTTTCTGCGTCTTGATTCCGTGAGCGTGCTCACCGTGGACGACTGGGGGCAGCCCGGAATGTTCCAGAGCGCGCACCTCATGCCGCCCGCACCGGGACAGGAGAATTCGGAATATCAGGTGGGCGGCATGCTGCCGTGGGATCGTGTGGACACGAATTTCACGGTGCAGGCGGAAACGCTGGAGGAGGAGTTCGGCCGCGTCGTCGACGACGCCGTGAGCACCGGCGAGAAGGACGAGGGCGAGAGGGCCGTGCTGGTTTCCGTGTCTCTGGAGCCCCGCGCCGTTCAGGAGCGGCATCTTGCCGAGCTTTCCGAGCTCGCCCGTACCGCAGGCGTCAGGGTGACGGGCACCATGATTCAGCGCGTGGCCGCCATTCATCCGCGGCATATCCTCGGACGCACCAAGCTGGCTGAGCTGGAAGTGCTTGCCCTTCAGGGACAGGCCTCCCTTGTCATTTTCGACGGCGAGCTGAGTCCGGCGCAGCTCAACAGTCTTTCCGAGCTGACGGAACGCCGCGTCATGGACAGAACTCAGCTCATTCTCGACATTTTCGCCCGCCATGCCGTCACGAAGGCGGGCAAGCTGCAGGTGGAAATGGCGCAGCTGCAGTATTCTCTGCCGCGCCTTGCCGGACGTCACCGTTCTCTGGACCGTCTTGCGGGCGGCATTTTCGGCAACAAGGGCCGGGGCGAAACCAAGCTGGAGCTGGAGCGCCGCCGCATCCGCGAGCGCATCACGCGCATTCGCAAGGATCTCGAGGAACTCAGGCGGCAGCGATTCCATACCCGGGCCCGTCGGGCAAGACAGGGCCTGCCCCTGGCTGCGCTCGTGGGCTATACCAACGCCGGCAAGTCCACGCTGCTCAACGCGCTTACCCGGGCCGACGTTCTGGCGGAAAACAAGCTTTTTGCCACGCTCGACCCCACGACGCGTCGTCTGCGCTTCCCCAGAGAGAGGGAACTTGTGCTGGCCGACACCGTGGGATTCATCCGTTCCCTGCCCCGCGAACTCACCGAAGCCTTTCGTGCCACGCTGGAGGAACTGGAGGCGGCTGATCTGCTCATTCACGTGGTGGACGCCTCCCATCCCGAGCGGGATCAGCAGATGGAGTCTGTGGAGCGCATTCTTGCGGAGATGGAGCTGCAGAGCGTGCCGCGCATCACGCTTCTGAACAAATGGGACGCCGTGCCTGTGAGCGACAGAGTGCCGCTTCTTCTCGATCGACCGGACGCCATTCCCGTTTCCGCGCTCACGGGCACAGGGCTGGAAAAGGCCACGGCTGCCGTCGAGAGGCTCATGTTCGACGAAGGCGCGTGGCAGCGCCGTGATCCGCAGACCTGGGAAGAGTTTGAACGACGCGGCAAGGCCAAGAAAAAGCGCGCGGAAGAGGAAAAAACGCTTGACGATACCGAGCCTTTCCGATAAATAACACCAACACGGCACGTCCCCATCGTCTAGCCGGCCCAGGACAGCGGCCTTTCACGCCGTCAACGGCGGT
>JAXUUT010000113.1:0-17143 GCA_037230945.1 bacterium
TCTTCGTTTCAGGCAACCTCCCTGTTGCGTTTTAATTTACAATCTTCACAAAAGGTTCCCTCCCTTCCCCCGCAAACTCTCCACTCCCCCCTCTTCTTTACTTCGCTCTCTGCGGCTGGTATTCTGGGCGCGGCGAAAAGCCCGGGCGGGAGCGTTGTTCTGTCGTCCTGCATTTGAGACCACACAGGAAAAACCATGCTGCTTTCTACCATAGTCAAGGCGTACAGGAACGTCAGGGTTCTTTGTGTGGGCGACGTGATGCTCGACCACTTTCTTTACGGGAAGGTGGAGCGCATTTCGCCCGAGGCTCCCGTGCCGGTATTCAACTTTCAGAGCGAAAAAAAGATGCTCGGCGGGGCGGGCAACGTGGTGGCCAATCTGCACACGCTCGGCTGCACGGCCGACATTCTCTGTTTCATCGGCGACGACGAGGCGGGGAAGGAAGTGCGGCGGCTTCTCAGTGAGGTATGCGATCATGCGGCCGCGCTGGTGGTGCCGGGCTTTCCCACCATTGAAAAGACCCGCGTGATTGCGGGCAACAATCATCTTCTGCGCATCGACAACGAGCGGCGCTTCTGCTGCAACGACGACATTCTCGGCCCGGCTCTCGACGAGCGCGTGAAGGCCGCGGACATCATTCTTCTTTCCGACTACGCCAAGGGGCTGCTTTCGCCCGAGCGCTGTCAGCGCATCATTGCGGCCTGCCGTGCGGCGGGCAAGCCCGTCATCATCGACCCCAAGGGCGACGACTATTCAAAGTACTCCGGGGCCACCGTGGTCAAGCCCAATCTCAAGGAATTCAATCAGGCCACGGGGCTTTCGTGTCAGCCTTCCGATCCCGGGTTCGCGGACTGTCTGCGCCGGGGCGCGGCTTCGCTGTTTGAGCGCTACGGCATTGAAAATCTTCTCGTCACGCTTTCCGAGCACGGCATGGCCTTTGTTTCCGCCGCCCGTCCCGACGAGGTGGTTCAGCTTCCCACCGAGGCGCGCGAAGTGTTCGACGTGTCCGGCGCGGGCGACACCTCCCTTGCCGCCTTCGGCGCGTCGCTTGCCGCCGGGGCCGACATTCAGGACGCCATGAAGCTTGCCAACATCGCGTCCGGCGTGGCCGTGGGCAAGCTCGGCACCTCCTGCGTCACGGCGCAGGAAATTCTTGACGCCCTTTCGCGCCGCCGCTCCGCCTCCGGCCCGGGCTGGAAGCAGAAGAACAAGATCGTCAGCCGCCGCGAGGCCGCGGCCATTGCCGCCCAGTGCCGCGAACAGGGCAAAAAGGTGGGCTTCACCAACGGCTGCTTCGACCTGCTGCATCAGGGGCATCTGCATTCGCTCATGCAGGCCCGCTCCCTGTGCGACGTGCTCATGGTGGGCCTCAACACCGACGCGTCCATCAAAAGGCTCAAGGGCCCGGAACGCCCGATTCAGGACGAAAAGACCCGCGCGCTGCTGCTCGCCTCCCTGGAGTTCGTCGACTTCGTCATCATGTTCGACGACGACACCGCCCTGCCCCTCGTGGACGCCATCCGCCCCGACCTCATTCTGAAGGAAGGCTACACCATCGACCGCTGGCCCGAGGCGCAGTTCGTGGAAAGCTACGGCGGCAGGGCCGTCACCCTCTCGCGGCTCGACGGCTACTCCACCACGCAGACCATCCAGAAAATGAAAAAAGGAGAAGAGGCGAAGCAGCCGCAGTAAGGGCCGCGCCCTTTCCCCGTGCGACGCCCCGCGTCTCCTCTGCCCTTCGTCTGCCGCGAAGGATGCACGTCGAGCCCGCCGCCGCGCCGGATTTCCCCCCTCTCTTTCTGCCGCATGAAGGGAAAGGCCGCCCGGAACACTCCCGGCGGCCTTCTTTCTGCGGCATTTCTCCGTCCGGCGCTCCTGCCTCCCCGCGCCGAAGCCGCCTTTCCGCAACGCCCCCGCAGGATTCGCGCAGGACGACGCCTCGGACAGACTCAGCAGGGGACTTTGCCGACACGCCGGGCATCTTCCGCTCATGCGTCCGCAAGGCAGAAGTCCGGTCTGCATCCTGCCTCCCGGCAAAGAGACTCCGCCGCCATGAGCGCCGGACGCTTTTCCGGCGTCCCCGGGCAGGCTCCGCCGGCGGAAAAAACGAAGAATGCCGCCTCCTCTCCCGTGCTGCAACCGTGCCGCAGCGCTGCCCGCGTGGTTCCCGCAGGAAGTGAAAAAATGCACACAAGCTCTGCACAATCACAAACTCCGTTGCTCAGAACGCCGCAAAACCGCCCCTTCGCGGAAAAAAGCACGGCCACGCCAACGCAAGCAGCCTCTGAATGACGGATAACCGGCATGAAACACTGCCTCTTTTACAGAGCTTTTTTTCTCCAGAAAAAATCTCTCCCTTCATTTGACAATTTTTGAAAACCTACTAATCTGAAAAAAATCGTCTTCCCGGAACGTTTTCTCATCCGCCCCGGCGGAACGCCGGAAGAGCCCGCAAAGCCGCGCTGCGGCGTGCGACGCATCCGGTTCATGAGGGAACGTTGTCAGCTCCATTTCAGGAGGTAAGTCATCCCGGGGAGATGTCCGCCGGTTTTTTCTCTCTCCTTGTACGGTACAGGGCCGGAAGCCGCGCGGAAACTTTTTGCCTCAGGCTCCGCCATGGAACGGCTTCTGCTCACTCTGACCATCATCTTCGTCAGTCTCATTGCCGGATATCTCTTCCGTCAGTGGGTGAGCCTGGGCGCGTCTCCCCTCACGGAAACCTCGCTGAAAAGGCTGCGCATCGCCATTCAGAAAACGGCGATGTTCGGTCTCATTCCGCTGTCGGCCATGCTTTCGCTGTGGGGTCTGCCCTCGCCGGATCCGCGGCTTCTGTGCCTGCCCGCGCTCGGTCTTGCCGCGTGGGTCGCGGGCGGATTGCTCGCCCTCTTCTTCTCCCGTCGCATGGGCCTCGGCCGCGCGCAGACCGGCAGCATGTACTGCTGCGGCACCTTCACCAACATAGGCGCGGTGGGCTGCCTCGTGGCGGTCATGCAGTTCGGCGAACAGGCCATTGCCATGGCCTCCCTGTACCGCCTGTGCGAGGAAATGTTCTATTTCGGCGTGGCCGTGCCCGTGTCGCGCAGCTACGGTTCCGCCCCGGCCGCAGGGCCGAAGATGCCGCGTCTGCATCTTGATCCCGTGCTTGCGGCCATACTCTTCGCCCTCGCTCTCGGGCTTTTCCTCAATCTCTCCGGCGTGCGGCGGCCTTCCGCCTTCGGCACGCTCTCGACTGCGGCCATGATTGCGGGCACCATATGCTTTCTGCTTTCCATAGGCATGGGCCTGCGCATCTCGCGCATGGCCGCCTATGTGCGCGAGTCCGCCGTCATTTCCCTCATCAAATTTCTCTGCGTGCCCCTCATCGTCACGACGCTGGCCGCTCTGGCCGGTCTCGGCGAGGTGGAAAACGGTCTCCCCCTCAAGGTGGTGGCCATTCTTTCCGCCATGCCCGTGGCCATGAACGCGCTCATTCCCCCGTCCCTGTTCGACCTGGACCTGGACCTGGCCAATGCCTGCTGGGTGTTCACCACGCTTGAACTCGTGGTCGTTCTGCCCGTCCTCATTATTATCCTGCCGCTGCTTTAAGCGGCCGAAACGTGCTTCCGCCCCCGTACCCCGGGCGGGAGTACTCTCCCTTCACACCGGGTGCAACGCGACCTCGCGTCGCAAAGAACATATCCGAGGAGGATTTATGAAGCGACTTTTCCGTACCGCCCTCATGGCCGCCGTCTGTGTGGGACTTCTTTCCGCCCCGGCGCTCGCCGCCTACAAGAAGGAATACAAGCTGAGCGTGGTGCCCGCCGCCACCTCCGGCTGGGGCCTTTCCGCCACCTACTTCGCCGATCTCGTCAGGGAGCGCACGAACGGACGCATCAACATCAAGGTGTATCCCGGCGCCCAGCTCATGGCCGGCAAGCAGACGTCCGAACTTCTGCTCGTTCGCCGCGGCGCCATCGACTTTGCGCTCGCCTCCACCATCAACTGGTCTCCCCAGGTGCAGGAACTCAACCTTACCGCCCTGCCCTTCTTCGTGGCCAACAACCCCGACCGCTACAAGGCCATGGACGCCATTGAAGCGGGCAAATCCGGCCAGATGATCGTGAACGCCGTGGAAAAGACCGGCGTGAAGTTCATAGGCTGGGGCGAAAACGGCTTCCGTGAACTCACCACCAGCAAGGGCCCCATCAACCATCCCGCCGACATGAAGGGCATGAAGCTGCGCGTGTGCGGCACGCCCATCTTCGCCGACATCTTCACCGCGCTCGGCGCCAATCCTCAGGCCATCAACTGGTCCGAAGCCGTGACCGGCTTCCAGCAGGGCATTGTGGACGGTCAGGAAAACCCCACCAACGGCATCAACATCACCCTGCAGATCTGGACCTGGCACAAGTATCACACCGACTGGCACTACATGATCGATCCGCTGCTGCTCACCGCCAACTCCAAGGTGTGGAAGTCCTTCTCCGCCGAAGATCAGGCCATTCTTCTGGACTGCGCCAAGGAAATGGAAAAGTACAGCAAGGCCCTTTCCCGCCTCGGCTTTGACGACGGCTCCTCGCTGGCCTTCCTCCAGAGCATAGACAAGGTGCCCGCCGTGACCGATCCCTTCAAGACCATGGAAGAAAAGGGCATGACCATCGTGAAGTTCACGCCCGAACAGGTCAAGGAATTCTACGACGCCACCCAGAGCGTGCGCGACAAGTGGACCAAGGAAATCGGCCCCGAACTCGTGAAGGCTGCCGAAGCCGACATGAAGGCCGCCCAGTAAACCGTGTTCCGGGAGCGGCTGCCGGGCCGCTCCCGCCTTTCTCATCATCGGGGATTTTCATTATGTGGAACTTTCTGAACGCACGCTTCGAGGAGCTGCTCGGAGCCATTCTGCTTGCCGTGATGGCGTGCATCTCGTTCATCAACGTGATCGTGCGCTACTGCACCAATCTCTCGTTTTCCTCGTCGGAAGAACTGACCGTCAACTTCTTCGTATGGATCGTTCTTCTGGGCACCGCGCGGGCCTTCCGCGAAGGCAGCAACTTCAGCATGAACCTGCTGTACGACGCCATGCCCCGTCCCGTCAGAAAGCTCCTGTATGTTTTCGGCACCCTTTGCAGCATCGTCTTCTTCGCCGCTCTCTGCTGGCAGGGCTACATTGAAGTCGTGGACGAAATCGAGCTCGAGGTGGTGTCCGAATCGCTGGCCATTCCGGTGTGGCTCTACACCATGGCCACGCCGCTCTTCTCCGCCCTCATCATCGTGCGCATTCTCCAGAAGGTCTGGGAAGACTTCCGTACCAGAAACTACTAGACGTCCCGCCGCGGACCTTTCCCGCACGGAACGCATCCCGACGAACGCACCCAGCAAAAACGCCGCCGAACGGCGCAGAACCGCACCCCGGCGGCGCCCCTTCACGGAGAACAACGCATGGACATGGAACTTTTCAAGGACCCGGCATTCTGGCTGCTCATCACCTTCATCATTCCGCTCATCTTCCGCGTGCCCATTGCCATTTCCCTGGGCCTTTCCGCCATATTCGTGGGCTGGTGGTGGGACATGGGCATAGACATGCTCTCCTACAACTTCTTTGCCGGCATCGCCAAGGTGCCGCTGCTCGCCATTCCCTTCTTCATTCTCGCGGGCTTCATCATGGAGCGCGCGGGCATCGCCGCCCGCATCGTCACGCTGGTGGAAGCCATCGTGGGCAACATGACCGGCGGCCTTGCCGTGGCCACCGTGGGCGTGGCCACCTTCTGGGGCGCGGTGAGCGGCTCCGGCCCGGCCACCGTGGCGGCCCTCGGCCTCATCCTCATCCCCGCCATGGTCAAGAGCGGCTACGACAAGCCCTTTGCCGCGGCCACGGTGTCCGTCACCTCCGGCCTTGCCATCGTCATTCCCCCGAGCATCGCCTTCATCGTGTACGGCGGCATCGCCGACGTGTCCGTGCCCGCCCTCTTCGCCGCCGGCTTCATTCCCGGCGTGGTGGTGGCCATCTTCCTCATGGGCTCGGTGCTCATCACCTCCCGCAAAAAAGGCTATCGCGGCAAGCCCAGAACCATGCCCGTGTCCAGGGCCCTGCGCGAGGCCTTCTGGGGCGTCATGACCCCCGTGGTCATTCTCGGCGGCATCTACGGCGGCGTGTTCACCCCCACCGAAGCCGCAGCCGTGGCCATCTTCTACGGCCTCTTCGTGGGCGTGTTCATCTACCGCACCATCAACAGGCTCTCCATTCTCGTCGACGTGCTCGTGGAATCCGTCAAGGCCACCGCCGTCATCATGTTCGTGGTCACCTGCGCCGGACTCTACGCCTGGGTGGCCAGCACCGTGGGACTCGTGGAACGCGGCGCGTCCGTGCTGCTCTCCCTGTCCGACAATCCCACCGTGCTCCTGCTGCTCATCAACGTCATTCTCTTCATCGCGGGCATGCTGCTCGACGCCATTTCCATCTATTACGTGCTCCTGCCCTTCCTCATGCCCATCATGGCTCATTTCGGCTGGGATCCCGTGTGGTTCGGCGTGATGATGACCATCAACCTCGCCCTCGGTCAGGTGACCCCGCCCGTGGCCGTCAACCTGTACGTGGGCGCCAAGATAAGCAACCTCACCATGGAGGAGATCACCCCGCCCGTGCTGCCCATGCTGGCCGCCTCCGCGCTCGCCCTCGTGGTCATCGTGCTCTTCCCCGACATCACGCTCTTTCTGCCGAGGCTGCTCGGCATGTAGCTGAACCCGTCCTGTCGCCTCATGCCGCACGCGCATGAAAGGCATCGTCCAGAGGACCGCCCCCGGAAGAGGGCGGTCCTCTGCCTTTTCAGGCCGGGCACCATGAGCCCGCATCCGCCGCCGGGGCGCCCCCTGCCTCACGTCCTTTTGAGAAGCTCCCAGGAGTCCGGGAACAGCCCCGGCAGATGCCGACCGCCTCTCTGTGGCCGGCAACAGTCCCGGCCGCAGGCGGAGCCTGCTGCGCCTCTCCCCCGAGACCGGCGTTTTCCCCGGCAAAGACCGGCCTGACGCCTCCAGAGCCCGGAAAGTGCGTCTTTGCCCCGCACGAGGCCTGTCCCCGTCTCCCGCCTTCCGGCAGCACGACCGCCGTCTGCCGTGCCGACGCTTCCGCCTCAGCACGGCAGCCGTCACGACGCCGGAGCTCCGGGGAAAACGCCCCCCGTGGACGAACCGCGAAGAAGACCCCGCACAAACAATCCACGCATAAGGAGACTCCGACAAAAATCTGCCCCCCTGAGCCACACTGTTGTGGACTTCCTGCGAGAATCCCTTTGACTTTCCGCCGAATTTCGGCTGTCCAATAAAATAATATCTTCCGTTTAAAAAACTCTTCCCCTGAGCCGCACGCCGGAAAAACGCATGATGACGCGAGAAAAACGGCGCCGTGCGCGGCACGCGGAAGGCAGATGCGCAAAGACCAACGCTGTTTGCCCGTACCCATGTGAACCAGACTGAAAATTTCTCTGGAGTCCCTTGACGATGTTTTCCCACCCACCATCTGCGTCCGGCCGCGCCTCCTCCGGCGAGGGAGGATCGCGCATTTCCCGGCTGCTGCGCATCGTGCAGGCCATCCGCAAAGACCCGCGCCGTTCGCTCGAAGCGCTGCGGGGCGACCTCGGCATAAGCAGAAGTCAGTTTTACAAGGACAAGGCCGCGCTCGCCGAAGCCGGTTTCCGCTTCAGCTACGGCAAGAAGCACGGCTTCCGCATTCTGGAAGACAGACTCGTGTCCGCGCTCGATCTGAGCCTCCCCAACCGTCTCATTCTCATGCTGGCCATGGAGCAGCTCTGCGCCGCGGACGACGGACTGCTCGCCTCGCTCGCCGCCGACGCGGGCAGAAAGCTGGCGGGCGGCATGCCCTCGCCCTTTCGGGAACAGATGCTCTCCGCCTTCGACAAGAGTCTGCCGGGCCGGAAAGGCGGCACCACGCCGGAAGCCCTCTCGCCGCTGCTCGACGCGGTCTCCCAGGGCAAGAGAATACGCATTCTCTACGCGGGCGGCGGAGCGGGGGACACGCGCTGGCGCGAAATAGCCCCCCGGCATCTCTACCTCAGGCAGCAGGCCCTGTACCTGTACGCGCGCACCGTGGACGAGTCGCCCTGTCAGTGGAAGGCGTTTCGCGTGAGCGGCATTCAGAAGGGGGAAGACACCGGCATGAGCCTGCGCTGGCCCGTGGACGCCAACGACGGCTTTTCCGTCAAGACGAACGATGTTCAAAGGACGCCGACTGCGGACGAAAGCCGCCCCGTGACCATACGCTTCACGGGTCAGGCGTCACGATATGTTCGGGAACGAATAGGCCATGCCGAAAGCACGCTCTGGCCGGACGATTCGGACGAGGTGCTGTTCACCATGCGCGTCGCCGATCCGCAGGAAGTCGTGCGCTGGGCGAGCATGTTCGGCAAGGACGCCGAAGTCATTCCCGAAGGCGAAGAATGACGCGCTTTCCGGGCGGAGCGCACCCTTCGCCCCGGCGCGGCAGGCCGGACAACGGAGGCCGCGCCGGTTCCCTTCATCCTCTCCCGCGTCAGGCTCCGTCACCAGATTCCCCGTTCTCCCTCCGGCCTGCCTCATCGACGCCCCTCTCTTCCGTCCGATCTTTCCCCTGCATGACGGTAAAAAAAATGTCGACAGAACTTGTGATTTTTTTTGCGTCGTTTTATATCGGGAACAGGAGCGCCTGGCTCCGGCAAAGCGCGCCGGTCGTCATGACGCGGCAGACCGCGTTCCGGCAGACGCCTTGCAACCTCAGCTCAGAGAGATGTCCATGAACAGACACCCGTGGTTCAAGGGCGCGAGCCTTGCGCTCGCTCTGCTTCTGCCTTCGGCGGCCTTTGCGGCCTCCGAATCGGCTCTCATGCAGGCCCCGGCCCGCAACGCGGCCATCATCGCCAAGGTTCCCGGCTTCAAGGCCGCCGATCTCGACCTCTACCTCGGTCAGCGCCGCATCAGCGAAGGCGTGGTCATACGCAAAAGCTTCATCCGCGACGGCAAGATCGTCATTCCTCCGGCCGGGCTCTACTACAGCTCGCGCATCGCGAGCATAGGCACCATGACCAACATCGAGGTCATGCTGCTCGGCAAGCGCTACTCGGAGGTGGACGAGGCCTTTGAATACCTCGTGCTGAAGAACCGCGTCATGAAGAAGGGCGACTCCATCAACCTGCTGCCCGACGGCTCCCGCGCCCTGCAGTTCGTGAGCGGCAGCTCTCATCCCTACGGCAACAGCGCGGGATACTCCAGCCTGCGCATCATGAAGTCTTCCGGCAACTTCTACGGCACCAACTTTCAGGTGGCCGTGGATCCCACGCTCGTGGACGTGAACTCCGGCCAGTTCCACGGTCTCGGACTCAGCGAGGGAAGGCATCCCGTCACCGCCGCCACCGGCGAGCCTCTGCAGCACAAGAGCTACTACGGCGCGTCCATTTATCCGAGCGGCAAGTCCTACCTCATCGTGGGCAGAACCAGCCCCACCGAAGTGGAAGTGAAGGAATTCGCCACGCCCAGCATCACGGAAATATGGCTTACCTCCGAGCCTCGCGTTTCCGGCGCCTACAAGGCCGGAGACAGCGTGAAGGTCGGCGACGCCACGGTGAAGATTCTCTTTGTGGGCAAGGACTCGGCAAAGATTGCCCTGACCCGGAACGGCAAGGAAACCGTGAAGGAATTCAAGGGAATGCTCGATAAGCACGCCCTCGACTACCTGCCTTCCAGCCCGGCTGAACGGGCAAAGTGGCAGATGGCCTCCGACGACGGCAAGGTGCGCGTGCAGGTGGCCATGCTTCATCCTGAAGGCGCGCTCACTGCCGACGGCAAGGTGCGTCTCGACATGTTCAGCGGCGTATTCAGCCTGAAGAATCCGCAGGCCTGGCCGGGCGATCCGCGCTTCACGGTTCGCCCCGACACCTGAGCGTCCTGCAGCGAGCTGAATGAGATCATTCTCGAAAACACCGACGAGATCGTTCTCGACAGCGCCAGCAACGTGTTTGCTGGTCCCGAAAACTACTTCCGCATCGTGATCGACGACTTTGACGGCAAGCTGGTCAAGGCCTGGCACTTTGAAGACGCCGACGGCAACAGGAGCCCCAACCTCGCCTCCTTCGCCAAGGGCCACAACATCGACCTTCTGGCCAACCTGGAAAACAAGTCCATAAGCCCCTTCGCGCTGCGCCTGTCCCTCAACATGCTCTACGACGACCTTGAAGAGCAGGGCATCGTCATGAGCCGCTGAAACGCATCCGCCGCATGAGCGCGGAATTCCCGAGGCGGGACGATCATCGTCCCGCCTTTTTGCGTCCGAAAACGCCGCAAAAAGGCCCGTCCTCTCTCAACGCCCCTTCCGCAGGAAGCCCCCCCGGAAAACGCCGGACGCTCCCGCAGGCAGAAAACCGCATGCGGACAGGGAAGGAGTCGGCTTCTGCCGGCTGCGGCAGCCCGGAGCGTTTCGTCCCGCGCCTCCTCAAAAAAAGCTGCAACCTGCCCGGAAAGGCGGCTCCTGCCGGGCTCCCCACAGACAAGGCCGCGCGTTCACGAAGAAACAGCGGATGCGCCGAAACACGCACCCATGCGCCGCACGTCATGCGGAAAAAGGAAAAGGCCGCGTTCTCCAGCGCCGCGCTCGGGCAAGCCGTCGCGGTCAGACCGAAAAGACGGTCTTCTTCACCGGAAACGCCGGACGCTCCGCTTCTCACGGGAGGCCGGGGAAACGGCTCCCTGCCTTTCCGGCCATTTTCCCGCAGCCATGCCTGTCAAAAAACAAAAGGAACGCCGCCCGAAGCACGTGCTCCGTCGACGGGCACGGGACTGCAGCGGGACGGACGCAGCGGCCGCGGCACGGCCGCTACCCCTTGTCCTTACTGGAGCGGACCGCCGGCGAGGGTTCGAAAGGCGGCAATATCCCTCCCTGCTTCTCACGTTCCTCAAACCGCGCGCAGCGCTCCCGCAGTCCGGCGTTTTCCTTCCACAGAAGGCGATTCTCGGCCGCCAGTTCCCGACGCTCGTCTTCCAGACGATCCAGTCTCTTTTCCAGCATAAGACAGCGAAGACAGGACGCCTGTTCCTCCGAAATGCGTCGTCCGCACCTCCCGCCGCAGGATCCGGGACGTCGGACGAGTCCCGCATGGGACCGTCTCCCGTCAGGAGCCATTCCAGACGAACTCCCGTTTTGGAACAGATTTTTAGTACGACGTCGGTATTGGGCAGATTTTCATTCCGTTCATAAAAGCCGAGAGATCCCTTGCTTATGCCGAGATCACGTGAAAATGCCTCCTGAGATATGCTGCCTCGCGCGAATTTTATACGTTCTCCGAGTGTGTTCATAGGGTAAACGTCCAGCATCCAATGTTCATTCCCTCGGGCGAGCTCCCCAAATAAGCATCAACCCCCTGAAAGGAAAACAAAAACTAGAACATTGCACACAATTTTAGTTTTCACCCTATAATTCTGCTTTACTTGAACAGAAAAATGTTCTATAAGCAGAAATACGGGTGGTTTAAAAGTACTGTTGACCTGTCGACTTTAACCGCTCCGCAAATGAATATCAATGTCCGGATCCCATGATATCCGGACAGGACAACAAGCTTATCATGCCTGTTGTCACTTTTCCGGGCGTGTCTTTCCGGACGGGCCCGGACGGATGCGTGCTCTCTCCGCGTCCATTCTTAAAAAGCGCGCCGTCCCGCAACGTGCGGGCTGCGCCGGTCCCCGGCGTCCTGCGGCTCCGTGGGGCCATGCCTTCAACGACGCCGGCCGGAAGGGAAACGCTCCTCAGAGCTGCGGTCGTGCCCACCTCAGGCCGGACATGACCGGAACTTCTTCCCGCCAGGGCCAAAGACGTGACTCTTCCGTGCCGGCCAGCGCCTTTTCTCTCCGTGCAGGCTTCTGCGCCGCCCCCGGAGACAAGGTCGGTTCCGGGGAATCTGCTCTTGCTGCGCAACGTCATGTCCTGTACGGCCGCCCTGCGGCAAAACGGTCGAAGCCTCAATTCTGCCTCCCGACCCTGCCGCGCTCTGTCGCATCGAGGCCTTCATCGGCCCCGGCTGACCGCCGGAGACGAACTTCGGCCTCCGCCTTCCTGCGGCACGTCCTCATCTTCGTGCGCCCGGCTCTCCCGTTCTGTCTCCTTCCCGCTCTCCTGTGCCTGTTCCGCCCTCTCCGGCTGCGGTCTTCCTTTCTCCGGCTCCTTACGCCGCCGGGGCGTCCGCCGCGCCAATGTTTTCCCGGCGTCGCTCCCGTCCTGCGCATCGCCGCTTTTCCGGCGGGCATCCCTTTCTTTCCCCCTCCGTCCGCGGCTTCCCTTCTGTTCAGGGCCTCCGGCGCTTCCGCCGTGCGCATCGCCTCCTTCAGCGGAACGCTCTTCCTTCCCTGTCATGCTCCATCGTCCGGCATCTTCGCGGCTCTTCCGGCAGCAGGGGATCAACGCATGGGACTCTTTTGCTTTTTTCTTGAAAAAAATTCTGGAGGCCGTATCTTTTTTTCAAACTCTGTGAAAAAACGGCACCATGCACGCCGTCACAGAATCAACCTGCCATAATGGCTTATCTTTTTCCTATATCCATTGCTGTTGATGGAACATATCATTTCTTCCTTTCACCAAATCATGCATCATGACATTCCCCTTTCAAAAAAATCATGTCGTCATCACATAGAAAAACGGCGCGAGGTTTTCCCATGAACACCGTTCCCGGCACCGACGAAGACAGAAAAAAACGAATCTCTGAACTGACCAGTCATTTTCTGCACAGGCACTACTGCGAAAACGACGCGGTCGCCATTCTGCCGCATCTCGACGCGGAAATAAGCTGGTTCGGCGCGGCGGAACAGGAATATCTGGTCGGCCTTGAAAAGGTGTCGGCCTTTCTGAAGAGCCTTGAGAGCCGCGTGCCGAAATGCGACATTGCCGAAGAAATGTACGACGTCATTCAGCCCGCGCCGGACATCTTCATCTGTTCGGGCACGGCATGGATTTCCACCTCGCCCGCGTCTCTCAGCTACCTGCGCGTGCATCAGCGCATCAGCACCGTGTTCCGCTGGAGCGAAGAGGGCCCGCGCTGCTGCCATCTGCACATTTCCAACCCCTATGCGGAAATGTCGGACGGAGACGTCGGCTTTCCCGAAAAAATGTCCCAGGAGTCGCGCAGGTACTTTCTGGAACAGATCGAAGAACAGCATGCCTTCATCCGTCAGATGTACTTTGAAGACGTGGCCACGGGCCTCTACAACAGAAACAAGTTCAACGAAGTGTGCGAGGAGCTGTCCGGCAGGGACTGCGGCAGACTCGGCATCGCCTACTTCGACCTCAACGGCCTGAAGAAAACCAACGATCTTCTGGGGCATCAGGCCGGCGACCGTCTTCTCAGCCGCACGTCAGCCCATCTCATACGCGCGTTCGGCAAAAGGGTCTACCGCACGGGCGGCGACGAGTTCATCGTCATCGACCGGGATTCCGACGAGGACACCTTCAACGCTCATGTCCAAACCGCCCTGCGGGACATGGAAAAGGACGACATTTCCATCGCCGCCGGAACCTCGTGGCGAGGCAGTCACGGAGACCTCGACGAGCAGATCAACGAGGCCGACAAGAACATGTACGCGGAAAAGCGCCGCTTCTACGCACGCGCGGAAAACAATCGCCGTCACCCCCGGGACTGAGCGCTCTTTCGTCCCGCCTTGCCGCAGGCCGGAAGAGGAACGGGCAAGAAGGCTCGCGTTCCGCCAGGCATCCGGCTTTGCCGCCCTTCTCCCTGAACGCGCCCGCGCCGCGCCGTGCGCCCTGCTCAGGGGGCGGGCGGCGCGTCTCGTCGCCTATTCTTTTTCCGCTTCCTGCCGCGCGCCGGAAGCGCTCCTTTTCCGTCTCCCGCCCCGTCGCGGTGCAACGGCCTTTTTCGGCGCTCCCTTTAGCTCATGTCTGCGCGCCGGAAGCAACGCACCCCGCCCCGTCGCCGCCTCAGCCCCGGGCGAGCCTTTCCCCGGCGCGGGCCGCTGTCCGTGCTCCGGGCCGCACGGCCTTTTTCTTCAGCCTGCACTGTGCGCGGGCTCCTTTCTCTCCCCTCGCCCCGGCAGACGGGAGACCTCTCCGCCTTCTTTCCGCGTGAAACGCCCCCCGGCCGGACAGCGTCATTCCGCCGCGAATAGCCCGGAAGCGCTCCTTTTCCGTCTCCCGCCCCGTCGCGGGCACCGGCCTTTTCGGCGCTCCCTTTCGCTCATGTCTGCGCGCCGGAAGCAACGCCCCCCCGCCCCGTCGCCGCCTCAGCCCCGGGCGAGCCTTTCCCCGTCGCGGGCCGCTGTCCGTGCTCCGGGCCGCACGGCCTTTTTCTTCAGCCTGCACTGTGCGCGGGCTCCTTTCTCTCCCCTCGCCCCGGCAGACGGGAGACCTCTCCGCCTTCTTTCCGCGTGAAACGCCCCCCGGCCGGACAGCGTCATTCCGCCGCGAATAGCCCGGAAGCGCTCCTTTTCCGTCTCCCGCCCCGTCGCGGGCACCGGCCTTTTCGGCGCTCCCTTTCGCTCATGTCTGCGCGCCGGAAGCAACGCCCCCCCGCCCCGTCGCCGCCTCAGCCCCGGGCGAGCCTTTCCCCGTCGCGGGCCGCTGTCCGTGCTCCGGGCCGCACGGCCTGTGACCATGAACGCAGGAAGGGCGGCAGTCCCTTCCGGCCTGCCGCCCTTCTCAAAGCCTGTGAAAACGCCGTCAGGCGACTTCTTCCGTCTTCTGCTCCGTTTCCCCGTGATGGATGGGAGCCTTGAACTGCATGTTGTAGAGCGTGCGGTACTGGCCGCCGGGAATGGCCATGAGCTCCTCGTGAGTGCCGAGTTCCGCAAGGCGACCCTCGTGGATGACGGCGATGCGGTTGGCGTTCTTCACGGTGGAGAGCCGGTGCGCGATGACGAACACGGTCTTGTCGCGCATGAGGTTGTCTATGGCGCGCTGCACGATTTCCTCGGACTTGTTGTCCAGCGCGGAGGTGGCTTCGTCGAGAATGACGATGGGCGCATTCTTGAGGAAGGCGCGGGCAATGGCCACGCGCTGCTTCTGACCGCCGGAAAGCAGAATGCCGCGCTCGCCGATGTAGGTGTCGACGCCCTTTTCGAGGGAGTCGATGAACTCGGAAAGGCAGGCGTTGTGCAGCGCCTTCTTCACGTCCTCGTCGGTGGCGGAAGGATTGCCGAGAAGGATGTTCTCTTTAATCGTGCCGTCGAAGAGGAAGTTGTCCTGAAACACCATGGCGATGTGCTGGCGCAGGTCATTGAGGGAGAATTCCCGTATGTCCGTGCCGTCCACCCGGATGTGGCCTTTCGTCACGTCGTAGAAGCGG
This sequence comes from bacterium, assembly GCA_037230945.1. Taxonomy (GTDB): domain Bacteria; phylum Desulfobacterota; class Desulfovibrionia; order Desulfovibrionales; family Desulfovibrionaceae; genus Mailhella. The sequence goes on from JAXUUT010000113.1 coordinate 15,303, forward strand.
GGGATCAGGCTGACGAGCGTGCTCTTGCCGCCGCCGGAGTTGCCCACGAGGGCGAGCATTTCGCCCACGCGCACGTCGATATTGATGTCGTGCAGCACTTCCACGCCCTTCTTGTAGGAGAAGGACACGTGCTCGAAGGTGATGCCATGCTTTATCGCGGGCAGCGGAACGGTCTTTTCCTTTTCCTTGAGGGCCGTCGGCCGCTCCAGAATGGAGAACACGCGGTCGATGGCAAGAAACGACTGCTGCACGGAAACCGCCACGTTGGTGATGTTCTTGAGCGGGGTGTAGAGCATGAGCAGCGCGGTGATGAACGACACGAAGTTGCCGGGCGAAATGGTGCCCTGCACGATGAGCCAGCTTCCCATGGCGATGGCGAGGCCGAGACCTATGGACACGACGAAGTGCATGAACGGCGTGATCCACGCGGTGCGGCGCGTCATGGCCACGGTAAGGGTGAACACGTCGTTCAGAAGCGAGTTGAAGCGGCTCTTCTGGCGTTCCTGAAGATTGTAGGCCGCAATGGTGCGGTTGCCGGAAAAGGTTTCGTTGTAGGTGGTGTTGAGCTGGAACATGCAGGAGTTGTTGCGCGTGACCAGCGTCATGAGCAGCTTCTTCACCTTGGTGAGAGGAGCCACGGCCACCACGAGAATGACGATGGCCAGAATGGAGAGCTGCCAGGAGTTGTAGAACAGCACGCCTATGAGGGCAAGGGACGAACAGATTCGCGTAAGAAAGCTCTTCAGGTTGCCGAGCAGGCCGGAACAGGCGAGTTCCGCGTCGGAGTTGAAGCGGAAGAGCACTTCGCCCGAGGTGGTGGTGTCGAAGTAGGAGGGCTCTATGTCCACCAGCTTTTCATAGAGCCTTGCCTTGAGGCCCATGGTGAGCCTGCCGCCCACCCAGGTATTGAGGTAGGTTCCGCCGAAGTTCAGGAGGCCCTGCACCGTGGTGAAGCCCACGATGAGCAGAGGAATGTACCACGGCGACTCCATGCTCTTGCCCACCACGACCACGTCGGTATAGGGCTTGAGGAACAGCGCGATGACGGCGTCGAGGCTGCCGACGGGCACGCAGATGAGCAGAGACAAAAGCGCCATGGGCCAGAACGGCTTTATGAACGGCCACATGCGCTTGTAGTTCACGGCGAACTGGTTTTTCTCCACCATCTGCCGGAGATCAAATTTCTTCATAGATTACTTCCGTTGGCGGTTCTGGGCTGCCGAAGCCGGGGCCCGGACAGTCGGCATGCGCGCGGGGGCGCGGAAAGGCCATGGTAGCCCCGAAGGGCTCCCATGGCAAGAAAACTCTCATCCCCGGGCTTATTCCACGGTGACGCTCTTGGCGAGGTTGCGCGGCTGATCCACGTCCTTGCCGAGGTAGTCGGCCATCTGATAGCTGAAAAGCTGGAGCGCGGGCAGCGCAAAGAAGCAGGATATGACGGGATGCGCCGCAGGCAGCACCCAGGTTTCCTCAACGGAGAGATCGGGAATCTTTCCGTCCTTCTCCTGCACGAGCGCGATGATGCGGCCCTGTCTTGCCAGCACTTCCTGAATGTTGGACTTCACCTTGGGGAAAAGCTCGTTGTCGAGCGCCAGCGCAAAGGTGGGAAACTGCGGGTCGATGAGGGCGATGGGCCCGTGCTTCATTTCGCCCGCGGCGTAGCCTTCGGCATGGATGTAGGAAAGCTCCTTGAGCTTGAGCGCGCCTTCCAGCGCCAGCGCGTGACACTGGCCGCGGCCGAGATAGAAGAAGCTGCGCGAGGAGGCGAAGCGCAGGGCGAGCTGCCCTGCCCGCTCCTGCATGGCGGGAAGCGCGGCGGCAAGCTTTTCGGGAAGCTCCCG
>JAXUUT010000082.1:0-2779 GCA_037230945.1 bacterium
GGTCTCTTCGTTTCAGGCAACCTCCCTGTTGCGTTTTAATTTACAATCTTCAGGAAAACGAAGCCGACAGCGTGGAAGGGCCGAAGTTCGTCGTGGGTGACTTAACAAACAGCGGCGTGCATTTCTACGGCAAGCACGTTTCCGAAGTGCTCGGAGAAGGCAACGGCCTGCTCGTCGAAGGCAATGAGGGCGACTACCCTGATCTTTCGCACATCGAGCTGGAACACAGCCTCATGAGCCATCAGGACTACCGCAACTACACCACCTTCATGGAAGCGGAACTGGCCGCGCTTCAGGACATAGGCTACAATTTCGACCGCAAGAACTACTACGGCTTCTCCGTGTACGGCGACGGCCAGACCATGGTGAACGAAAACGGCTACTTTGCCAGAAACGCCGAAGGCACCGCCTACCTCTACGGCGTGCCGAACACGGCCACGCTCGGCGTGGGCCTGCACGTTTACGGCAAAAACAACACCATAACTCAGGCCGCCGACCTTCTCGCCTGCGGCACCGCGGGCACCGGCATTCGCGTGGACGGCAGCGCCAACACCCTCACCATAGCCCCCGGCGTGCGCATTGCAGCCGACGGCTCCTGGGGCACGGGCCTTCTTGTGGCCTACGGCAAAGATCAGACCGTCATAAGCCGCGGCGACATTACCGCCCTCGGCACGGGAGGCATTGCCGCCCGCTTCGACTTCGGCAACAACTTGCTCGGCAACGACACGGAATACCGCGGCTCGTGGATATGGAACAACAACGAGGACATATCAATTGCCGACAGCGAAAACACGGATCTTGCCGACTTTCCCCTGAACCTCGACGGAGCGCTCGTCTCCCGCTTCGACGTGAGCGGCCTTCTGGCCGGAACGGACGCCTCCATCTTCATTTCCAAAAACGCGCTGGTCAAGGACATCAATGTTCTTTCCGGCGCGCAGGTCATCGGCGACATCGTTTCCGAATGGGACCCGAACAACGACGACATTCAGTATATGGGCGACAAAGGAGATCTGCACACCGCCCTCACCTTCGGCCATGCCGCCAATGCCGACGGAACCGTGGGAGCTCCCGACAGCAGCTTCGATATGACGCTCATCGGCTCCGTCAACGGCGCCAAAAGCATCGACATGAACCTCGACGCCGGACGCCTTGCCGTGACCGGCACGGTGAACGCCTACTCTCTGAAGAACTCCGGCCATCTCGCCCTGTACGGCGCGGATGAATCCGACAAGTCAGCCCACCTGACCTCAAGCTTCGTGAACGGTGAAAACGCCGTGCTCGAAACCCTCGTTTCCGCCTCCGGCAGGGTGAACGGAATAGAAGCAAATTCCGCCGTGCTTTCCGGTACCTGGGCCCTGCGCCCCCTGCCGGAATTCTACGCCACAGGCTCCGTCATCCGCCCGGAATTCCCTGTGGAGGCCGAATACGTTTCCGGCGGCTTTGAAAACGCCGTGGTGGAACATACTTCCCCCACGCTTGATTTTTCCCTGAGCTTCGACCCCGAATTCACCATGACCGCCGTTCGTGACCGCGACGCCTACAGCCGCTATGCCCGAAACGCGGGCGCACGCTCGCTCGGCGGCGCGCTCTGGGGCATTTCCGGCGTGGCCGAAGGCGACATGCAGAACCTCATCACCGCGCTGGACTGGTCCGCACCGGACGGCTCCGCCGTTTCCCGCGGCCTGAACGCCCTCGGCCCGGAAGCCTTCGACAACGCCGCCCGCGCCTCCCTCAGCCAGATGAGCGAGTTCAGCTCGCTCCTCTTCCGGCACATGACCGCCGCCGAAACCGCCCGCCGTGCGGGCATCCTGCCGGACTCCGCCGACGCGGAACACTGGACGCTCTGGGCCGCGCCCTACGGCTCCGGCTCCTGGCAGAGCGGCCACAGCGGCCTTTCAAACTGGCACAGCACCGGCGCGGGACTCATGGCGGGACTCGACCGCCGCTTCGATTCCGGCCTTACCCTGGGCGGACACCTTGCGGCAGGCGCGCGCCGTACCTTTACCGGCGGCAGCCACAGCGCCACGGCCGAAACCCGCGATTTTCTCATCGGCGTGCAGGGTCTCTACGCCCCTGACTCCTGGAACGGCTTCTACCTCACGGCTCAGGCCCGCGCCGGCGTGGAAGACGGCGACATGACAAGAAACCTCGCCGCAAACGGCTACTTTGCCCACAACGAAAGCGACTGGACCGGCTTTGCCTTCGGCTCTCTCATCGGCGCAGGCAAGGACTGGACGTGGAACACGGACGCGGGCACCCTTGCCGCAGGCCCCCTCGCCTTCCTCGAATGGAACGCTCTGAACCGCCCCGGCATCTCGGAACGCGGTTCCTCCGCCTCGCGCCTGCACCTTGAAAGCGACGCCTTCCACTCCGTGCCCCTCACGCTGGGCGCGCACATGGCATGGAATACCGCAACCGCCAACGGCTCCACCCTCGGCCTCGACTTCATGGCGGGCTGGAAGCACGAGCTCGCCGACGATTCCTTCTCCTCCCGCGCTTCCTTCCGGGACTACGGAGCCTTCGGCTTCGCTTCCGATACCTCCCTCACCGGCCGCGACGCCATGGTGCTCCAGTCAAGCCTTACCCTTACCGCAAAAGACAGCTTCTCCCTTCAGATGAACCTCGGCGGCGAACTCTTCCGCCCCAACGCCTCCGCCGTCAACGCAGGCCTCACCCTGGGATGGAAGTTTTAAGAGAGGGAGAGTTTGCGGGGGAAGGGGAAAACTTTTGTGAAGATTGTAAATTAAAACGCAACAGGGAGGTTGCCTGAAACGAAGAG
>JAXUUT010000116.1:0-2777 GCA_037230945.1 bacterium
GCTCTGTTCGGGCTGCAAACTCAGTGCAGGCGTGTGCTGCCGCACCCGCCTGCGGCTGGCCGACCGATGTTCCGCTTCGCGTTCACATCGGTGTGGTTGGAAGGGATTTCCAGATGGGGAGGGGAGAGCGGAGGCCCGAAGCTCTGGAAAATCTTCGTTGGCCTGAACTGCCGCCTCTCGAAGCTCTGGAAAACCTTCGTTGGCAACGAAACGAATCGCTCTCAACGCTCGGGCGGGCCTTCGTTTGCAGCGGGCAGGCTTTTTCAACGTGCCGTCCGGCCTTCTTTTTTCCCTTCCGCGTCTTCTCAGCGCTCTGGGGAACGCGGGCGAGGTCAGGAGCCCGCGCCGACGGCCGCCAGCAGGCGGAATTCACTTCCGCCGTCAAGCGCAGCGGACGTCGTGCAAGTCCCGCGTCCGTACAGCGTGTCCCGGGCAAACGGGCGGTAGCGGTACTCGGGAGAGAGAAAATGTTGTTCCGCTTCGCGTTCACATCGGTGTGGTTGGAAGGAATTTCCAGATGGGGAGGGGAGAGCGGAGGCCCGAAGCTCTGGAAAATCTTCGTTGATCTGAACTGCCGTCTCTCGAAGCTCTGGGAAACTTTCGTTGGCAACGAAACGAATCCCTCTCAACGCTCGGGCGGGCCTTCGCTTGCAGCGGGCAGGCTTTTTCAACGTGCCGTCCGGCCTTCTTTTTTTCTTTCCGCGACTGCTCAGGGCTCGGGGGAACGCGGGCGAGGTGAGGAGCCCGCGCCGACGGTCATAAGTAGCCGCGATTCACTCGCGGCGTAAAACGCAATGACCGTCGTGCAAGCCCCGCAGTCCGTACAGCGTGTCCCGGGCAAACGGGCGGTAGCGGTACTCGGGAGAATGAAAATGTCACAAACGGGCGGTAGCGGCACTCGGGCATCTGCTGCTCGGGCGGCGGAAAATAAAAGGTAAAAAGTCACAAAAAAAAGCGGGAACTTCAAAAAAGCTCCCGCCAATGGACACGTGCAGCCCTGCATGATGCAGGCAGAAACGGATTACTTGTAAACCTTAGAGGCAAAAAGACCGAGACAGACAACCACAGCCATAAGGCAGGCGCAAATGGTGAGCACCAGACTTCCGAGTTCCATAAATCCTCCTTTCGTTTATGGAAGAAAACAATACTCTCGCTGTCACAGAAGATATCATGCATCGTGCAATGCATTGCCATGAGCATGGATACCTTGCTTGTTTTTTTTAGAACATAGCAGGGGCGGAAGTTAAATACAATATGTTTTGAAAAGTTTTTTCTGTCATGGAACAATTTGCTGCATTATTAAAAAACTCTTATTAAATGAAATTATATGAGAATGGTAATATTATGCGATAAATGCATTATGTTTTAAATTCATGCGCGTCGTTGAACAGAAATGAAAAAGATGTTGAAAAATGACATGCAGGATAGAGGAAAATATCAGACATGATTGTTTTGTTGTGGAGGAATGAAGGATAAAATTCTTTCTGTAGTCTGTCTTAAAAAAATATGACAGAAAGAAATCATGTCTGAAATGTCACAAATTCGTGTAAGGCGGCGGAACTCGTGCAGCGCAGGCGGAAGGCGAAAGTGGGGATGAGGCCGGAGCGGGGGAGAGGAGCCATGGAAAAGGCGCGGGGAAAGCTGTCGGCCGCTTTGCGCAAGGGGCGCGCGGGCCTGTCGCATCAGCCGGGGAAGCCGTGTTTTGGGGGCGGGGGAAAATCGGGGCCAGAAGGCGGAAAAGGACGGCGCGCTCTTCCGGGGAGGGAGGGCGCGCCGTGAAGGATGTTTTCGGCAGGGGTTACAGGGCGGCCATCTGGGCGTTCACGCTCTCTTCGCAGGAGCGCATGGCGTCGAGGGTCTGGGCGAAGAGCTCGTCGAGGGTCCAGCCGAGGCGTTCCGCGCCGGAGCGGATGACGTCGCGGGAGCAGCCGGCGGCGAATCTCTTGTCCTTGAACTTCTTTTTGAGGCTGGACACTTCCATGTCCATGACGCTGCCGGAGGGGCGCATTTTCACGGCGGCGCCGATGAGTCCGGTGAGTTCGTCCACGGCGAAGAGGATTTTTTCCATGTCGTGTTCGGGTTCCACGTCGCAGCACAGGCCGTAGCCGTGGCTGCACACGGCGTGAATCATGTCGTCGCCCACGCCTGCCTCGCGCAGCAGTTCAGGCGCCTTGCGGCAGTGTTCTTCGGGGAAGCGTTCAAAGTCGATGTCGTGCAGAAGGCCGCAAAGTCCCCAGAAGTCCTCTTCGTCGGCAAATCCGTGCGTGCGGGCGAAGTAGCGCATCACGCCTTCTACGGTGAGGGCGTGCAGAATGTGGAACGGTTCGGAGTTCCAGGATTTCAGAAGGCTGAGGGCCTGATCTCTGGTTATGGCGCTGGTTTTCATGTCATGCTCTTTTTGCAGGCTCGTCCCCGGTGAGGGGGGCGGCGCAGGTTTTGACGGTGAGATGGTCGATGTATTCCTCGAGGGCCGTCATGCCCGAGCCCGTGATGGCGCGGCGGCAGTCGGCGTAATCGAGTATCTTGCTCACGTTCTTGTTGATGAGTTCCGCGCTTTCGGGATGCACGCGGCGGGCCAGGTATTCCAGCGAGGAGCGGAAGGCCTGGGAAAATTTCTGAAGTCTGCGCCATTCTTCCATCTGTTCGGCCACGCTCACGCGGATTTCCTCGGGCATGACGGCGGCCTTGAGCATGGCGTCGCACAGTCGCCAGTCGATGTACTGGCCGAACTCCACTTCAAACACCGTCAGGCTGTCGCGGTCTATCATGCGTCGCCA
>JAXUUT010000114.1:0-16918 GCA_037230945.1 bacterium
CATGGTGGGCCGCATCGAAACGCCCTCCGGAGACATTCAGGTCATGGGCGTGCCCGCCTGCGCGCTTTTCTTCAAGAACACCGTGTTCGATCTGCTGCTGCCGCGTCTTCTGGCCGGTCGCCTCATCACTCGAGGAGAACTGGCCCGTCTCGGCGAAGGCGGATACTGCACTGCCTGCCCCGTGTGCACCTATCCCAAATGCGGATTCGGAAAGTAGCATGACCGGTCTCGTTCTGGCCGGAGGTCTGTCCTCCCGTTTCGGAAACGACAAGTCCCGCGTCGTCGTTCATGACGGCGCGGGCGACATGGTGGATTTCAGTCTCGAGATGCTCTGCCGGGTAAGGGACGTACAGAGCCTTGCGATCTCCTGCCGTCCCGATCAGACAAAGCGCCTGAGTGAAAAAGGCGTTCCGCTCATTCCCGACGAAGAATCGGGCCGCCCCACGCCCCTGCGCGGACTGGTGGCCGCCCTGCGCCGATTGAAGACCGCCGTGCTGGCCGTTCCCTGCGATCTTCCCCTCATGACGCCGGACATTCTCAACCTGCTGGTTCAGGCCAGAAGGAACCGCCTGGCAACCGGACTCCCTCAAAAAGCCCTTCTGCGCACGACCTTCATCGATCATGAAGGCTTCATCGAGTCGCTCATCGGCATTTATGAGCCTGAGAGCCTGCCTTTTCTGGAAGATGCCCTTGCTCAGAAACGCTGGGGCATATGGTCCGCCGTTCCCGCCGAGGGAAACTGTCTTGTTCCCCGTCCCGACTCACCCGCCTTTCTCAACATGAACACCACGGAAGATTTTGCCAAGGCCGTCCGCATGTTGAAGCATTCTGCCGGAGACCTCGCACGCTGACGAAAAGAGGCCGTTTTCGGAACAACGACAAGTTCCGGGACCATGACGCAGTCCCGCATCTGCTCTTTGCCGCAATTTCCCATTCTTCGCTCACGCCATGAAAAAGCCCCGGGACGCCGCAGCTTCCCGGGGCTTTTTATGACATGCAGGTTTGCATCAGGCCAGAATGAGCCGCTTGCCGTCTTCCCGCTCGGGCGTTACCCGTCCCACGCAGAACGCCGGCTCGCCGAGGGCCTTCAGTCTTTCGCAGGCTTCCTCTCTGCGCCCGGCCGGAACGGCCAGCAGAAGGCCGCCGGAGGTCTGTGCGTCGAAGGCCAGGGTGGCGCGCAGCTCGTCCGCATTATCCGACACCAGCGTACGGCAGGCGCAATAGTCTCTGTTGCGGTACGTCCCCGCGGGGATAAGCCCGCAGGAAGCAAAATCCTCAACCTGATCCATGTAGGGAAGCGCCGACGTGTCAAGCTCCACGCATACGTGAGAGCCTCCCGCCATTTCGAGAGCGTGCCCGCCTATGCCGAACCCGGTAACATCCGTGGCCGCCCTGAGCCCCATTTCGCGCAGGACCGAAGCGGCGTGGGCATTGAGCCTTGTCGTCCAGCGGTACATTTCCCTCTCCGCCTCGTCGCTTCCCGGCCATTTTGCCTTGACGGCCGTGGCAAGCACTCCCGTGCCGAGCGGCTTGGTGAGAATGAGCACGTCGCCGGCCTGCAGTCCGTCATTGCGCGCCGCCCGTTCGGGGTCAATCACTCCGGTGACGGACAGGCCGAACTTGATCCATTCATCGTCAAGCGTGTGACCTCCTGCCAGCACCGCTCCTGCCTCGGCCACCTTTTCCATGGCTCCAGACAAGATGTCGGCCAGCACGGAAAGCGGCGTGTCCGACTCGGACGAAGGCGAGGGAAAGGCCGCAATGTTCATGACCGACCACGGCCAGCCGCCCATGGCGTACACGTCGGAAAGAGCGTTGGCCGCCGCCGTCTGACCGAAAAGTCTCGCGTCGTTGCCGAGGGGGCCGAGAATGTCCACGGTCTGCACCAGCGCCAGTCCCGCCGGGGGAGCCTTGACCAGCACGGCGTCCTCATTGTTGGAAAAGCCGTGCAGAATGCGCCCCTCCCTGTCGGGCGGCGGCGTAATGTCGGATAAAATCTGCTCCAGCAACTCGGGAGCCGTCTTCGCCGCTCAGCCGGCGCCTCTGGTCTTGTCCATCAGGCAGAATGTCGCCATACGTTCTCCGTGCAAGAGGCACAGGTTTAATGTCGTTCCAGGGCTTCGGCCACGCCGTCCGCCACGAAGGGCATGAAGGAGGCAATGGACGAGGCCGGATTCGGACAGGCAAGCCGCCCCACCAGCCGGGCGCTCTGCGCAGCCAGCACACAGGCTTCCCTGAACGGTCTGCCCGAAGCGGCAAAGGCCGTAAGGAGTCCGGTAACAAGATCGCCCGTTCCTCCTATGGGTTCCATGAAGGGTATGCAGGGTTCGGACACCCGTCCTGCTTCCCGTCCTTCTTCCATGATAATGTCGGCAGAGCCTTTGACAAGCAGAATCCTAGCGCTGTCGCCGTGCTCCCACGCGCGTGCCGCCAGTTCATCCGCCCTGTTTTCCTCCGACAGAAGAAAGCCGCGGGTATAAAACGGATGCGGAGCCTTTTCATCAGCCAGAAAGGCAAGCTCCCCGGCATCCGGCGTGAACACGTCGTATTTCGCGGCATAACCGCTCATCTTGGCAGCATACATGAACCCTGCGTCGGCAATGAGCGCAGGCATGGGAAACGTCCGTGCTTCCAGAGCCATGAGAATCCGGTTGTGCCCGTCCACGCTGGGGAAAAGATAATGAAAGGTCAGTCCTGCGACATCCCTCGACTCCGGCGTGCCCAGCCAGGAAGAAAGGAACTCATACAATGCCGTGCTGCCTTTCGACGATCCGCAGTCTCCTGCCAGCAGCACCAGCGGCGGCCGGCCGCCGAGCTTTTCCAGCGCCAGCACGGCGGCAGCCACAAGCGCGGGAGTCCCCCGCTGCACGGGAACGGCAGGCGCCGCGCCGCTTCCGGCGCACATGGAAACCGAGCATGGCACAAGCGTTTCGCCCTCCACGCGCCATGTGCCCATGCAGAGCGGAAAGTCATCATCCGGCACAGTGCCGCAGACAAGCCAGCTCATGCCTCTCCTCCCTCCCGCCACAGACGACGGGCTTCAAGAAACGCCTTCTGAAGCGCGTAGGCGCACAGCGTATGCCCCTGAACCCGTGGTTCCTGCGCTCCCGCTATGCTCTCTCCCACCAGAATGGACGCCAGATAGGGCACATCCGGGCATCCTCCGCCGGACACGTTGACGATGCGCCCCGATGCACGCTCCACGGTGATCTTCACGTTGGCGGCCTGCACCATGAACCAGTCCCCGTAGTCCTTTGTCCGATACAGTGATACCGGTTCCAGCAGAGGCCCGTTCACCGGCACCACGTTCAGCGGAGAAAGACGTTCCTTTTCCAGAACGCGGCGCACGGCGGATTCCATGATGAGCGGAAACGTCACCACCATGTCGCAGCCGGACCGAAGTTCCGGCGGAGGTCCCTTGACCTCCACCGAAAATCCGGCTGACTGAAGGCAACGCTCCGCCTGTATGACCTCGCCGGTATGCTGAAAGACCAGAAAGCCCTTCTCCACGGCAGAAGCATCTTCCGCTTCTCTGCCGTTACGCCGCTTCAGCCAGCCGGTCAGTCGCCCAAGCATTACTTGCGCAGCTCCAGACGAACGACGCCGTCGCCCTCTTCTCTGACTTCAATGCTCCAGCCGTTGCGCGCCGCGGCGCGGCTCACATTTTCCTGACTCGTGCTGTTGTCCACGAGCACGTCGATGGGATCGCTCCCGGAAAGATGGGGATATACCATGAGCACAGGCTGAGGACAGGAAAGTCCGCGCGTATCGATAAGCATAGTCATACTCCTTCAGACTCAGGCTTTTCTGGAAAAGGCAAAACCGATGACGAGGCAGACGGCCAGTCCGATGAGCGTACCCTGAACGCCGTATGCTCCGATGCCGGTCGCAGAACTTGCCGTGCCGAGGTTATGGGCCATGGCAGCGCCCGCCAGCATGCCGAGCGCAAAGATGGCCGCGTCGCTGTCGCCTTCACCGGCCATGAAAAGCTGTCTGCCGGGGCATCCGCCGGCAAGCGCGAACGCCAGACCGGCCGTCACCATGCCGAGGAAGTTCCACAGGCCGTCGGTATGGGCCACGGGCTGATTGGCAAAACCGGCATGGAAGCCGCCGGTGAGCATATTGGCCACAAGCGCCGCAACAAACATGGCCAGGACGCCGAAGAAAAGATGGCCGTAACGGAAAAGAATGAGATCACGGAACGCGCCCATGGTGCAGAAGCGGCTGCGCTGTGCCAGGGCGCCGATGACGAGCGCCACGCCGAAGGACAGCAGGAAGGGCGCATGGGAGGCGCCGGGCCCGCTCACGGAATAGAAGAGGGGGCCGCTCTGCGCCTGACCGGGCACCTGCGGGAAGGCAAAATAGAGGCACAGAAGACCAGCCATGAGCAGCGGGAAGAACCAGCCCGCGGCGGCGTTCTGCCTGACGCTGCTGCCCAGAGAATATCCCCGCTTGAAGAACAGCGTGCCTATGGCAATGCCGCATATGAGCCCGGCAATGCCGAACAGCGCATTGCCGTCGCCGCCGGCAAGGCGAAGAATGGTACGCCAGGGGCAGCCGAGAAACACCAGCGCGCCCACGGCCGCGACCATGCCGAGCACGAAGCGCACGATGGGCGCGGAGCCGCCGCGCGGACGGAACTCTCCGGCCATGAGCGCCATGGCCATGGAGCCAAGCACAAAGCCGATGATTTCGGGACGGATGTACTGCACGATGGCGGCGCGATGCAGACCGAGACCGCCCGCAATGTCACGCTCGAAGCAGGCCACGCAAATGCCCATGTTGGCGGGATTGCCGAATTTCTGCAGCAGAATGGCTGCAACGCCGATGACTGCGCCGACAACAATGATGCCGGCCGTGCTGGCAAAGGGATTCTTGCCGTTCATAAAGGCTCCTCCTGAGAATGTGTCACCATGACCATGCCGCAGCCCGGAAAGCAGAACCGCAGCGAAGACCGTGTACCCTGCACGGAGTCAGACGGAAGGAAGAGCCCGGATTTCAGACAGAAAAAGCCGTCGCGCGTCCGAAGACAATCAGGGGAACTTCCAGTTCCGCTGACCACGGACGTCAGGTACCGCCGAGGAACTGACGTTCCACGGAAAAAGCGACCGTCGCCGGTCCGACATACCTGATTGCGAACATGGCATCCCCTGACATGATTTTTCTGAGATATATCCCCCGGGCTGTCTGCTGGCAAGAAAAAATGTCCCTTGCCTGCAAACGTTGCAGCTATCGGAAATCGTTCTTTGCAGACGCTCTTTTCCGAAGAAGCAATTTCCGGCAGGGATCATGAACCTTGCCACACATGATTGCCGGTTTATTCAACAGGAAGACGTTCAGCTCCTGCCCGGTGCCTTCATTCATCGACCGGCCCTTCTTGCACGGCAGGTCCGCGCATGATACAGGGAAACATTCCCGCCGAGGTTCCCATCCATGACCGATCATCCCGTGGCGTCTTCCGCCAAAGCCGCCTTCCGCTCGACGCTGCCCATTCTCATAGGCTTCGGCTTCTGCGGCTTCTCCTATGGTCTTTACATGCATTCTCTGGGCTTCGAGCCCGTCTTTCCCATTCTCATGGCGCTTACCATCTTTGCCGGCTCGCTGGAATTCATCATGGCCAGCATGATCACAGGCGCCTTCGCCCCCCTTACCGCCTTCATCGTCGGGCTCGTCGTCAATGCACGGCACCTTTTTTACGGCATCGCCATGCTCGACCGCTACCGCGACACGGGAGCGCTCAGACCCTACCTCATTTACGGGCTCATTGACGAAACCTTTTCCATACTCGGCATGGGCCGCATACCGCCGGAAGCGGACAGGCGCTGGTACTATTTCTTCGTCACGCTCTTCAATGAGGCCTACTGGGTTCTTTCCACCGCCGTCGGGGCCGTGTTCGGCAAAGACATGCCCTTCGACACCCGGGGCATAGAATTCGTGATGCCCGCGCTGTTTCTGGCCATTTTCGTCAGCAGCTGGCAGCAGGAAAGGCAGCATACGGGTTCACTCGGAGGACTCGGCATCACGCTCGGCTGCCTGCTGGCCTTCGGGACATCCCATTTTCTTCTTGCCGCCATGGTCTTCATCGTCCTGCTTCTGCTCCTGTTCCGCAAAAAGCTTTCAACCATGACAGGAGAAAAAGCATGACCACGCTTCAGTCCGCCGTCATGATCGGACTTGCCGTGCTTGCCACGCAGCTCACGCGCTGGGCCCCCTTTCTGCTCTTCCGACGCAAGACGCCTCCCGTCATCGCCTATCTCGGCTCGGTGCTGCCTTCCGCCATATGGGGCATGCTGGTCATCTACTGCTTTCGCAACGGAACCCTCGTTGCCGGAAGCAACGGAATGCCCGAGATTCTCGCCTCCGCGGTCACCGTCGGCCTTCAGGCATGGAAACGCAATCTGGCCATCAGCATAGCGGGCGGCACGCTCTGCTACATGACGCTCGTTCAGATGTTCTTCCCGGTATCCGGCTAGACATCGTTGAAGAAAATGTCGGTCGATGGCCGGAAGACAGCAATCTGCAAAAGGAGAAACTCATGGAACGAAAGCGCGTGCTCTGCTTCGGCGATTCCAACACCTACGGCTGGATAGGCTCGCTCTCTGCCCCTGCGCGCCGTTATCCTGCCTCCGTCCGGTGGACGGGACGCCTTGCCGCAGGCCTCGGAGAAGGATGGGACGTGCTGGAAGAAGGGCTCGGAGGTCGCACGCTGCGCGACAGGCGAACTGAAGGCAGCGGAATAAACCTTCCCGGAGCGGGACTCAGCGCCATGGAATATCTGCCCTCCTGTCTCCTTTCCCATCTCCCGCTCGACGCCGTCATCGTCATGCTCGGCAGCAACGACATGAAATCCGTGCTCAGGCACTCGGAGACGGACATTGCCGACGCCATGGCCGACCTTGTGGACACCATTCGCCTTCTGCCCTGGGAAAGCCTTCTCGATTATCCCCATCCCAGGGTGATCGTCGTTTCCCCTCCGCTCATAGGCGAGCGCAAGATGCTTCTGTCCGGGGCAAGATATGTGGACGCCCCGCGAAAATCCCGCATGCTGGCCGGCCTTTACCGGAACGTTGCAGAAAGCCGCAACGCGTTTTTTCTGAACGCCGCCGAGGCCATTGCCGGGGATCCCTGGGGCGAAGCTCACGGCCCCGACGGCATGCACCTCAATGAAGAAGACCACGCAAGACTGGCGGACGCGCTGCTTGCCACCATGCGTTCCGCCTTTCCCTCTGACGTCCCTCACGCCCTCCAAAAGAAAAACATCTCCCTGAAAAACGTTTAACCTGCTATTACAGTATGTTATTAAAAAACTGTTGCAGTGGGCACAGACTCTGAAACAGTTTGAAACGTGACAACTCACCGGACGCCTTCTATATACTGAATGCGTGATCTTCGTGAACATCTCTCACCTCTGAACGATATCTGAACGATAAAGGACCCTGCCATGATCAAGAAGACTCTCTGCCTCTCTCTGCTCTCTGCCGCAGTTCTCGTTTCCGTGCCTCTGGCCGCCATGGCGCATCCCGACGGATACGGCCGCCATCATGGAGGATATTACGGGTATTACGCCGACCAGACCATGCCCGAGCTCAGCAAGGAACAGATGGCCGAGATGGACAAGCTCTGCGAAGAACATCGCAACGCCGTGCGTCCTCTGTATGACCAGCTTTCCGAAAAGGGCCTCGAGCTGCGTGCCCTGTCGCCCAATCCCAACGTGAAGCCTGAGGAGCTGAAGGCTCTCACGGCTGAAATTGCGAAGCTGCACGAACAGATCCGCACCATCAACAACGATTTCCAGGCCAAAATGACCAAGGCCGGCCTTCCCTGCCGAGGCTACCATCACGGCGGTTATGGCCATGGCTACTACGGCCACAGCTGCGGCTACTGGCGCTGATGCATTTGCAGGAACAGTTTACGGCATCAAAGGGCGTCAGCCCCCCTGCCGAAAATACTCTCTCCGACATTGCCGTCGTGACAGAGAGCGTTTCCTGAAAAACAGGTCCGCCCCGTGTGGGACGGTCTTGCCGTTCCGGTCCCTTCATCATATGATGAAGGGACTTTTTTTCGGCATCCCAACGTCGGAATGCCTTTTTCCTCTTTCACGGAGCCTCTGCATGAAACTGAAAGAACTTATTTCTCGTGCCAGAACCTGTCGCCGCTTCAAGGGTGAACATCGTCTTTCCTCAGAAACTCTGGCGGAGCTTGTGGACCACGCGCGTCTTTCCGCCTCCGCCCGCAACCATCAGGTTCTGCGCTTCATTACCATTGCGGACAAGGATACCTGCGAAGCCATGAATGCTCTCGTGGTCATGGGAGGCTCGCTCACTCCCGAGCAGAGGGCCACGGCAAGGCAGCATCCCGGAGGATTCATCGTCATCGCCGGCCCGGAAAAAATGGACGACTTTGCCCTCATGGATGTCGGCATAGCAGCGCAGAGCATCAATCTCGCGGCCTGCGAAGCCGGACTTGCCTGCTGCATGATAGGGGCCGTCAAAAAAAATGAAGCCGCTGCGCTTCTCGATCTGCCGAAGGGCCTGCAGGTCAGACTGGTTCTCGCTCTCGGCGAACCCGACGAAGTGCGCCGCCTTGTCGGAAGACGCAGCGACGGAACCCTCACCTATTACCGTGATGAAAACGACGAACACTGCGTCCCGAAAATCTCGCTCGACGAGGCCATCATCATAAGAAAATAGCCGGTCCCTGAAGCGGCCAGGTCATGCGGTGCGTCCTCTTCCGTCGGAGAAGGACCGGCATGAATGCCGCTTCAGTCATGTTCCGCCCTTCGTTGCGGCATCATGTCATTCAAGCTGCCCGCGGCTGGTCCGCGGGCTTTTTCATGCCCGACTTCTCATGGCATTTTTTTTCGAAACGTGCTACTTCATCTTCTGTGACACGTTATTTATATTTGTGTTACTCCATCCCCGGACTTATCCATCGGAGATTCCATGAAGAAAACCTTGCTCCTTGCGGCCGCGGCCCTTGTGCTGGCCCTGCTTCCTTCCGCCGGTCAGGCCGCAACCATCACCGACATGCGCGGCGTGGCCGTTAATGTTCCCGATGATCCCAGGGCCGTGGCCACCATCGACGACGGCTTCATCGAAGGCGTGATGACGCATCTGGGCGTCATCGACAGGGTCAGGGTCATAGGCTCCTGGTCCATGAAACGGGACTACAGGTATGTCTTCACCTCCAGATCCGGTGAAACGCAGGAATACCGCGGCTGGAATACCATGAAATACCTCCATCCATGGCTGGACGATCTGCCCTGCGTCAATTCTCCGCAGGGCAACATCATAAGCTATGAGGCGCTCGCGGCAGCCTCCCCGGACGTGGTTCTGCTTCGCGTGGGCGACACCACCGTGGGAACCGACAAGGAAAAGGTGACCAGAACCATCAGCACCATAGAAGCCCTCGGTCTTCCCCTTGTGGTACTCTATTCTCCGACATGGTATCGCTCGTCGGATCTTTCCAGCATGAAAACCGAAGCGGGCATCATAGGAGAGCTGTTCGGTCAGAGGGACAAGGCCGAGGCTCTGGCCGACAAACTGGCCGGAACCGAAGCCATGATTCGCGAACGCACGACTGCCGTGGCGGAAGGGGACAAGCCTTCCGTGCTTCTGCTCGGCCTTCGGCCGGACGTTCGCAAAAAAGGCGGCGCGGGAACCGCGCATGGCACGGACACGCCGGAATCCTATATCATCGAACAGGTCGTTCATGCCAAAAACGCCTATCAGGGCAGAGGCTCCGGCGTTCCCATGAGCGCGGAACAGGTGTATGCCTGCGATCCCGACGTCATCATTCTGCCCACGGCCAACGGCTATCACCCGCCATTCGAGCTGTATGAAGCCCCCTATTATGAAAACCTTCAGGAACTCAGGGCCGTGAAGAATCACAGGGTGTATGCCCTGCCGTGGTCCCCCATGAACGCCTCAAGAAGAGTGGAATACCCTCTCGACATGCTCATCATCGCCAAGGCCTCGTACCCTGAACGATTTGCGGACATCAACGTATACGACTTCGCGCTGCGCTTCTACCAGGACGTGTACGGCGTGGACGAAGCCACGGCCCGGGGTCTCAGGAGCACCCAGCTGCTGGACTGGATGGCCGACGCCCGTTTCTGATTCTTCAAGTTCTGCTTTAATCATTTTCTCCGCATTCTTTACGACGTCTCCGTGCCTCAAGGGACGCTTCCGGCTTTTCGCCCATCTGCACCAGACTCGAGGTTTTCATGAAAACTCTGCGCGTTCCTCTGATCATGCTGCTCTGTCTTGCCCTGGCGGCCGCCGTCGTTCTGGCTCTGCTCTCCGGCGACTACGACATGACGCCGGGCAACGTGCTGGGCATCATTCTCGACCATGTGGGCGCAGGCGACGGCACAAGCTCGAAAATGCACGACATCATCATATGGCGCATACGCCTTCCCCGCCTGCTTCTCGCCGCCATGACCGGCATGGCCATGGCCGTCTCAGGCACGGTGTATCAGGGGTGCTTCAGAAATCCTCTTGTGGAACCGTACATTCTCGGCGTTTCCGCAGGGGCTTCCTGCGGGGCGGCGCTTGCCATCGTGCTTCCCGCCTTTTTCCCCAGCGGTCAGCTTTCCGCATTTGTCGGAGGCATGGCGGCCGTCCTCATATCTTTCTTTCTTGCCCGAAGCCGGGGAGAAACACCGCCCGTCACGCTGGTGCTTTCCGGCATCATCGTAGGCTCGCTCTTTTCCGCCGGGCTCGGCATCATGAAATATCTCGCCTCGGACGTGGAACTCAGAGAAATCACCTTCTGGATGATGGGAGGGTTCTACTACGCCAACTGGCACGACGTTGCGGTGACCGCCGGCGCCGTGCTGCCCTGTCTGGCGGTGATCGTCTCCCTTTCGTGGAAGCTCAACCTTCTCTCTCTCGGCGACGAGGAGGCGCGCAGTCTCGGCATTCATCCCGACAGACTACGCATTGTCTTCATCATTCTGGCAACGCTGACCGCATCGGTCTGCGTTGCCGCCGCGGGCATCATCGCATGGGTGGGACTCATGATGCCCCATGCCGCGCGCATGATGTTCGGTCCCGACAACCGCTGGGTCATCCCCGGCTCTGCCCTGCTCGGTGCGCTCTACATGCTTTTCTGCGATACTCTGGCGCGCACGCTGACGAGCACGGAAATTCCCATAGGCATCATCACATCCATCGTCGGCGCACCCTATCTTCTGTGGCTGCTCCGCGCCAAAGGAAGGGAACTCTATGGAGCGTGACGCCATAACTGCGGCGGCAGTCGGCGTATCCGCCGGAACGTCCGGTCGTCTGCGAAACGAAAACTTTCTTCTGTTCCACCACGGCGTGGAAGGGGGGCTTTTTCATTCCGTGCGTCGAATGCTCACCGGACACGGACAGAAGAATGACAGACTTTTTTCGGCAGAATACGCCCTCGACATACAGGGACTGACCTTCTCCTATGCCAGGAAGACCATTCTGCATGATGTAAGTCTCTCGGTCCGTCCGGGACAGATCTGCGGACTGCTCGGTCCCAACGGAAGCGGAAAGTCCACGCTTTTTCGCTGCTGCATGGGCTTTCTGCACCCCGAAAAAGGACAGGTCCATGTGCGGGGCGTCAACATCGCGCACATGCGCCCTGCCGAACTGGCCCGTCACGTGGCCTATGTTCCCCAGGAACATCGCCAGCCCTTTCCCTTTACGGTCCGCGACATGGTGATCATGGGACGTTCCCCGCACATGGAAGGGTGGTTCAATCTCAGGAGCAAAGACAAAGCCGCTGCAAAACAGGCCATGGAACGCATAGGCATCGCACATCTTGCCGAGGCGTCCTGCAATCAGCTTTCCGGAGGTCAAAGACAGCTTGTGCTCATAGCAAGGGCCATGGCTCAGCAGACGCCGCTCATTCTGCTGGACGAACCCACAAGCGCGCTGGACTTCAGCAATCAGCTTGCGGTATGGAAAGTTCTGCGGGAAGTGGCCAATCAGGGCGTGGCCATTCTCGTCTGCTGCCACGATCCCAACCACATACTCTGGTTCTGCGACACGGCGGTCGTGCTGCATCAGGGACACGTTTATTCTGAAGGGCCGGTACATGCGGCCGTCACCGAAGAGATTCTTCAGCACATCTACGGCCCGGAGTGCGTGCGCATTTCCACTGAAAACATGGACATGGTCTGCCCGCGCAGAGCCCCTCTTCCCTCATTCACGAGAAACGACAAGGAGAAATGATGTACGCTCCAGGCATTACTCAGGAACTCATCGACAAGGCCGTGGCCTTCCACGGACACTGGTGTCCCGGTCTCAGCACGGGCATCCGCGTCGCGGCCTGGGCCATGCGGAACATGGGCACCGCCGCCGACGAGGAAATCGTCGCCGTCACCGAAACCGACATGTGCGCCGTCGACGCCATCCAGGCCCTTGTGGGCTGCACCTTCGGCAAGGGCAATCTCATATTCAGAGACAGAGGCAAGGTGGCCTTCAGCTTTTTCCGGCGCAGCGACGGAAAAAAAGCACGTCTTGTGCAGAAACTGCGAGAAGACGATTTGTCGCGCCAAGCCAGAGAGATACGAAAGGAGCTTGAGGACGAACGTCTCTCCAAGGACAGACGCGCCGCTCTGGAAGCGGAGGCGGAACGCCTGAAAAGAG
This sequence comes from bacterium, assembly GCA_037230945.1. Classification (GTDB taxonomy): domain Bacteria; phylum Desulfobacterota; class Desulfovibrionia; order Desulfovibrionales; family Desulfovibrionaceae; genus Mailhella. The sequence goes on from JAXUUT010000114.1 coordinate 12,627, forward strand.
AACGCATCGAACAGATTCTTTCCCTGCCCTTCGAGGAGCTGTTTGCCGTCGGAGAGCCGCTCTGCGACATGCCCCACACGGCAAGACGACTTCCCACCATCATCTGCGACGAATGCGGCGAGGGCGTCATGTCCACCCGCATACGCGAAGTGAACGGCAGGCATCTGTGCATCGACTGTGCGGAAAAGGCAGCAGGCGTTCAGCAATAAAAGCATCTTCCTCTTACACCGCCGACATCGGACGGCAAAAAAGGCGACCGATTGAACAGTCGCCTTTTTTGTTGCTTCCTTTGCCTTGCTATGCCCGCAGGAAGTCGATGGCAGCGAAGGCCCTGCGGACAACGCCGCTTTTCCGAAGCCAGAAGGCTCACGTTCCTTCATGGCCTGCGTGCGGCTCGACAGGGCGAAAAGCCCCCGAGCCTCATGCCATGCCTGAAACGTCACTGCTGCAGCGCCCGAAATCCGGCCCCGGAAAATCAGCCGAGCTTTGCTTCCAGCGCCCGGGCGACAGGAATGTCCGCCGGCAGAAGACCGGGAAAATCCGCCAGTTCCTTCAGAGGAACCCAGCGCATATCGTCATGCACGGTCAGGGCAATCTCTCCACGCCAGTTCGTTACGCGATACACGCAAAGATGCACGATGCCGAAATCATAGCCGTGGCTGTTCTCCGTCAGATATTCTCCTATTTCCGCGTCAATGTGCAGCTCTTCCCGAAGTTCGCGGGCAAGACACTGTTCGGGCGTTTCCCCGGCCTCAAGCTTGCCTCCGGGAAACTCCCAGCTTCCGGGGCAGCTCATGAACGGCGCTCTGCGCATGACAAGAATACGGCCATTTTCAAAAAATACGGCCCCCATGACTTCCTTGGTCACCTTTTCCACGGCTTTTCTCCTTCTGTTGCCTGCTGTTCCCATTCCGCCTCAGCCGGACAGTCCACTCAATCGTCCCACGATTCCGCCGGCCGGATGCCCGCGGAAGGACGCTCGTCCGCCTGACCGTCTCCTCCGGAATGCATTCTTTCCCTGCGCCGCACGACAAAAACATAGCAGACGCCGATATATACGGCGCAGATCGTACAGGTCACCGGCTCGCAGAGGCATACGCCCATATACCCCATGGCGGGCACCACAAAAAGCGCGAACGCCACGTTTCCGGCAAGCTCCAGCACGCCTTCCCCGAGACTGAACAGCCTTCCTCCCATGCCTTGAAGCGCACAGCGCAGAATGATGAGCACGGCTATTCCGGCATAAAACGGCGCGTCTACCCGAAGATAGAGGCTGCCAGCCCCGACGACTCCGGCGTTTCCGCTGCCTGTTGCCAGCCGCACCAAATCGTCTGCCCACAGCAGGACGATCACGTTGATGGCCGCCACCCACACGAGTCCGAGGCAGACGGCATGACGAACCCCGGTTTTTGCCCTGCTCCACTGCCCTGCGCCGATGTTCTGACTTGCGAACGTAGACGCCGCCACGCCGAGCGTGCCGAGCGCCAGCAGAAAAAGACTGTGAAAACGCCTGGCTGCGGCATAACCGGCCACGGCGGACGTTCCCAGATCGTTGATGGCCGACTGCAGTATCATGATGCCTATGTCTACAAAGCACATCATGAATCCCATGGAAAGGCCGGTTCCCAGCATCTCGCCGAGCATGGCCGAATCCGGCGTCAGGCCGCCCGGCCAAAGCGCGCCTCCACGCCCCTCGCGGCTTCGTGGACGAAGCTCCGGACATTTTTTGCGCACATAGCCGAGGCAGAGCAGGACGGAACAGCCCTCGGCAATCACCGTGGCCACGGCCGCTCCGTAAACGCCGAGCTTCAGGACAGCCACAAGAAGCAGATCAAGCAGGATGTTGCCCGAAGCCGCAGCAAGCAGAAACAGAAGCGGCATCACGCTGTTTCCCACGCCTCTGAGCAGCCCGGCAAGCATGTTGTAGGCAAGAAGCAGCTGAAACACGTTGCCGAGAAAGACCGGCAAAGCGAACAACGCCATGCCTTTGAGAGGGCTTCCGGTGGTAAGATCCGTCTTCATGGAAAAAGCATCAAAAAAAGCCCCCGCGGCATTTCGCAGGGGCTGAAAAAAATGCTGGCATCGGCCTACTTTCCCACGTAAAGATGCGCAGTATCATGGGCGATGAAGCGCTTAACTTCCGAGTTCGGAATGGGATCGGGTGTACCCGCTTCTCTATGGACACCAGCAAATATGAAAACCGCCATACGGCAGTCAGTGTCAACGTGTGGTGTTTATAGCAAAAATCACCGTGGCTGGCAAGCGTTTTCTGCACGCCTCCGGCAATGATTCCCCGCCATTTCCCTCATGCTGTCGGCACCGGCCTTTTCAGGCAGACTCGTCACTGCCTTTCTCTGTCGGCATACTCCGGCAGCCAGAGGCTTTCATACACCTTGCTGTGACTGAGCACCCTTTTCTTCAGGCGGGCAAGATAATTCTTTTCAGGCGCCACTTCGTCCGAAAACACGTTGTAGCCGAAGCCGAGCCTTTCTCCTTCCACGGAAAAGCCGAGCGCCGCCAGAAGCGACGGGAACAGATCGAAATGGCTGATGACCGAGCGCACGGGCTTGAGCGTTGCGTCCCTCTGCAGCGAACAGAGAACATAACGATTCTTCACGTGCTTGAGATCCACGTCATCCATCTTTGCCATCCGTGCCTGATGATCGCCCATGACGAGAATGACAAACTGCTTTTCCCAGCCCTTGTCGCGTATGTGCCGAAGCAGGCGCTCCACCTGCGACATGGAGCATTTCACGTAGCCTGACCAGTTTTCGGAATAGCCCTCGTCCACGCAGGGCGGAGAAAGGAAGCCCGGCTCGTGCGTGTCCATGGTGGAAAGCGCAAAGCTGAATTTCCTGCCCTCGGCCATGAGCTCGTCGATACGGGCAATGCTACGGCCGACCATGTCGCTATCGTACATGGCCCAGGTGTTCATGGTGGCGGGATCGACGTGCTTTTTCTCTATCCAGTCTTCCTTTCCCATGAATTCCTGATAGCCGTGACTCAGAAAGAACTTGTTGAGGCCGGAGAACACGCCGCTGGAGCCGTTGTAATAGACGTTGTGATACCCGTCGGCCTTCAGATAGTCCCCGAGACATACCGCTCCCGGCAGATACCTGTCGAGCGCCCAGCCTGTGAGATTTCCGCTGAGTATGGAAATGGACTTGAGCGGGATGCCGCACTGCGAAGCGACAATGCCGCCTATGGTAAAGTCCGCGCCGGGCATCTGCTCTATGCGAAGATCGGGTTCCTCAATGGAAGGACGCAGAGGCGCGAGCAGATCTTCTCCCATGACATCGCTTCTGCCGAAGGTTTCCTCAATGCTTTCACAGTAAATGATGATAAGGTTCTTCGTGCCCGTTCCCGACACCTTCACCTTGCGGGGATCCACATAGGCCCCTTCGGTATAAAAATCGCCGATGACGGCCTGTTCCTGAAAAAAGGTAAAGAAGTTCACATAATACATTCCGTACACGAGAATGCCCAACCACAGAACGGCAAGTCGCCAGCCGCCGGAAAGCCAGTGAAGAGCACGCGGAACAAACGTGTACGCCCTGTACGGGAGTCCGGCCGCCCCGGCCGCAGCCACAAGAAGCGCCGCGACCACGGCACAGCGCACGACCACAAACAGATCGTCGATGAACGAGCCCGGAACGATGTACCAGAGCGCAGCAAGCAGAAGGCAGATCACGGCGAACGGCACGCCCGCTCTGCCCGGACGACTCGGCAGGGATTCCCGGAGATAGGCAAACGTCACGGCGCAGAGCACGGCGTTCTTCACATGCCAGAGAAACACCTGAATGAAATCTCCCGGCATGGTCACGATATTGTCGCGCATGAGCTGCATGTGAAACAGCACCTGATTGATGGTCACCTCGTCGAACTCGCGCTTCGACATGATCAGAAAGGCAACCGTAAAGCACAGAAGGAAAAAAACGATGAAGGAGCGAACAAAGCGGAACGGAAACGTCCGGGCAGTAGGCATGGCAACATCCAGTGTCTGAATTGACGCCCTGTCCGGCCTTGCCGGGGGCTGTTTCTTTTAAACAAAAAAAAGAGGCTGTGTAAACAGCCTCATAAAATCACATGGTGGGTCACCGGAGACTCGAACTCCGAACCAATTGATTAAGAGTCAACTGCTCTACCAATTGAGCTAGTGACCCATGTGCGGCAGAATCCTGCCGATGCGTCACGACGGAAAACCGTCTTTAGAATGGTGGGTCACCGGAGACTCGAACTCCGAACCAATTGATTAAGAGTCAACTGCTCTACCAATTGAGCTAGTGACCCAT
>JAXUUT010000108.1:0-16493 GCA_037230945.1 bacterium
ACAGTAGCGCCAATGATCCAGTACGGTGCAGTGCCGGTATTCGTAGACGTGACCATCCCACAGTACAACATAGATGTGACCATGTTAGAGGCTGCAAGATCTGAAAAGACAAAAGCAGTTATGATCGCCCATACCTTAGGCAATCCCTTTGACCTTCGGGCTGTAAAAGCATTCTGTGATAAATATAACCTGTGGATGATAGAAGACAGTTGTGACGCTCTTGGCGCCAGATGGAAAGATAAGTGTGCCGGAACCATGGGACATATAGGCACATTCAGCTTCTATCCCGCCCATCATATGACCATGGGAGAAGGCGGAGCCGTCATTACGAACGACACCCTTCTCTATCGCATCATCATGTCCGTGCGCGACTGGGGCCGCGACTGCTGGTGTCAGCCCGGCAGAGACAACACCTGCAAAAAGCGCTTCAGCCTCAAGCTCGGCAATCTTCCCTTCGGCTATGATCACAAGTACACGTACTCCCACATAGGCTACAATCTCAAAATTACGGACTGGCAGGCAGCCATAGGCGTTGAACAGCTCAAGAAGCTTGACGGATTTCTGGAAAAGCGCCGTCAGAACGCCTCCGTTCTGCTTCAGGAACTGAGCGATCTCAGCGACGTACTCATGCTGCCGGAACATCACCCCTCCTGCTCTCCGTCGTGGTTCGGCTTTCTGCTCTCCGTCCGTCCCGAAGCTCCGTTCACCAAGCAGGAACTGGTGGAGTATCTGGAATCCCACGGCGTCGGCACCCGTCAGCTCTTTGCCGGCAACCTGCTCCGCCAGCCCATGATGACCGACTATGACGTGCCGCTCCGCATCGGCAGCGGCCCGCTCATGAGCTCCCGCGACCTGAACGAGGAACACTACGCCCTGCTTCCGAATACCGACTTCATCATGGAGCATACCTTCTGGATAGGTACGGCCCAGAACGTCGACGAAAACGACGAGCGCAAGACCTCCAGCATCATCCACGAATTCGTGGCCTCGAAGAAAAACTGAAGACACAGGAAGCCAGCAATGGACGACACTCTCAGAGAAATCAAAAAAAGCATTGTCAATATGGCGCACTACTCGCACGCCTCTCATGTGGGAAGCGCGCTCTCGGTGGCCGACGTTCTCTATGTCATATACAGTAAAGTAGCTGACATCACTCCAGAAAACCTGCGTGATACCTATCGTGACAAGGTCATACTGTCCAAAGGGCACGCCAGCACGGCCCTCTATGCCACGCTTGCCCACGTGGGACTGATGGACAAGAGCCTGCTCGATTCCTACTACATCACGGGCGGCAAACTTCCCGGTCATCTCGACATGACCTCGGTCCCGGGTGTCGACGCCAGTACAGGCTCTCTGGGGCATGGACTTTCCCTCGGCCTCGGCATGGCTCTCGCTGATAGCAAACACCGCGTCTTCGTCATCATGGGCGACGGAGAATGTGACGAAGGCTCCGTATGGGAGGCTGCCATGCTGCTCGGTCGTCTGAGACTCCAGAACCTCACTGCCGTGGTGGATAAAAACGAGCTTCAGGGCTTTGGCCGCACCGCCGACATCATGGCCGACCAAAACCTGGCAGAACGCTTCAGCACCTTCGGACTCGACGTTCAGGAAGTGAACGGACACGATCTTCAGCAGCTCGAAAACGCTCTGAAAAAGCCTTCTGACAGAACAAAACTCATTATCAGCCATTCCATCAAGGGACAGGGCGTATCCTACATGGAGGACCAGTTTATCTGGCACTACAAGTCTCCTGACGACGAACAGCTTGAGATTGCATTCCGGGAGTTGAGCAAATGAGAAATGCCTTTGTAACCTATCTGATCGAAGCCGCGAGAAAGGATCCCTCCATTTTTCTTATCACGCCGGACCTCGGATTCGGCGTGCTGGAACCCTTTGCCAACGAGTTTCCCGACCGCTTTCTTAACTGCGGCATCGCGGAGCAGAATGCCGTGGGCATTGCCGCAGGTCTGGCACTTAAGGGCATGAAACCGTACATCTACAGCATCATTCCCTTTGCCGTGTCCCGCCCGTACGAACAAATTAAGGTAGACGTCGCCTACATGAACACGAACGTGAAAATCGTCGGTGTTGGAGCCGGATTTGCCTACGGCCCAGCCGGAGCCACGCACCATGCCATAGACGACATCGCCATTATGCGTACGCTGCCAAACATGACCGTCGTTGCCCCCGGATCCGTCAACGAGGCCAGAGAACTTACGCGCTACAGTGCCGTTCATGAAGGCCCCATGTATATTCGTCTTGCCCGCAGGGGAGAACCAGACTACGGCTATGGGGTAACGTTCGGAAAGTTCTCCAGCATATTTGAAGGATCGGAAGTGTGTATCATCGCCACCAGCAACATGCTCGAACGAGCCTATGCCCTGGTGGAAAACGCCCGTAAGAACGGCAAAGACTACGCACTCATGAGCGCACACACCATCAAGCCGTTCGACCGGGAAACCGTACTCAACCTCGTAGATCGCGGTACCCCCATCGTTACCATGGAGTCTCACAACATCTACGGCGGCCTTGCTTCAGCAACGGCCGAAGTCATCGCATGCAGCGGAAAGGCAGCAAGGTTCATGCCCATAGCCGTTCCCGACAAGTTTTCGCATGTCATCGGCAATCAGCAATACATCGAAGAGCACATGGGCTTTGCCGATATTCCCCAGCGTATTGAATCCTTCCTGCGGAGTGCCTGATATGAATATTCTTGTCACCGGCGCAAACGGCTTCATAGGTCGGCATCTGGCTCCCCGCCTGAGAGAACTCGGAAACGTTCTCACCCCGCGGAGCTTCGAGCTGAACCTGCTCGACGAAAACAGCGTGACACGGTACCTCGCGGAACATCCTGCAGACTACATTGTCCATCTGGCAGCTGCCGGCGTAAGAGTTTCCGCCGATTCTCCGGAACAGGTGGCCGAAGACAACGTGCGGATGTTCGACAATCTCGTGATGCACAGACCGTCGGACTGCCCCGTAATCGTGCTCGGCTCCGGAGCGGAATACGATAAAAGACAGGCAATTCGGCGCGTACCCGAGTCCGCATGGAAAGAGGCCTGCCCCACAGATCCCTATGGTCGCTCAAAGCATGAAATCTCGCGCAGAATAGAGCTGTTGGAGAATGTATCCAATCTTCGCGTATTCGGAGTGTTTGGTCCTGGCGAACATCCTACCAGACTTCCCGCCTATGTGCTGAACTGCTGCCGACACAACGAAGACATCTCGCTGAATCAGAACGTTCTCTTTGATTATGTCTACATAGACGATCTGTGCGATATTATCACTCTGTTCATTAAACGTAATATTCATGAGAAATTCGTCAACATAACTCCAGATAAATCAATTTATCTTGAAGATATGGCACACATAATCGTTGAAAACTTTCAAACATATACAGGAACAATTACATTTCGTAATACTGGATTAGGTCTTGAATACACAGGAGACAATTCATTGTTTCATAATATTATTCCTGATTTTAAATTTATGGACTATGAATCTTCTATTAAGAATTATATAAAAGAGAGTATATCTATATGAGTAACATCAAATTATCTATATGTATACCTGTATATAATGGTGAAAAATACATTGGGTATAATCTCGACATCATGATTAGTCAGATAAATATGCACGGTCTGCATGACAAAGTAGAAATTATTGTTTCAGACAATAATTCGACAGATAAAACAGCAGACGTTGTGCATAAAAAAATGACTAACTGTAATATAATAAAATACTACAGAAATGAAAAAAATCTTGGTTACTACAACAATATGATTAAACTTCTCTCTTATGCCAACGGAGAATACATACATTTCATGGGAGATGATGACTTTTATGCCGAAGGCGGCCTCATAAGAATTCTGGATAAACTCAATGAAAACTACGGAGTTCTTCTTCTCGGAAACTACTTCTATCGAAATTCCACAAAGCAGTTCGTCAAACGCCGTGAAGTCAATCCCGAAAGCTTTGAAAATGATTTGATCATCAGAGATGCCAATATCTTTAAACTTTATATATTAGACAGAGACTGGCCCGTCACCAATCTTGTTTTCAACAGAAAAAAATTGATGGATGTAAAAATTCCTGATGAGTTGAACAACAATGATTGGGTACACATATACTGGCTTCTTTATGTAGCTATACATTCAGAAAAAAATTTCTTTTTTTCTGATGACAATCCTATAGTATGCAATCGTGTAGATGTCCAAACATGGCTCAATAGAAAAAGAGGAGCAAAAATATATTACAACAATATACTTGTAAGTTCTTATTCAACAAAGCTAGGATACGATCCTATCGTATTTAATAGCTATAAAATATGGTTCATCAAAAACAGGCTTCAAAATATAAAATATACATCACCAGACAATATAAAAGATAAAATTCTATTTATTATAAAATACTCAAAAATACTTGGAATACATAATTACTGCATATGCTTTTATATTTGTATGATGCTTCCTATAATGAAAAGATTTTTTTATTTCAGTCCAAATCATATTTGGATAAAACTTTTCGGCATAAAAATGTCATTCAAACTCCATGAGGATCTGACATGGCCCGATGTCGATGAAAAACAGGTAAGCATCTTTAAAAGAGAACGTCGAGCATACCTCAGACCTCACAAGCATGCTTCCAGAGCAAAAATCAAGTAGTCATCACTTTTTTGATGCTGTCTTACAGAAGGAGATTATATGGACGTAAAAAACCTTGATGTTTTTGTCTTAACGTATAACAGAGCGACGAAACTTGATGTCATGCTTGAAAGCCTGTGCACACAAACAGCCACAGGATTCAATATTATAGTTGTAAATAATGCCAGTACTGACAATACAATTGACATTGTAAATAAATGGATGAATACATACCCAGGCAGAAATATAAAAATTATTACTCATAAAAAGAATATTGGAAACTATGGAAACTTTGAATATGTTCATAATTACGCAAATAATGAATATACGGCAGTATTTCACGATGATGATGCCATACATCCTGAATATATAGAGACAGCAATGACTCTTTTAAAAAAGCATAATGCTGGAATGTTCACAGGTATTGAATCGGAAAATTATAATGTTGATGCTAAAAATTGGAGTGTATTAAATAAAAATTATTACTTATATTCACGCAAAATTGGTGCTATATTATCACTTTTATTAAGAAGACATACCTTTCAATCAATTATTTGTAATACAAATATATATAAATCAATTCCTTATAATTATAAAAAATACGGCAAATTATATGACATTGTATTCCTTTACGAAATGAGTGAAGCAGCAACATCAATTATAGTTTTGGGAAACTGTATACGTTGTGGCATTCAAAAAGATAAGGACAGTAATAATTTGAGTACAGGACCTTTCCCTGAAGAAATATTTAATGTTATATACAGAATACACGAACTAACAAAAGATTACACTAATAGAAATGTTGCACTATGGAATTTCGCTTATTTTCTCTTCACTTGGTCAAAACTCGAGCGTTTTCTGGAATGGAAGGATTTTGTCGATAAACTGCAGGATACTATCTTTTCATCAGAAGACATTGCTTTTTTCAATTCTCCTGGAATCAACATAGTCAATGATAAGCAAAATCAATTTGTGCAGCTTGCAACAGATGTTCTTAAAATACAACAGACATGGTCTTCGGGGAGAATAGTCTGAGGTCATGAACAATTCTATTCGAACAACTCCCCCCCTGCTTTCTTTGTGTATCCCCACCTACAACAGAGGATCTCTTCTTTTCCACTGTCTCAAAAGCATCACAGAACAAGACATATTTCGGAATACATCAAAGATTGAAATTGTCATCTCCGACAATGCTTCTGAGGATTGGACAAAAAACATTGTCGAATTTTTTATTCGACAACATCCACACAAGATTCACTATCACCAAAATAAGGAAAACATTCAGGATCGCAACTTTGAAACAGCTCTCTCCCTTGGAAGAGGAACATTCCTCAAGCTCGTCAACGACTCCTTCATTTTTCATGACGGAGCGCTTGAGGCCATGGTTCACATCATTGAAAAGTACTCCAGAGAACGCCCCATTCTCTTTTTTTCCAATGGCAACATACGAAAAGGCGACATCATACCGTGCTCCTCTCTCGATGAATTTATAACCGAGGCCTCCTATCTGATCACATGGACAGGAGGCTTCGGACTATGGCACGACGACTTTGAAAGAAGAAAAGACTTCTCCCGTTACGCCGGCAAAAGACTGGCGCAGACGGAAGTTCTTCTCTCTGCCGTCGCCAGTACCCGTAAATCCGTCATTGACAACCGCACGTTCTGTCATGTCCAGTATGTATGGAATAAAGGAGGATATAACATAGCTGAAGTATTTGGGAGAAACTATCTCACACTTCTCTATAGCTACGTAAAAAATGGATATATCTCTCCTGATGTTTTCTGTCATGAAAAAAAAATTCTTCTCAAGAATCATATTCTTCCATATTATTATTCCCCTGAAAATAGATTCTTAAAAAATGGATTCTATAAATATATATAATTTCTATTATAGCAATCCATATTTTTATTATTATACTTCAAAATGGTTTTTTAAGTTTATTATTAAATCAATAAAATATAAATTGTTTATTAAAAAAAATCATAAAAAGACATGGAGAAGAAATAACAAGCATAATTATACGAATACAATAATTAAATTTCCAGGAAATGAGGTATGTGTTGGAAAAAACAGTTATGGAACACTAAATATTCATATTTATGCTCCTAAAAAGGAAAATATTATCATAGGAAATTTTGTTTCCATTGCAGAAAATGTCCATATTCATGGGGGAGGAGAACATCCATACAAAGGTTTTTCAACATATCCTTTCAAGGTCATGATGCTTAATGAAAAGGCCGAGGCTCATTCCAAGGGGCCGGTCATCATTGATGACGACGTATGGATAGGTTTCGGCGTAACCATTCTTTCCGGCGTTACTATAGGCAAAGGTGCAATAATCGCGGCATCCTCTGTGGTCACTCATGACGTAGAGCCGTATTCCATTGTGGCCGGGAATCCTGCACGCCCCGTCAAGTATCGTTTTTCGGAAGCTGTCAGAAAAAAACTCATCGATAAAAGTTTTATTTTCCTAAGCGAAGATTCCATCAGACATAATACCGATGTCCTTTATACCGAACTCACGGATGAAAACGCAGACGACATCTTAAAAAAAATTTTCTCATAACTGTAGTTATGAACACGTTCCTTTCATGACCTCAGGTAGCGTCTGGTCAGTCGCTCCCACTGTCATTTCGCTCATACGTTGTTCAAGACACATCGCTTTTCTTCCGGTATTCTTGCACACTCTCTGTCCCCGGAGCTTATTCCCCGCTTCGGGGCGGAACGCTCCCAAGTGACTCAAGTGCAAACGCCACCCTCCCATTCCGCCTTCCTGCCCCGTTCCTCATCCTGCGCGGCCCCTCATAAGCCACGGCTTTCCCTTCCTCTTCATTCCCCCCTCATCCCCTGCCCGTCTCCCACGCCTCTCCGCTCCCTGCTTCCCGTTTTCCCCCTCTTTGAAAAAATTTTCCTTTTTCTCTTGACCCTATAGTCGCTCGAGGGTTTATGTCTGGTTCTGTGCATGTAAAACGACACGCCGGACAAAAGGAGAACATCATGAAGATTCAGCAGATACGAAACGCCACGCTGCGCATCGAGTACGCGGGCAAAACCTTTCTCACGGATCCGTGGCTTATGGGCAAGGGGCAGATGGGCACGTTCCGCTCGCTCGGCAACGTGTTCCGCTGCGAGCCGGACAAGCTCGACATTCCCATGCCCATGACCGATCTGCCCATGAGCGCGGACGAGGTGCTTGCGGGGGTTGATGCCTGCATCTGCACGCACGTGCATCCCGACCACGTCGACATGGCGCCAGACGGCACCATAGGCGGCAGTCTCGACAAAAAAATGCCCGTGTTCGTGCAGAGCATGGAAGACGCCCATGCCTTCGTGCGTTCCGGCTTCACGGACGTGACGGTGATGTACGAGAACAGCGAATTTGAAGGCGTGCATCTCGTGAAGGTTCCGGGGCGGCACGGCACCAAAATTCCGTGCGGGCCGTCCTGCGGGGTGATGTTCCATCATCCCGACGAAAAGACGCTGTATCTTGCGGGCGACACCATCTGGTACGATGCGGTGGAGAAGAACATTCGCGCATGGCATCCCGGGGCGATCGTGGTGAACGCCTGCGCGGCGGTGCTGCTGGACGAAGGCCGTCTCATCATGGACGATGCAGACGTGGAAAAGACGGTTCGCGCGGCGGACGGTGCAGCGGTCATCGTGAGTCACATGGACGCCGTGGCCCATGCCACCATTTCGCGGCCGGAAATGAAGAAGCGCCTCACCGGGCGCGGCGTGTGGGACAAGGTGATCATGCCGGAGGACGGCGACACGCTGAAGTTCTAGGCGGCAACACTGCGAGAGCATGGGGCGGACGATTGCCGCCCCGCAAAGAACCGTTCCGCGCCATACGGGAACCGTCCCCCCCCGAAGCAGACGCGCGCAGAACTGGCCATGCCCGCCGAGGCAGAAGTCACCCGCGTGCGCGGATGCGCGCATCCTGCCCCTGAGCCTGCCCCGGCCCACACTCATCCGGAGTTCTGAGTCAGCACCGGTCATGCCCCCGCCCTCACAGCATCCGGTTCTGCCTGCATGAAGCCCGCCGCGCCGGTCATGCCGGCCCTGCCCCGCGCCGGGCGTCCTTCTCGGGAACAGATGCGCCCCATGCCGGACGCCGTGCCCTGCGGGCCGAAGAAAGACAGAATACGGGCATCATCCCAAGGCCGCAGGCTCCGGGAATGGCGCTCGGGAAAACGCGATGTCGGCAGGCCCCGAACGTGAAGGCAGGGGAACGCATGAGGGGCAGGTTACGGGGCGTCCCGCCGTTCACGCGGCGCATGAGGCTTCGTCATGCCTGCCGCGCAGACGGCAATGGCCTCCTTTCCTGCGCGAAGCCGCGGGGTTCCGCACGGGCGGAAAGGCGGCGTCACTTCAGGGCCGTGACATAGCCGAACTGTTCAAAATCATCGAGGAATTCGTCGCACATCTCGTACCCTATCTGTTCAAGGTCGTCGCGATATTCCTGCGGCAGGGCGTCCACGTCCAGTCCATACGCGCTTTCCACGGCTTCCGCTTCCATGGCTTCTTCCACGGTGGCATATTCCCCGTCGGGCTCGAAGTCTTCAAGCGGAATCAGGCGCACCAGGGAATCGTCGATTTCGCAGCACTTATACATCACGAGAATGATGTGGAACCTGTCGAGATCGAAGGTTTCAAGGTCGTCTTCGTCCACGGAAAGCAGATGATTCACGCCGGTGTCCACTTCCATGCGGAAGGCATCCTCGCCGAATACCTCGCCGGCAGAGGCTTCCACCTCGTCCAGAATGGCCGAGGTTTCATCCACGGAATAGTAAATGATGTCCTTCAGATCGTCGCCAATGCCGTCAAAGTATTCTCCGGCGGCGTCGGCAAGGGCATCCGATCCTGCAAGAAGCCGGTTGCCGATGACGGACTGAAAGTAACTCAGCTCCGAAGGGTCCTCCACGGGCTCCTGCGTGACGGCATATTGCCAGAATCCTACGCCGCCGTTCATGTGATCCATTTCAATGCAGGGCGTTCCGTCGGTTTCCTCCATGTACCTTTCGTCGCGAAACTCTTCAATGTCGTGTTCGCCGCCGTCTATTTGAAAGTATCGTGCATACAGATATGCCATGGTGAACTCCGCTTGTCTTTTCAGCAGGTTGATAGTACCTGTAAAGGTATGCCGACGGCCTTGGGCTGTCAACGGCCCTGCAAAAGAAATGTCCATGCATGGGTGGACTCCGTCTGACGCCGCCCGCTTCGGACACGGCACGGCCGCGCGTCCGAACACGGCCGGAACAACGCACCCGGTCGTCCGTGGAAAGACCCGCTCACGGCCGGACGCCGTTCTTCTGCCGGACTCTGTGTTCATGCCGGCCCCCGTTCCCCGGCCGGACGCCGTCCCGTCGCCGCATTCTTCGGGAAAACGACCGCGGAATGGCGGAGGAACAAGGAATGCCGGACGCCCCTCCCTCCGCAGACCGGCGGAAAAGGACCCGGCATCTGCGGGCTCGGAAACGCCCGAAGGCAGACGCGTCCTGCGCCTCTTTGGGACAGGAGCCGCGCCCTGCGCGACCAGAAAAGGACGCCTCATGAAGTGGCCGGAAACCGTCATCGACACGCCGCAGGGCAGAAGGAAGGCCGTGGCGCCGCTCGTCATTTCGGCAAGCCGCGCCACGGACATTCCGGCCTTTCATGCGGCATGGTTCATGAAGCGTCTGCGGGCGGGATGGTGCGCGTGGCAAAACCCGTTCAACGCGGCGCAGCAGCAGTGGATTTCCTTTGAAGCCTGCCGCGTCTTCGTGTTCTGGAGCAAGCATCCCGCGCCGCTTTTGCCCCATCTTCCGGAAATAGCGGCCCGGGGGCATGAGTTCTACGTTCAATACACGCTCAACGACTACGAGGGCACGGGCCTTGAACCGAATCTGCCCCCGCTTGCCGCGCGCGTGAAAACCTTCCGTCAACTTTCCGGACTCGTGGGCAAAAAGCGGGTGATCTGGCGCTTTGATCCCATCATTCTCGGCGGCGGCCTCACCGTGGAAAACACGCTTTTGCGGCTGCGCCGTCTGGCCGAAGCGCTCTCGCCGTTCACGGAAACGCTGGTTTTCAGCTTCGTGGACTGGTACCGGAAAACGGCGCGGGAACTCGGCAGGCTGAACCCGGATTTCCGGCCCCCGACGCCCGCGGAAATGCAGGAAATCGCCCGGGGCCTTGCGGAGATGAACCGCGCCCTCCCCCGCCCCCTGAAGCTTGCCGCCTGCGCGGAGCCGCTCGACATGCGCGGTCTCGGCATTGCGCGCAGCCGCTGCGTGGACCCTGCCCTTCTGCACCGGCTCTGTCCGGACTGCGAAACGTTTGCCCGCTGGTGCGGCAAGGGACGCGAAGACGTGCAGCTCTCGCTGCTTTCCGCCCTGCCCGCCGGAACGAAGAGCGCGCGGGCGGACGACGCCGAAGACGCGGCAGACGGGGCGGCGGGAACGAACGGAGAATCCGCGGGACCGAACGGAGAAGCCGCAGGGACGACGAGCGGCGGCCCGCGCGGAACGGCAGTCCGGACAACGGCGGGAGCAGCGCCGGAAACGAGAAGCCGGGAAGCGCGAGGGACGGCGACCGACGAAGAAAGGACCAAAGCGGCCTGCAACGCGGCAACAGGCCCGCGCGGGACGGCAGGACGCGGAACGACGGACGCGAGAGCGCGGGGGAGCACGGACGAAGAAACGCGCATCCCGCCGGGCAGCGTCAAGGATTCCGGCCAGCGCTCCGTCTGCGGCTGCGCGCCGAGCAAGGACATAGGCAGCTACAATACCTGCCGCCACTTCTGCGCCTACTGCTACGCCAACAGCTCAAAACAGGCCGTGGAACGCAGGCTTTCGACCATGTCCGAAGAGGACGAGGCGCTGTAAGGAGCCCTGCCGCGGCCCCGTCCCCCGAAGCGCCGACGACTTCCCGCGTTTTGGGAGCCCCGACCGCAGGCCGTCTGGACGCGCGCACGGCGCTGCGAAAAATCCGGGGAAACAATGGGGGAAGGCCGCCGTTGGGGCATTTTTCCCGGCTTTTTCTCTTTCGCCCTGGGCGTCCCCTTTTCCCCGGACGGGCTTTACCGCAGGCCGTCCGGACGCGCGCCCCGGCGCTGCGCCGCCCTCCCCCGCCCCGCTCAGACCGGGGAACATTCCGCGGGCCCGGCTTTTCTCCGCCACGTCGCGGTTTCCCGCACGAATCGGCGCGCCTCTCCTTTCGCCCCGGCGGGAGCCTCCCTTCTCCGTTTTCCTGACAACGTTCCCGGGCCCCGTGCCGAAGATGCGGGACCGAAGCTGCCGGATCCTCTCCCGCCTTTCCGTGCCGCCCGGCCCCGCGGACGAAGCGCCGGAAAAGCTCCCCCGGAAGACGCGTTCACACTCTGAAAGACGCCCAGCCCCGTCCCCCGAAGCGCCGGACGCCTTCCCGCGCTTTGGGAGCCCCGACCGCAGGCCGTCCGGACGCACGCCCCGGCGCTGCGCCGCAAGGCATCGAGGCGGGCTCGCGCCTTGACGGGGATGTATATCACAATATACCATCCGGGCTGTCAGCCGCTTCTGTCATGAGCGCCGGATGTCCGCCCCCGCTGAGCGTCGGTTTTCTCTCCCGCTCCGGCCCGAAGGGACATGGACTTCCCGTTTCTGACCGGTCCGGTTCCGGCCGGCGGGGTCACGCTTCCGCGGATTCCGGGAATCCCGACCGTCATTTCCCTGCGCCTGCAGATGGTCTGACCGCCATAAGGAGTTTCCATGCCGGTGAACACCATTTTTCCCCACGAAAGAAAGTGCGGCGCGTGCCGCTGGTGGACGGGCCGCCGCGAACCGGAAGTGCACGTCTTCCGGGGCGTGGTGCGGATTCGCTGCGATTCTGCGCCCGCGCTCTGCCTTGTCAGAAAGACGGCCATGCTCTCGGGCGGCTCATGCCCGCGCTTTGAAAAGTGGGAAAAGCTGTAGCGCGGCCTTTTTGCCGGAGGCGACGGCCGCAAAATCGCGAGGCGCAGACCGGCACGGACGCGCCGGGCAAAGAGGGACGTCGCCGCACCGTGCGAAAAAGGAACCCCGACGCGCCGGGCAGAGAGCGGCGAAAAACGGATTATTGCCCCGCCTCTCCGTCAGCCGTGACGGCGGAAGCGAACGCCGCCGCGCAAAACAGCAACGCCCCGAAGCGCGAGACCGCCCCCCAAGGCCCCCGCGCCCCTCGCAGCCCCGACGCTCGAGCCTTCGCATGGCCGCCGCGCGGCCCCGAAGCACAAAACCGCCGCATTTCCGCCGCCATGCGCCTGCGCCTCACAGTCCGCCGCCCCGCGCGACCCCGGGCGGCCCAGAAACGGAAACCGCCCCACGCCGCCCCGCGCCGTCCCAAAACGAAAGCCTTCCAGATTTCCGCGCCCCCTCTCGTCCCCGCGCGGCTCCACGCCCGCCCCTTCACCTTCAACCCGGTTGCCGCCATGAAACAAGCTCCCCTTTCCACCCTGCGCTGCCCGAAGTGCTCCTCCCCGCGACTCATCCCGCTGGACTTCTTTCTTCTGCACAATCTGTTCCGCGTGAGGGTGCTCGGCAAAACGCCGCCTCCCGTCTCTCCCGCAAAGCAGCCCCTCATCTGCGCGGACTGCCTGCACGTTCTTTCCATGAGCGACCTGTAAGCGCGCGCCCCAAGAGAACGCCTGCCCCCCTTCCCGGAACGCCGGAGCCTTCCGCGTGAGGCAGGCTCCTCAATTCCCCACGATCCGAGAAACTCGGGCAACCCCCTGTCTGCATACGTCGGTGGCGGAACAGCCCTCTCCCTCGACTGTGAAGACCCGGTGCTTCCCTGCTGCCGCGGAAAACGACCATACCCAATAAAAGCAAGTTCTATCGACAGGTTGCACCCGGACGTGCCAGCGTGCAAAAGTACTCTGCCGTTCCTCAAAAATTTTTCACAAGGTCTTCATTATTCTGGCGTGACAATAATACTTTATGCTATTTCTATATGTTATATATCTTATCTTCTCTATGTCCACACACTATGCAATGTCATATCGACAAAATATCCTGATGTTATTGACAGACTTCCCATGTCTTTATACTACTGAAGCCATATATACTTCCAAGGTGGAACAATATGGCGAAACAGCTCAACATCAAAAAATGGCTGCATGATTTTCTGTATCAGCGGGGCCTCGACGAGCCTGACGGACGGCATCTTTTTTCCTATCATGCCACGCCGGACGAATTTCTTGCCCTGGAGGATGGGCTGAAACACAGCGTGGAGGTGGCTTCCATACTGGACGATCACAATCCCCTTGCTGTGCTGAACAACATGTCCGGCTTCAACGCCGTGTTCGTGCTCTATGCCGCCCTGTGCTGGCAGCAAAGATATGACGGCACCACCTGGACGTACAACGTTGTTCTGCAGGGACTCGGAATCACGCTGGAGAACCCCAGTCTGGAGCTGATGAAGCCTGTAGAAAACGGCCTAAAGTTCTGGGGACTTGCCATCAACGACAGGGGCTATGCGTATCTCGGAGCCATAGCGCGCGAGGCTGGGCTTCCGCAGAAGCTGCTTGCGGAGAACAGAGGCGCCGTGGGAGGAGTGCTTCATTCCATTCTTCAGGAGGCGCTGCGTTCCGGTCAGAGCGGCGAGATCATCACAAGCTGGGTCGAAAGCTGCAAAAATCAGCTGCCTCAGTCCTGCCGGGACAAGGCCGTCATCGAGCTTCTGGCGGATTCCATCAATGCCATTCTCGACATCAAGTCATATATCCGGGCAGTCACGCTCAGCGAAGCCATGGCCGAGCTTGACGACAAGGCCCCCGACTGGCGTTCCCGTTTTCCCCTGCCTTTGTACGACGCTGCGGCCAGGGCTCTTTTAAGCAGTCTGCTGGAAGAAACCGCGTCATCGACCCAGACGAAAAAAACGGGCAGTCCCGTTTCCGTAAAACGCCGTCTTGTCAGAAACGCGGAAGGGGAATGGGAGCTTCTGGCCGAGCTTGAACTACCTTCCCGCATAGATACGGGACTCAGCGATGAGAAGCCACGCGTTCTTTCCATGCGCGTCAGCTCCAGCGAAAACGCATTTGAAGCCGTGCTGAAAAAGAATGCGGACGGCGACTTCTATTTTTTCCAGAACATGCCCGACATCACCTTCTACAGAGAGGACGCGACGCAGGAGATAATCATCCGGTACACAGCGCCTTCAGGCTTTTTCCGGACGCTCTGCTGTCCCGGTGGTACGGAACTCGACCCCGAACTGCCCTGGATATTTGAAGGCGACCAGTACGAGTACCGCTTCCGGCAGCAGGGCGGAGGAAGCGTGCGCGGTAGGAACTGCTACGTGGCGCTTGCCCCGGGCTGGTCGGCCGAAGGTGCCGAGGATATGGGGCCGCTTGCAGGCACGGACAGGCATGTATGGCGCATGACGGAATCCGGCCGTCTGACGAAGGACGATCTTGTTTTTTCGGTGCGCACGGCCTCGGTGGTGGAAGAAGCCTGCGACTGGAGCCGCGAGAACCGCTTCTGGGATGTGGAAATGATCCGTCCGGCTCTGGCCTTCTGCGGACTTCCCCAGGTCGTGTCCTCCATGGGTGATGCGCGAAAGTCCCCACGCGGCAGGATGCTGATGAAAACTGCGGCCATGACGACGTTTTCCCCGCCTGCGGCATCGGGATTTCCTGCGGGCGTCGCGCAGGTCTGGTTCCGTACGGCGGGAGGCACCAGTCTGCGCAGCCACATGCTGCTTTTGCCCCCGAAAGCCTCGGTGGACATGTCTGCGGACAAGGAGGGAAACGGCATTCTGTGCCTTACCGGCTGGCGTGCCGAGAAGGTCGTCTTCGCCCGGCCGCAGGAAGGACTGGAACTTGTCTGCCGTCCGTCGGGAGAGGATCTGGAAATCGAGTTCAGAGCTCTGCCGGACCATGTTCCTCCGGCCACAGTAGAACTTCTGGTGATCTGGAAGGACAGCCCGCAGAAGGCGCATATCCGCGTGCCCTTTCCCCAGAAGGGCGCGAGACTCTTCAATGCCGAGGAGCAGGAGATCCTTCCAGGAAGACAGATATGCGCGCTGCATCTTCACGGCCTGCGGCTGTACTGCTTCAGCACGGGCGTACGTCATGCCGCGCTTCGGCTCTCGCTTCCGGGAAAGAGCCTGCTTTATCCGCTGACGATCCGCGACAACGGTACCGTCATCCGCCTCATGGACTGGCAAAACGCGCTTCTGGAAATGCTTGCCATGACCGGCGGCCTGGATGCCCGCGTTCTGCTCGACATTCTTTTCGACGGGCAGAAGGTGGCGGGCTGGAGCGTAGCCCGATACGAGTCCAGTCTCATACCTGAGGGGACAAGAGCCCTGCTCGCCCTTCCTGCACACGGAGAACGCCCATCGCAGGGATACGCCATGAAGGCGCTGCTTCTCAACCACCCGGAACTCGGTCCGAAGAACCTTGAAGAGGAGACCCGCGAAGACGGCACGCCCGCAGGAGCATGGGAGATTTCCGAAGCCCTGGACCGGCCCGGTCCCTGGCTCATCTTCGACGACACGGAAGGCACGTCCGTGCGGCCGCTGCTCTGGACCATGGACGGCGACGATACGACGCCCCGCAACGCTCTTCAGGCCGCCGTGGCCGGAACAGACAGTGCTTCCCGTCAGCGGGCGTTTATCTCCTGCACGGCCACCATGGAACAGAATCTCCACGCACCGGAATGGACGACGCTTCTTGAGCTTCTCAGTCAGGTGAAGCATCTTCCGCTCTCCACGCTGGAAATCTGGCATGCCCTTCTCCGCTCTCCGCGCATCATGGCCCTGCTGGCGCTGCATCCCGGCGTTTCGTTTCAGGACATCACCTCAAGGGTCGACACGGAGCTTCCTTTTCTATGGAACTTCGTGTCCCGGAAGGACTG
>JAXUUT010000071.1:0-16187 GCA_037230945.1 bacterium
AATGGTTCAAAAACTTGTTCTTATTCCAAAACAATTTCTTCTTCCTGACATTATCGAAAAACGAAATCCCTTATCATCTACCGCCAAGCGCCATGGATGGATAGGGGCCAACATCCTTTTTGATAAAATTCCCAGACATGGACAGATATATATTATTAACAATGGAATTCCTTCTAACAAAAATGACATTATCAAATCATTAAAACTAAGCAGAACTCTATATTCAAATAACAATATCAATCAAAGATGGATTAGTGATATATTAAATTGCATAGATACGATTCAAAATACAAAATTTACATTAAAAGAATTATATAATTTTGAAAACTACCTCCGCAAAAATCACCCATATAATAACAATATAAAAGCAAAGATAAGACAAATTCTTCAAATTCTTAGAGACAGAGGATTAATAGAATTTCTTGGACATGGTATATATCAAAAGATATCTATATAATACACACACTTTAAGCATCATAATTTTTCTTCATTATTTTTCCAGGACCCCTTCCATGCGCACGACAAAGAACACCATGACTTCGGGCCCCATAGGGAAGGCCATCACCTTCTTCGCCGTGCCCCTGATTCTCGGCAACTTCTTTCAGCAGCTCTACAACGCCGCCGACTCCCTCATCGTGGGCAATCTTCTCGGCGAAAATGCTCTGGCCGCCGTAAGCGGCACGAGCAACCTCATCTTTCTGCTTGTTGGCTTCATCAACGGCATCAGTCTCGGTGCGGGCGTGGTCATCGCGCAGGCGTTCGGGGCGGCGCGCTTCCGGGACATGCGCCATCTCGTCCACACGCTCGTGGCCTTCGGCATGGCGGCAGGTCTCTTCCTCACAGCTTTCGGCGTGCTGTTCACTCCGCAGATTCTGCGCTGGATGAACACCCCGGCCGACGTCTTTGCGGAAACGGCCCAGTATCTTCGCGTGTACTTCGCAGGCTCCCTCGGACTTGTCATCTACAACGTTCTTGCCAGCATTCTTCAGGCCGTGGGCAACAGCCGCTATCCCCTGTACTTTCTCGTGCTCTCCTCCGCAGTCAACGTCGCGCTCGACGTGGCCTTCATCAGCCTCTTCCACTGGGGCGTCTGGTCGGCCGCTGCGGCCACCGTCATTTCCCAGCTTCTTTCCGCGCTGCTCTGCGGCTTCGTTCTGTGCCGGGCAAGCGCTCCCTGCCATCTTTCCCTGCGCAGCATACGCTTTCACGCCCACTGCCTGCGGCCGCTTGCCGTATACGGTTTTCCCTCCGGCATGCAGAACTGCGTCATCGGCCTGTCCAATGTGGTCATCCAGAGCCATATCAATCTGTTCGGCCCCGCAGCCATGGCAGGATGCGGAGCCTATCAGAAAATTGAGGGCTTCTGCCTCATTCCGGTCATGAGTCTCGCTCTTGCCCTTGCCACCTTCGTCGGACAGAACATCGGAGCCCGTCATCCCCTGCGTGTCCGGGCGGGCATGGGCTTCGGCCTTGCCCTTTCCATGCTTCTGGCCGGGCTCATCGGCGTGGGAGTCCTTGCATGGCGCGACGAGCTCATGGCCGTTTTCAGTGCCGACGCCGAAGTCATACGCCTCGGAGCGGATTATGCCCGCGTGGCCGCTCCCTTCTATGTCCTGCCCGCCTGCACGCACTGTCTTGCCGCCGCCTTCCGCGGCGCGGGAAAGCCCCTGTTCGCCATGTCGGTCATACTCATCTGCTGGTGCGCCGTGCGCGTGGGCACGCTCTCCACGCTCATGACCTTCTTCCCCACCATCGCCACCATCTACTGGATCTATCCCGCCACGTGGACACTGAGCTCCCTCACCTTTCTTTTCGCCTGGTGGAGAATGGCCTCCTCACTTCGGAAAGGTCACAGAACCTCGGCAGTCCGCATCCCGCGCTGAAAAGTCCCGCCCAAGGAACGCACATGAAACACCGCATCAGAGACATGAATCCCGCAGAGTTCCCCCTTCTGGAAGAATTTCTCTACGAGGCCGTGTTTCAAACAACGGAAAGCATCCCTCTTCCCAGAGACATCGTCCGCAGACCTGAGCTTCTCATCTATATTGAAGAGTTCGGACAACGACGGGGAGATGTCTGCCTCTGCGCGGAAGCGGACGGCCAGGTGGTCGGAGCGGCATGGGCGCGTCTCATGCAGGGATTCGGATACCTTGACGACGAAACGCCGGAACTCGCCATGGCCGTGCTCAAGCCTTATCGTGGGCAGGGCATCGGTACCGCGCTTCTCTGCACCTTGATGGAACGCCTGAGCAAAAACGGCTTCCGAGCCCTCTCGCTCTCAGTGCAGAAAAACAATCCCGCGCTCCGCCTTTACCGGAGAGCGGGATTTTGCGTCGTGCGCGAAAACGACGAAGAACTTGTCATGGAACGTCGTTTCTGACAGCGTTCATTCACCGTCCAATCTCACCTTCCACCCGCATGGTCATGAACTTCTTTGAACAGGTCTACGACATCGTGCGCTCCGTGCCGCCCGGTCATGTCATAAGCTACGGACAGGTCGCCTTTCTGGCAGGCAATCCCCGCATGGCCCGTCAGGTTGGCTGGGCGCTTCACGTCTGTCCGACGGACGTGCCCTGGCAGCGCGTGGTGCGCAAGGACGGAAGCCTTCCGCAGGGCCCGGGCATGTGCGGCGAACGCCAGCGGAACCTTCTGGAGCAGGAAGGCGTGAAGTTCGATGAACAGGGACGCGTTCTGCGCCCGCACTTTGAAGCCTGAACACGCCGAAGCCGGACGGCTTCCACCGCAGCCTGCATAAGCCAAGGATGCACTTGAAGGCATACCAACGATATGCTACCGTCCAAGGCTGACGGAGAGACAACCCTCTTGAGGAGTTTTTATAGATGTTTGGCATCGGCAGCACAGAATTGCTGGTCATCCTGGTCGTGGCCCTTCTCGTTCTCGGACCCAAGAATCTGCCCAAGATCGCGCATACGCTCGGTCGCGCCATGGGAGAATTCAGGCGCGTGTCCACGGAATTCCAGCGCACGCTCAACACGGAAATAGCCTTTGAGGAAGAGGCGGAAAAGGCCAAGGCGAAAAAGGCGGCGGCAAGCAGTGAAAAGACGACGTCCGGCACGACCGGCAGTCCCGTTTCGGACACGGAAAACAAGGCCTGAACGGTTCACCGGTATGGAAGAAAAAGACATTTCCCAGTCCCCGGCCAGCGGGGAAAACAGACATGACGATGCTGCGGAGGCGAAGCCCGATCTCGCCTCCTATTATGCTGCGGCAGCGACGGCCGCAGCCTCGGGACACGAATTTCCGTCCGGCAAGCCGGACGCCTCCGACGCCGGGGACAGCGACTCTGCAGTGACCGGCGAGCACACGGACGCACCTTCTTCCTCAGAAGAAAAGAACGACGCCGGGCCGACGAACGGGGACAGCCCGACCAAGCCCGAAGACGTTTCGGAAGACGGCAGCCCTCACGGGCCGCTCGACCTCTTTGCCGAAAATTCCAATGAGGAGCCGGAAGAAAAGGACACGGAAAAAAACGGCGACCCGGAAGCAGGTGTGCGGGAGCCCGTGCCCCCCTACGAAAACGCCCCGGCCTTTGCCGCGTTTCAGGCTCCGGAAAAAACTCCCGACAGGAATGACGACGAGGAACCCGAAGGCGCGGAAGACGACGTGCCCATGAGCATCATAGGACATCTCAACGAGCTGCGCCGCCGTCTGTTCCGCATCGTCATCATCGTCGTGCTCGGCTTCGTGGCGTTCTACGGCGTTTCCGAACCGCTGTACGCCTTTCTCTCCGCACCGCTTCAGGCCTGCATGCCCGAGGGCAGCAAGCTCATCTACACCTCTCCTCAGGGAGCCTTCTTCACCTACATGAAGGTGGCCCTCGTGGCGTCGCTGTTCGGTACGAGTCCCTTCACCTTCTATCAGCTTTGGGCGTTCATCGCGCCGGGGCTGTACCGTGAAGAAAAGAGGGCCGTGCTTCCGCTCGCCTTCTTCTCCTCCATCTTCTTCCTCGCGGGTGCGGCGTTCTGCTTCATTCTGGTATTCCCCATAGCCTTCCAGTTCTTCATGGGCTTTGCCACCGAAACCATCGTGCCCATGATTTCGGTGGAAGAATACCTCAGCTTTGCACTCAAGCTCCTCATCGCCTTCGGCGTGGTGTTTGAAATGCCGCTGTTCGCGTACTTCCTGTCGCGCTTCGGTCTGCTCACTCCGGCCTTCATGCGTCGTTCCCGGCGCTATGCCGTTCTGGTCATCTTCATCGTGGCCGCCATTCTCACGCCCCCCGACGTGTTTTCCCAGTGTCTTATGGCCATTCCCATGCTGCTTCTCTATGAAGTGAGCATCTACGTGTCGGCCATGGCCTATAAGAAGAAGGAAGACAAGCCGGAAAACAAGGACGACAAGGAGGAGGCATGATGTCTGAAGACGCCATCCGCAGCGCAAAGCTTTCGCGCTCCACGGGAGAAACTTCCGTCAGACTGGAACTTCTGCTGGACGGCACGGGACAGACCACCGTATCGACCGGCTTCGGCATGCTTGATCACATGATCACGCTTCTGGCCTTCTGGGCCAGGTTCGATCTGAACCTCACCTGCTCCGGCGACATGCACGTCGACGCGCATCACACCACCGAAGACGTGGCGCTGTGCCTCGGCAAAGCGCTGCGCGAAGCGCTCGGCGACCGCAAGGGCATAGCTCGCGCAGGCTGGGCCAGAGTGCCCATGGACGAGGCTCTTGCCGACGTCACCGTGGATCTTTCGGGCCGTCCGTGGCTGGAATTCCGCGGCGACGACCTGCTTCCTCCGGTCATGGCCGGCGAGGAAAAGGACGTGTGGCGGGAATTCTACAAGGCTCTGGCCTCCGCAGCACAGTGCAATCTTCACATCTCGTTCCAGTACGGCAAAAACGGACATCACCTGCTGGAATCCGCCGCCAAGGGACTGGGACTTGCGCTGGCGCAGGCTGTACGACGCAGCGACGACCGCATGCCCAGCACCAAGGGGAGTCTCGACTGATGCATTTCCGCCATTTTCTTCTCGCTCTGCTCTGCCTCTGCCTGCTGGCCGGCTGCCAGAAGGCAGACGAACAGCAGCGCCTCATCATGCCCGATCTTGTGGTGGCCGTTGCGCCCTTCACGCAGCCCACGCAGACCACCGAGCTTCTTTCCGGCTTCATTCCCGAAGACCAGAAAAGGATTTCCGCACAGACGCTGAACGAACTTGACGCGCTGTTCCGCGAAAGGCTCCATCCCGATCTTCATCGTTACGTCTTTCTGTCCGAAGCCGACATTCAGGGCGACATGGCCAGAGACTCGCGCGGACGCCGCAATGCCCTCGTCACCTGGGCCGAGCGCGCCAGAGCCGTCGGCGCGGACATGATCGTCGTGCCGCACGTCATCACCATGCAGGAACGCGTGGGCGGCAAGGCGGGCGTGGTTTCCGCGGCCGCCGTCAACGAGGACTTCTATCTCATCGACGCGCGCGAACCGGTCAGTCTCATCATGCGCTGTCACTTTGCCGAAGAGCAGAAGCCTCTTGCCAGCGACATCACCAAGATAGGCACGTTCTTCAAGCGCGGCGGCGGATGGGTCACGGCCAAGGAACTTGCGGCCGAGGGCATGGACAAGGCCGTAAAGGAGTTCGGCTTATGATCATCTTTCCCGCAGTCGACCTTCAGAACGGCAAGGCCGTAAGACTGAAGCAGGGCAAAGCCGACGAGTCCACCGTGTTCAGCGACGATCCCGTGGCCGCGGCCCTGCACTGGCAGGAGCAGGGCGCGGAATGGCTGCACCTCATCGACCTTGACGGCGCCTTTCAGGGCAGAAGCGTGAATGCCGATCTCGTGGCACGCATCAGCGCAAGGCTCGACATTCCCATAGAGCTCGGCGGCGGCGTGCGTGACGAAGACGCCGCGCGCATGTGGTTCGACGCCGGCGTCACGCGTCTCATCATAGGTACCATGGCGCTGGAAAAACCGCAGGAATACGCCAGACTCTGTTCGCTGTTTCCCGGAAGGATCGGCGTGTCCCTCGACGCCGTGGACGGCCGTCTCAAGACCCGCGGCTGGGTGACCGACGCAGGCCTCACCGTGGACGAAGTCATGCCCCGCCTCGTGGGCGACGGCACGGCCTTCATCATCTATACCGACATTGCCCGCGACGGCATGCAGAGCGGCGTGAACATGCCCATGCTCTCCCATCTGGCCGAGACGAGTCCCGTGCCTGTGGTGGCTGCCGGCGGAGTTGCCACGCTGGACGACATCAAGGCTCTCTATCCTCTCAGCGTGAAGGCCAACCTTCAGGGCGCCATTTCCGGCCGTGCCATCTATGAAGGCACCCTGAACCTGCCCGAAGTCATGGCCTGGATAAAGGCGCAGAAAGCCTGATTCATCTTCCACTGAACATAGTGTTCGCTCAAGCCCGTATCCTTTTGGGATGCGGGCTTTTTCATGCCCGAAAGGTCTGCAAAAGTCTGTGCCGGCCCTCCATCGAAGCCCCGAGCTTTTCCCCTCACGCCTTCCGCGCTCCGGTACGGCGTTTCATTCAACAACGTTTCCTCCCGCAGAAAATTTTTGCAAAGATGTTTTATCTTGTCAAAATAAATTAATTATATCAATATATTAAATAAAAAATCATAATCATGCGGCATTCCTTCATGAAACGTTTGACAGTTTTTTCGTTTCTTCCTCTTATAACATCATGAAGAAAGTCCTGCGGGAAAACAGGACATTCTTCATGAACGGAGGCCCATGCCTTCTTTCGGACGGCATGGAAAAACAGGCCGCAACGGCCGGAGGTCTCATGTTCGACGTGTCTTTGCCCTCATGGCTCGAAAAACGCCTCGCGGGACGCACCCTTACCGCGGGCAACAGGCGGATTCTCAAGGCGATAGCCGAGGATCCGGCGTCCTTCATGCTGGTCAGCGTCAAGGACTTCGCAAGACTGGCTCAGGTGTCGCCGGCCACGGTGATCCGCTTTGTGCGCCTTCTCGGCTACTCTGCCTATTCCGAGTTTCAGCAGGAGCTCAAAGCCAATCTCTTCCAGCCCGGCAAGCTCACATCCGTGTTCAACTATCTGGAGGACAAGGAAAGCAACGGCTGGAACATCATCGAGCAGATACGGCAGGCCGAAAGCGAAGAGCTTGCGCGCAGCCTTGCCGCGCTGGATCAGAACATTCTTCAAAGTGCCGCAAGTCTTGCGGCGGGAGCGGAACGCATCCATCTCATGGGCTTCGGCTCCTCCATCGCTCTCACGCGCTTTCTTCAGTACAGGCTCATGCGCATAGGACTCGACGTCGTGGACATGACTTCCGTTTCCGGCATCAACATGCTGGCCGAGCACTGTGTGCACATGATGCCGCGGCGCGACGTCATCATTACCGTAAGCTTCCGTGGCGTCTACGAAACCATCAATCATCTGCTTCACTTCGCCGAGGCCTTCAGGATTCCCAGCATAGCGTTCTCGGAAAATGCGGAGTCCGAAATAAGCCGCCTCTCCACCTGGCGCATTCCCATAAGGAGGGCCGTCATTCACGAATTCAAATCTCTTGCCGTTCCCATGAGCATCATGAACCTGTTTGTCATGCAGACCGCCGCCTTCATTGATGCAGGCAAAAGCACCATTGCCAGAAGGCTTGTCTGGTTCCGGCAGTATCAGGAAAAAAACGGACTCTGATTCCCGACGGCCGTCTTTCCGGCCGGATTTCTCGCGACGACGGCAGGCAACGGGTAGGCCTGCGGATTTCTCGCCAATGATTACCCCGGAGAGCACGATGAAAATCACCAAGAAAAAAAGCGTGTTTGAACAGTGGCTCCAGTATCTCGGCCTTCCCCTTGCCCTGATCTGCTTTGCCTCCTTCTATACCATGCCCACACCCGAAGGTCTGACCGTTCAGGGTCAGATTTCCCTTGCCGTGTTCGCCATGGCCTTCATTCTCTGGGTATCCGAAGCCCTGCCCACCTACACCACGGCCCTGCTTTCCCTCGTGGTGCTGGCGCTCACCGGGGCCTGGACGGAAAAAAACATACTCGGCGTGTTCGGCTATGACGTCATCTGGCTCATGCTGGCGGCCTTCATCATCACCTCGGGCATGGAAAAGTCCGGCGTGGCCCGCCGCATGGCACTTTGGATGGTGACCCGCTTCGGCAAGACGGCCTCGGCCACGCTGCTGGTTCTCATGCTCACCAACTTCATCATCGCCTTCGTGGTGCCCTCCACCACGGCCCGGGCCGCCCTCATGCTGCCCATCTGCCTCCTGGTGGCGCAGACCTACGGCGCACGCCCCGGAGAAAGCAACTTCGGCCGCGCCATGATGATTCAGGAAATTCATGCCAACAACATTTCCACCACGGGCATCCTGACCGCCACGGCTCCCCAGATTCTCGCCATAGGCCTCATCAAGGATCTCACCGGTCAGAACGTCACATGGATGGACTGGCTTTCCGCCTCCATGCCCATCGCCATCGGCACCATGATCATTTCCTTCCTGCTCGGCTTCGTTCTCTTCCCTCCGGAAGTCAAAACGCCCCAGGGCAAGGGGGTCGAAGAACTGCGCAGGCAGCTTGACGACATGGGACCGCTTTCCGGCGTGGAATGGAGGGCCATCATCATCTTTGCGCTCACCGTCTTCCTGTGGGCTTCCGGCCCGTGGCATGTGGCCATGTTCGGCGTGAACATCAGCCTCGTCATGGTGGCCATTCTTGCGGGCACGGCACTCTTCCTGCCCGGCATAGGCTTCCTCACCTGGAAGGAAACCTCCATTCCCTGGGATCTCATGCTCTTCAGCTGCGGCGCCTATGCCGTGGGCCTGGCCTTTGAAAAGTCCGGAGCCGCAAGCTGGGCCATGAACTGGATATTCTCCGGCATGGACATCAATTCCATGCCCTTCTGGATGGCCTTTGCCATCGTCATGGCCGTGGCCACGTTCAGCCATGTGGTGTTCTCCTCCAAGGTCGTGCGCACGGTCATTCTCATTCCCACGGTCGTCGGTCTGGCCAAAGCCGCCGGAATCAATCCCTTCGCCCTCGCCCTGCCGGCCGCCTTCACCATTGCCGACAGCATCACCCTTCCCCCGAACTGCAAGCCCAATCTCATCTTCTACAGCACGGGCTACTTCACCGTGCTGAACCAGTTCACCTACGGCGTTCTCGTGCTGCTGGGCAAGGTGGCGCTGCTGACCATCGCCTCCGTGACGTGGTTCAAGGTTCTGGGCATCTGCTAGGAGTTACAGCCATGAAAAAATCCCTTGTTACTGTTGCCGCCCTTGCCTTTCTGCTTGTGACCTCGGGCATGGCTCAGGCCGGTCTGCCCAGATACTCCGAAGCACTCTCCCCTGAAGGAGAAAACGTGAAGGTCTCCTCCGCATGGCAGAGCGAAGAGGTCTCCGGACGCGCGCTGCTGCCCGTTCCCGCAAAGGGCAAGCTTGTCTCCGTCACCGTCGACGGCGCACCTTCTGACGATGCGGAATTGACCCGCGTCAATGGAGAAAACGTGCTTCTCGTTCCTCTCGCGGAAGACGTGAGGAAGCCTGTGAACGTAACGGCCGTCTGGACTGTGCCCGGATTCTTCCATCATGTGGCCAAGAGCGGAGGCGAAGGCCCCACCACCAGAGGCGACCTCATTCCGCTCAAGTATGCCATAACCAATACCACAGCCCTGGGCTTCGAGTCGGCAGAACTTTCCCTGACCCTGCCGGAAGGCATGCGCCTCTTTCAGGTCTCGGGAAAAAATGTTTCCTTTGCCCAGGAAAACGGCGTGTATACCGTTACCAGACGCGTGAGCGGGAAAAACGGCGCTCCCGGCCTTGCTCCCGGCGCGAAGCTCGACCTCGACGTTTCCATGGTTCCGCCTTCCGGCAACACGCCCCTCATGCTCTGGGCCGCCGTTATCGTCATAAGCGTCCTCTGCCTCTACGGCAGGCGCAATCTCATGCCCGGACGCAGGAAGCAGGAGAACGGCGCTGCATGAAGATTCTCTATCTCATCATGGACGGCCTCGGCGACAGACCCGTGCAGGAGCTCGGCATGAAAACGCCTCTTGAAGCCGCATGCACGCCTTGTCTGGACGAGCTGGCCAGCAGGGGAATGACGGGCCTCATGCACCTGCTGGCCCCCGGTGTGCCCGTGGGCACGGATGTCGGTCACATCTGTCTGTTCGGCTATGATCCGGCCCTCATCTACACAGGACGCGGTCCCATTGAAGCCGTGGGAGCAGGATGCGACATGAAGCCCGGCGAGCTGGCCTTCCGCGGCAACTTTGCCACGGTCAACGAACAGGGACAGGTCATCGACAAAAGAGCCGGCCGCATACGCGAACGCACGGCGGAAATAGCCGCAGCGCTCTCCGGCATGGATGTGGGCGGCGGCGTTCATGTCCGCGTCAAGGAAGCCACAGAGCACAGAGCCGCCGTCATTTTCAGCGGTCCCGGACTCAGCACCAGCCTGACCAACGCGTATCCTTCTCCTCTCAAGCCTCTGCCCCAGGACTTTCCCTGGGTAAGGGCCACCTCTCCGGAAGCCGAAGAGTTTGCCGGCAGAGTCAACACCTTCATGCGCAAGGCACAGGAAATCATGGCCGGGCTTGATGTGAACGCAGACCGCGTGTCGCGCAGGCTGCCCCCGGCCAACGCCATTCTTCTTCGCGGGCCGGGCTTCATGCCGGACGTTCCGCCCTTCAGCTCCCGCTTCCCCGGCGTGCGCACCGGCATCGTGGTGGCGCAGGAAACCGTGCTTGCTCTGGGCAAAATGATGGGCATGACCATAGGCAGGGCTCCCGGCATGACCGGAGGCATGGAAACGGATCTGAACGTCAAGGCCCGTGAAGCTCTGCGGCTTCTCGAGAATCATGATCTCGTGTTCCTTCATGTGAAGGGGCCGGACCTCGCCGGCCACGACCACCTGCCGGAGACCAAGAAGCGCATCATCGAAAACGTGGATGCCATGATGGCTTCCATACTCAGGCAGTACGACGGGCCGCTCATCGTGGCGGCCGGCAGCGACCACTCCACGCCCTGCGCCTTCGGCGAGCACTCGGGCGATCCGGTGCCCGTACTGCTTTCAGGCCCCGGCCTGCGCTTCGACGCCACGACCGCCTACAACGAATCGGCGGCTGCCTGCGGCGGCATCGGTCACATCAGCGGACGAGACTTCCTCAACGTCGTTCTGAATGCGGCCTATCTGGTGCCCAAGCAGGGAGCATAACATCATATTCAGGGTGGCGGCTCAGGCCGCCGCCACAACGAAACGGAGTTTCCCATGCGTATCATGTGCTGCGGCGGCGTCGGCGAACAGGGAAGAAGCTGTCTTCTCCTGAAGGAAGACGACGGAGCCGTTCTCATGGCCGACTGCGGCGTTCAGCGCGAGTTTTCACCGGGACTGCCGGGCCGCTACCCCGTCCTTCCGCCCGACCTGCCCGAGCGCTTTCCTCTTCTGCTCACCCACACCCATGAAGACCACGTAGCTTCCATACCGTGGCTCATCGCTCAGGGATACAGGCCTGAAATCCACACCACGCGCAGAACGGCCACTCTCGGTCCGGACTACTGCCGCACATGGCTCAAGGCCGTGGACAAGGCCATTGCCGCCACCGGAGGGCAACGCCCCTATGAGGAAAAACACATACAGGCCATGGACTGGCACATTCTGCCGGACGGGGAACTGTCTGTCGGTCCGTGGCGCATACGACACGGACTTGCCGCCCATACGCCCGGTTCCTGCTGGTTCCATGTGACGCACAAGAACCATCCCGAGCGATCCATCGTCATCAGCGGCGACTGGACCGCCAGAAACCTCGTCTATCCCGCCCCTCAGTTCCCCGCCTGCGATCTTTTCATCACGGATGCCTCGGGCTCCGACGGAGACGGCGAAGGACTGGACAAGCTGGAAGGGCTGCTGCGTCTTTCCCTTGAAACGCCGCTGCTTCTGCCTCTGCCCAGACTCGGCCGCTGCCAGGAAATGCTGGCCTTCATGGCCTCCATGCCCGAGCTGGTGCAGAAGAGCGGCGCCGTGGCCATGGAAGCGCCTCTTGTGGACGCACTCGCCGTATGGCTCGAAGACGAGGCCGTTGCCGGGCAGGGACGCGCCTCGCTGGAGCTGGCCCGGAAACTCTTTGACGACGGAACGTGGATACGATTCACCCGGCCGGAAGAAGTGCCTTCCGGCCCGCGCGTCATCGGAGCCACGGATGCCATGCTCAGCGTCGGCCCCTCCGCGGCCCTGAGCGAGCAGGTACTCGCTCAGGGCGGTCTTGTGGTGTTCAGCGGCCATGCCGCACTGGGCACTCCGGGCCGGACGCTGCTCGACTCACAAAATCCGCGAGTCATGCGCCTGCCGTGGAAGATCCATCCGGAACGGGCCGACGTGGCGGCCGCCGTCAGCGCGGTGCGCGCATCAAAGGCAATGCTTGTTCATACCCCCGGAGAAAAGGCGCTCCGCACGGCTCAGGAACTGCGCGGAGAGCTCGGCATAACCGTCTTTGCCCCTGAAGTCGGCGATGTCATAGAGCCGTTCTGAGCATCCGAAGCAGAGCCCCGCGCTCTCTCCTCCTCAGCCCCAGGAACGGCCGTTTTCCCGTCTTCCCCGAGGAAAACGGCCGTTCCGCACTCTGCCCTGCGTGACATATCAGGCAGTTGCAGCTTGACATTCCTGCAAGTTCCGGGCTACTCAGGGCCATCAACACCATCTGCGCAAGGAAGTTTTCATGTCATCCGACAGTCCCAGTATCACCTGTTCCATCTTCAACAGCCTGAGCTGAACGACCTTGCGCCTTTTCCTCCCGCAGGCCGTCCGGCCTGACGAGGAGGTCCCATGCTTTCCCGCCCTCTCTTCCGCTTCTTCCGGCGGCATGCGCTCCGCGCATTGCCCCGTCCTTCGACGCCCCCCTTCCTTCCTCCATCGCTCTAGCACCTTCTGACGGAATGCCGCCCGGCTGCTCCGCGCACCCGCATTTTCCGTCAAAGGTGCTCTTCCATCCCGTCCGGCCGCATGGCTGCCGGTCTTCTTCCGCGCCCTTTTCCGCTCCGAGGCCTCCGCGCCGCTGCGGACCTTTCTTCAACAATCCAGACAACAGGGAGTTTTCCATGGACAGTCACAGTACGTTCTCCCCGACCTTCGGCCCCCTTCTGCCCTCCACCTCAGAACTCAAAGAGGAAAACAGCCATGACCCGTAAGGATATTCTGCTCTCCATCCGTGAACTTTCCCATGCCCGTCACGCCCGCGACTTTGTGGAAGTCGCCGGCAGGACCCATCCCTCCGACATGGCGGAAGTGCTCTCCTCCCTTCCTCGTGCGACCGCCCTCGCCCTTCTGGAAAAACTGGACGCCGAAACGGCTGCCAGCCTGTTCGGATACTTTTCCGAAGAACTCCAGAAGGAACTTTTCCACGCCATGGACGTCAGGCGTGCCGCGGCGCTGCTCGAGCACATGCCGGCAGACGAACGCGCCGACTTCTACGTTCTGCTCGATGCCGAAACGCAGCAGAAGCTTCTTTCCTCTCTCCCCGCGAATATCCGGGAAGACCTGCTCCGTCTTGCCTCATTTCCGGAAGAAAGCACCGGCTCCGTCACCACGTCCGAATATCTTTCCGTACTGCCGGAAACCCGCGTATGCGCCGCGCTGAAAACCGTTCGCGCCGCCGCAAGGGACAGTGAGACCGTCTACATCGTCTATGTGCTCGACAGAGAACGGCATCTGCTCGGCACCGTGTCCTTGCGTGAACTTCTCCTGGCCGACGATTCCGCCTCCATGGAAAGCATCATGCGCCGTCATCCCGTCTTCGTGCGCGCCTCATGGCCCCGCGCCCGCTCCACGGAAATGATACGGCGCTACGATCTTCTGGCCCTGCCCGTCATGGATGACGACAACAGAATGATGGGCATCATCACCGTCGACGACGCCATGGACATAGAAAAGGAACAGGATGCCTCACAGCTCGCCCGCTTCGGCGGCACGGCCGGAGACACGGATCTGGACATCCTCAGGTCTCCGCTGACATCCATGTTCAAGGTACGCGTATTCTGGCTGATTTTTCTCACGGTGTTCGGCGTCGTCACGAGCACCTTTGTCGCCGCTCAGGAAGAGATCCTTTCCAAGGTCATCGTGCTTGCGGCCTTCATCGCTCCCATCGTGGACATGGGAGGCAATACGGGCAGCCAGTCCGCAACGCTGGTCATCCGGGCCATGGCCGTGGGAGACGTGAAGCTCTGCTGGAAGGATGCGTGGAGCGTGCTTCGCCGGGAACTTCCCGTGGCCTGTGCTCTCGGCCTTGCCGTGTCCGTGCTGGAAGGCGTTCTCGCCTGGATTTCCAAGGACACCAGCCTCGACGTTCTCCTGATCGTGGGACTCAGCATGTTCGTCTGCACTGCCGCCGGGGGCGTCATCGGTCTCGTTCTGCCCTTCCTCGCCCGACGGCTCGGCACGGACCCGGCCACGCTTTCCTCGCCGCTCATCACGTCCATCATGGACCTGCTCGGCGTGTTCATCTACTTCGGCTTTGCCTCTCTTTTCCTCGGGCATCTGACCGCCGTCTAATCCTCCCGAAACAGACACAAAAACGCCCTCCGGGCTTTCCCGGAGGGCGAAAAGGACGTCTTCCGAACCAGAGACATCAGTGCCTCTTCAAGGTAAGCAGCAGCACCGAGCCTATGACCAGCGCACAGCCCGCCCAGCCGATGGAAGAAAAGTTCTCATTCCAGATCCACCAGCAAAGCAGCGTGCTCACCACGGGTTCGAGATTGCCCAGAATGGCGGCCTGCACGGGAGAAAGATAGCGCAGCGACTGCCCGTACCAGAAGTACGAAACGTAGGTGGACACGAAGCTCAGGATGAACAGCGCCACGGCGGCGTGCAGGGACACGGGCCCGAACGACGCGAAGAACGAGAGCACCAGCGCCGCCGGAATGAAGGTGAAGGCAAACAGCGCCTGCGTGGAGTAGCGGTCCTTGTACCACGTGAAGAACAGAAACTGAAAGGCGTAGGTGAAGCCGGAAAGAAGACCGCAGCCTATGCCCACATAGGAAACCTCCTTGCCGAGACTTCCGCCGGACAGACAGACAAGACTGGTTCCCACCATGGCCAGGGCCAGAGCCGTCATCTTGGAAGAGTTGATGGCTTCATGAAACAGTATGCGTGAAAAGAAGGCCACCCATGCCGGAGCCGTGAACATGAGAATGATGGCGATGGCTCCGCCGCTCTTCTGAATGGCTATCTGAAGGGAAAGAATGACGAGAGAAACGTTGACGGCGCCGAAAAGCACCATGCTCACGAAATCGCGACGCGACGCATGCAGGCCGCCGCGAAGCAGCGCATGCACGAGAAAGCACGCTCCGGATATGGCCATGCGCCAGAACGCCACGGAGGCCGGATCCATGCCTTCCGCAAAGCATACGCGGGAAACAGGCCCGATGATGGCCCAGGCCAGCGCGGCCAGCACGCAGTAGACCGTGCCTATCCAGAAGCCGCGATCACTGAAATTCAGATTCATCAAAACGCTCTCTCCACCATGCCGAAGTCGAGCTCTCCGGCTCCGGCCAGCGTCTGAAATCGGGAAACAGCCAGACGAAGCGCATCCTCAAGCGCCTCACGGGAAGAAAAGGAATAAATGACCGTCAGAAACCTGCGGCTTTCCGATGTCACCATGGCGCGCGTGGAATCGCTGGTGGGACTGCCCACCGGTCCGGCATCGTCGGCCAGAAGCGGCATGTTCTCAAGATCCACGGCGTCCTTGCCTATGCCGGGATAGCTCTCGCCGGGACGCCCCCGACGCAGCACCACGGCTCCCTGCAGGTGATCCCTGTCATAGGAGCCGAGGGAAAAGCCCGTTTCCAGAGAAACGATATTGTTCACGTCCACCACGCTGTTGATGCGGTACAGATCCTTGCCCTGACGCACGCGGCGGTACAGCGCCTCGGAAGACACCCGCCAGCGTCCCGGATCCTTGCCGCAGGCACGATATCCTCTGCGGGACTCGCCGAGATTGGGCATGTCGGCCAGCGCCGTCGATTCAAGACGAGTCTTCAGCTCCGGCACAAACGCATCGAAGCACGCGGCTATGTCCTGACCGGACGGCCGGGGCTCAGCCTGATAGGTCAGCCAGCCGAGACGGCACTCGGGGCAGCGGGAAAAAACGTCGTCGTCAATGCGGATCTCAGGTTTCATGCCATGCTCTCCAAACTCAGATATGAAATGGGGCCCCACCGGCATAGCCGGTGGTTCCTCTTGTGCGCCTGTAAGGCTTT
>JAXUUT010000115.1:0-16120 GCA_037230945.1 bacterium
TCCGGCGTAAAACGCAATGACCGTCGTGCAAGTCCAAAAGTCCGTACAGCGTGTCCGGAGCTGACGGGCATGGGCGGTACTCGGGAGAGAGAAAATGTCGCCCCGGGCGACGTCAGGAGCCCGGCCGACGGTCATAAGTAGCCGGAATTCACTTCCGGCGTAAAACGCAATGACCGTCGTGCAAGTCCAAAAGTCCGTACAGCGTGTCCGGAGCTGACGGGCATGGGCGGTACTCGGGAGATCAGCGAAAAACGAAGTTAACTATTTAAAATAAGTGCAAAACTAAAGGGCGAGCAGGCCTTCCACGGCGGTGCGGACATTGGTTGCCGCAAAAAGGCGGGTTCCGCTCTGCTTTTCTCCGGGCAGGGAACACGACACGGCAAGAAAGCCCTGCCTGCGCACGTCTTCCGCGTTGAGACCCAGCTTTTCCGCGCTTTTCTCGCCCTTGCCGGAAAGCACCAGCACGGCAACGGCAAGGCCGGCGTTCACCCCGAATAAAAGGTCTTCCACCTTGTCGCCCACCATGGCGCAGCGCGAGGCGTCAAGATTGTGCGCCGCCTTCAGGCTTTCCCACATTCCCGTGTCCGGCTTGCGGCAGCGGCAGCCTTCCTCGGGGCCGTGCGGGCAGAAGCGTTCGTCGTCCACCGCCGCACCGAACGAGGCGAGCAGCTCGCCGAGCCGTTTTTCGCAGGCGTGCCAGCCCGACTCGGGAAAATACCCCCTCGCGATGCCCGACTGATTGCTCACCACAAAGCTCTTCACGCCGCGCGCATGAAGAGCGCCGAGCGCCTCCCCCGTGCCGGGTATGAGCTCCACCCCCGCAGGGTCGCCCAGATAGTGCTTGTCCACAATGAGCGTCCCGTCACGGTCAAAAAGCACTGCCGAAAATTCCATGCCGACTCCTTTTTCTGCCCGGTTAATACAGCCGCCGAAAGACTGCAATCAGAGGCCCGCGTTCCCCAGAACGTTGAAAAAACGCTGAGCGGAAAACAACGGGCCCGCAAAAAGTTAAAAATGACCGTCCGGTGTCAGCGACGGGTTCCCAGAGCTTCGGACAGACACTCTCCCTCAAATCTGGAAATCCTTCCAACCACACCGATGTTGCCGCGAAGCGGGAACATCGGTCGGCCAGCCGCAGGCGGGCGCAGCCGCGCACGCCTGCACTGAGATTGCAGCCCGAGCAGAGTCCGCCGAGCCTTCCGGCCTTTGGCCATCCCCCCCTGCTCTTTCCGTTCAGGGCCCGACTTCCGTGTTTTCCAAGCGTTGTTAAAAAGCTGAAAGAAACAGGGGGGTGCGGGGGGAATTATTTCCCCCGCATGCCTTTCGGGGGCCCGGGGGAGTCCCCCGGCGGGGTCAGGGGCGGCGCCCCTGCTCTGCCTTTCCTGCCTTTCCTGCCTTTCCTGCGTTTTACAGCCAGGCGTCAGAGGCGTCATGGGGGATGATGAGGGGGCCTTTGGGGAGGGCGTGCCAGGGGAAGGGGCCTTCGCGCATGATGTTGTCGGCGAGTCTGGAGGGGGAGACGGGGGAGGGATCGGGCTGGAGGCCTGCGAGTCTGGCGAAGAATCCGATAATGGATGCAGGGGAGCAGCCTTTTTCCCTGAGGGCGGCGATGCTGAGGCTGTGGTGTCGTTTGGCGAGGCGTTCGCCGTTTTCGTCGCAGAGCAGGGGGACATGGGCGTAGGACGGGGGCGTGGCGTTGAGGAGTCTGTAGAGCAGAAGCTGCCGCGGGGTGGAGAGGAGAATGTCTTCGCCGCGGACTATCTGGGTGACGCCCATGCGGATATCGTCCACGACCACGGCGAGCTGGTAGGCCCACACGCCGTCGGAGCGCCGGAGGGCGAAGTCGCCGCCGCAGTCTCTGAGGGGGATGCGCTGGGGGCCGAGGACGAGGTCGTTGAAGGTTTCCACGTCGTCGTCGGGGCAGAGCAGGCGCAGGGCCGGGTGTCGGCCTTCGGCCTCCTTCCGGGCGCGCTGTTCGGGGGTGAGGTGGCGGCAGGTGCCGGGGTAGGCGGCTCCGGCGTCGCCGAGGCCGTCCGAAGCGCCGTGGGGAGCTCCGGCCAGGATGCGCAGTTCCTTTCTGGTGCAGTAGCAGGGGTAGACGAGCCCTTTTGCCTTCAGGGCATCGAGGGCGCGTTCGTAGAGGGGGCCGCACATGCTCTGGTGGTAGGGAGCGTGCAGGCCGTGGGAGGAGCCTTCGTCCCAGTCGAGGCCGAGCCAGGAGAGGTCGCGTTCCATGGCGTCCATCCACTCGGTGCGGGAGCGGTCGGGGTCTATGTCTTCGTGGCGCAGGATGATGCGGCCGCCCGAGGCGCGGGAGCCGAGCCAGGCCAGAAAGAACGACCAGGCGTTGCCGAGGTGCATGAGTCCGGTAGGGCTCGGGGCGAAGCGGCCCGTGACGGTTCCGCCTGAAGAAGTATGCTGATTCATGCCGTAATCTCCGGTTGTTGCGGGATGCGCTCAAAGCACTGTTCAATGACGGCGTTGGACACGAGCATTCCGCGGCGGGTCAGGGCGAAGCGGCCTTCTTCCAGGCTGGCCATGCCCCGCCATTTGAGCTCTTCAATGAGTCCGCGGTTGTCGGCAACGAAGTCGCGGCCCGTGACGCGGCGATATTCCGCCGTATCCAGTCCGTCGGTCATGCGCAGGCGCAGCATGACGAGTTCTTCAACGCGCTCCACAAAGCTGAGCTCCTCCACGGTTCCGGCCTCGCGATTCTCGCGTACCGAAGCGATCCATGCGTTGAGGTCGGCGGGCTGGCTTATGCGTCTGCCGCCCATGAAGCTCACGGCCGAAGGGCCCACGCCGAGATATTCCCTGCCCAGCCAGTAGCCCTCGTTGTGACGGCACCGGCGTCCCGGGCGGGCGAAGTTAGAAATTTCATACTGCGCGTAACCTGCTCTCTCCAGCAGGGCTCCGCCCTCCTCGTACATGGCGGCGGCCTCATTCTCGCCGGGCAGCACAAGCGTATGCCGGGAACGATAAAGCGGGGTTCCTTCCTCAAGCGTCAGGCCGTAGCAGGAAAAATGTTCGGGCTCGAGGGCCGCGGCCTCGGCAAGCTGCGCCTTCCAGCTTTCGAGCGTCTCGCCGGGCAGGGCCCACATGAAGTCGAGTCCTATGTTGTCGAACTTGGCTTCGCGCAGCGCGCGGAAGGCGGAAAGCGCGCCCTTCCTGTCGTGCACGCGTCCCACGGCGGCAAGAAGATCGTCGTCAAGCGCCTGCATTCCGAGCGACACGCGGTTCACTCCGGCGGCGCGAAAGCCTGCCGCACGGGCGGCATCCACGGATTCGGGATTGGCCTCCATGCTTATTTCCGCGCCGGCATCCAGAGAAAAGCATTCCGCCACCGTGTCGAGCAGGCGTCCCATGACGGAAGGCGGCACAAGGCTCGGCGTTCCGCCGCCGAAAAACACGGTTTCCACGGCGGGATGCCCCAGGGCCTCCGCCCGGCGGCGCAGATCCGCCCCAAGAGCGTCGGCCCACAGCCGCAGCGCATCCCCCGAACCGACAGGCACGGAATAAAAGGCGCAGTAGCGGCACTTGCGCCGACAGAACGGAACATGAACGTACAGCAGCATGAATCAAGCATGAAAAAAACGCGCCTCCCCGTCAAGCCCCGGGACAGAAAAAGCCCGCCTTCCGTGTGACGCGCCGCCCTCCCCTGCCTCGCCGCCGGGCTCCGCCTCCCCCGAAAAAAGCACCCCGCTCCGCCCGTCACCTGCGCCGCAGGTTTGTGTTCAACACTTCAACAATGCATGAACATTGAACTCGTGTCGCATTGTTTACCAGTCAAAGTATTTTTATAATCACCAATAAAAAAATTGTCATGCCATAATATTTCCTTCAAATTTTCTTTTATGAAGAAAAAACGTCTGGTAAAAAAGTTCACCCTTGCATCAAAAAAGTTCATCGGCATATGACCATGGTCACATAACGAAACTTTTCCTGTGTTTATTCCTTTATTTTTCTTTCAATGCATAAAATTTTCTTTCCAAGCCTTAAAACCACATTTTTTTGCTGGCCTTTAATATAACTCCATGGTATTCGCTTTTTTTCACAAGGCACAGGTGCCTGAAAAGCATGAATTTTCAAGGCAGTGCCGTTTTTTGGAACGCAAGTCCCGCCACGCTTCGCCCTCTTCTTCGCAGAACAGGAGGCGCAGCCCGCGCGGGGAAAAACTCATTCATGGAGGCATGAAATCATGTTGAGCGGAAACGCCATGGGCAATCTCATCAACCGCTACGCCGCGGTGCTGAAGAAATGCCGTCTTCTGAACGTGTTCGGCTCACTGGCCGTGGCGGCCATGCTGGTGGCGGGCGCAACCGGCCTGGCCATGGGCTTTGAAAGCAAGTTCTTCGATCACGTGCCCGAATATCCCGACTTCGTGGTAGGCGGCGGCGTGCCGGACGTCGGCCCGCCCGCGGAATTCACCCACAATCTTAAAAAGGAACAGACCGGCGTATCCTGGGGCGTGGCCAACGGAGCCGACACGCCTGCCGTCGTGTATGCGGACAAGAACAATCCCGTGGCCGAAAACCACGGCTCCGTGTGGGTGAAGGCCTCGGAAAAGGGCGGCTATGCCGAAGCCATGGGCGGCCAGTACGGCACCGCCTTCACGCTGACCAATCACGGCTACATCTATGTGGACGGCACCACGGCTTCCGCCACCAAGGGCATGGGCGTGAACCCCGACGGAAAGGCCTTCAACGAAGGGCTCATCGCCGTGCGCAAGGGCAGCGCCATGGCGGACAATTCCGGCTCGGACACCAAGACCATCGTGAACAACGGCGTCATTTCCGTGGAAGACGCCGCAGGCGTGGGCATCTACTACCGCAAGGAAAACGCGGCCCGCGGCGAAGTGACCAACAACGGCACCATTCTCGTTTCCAACGGCGGCGCGGGCGTGATCATCACGAACGACAAAAACGACGCTTCCTACAACGAAAAATTTTTCACCAACACCGGCACCATAGCCGCCGACGACAAGAGCACGGCCATTCTCGTGACCGGCACCGACAACGCCACCATCAATCTCAAAGGCGACAAGAGCCGCGTCGACGGCCTCATCAGCCTGCAGGGCACGAACAACAACCTCGTCATGGACAGCATGGGCTCCAAGGGCGCGGAGAACCTGTACGTCAAGGGCACGTTTGCCGGCAGCATAAGCAATCACAGCAACGTGGTCTTCACCGACAAGTCCGCCATCGCGCTGGACGATTCTCTCTCCGTGGACGAAACCTCAAGCGCCACGCTCGCCAACGTGACCCTGGCCCGGGGCCAAAACGCGCCGGACAAGGCGCTTGTGTCCGTCACGGGCGACGGCGTCACCCTGAACGGCGGCACGGCCACCGGCGGCACGGCGTCCATGAAGCGCGCCGTCATCGGGAAGGACAACGTGACCATTTCGGGCGCAAAGGCAGCCGGTCATCAGTTCAGCTCGGGCGCGGGCGGCGTGGTGCACGCCGACCTCACGGACGGCCGCAGCCTCACCATTAAAGATTCCCGCTTCTCGGACAACCTCGTGACGGAAAAGAGCGGCACGGCCGGCGGCGCGGCGCTTTTCGTGCACGGCAACGCTCCCGTGACGCTGTCGAATGTCGAGTTCAGCAACAACGCCGTCAACGCCACAAACTCCCGCGGCGGTGCGATATACAACGACGGCGCCCATATTTCCATCACGAACGGCGTTTTTAAAGACAACCGTGCCGTCGCTTCCGGCGGCGCGCTCCACAACGCGGCGGACGCCAGCGTGGTGTTTTCCGGCACCAACGTGTTTTCCGGCAATCAGGCCGCAGGAGCGGCCAACGACGTGCACAACGCCGGATCCGTGACCGTGGCGGGCGGCGTGACGCGCTTTGACGGCGGCTACTCGCAGGCAGGCGCGAACTCCTCCCTTACGGTGAACACGGGCGCGACGCTCGCCGTGGCCCTGCCCGACTCAGGCGGCGTGACGGCATCCTCCTCCGAGGCGCTGCTTGCCCTCGGCAAGCCGCTCAATCTCGGCGGCGGCAGCCTGCGCGTGGGCGACGTGAACGCGAGAAGCGCAGCTTCGGTCATGTTCGGCAAAAACTCCCTGCTCGTGGTGGACGGCCTTGCCGCCCAAAGCGGCCCCATGCTCACGGGCAGCGGCAGCCTTGCCGTGGACGAAGGCTCCAAGCTCTACATTGCCAACGCCCAGACCGGGGAATCCTATGCCGTGACTTCCGGCCTTTCCGTGGCCGACGGCGATTACTGGAAGAGCGCCAACCTTCTTGCCGGACGTCTCATCGAGGCCGAAATCTCCGCGGACGGCGGCACGATCATTGTGCATACCGAAGCGCAGGACGCCGCGCGCGCCCTGCCCGGCGTGATTCCCGCCCGCGGCCTCAACGCCATGATGGAAGCCAACAAGAACGACACCGAATCCCCCTCCGCCGGTCTGCGCTTCCTGAGCCGGGCCATGGACGAAACCTACATGCCCGGCGACGCCGCGGCCGTGGCCGTGGTGAACGAAGTGTCGCGCGCCGCCGTGACCGCAGGCGTGCAGAACACCGCCCTGCGCCTTGCCGACGCCTCCGTGGACCAGATCGCCCGTCATCTGTCCCTGAGCTTTGCCGACGCAGGCAGCGCCATGGACGAGAGCGGCATCACCTTGTGGGCCACGCCGCTCTACGGCAACACCTACACCCACGGCATGAGCGTGTCCGGCACGTCCGTGCGCGGCAACTACGGCGGTCTCGCCCTCGGTGCGGACAAGAAGGTCGGCGAAGTGCTCGGCGGCGCGGTGCGCGCCGGTCTCGCCGTGAACGGCGGCGGCGGCAAGTCCGAAACCCGCGGCACCGCCTCGAGCGCGAGCAATTCCTACGGCTTCGGCGGCGTGAACCTGTACGCGGGCTGGAATCCGGGCAATCTGAAAGTCACGGCCAGCGCGGGCTGGTCCATCGGCACCCACGATCTGACCCTGAACCTGCCCTCCTCCATGCACATGGGACCGCTCAACGCCGACGTGGACACCACCGCGTTCGTGGCCGACCTGCGCGGCGAGTACCGCATATCCACGAGCGTTGCGGACATCACGCCTCACGCGGGCGTGCGCTACACCTCGCTTGCCACCGACAGCCACAAGGTGAGAACGAACGGTTCCACGGTGAATTCCGTGGCCTCCGACAGGCAGGACATCGTGCAGTTCCCCGTGGGCGTGACCCTGTCCAGAAGCGTGGACGTGTCC
Organism: bacterium; assembly: GCA_037230945.1. Lineage (GTDB taxonomy): Bacteria > Desulfobacterota > Desulfovibrionia > Desulfovibrionales > Desulfovibrionaceae > Mailhella. The sequence continues at coordinate 7,205 of JAXUUT010000115.1, forward strand.
GGCTGGAACGTCACCCCGCTGCTCGACGTGTCTGTCATCCCCGCCGCCGGGGACAAGCACAGCACGACGAAGGTCTCCTACGCGGGCACGCACGTTGCCGACAGCGTGAACACCCGCATCATGGATTCCACGAGCTGGGCGGGCACCGTGGGCGTTCAGGCCGAAAAGGGCAACTTCGCCCTCGGCCTCAACTACGGCATGCAGGCCTCGAAGCACGAGAGCGACCAGAGCGTCAATGTGGGCATAAGCTGGAAGTTCTGATTCCCTTGAACCCGGACGGCGTTCCCCTCAGACACCGTCCGGCCCCTTCCGCCACAGGCCGGTCCCCCCACCGCAGCGGGACCGGCCTTTTTTATTTTAAAGACAGAAAAGGCATACGGGGAACTCCCCCGCGCCCCCGGCTTCTGCCTCCCTAATGCGGGCGAGGCAGCAGGGCGGGGAACGGAACGACGTGCGCCCGGCGTTTTCCCGCATCCGGGAATCCGGGAAAGATTCCGGACTCAAAGAAGGACGCCGCAGACCGAAGGACGGGCAAAGCGCTGCTCCGGCCGCGCCGCGCCTGATGGTGACAGTCACGAACGGCGTCCGTCTCCCCGCTCTTTCCCATGCGCCCGCCACATTAGGCTTTGACTCGGCGGCGGCTCATCCGTATGCTTGACGCAGTTTTTTTTTTGCAAGGAGATGCGGACAATGGAAGAAAGAAGCATTCGCGAAGCCGTGCGGGAAGCCGGACGAAAGGCCAGGGAAGCGTCCCGGCGCATGGCGGCGGCAAGTCCCGCGGCGAAAAAATGCGCGCTGGAAACGCTGGCCCTTCTTTTAAAGGAAAAGGAAGGCGCGCTTCTCGAGGCCAACGCTCAGGATCTGGATGCGGCCCGGCGCGCGGGTCTGGACGCTCCGCGCATGGACAGACTGCGTCTTACGCCGGCCATTCTGGCAGACATGGCCGAAGCCTGCCGCTACGTCGCCGACCTGCCCGATCCCGTGGGAGCCATGGATTCCCAGTGGCAGCGGCCCAACGGTCTGCTCGTGGGCAGAATGCGCGTGCCCCTCGGCGTGGTGGCCATGGTGTACGAGGCGCGCCCCAACGTGACCGTGGACGCCTCCATTCTGTGCCTCAAGGCGGGCAACGCGGTCATATTGCGCGGAGGCTCCGAAGCCCTCCATTCCAACGTGGCTCTGGCTAATCTTCTGCATGAGGCGCTCGACGCGGCCTCTCTTCCGGCGGATGCGGTGCAGTTCATCGACATCACCTCGCACGACGCAGTTTCCGAGCTGTGCCGCCTCGACGAATACGTGGACGTGCTCATTCCCCGCGGCGGCGAATCGCTGGTGCGCGCGGTGACGAGTCAGGCCACCATGCCCGTGCTCAAGCACTACAAGGGCGTGTGCCACGCCTTCATCGACGAAAGCGCCGATCTTCCGCAGGCTCTTAACATCGTCTACAACGGCAAGGTGCAGCGCCCCGGCGTGTGCAACGCCCTCGAATGCCTGCTCGTGCACGAAAAAACGGCGGACGCCTTCCTGCCCATGGTGGCAAAAAAGCTCGGCGATGCGGGCGTGAGCTTCCGTGCCGACGCCGCCTCCCTGCCCCTGCTCGGCCCCTCCGCCGCTCCCGCCGCGCCCGACGACTACGGCCGCGAGTTCCACGACCTCATCCTCGCCGTGCGCGTGGTGCGCGACATGGACGAGGCGCTCGCCCACATCGCCCGCTACGGCTCCAACCACACGGAAATCATCTGCACCGCCAATCACCTGAACGCCATGCGCTTTTTGCGCGAAGCCGACGCCTCCATGGTGGCCGTGAACGCCTCCACAAGGTTCAACGACGGCGGACAGCTCGGCCTCGGCGCAGAAATCGGCATCAGCACGTCGAAGCTCCACGCCTACGGTCCCATGGGCGTGAAGGAACTCACCACCACCAAGTTCGTGGTGTTCGGTCAGGGTCAGGTGAGGAAGTAGCCATGGGCGGCACCGGCCTGCTCGGCGGCACCTTCAATCCCGTGCACAACGGGCACGTGCGCCACGCCATAGAAGTGGCCGAGGCGCTGGGCCTTGAGCGCGTCATGCTCATGCCCTGCGCCACGCCCCCTCACAAGGAAAGCGCGGGCCTGCTGCCCTTTGAGCTTCGCGTCGAGCTTCTGCGCGCCGCGGTGAGGCACATTCCCTTCCTCGGCGTGGAAACGCTGGAAGGCGAGCTCGAAGGCCCCTCCTATACCTGGCGCACCCTGCGCGAATGGGGAAGCCGTCACGAAGGCGAGCCCCTGCCCTTCTTCATGATGGGGGCGGAATCCTTCGCCGCTCTCGACACCTGGAAGCACGGTCTGGAACTGCCGCACTACGCCCACCTCGTCATGGTGCCCAGAAACGGCGACGACGGCAGCGTGTTCCATGAAAGCATACGCGCCTTCTGGCCCGGCAGCATTCCGCCGGACTGCGACGTGCCCCTGGGCCGCGAAACCGTGAGCCTCAAAGGCGGAGGCATGTGCACCTTCCTGCCCGTGCCCAGACTCGACATAAGCTCCACCTTCATCCGCGCCCGCTGGCGCTCGGGCCGCAGCCTCGCCGGCCTCATGCCCGAAGCGGAACTTGCCGTGCTCACGCGCCGCGCCGCCGAAGTCTCCGACTGCTGGGCCTCCGCCAGAGTGCGCTAAACAAGGCAGCAAAGGCATGCGGGGGGGCTCCCCCGCGCCCCCGGCTTCTGCCTCCCGGCTGCGCCGCAAGGCAGCACGACGGAGAACGGAACGACCTGCGCCCGGCGTTTTCCCCTGTCCGGAAATTGGAAAAAATTCCGGCCCCCAAAACATGACGCCGCAGGCCGAACGACAGCCCCGGCAAATTCGGGCCGCTCACCCTGCGCAGGCGTGAACGGCTGCGTGTACGGCCGGTACGTTCCTTCACGTTGCTACGACGTCTGCCCCAGCCCAGTCCTGCCCCTGCTCTTCCTTCTTCTGGCAGCAAAGGCATGCGGGGGGCTCCCCCGCGCCCCCTGTTTCCGCCTCCCGGCTGCGCCGCGAGGCAGCACGACGGAGAACGGAACGACTCGCGCCCGGCGTTTTCCCCTGTCCGGGAATTGGAAAAAATTCCGCCCCCCAAAACATGACGCCGCAGGCCGCACGACAGCCCCGGCAAGTTCGGGCCGCTCACCCTGCGCAGGCGTGAACGGCTGCGTGTCCGGCCGGTACGCTCCTTCGCGTTGCTACGACGTCTGCCCCAGCCCAGTCCTGCCCCTGCTCTTCCTTCTTCTGTCTCCCCTTCTCCCCATCTCTGAACGCCCGCAGGCCCCGGGCGACGTCAGGAGCCCGGCCGACGTCCGCAAGCAGGCGGAATTCACTTCCGCCGTCAAGCGCGGCGGGCGTCGTGCAAGTCCCGCAGTCCGTAAAGCGTGTCCGGCCGGTACGTTCCTTCGCGTTGCTACGACGTCTGCATTTGACATTTATGTCAGTCTTTACTAGCGTGCTTCCAGACCCGGAACTGTCCGGCCCTTCCTTTTGTCCTTTTTCTCCCCCAAGGAGTTCCCGCATGGCTCAGCGTCCCACCATTCAGAAGCCTACGCCTCTTTCCCAGCCTGCCTTCCGCAAAGGCGCCGATCCCGTCATGGGCGGCGTGAACATTCCCAATTTCAGCGCCGAAATGCAGGCCGAAGTCAGCCCCGAAGCCGCGCCCCTGTGGAACTTCGTGCTGAACCACGCCCGCAAGATCGCCGCCGGCGTCGTGGTCGTGGTCATCGTCATTCTTTCCGTGGCCGGCTGGCAGTGGTATCGCGAAGAACAGGTTTCCGACGCCCGCATGGCGCTCGGCCGCATCATTTCCATTCAGGATCCGGCGCGCCGCGTGTCCGCGCTGGAAGGCTTCCTCAAGGACGCCCCCTCCGCCGTGCATATCGCCGCCAATCTGGAACTCGCCTCCGCAGCCATGGCCACCGGCAACTGGGACAAGGCTGCCGCCGCCTACGCCGCCGTGGCCGATCAGGACGGCGACACCCCGCTGGCCTTTGCCGCCCGTCTCAATCACGCGCAGGTGCTCATGCACAAGGGCGACTTTGCCGCCGCCCGCGACGAATTCAAAAAGCTTGCCGCCTCCGCTCCCGCCGACGTGGCTCCCGTTCTCCATCAGCAGACGGCCGAAGCCGCCGTGGCCGCCGGAGACAAGGCCGGAGCCATAGCCGCCTACGAAGCCGCCGTGGCCGCCCTTCCCCCCACCGATCAGGAATCCGCCGCGTTCTTCCGTTCCCGCATCGCCTCTCTCAAGAAATAACGCCGTTCCGACCGTCGGAGTGCTTTCATGCTGCATCATTCCAACAATGCCTCAAATCAGGACGTCAGCCCGTGGCTTGAGACCCTGCGCCTCATCGCCAGCGAAATGGGCCCCAAACGCCCCTTCCAGACGAGCCTGACCTCGCTGCTGCGCAAGCTATCCGAACGTCACGGCTTCCTGCGTCCGCATCTCGTTCTGTTCGATCCCGAAACCGGCATGCTGCGCCTCAGTCTGGCCGACGCCCAGCCAAAGGCCAACCATGCCAACTACGCGCCCGGCGTGGGCGTGACCGGACAGGTGTTCGCCACCGGCCGTTCCGTCATCGTGGAAAAGCTCAAGGGCGATTCCCTGTTCCTCAGCCTGCTCTTCGAGCGCTCCGATGAGGAAATGGAACGTCTGTCGTTCATTTCCGTGCCCATCCTCGCCCCGGCAGGCGACGGCCCGCTTTCCGCGCGCGAAGTCATAGGCACGCTCAACGCCGACGCCGAGTTCGTCTCCCGCGAAGACCTCGAAAAGCGCCGCGTGTTCATGGAAGTGGTGGCCGCCCTCATCGCCAACGAGGCCGCCTATCTTCAGGAAGAGCTCAGCCGTCAGCGCCGTCTGCCCGGCCAGATCACCAGAGAAGCCGCCGCCCTTGAGGACGCAAACTCCTCCTCCGCGTTCATCGCGCAGTCGAAGGTCATGCGCAACATCCTCGAGCAGGCCGCCCACATCGCCCAGGGCCGCGCCCCCGTGCTTCTGTGCGGCGAGCCCGGCGTGGGCAAGGAACGGCTGGCCATGCGCATTCACGCCTTCAGCCCCAGAAGCGACATTCCGCTCGTGGTGTGCCACTGCGCCGCCCTGCCCCCGGAACGCCTGCAGATAGAACTGTGCGGCTATCAGAAGGGCGCATTCCTCGGCGCCATGCAGACCCAGAAGGGCCTTTTTGAACAGGCCAACACCGGCACCATCTTCCTCGACGCCGTGGAAGCTCTCACCCCCGCCGCGCAGGAAAGCCTGCTTCTTCTGCTCAAGGAGCACACCGTGCTGCGTCAGGGCGGAGAATCGCCCGTGCCCGTCGACGTGCGCGTCATCGCCGCCACCAGCGCCCAGCTCGACGCGCTGGTGGAACAGGGACGCTTTTCCGGCGAGCTCTACGCACGCCTCAACGTGTGCTCCCTGCACATTCCGCCCCTGCGCGAGCGCCGTGAAGACATCGTGCCGCTGGTGGAACATCTGCTCCTGCGCCACGCCGACTATCACACCGAAAAAATCAAGCGCATCTCCTATCCCGCGCTGGAACTGCTCACCCGCTACTTCTGGCCCGGCAACATCTCGGAACTCACAAGCTGCCTCCAGCGCGCCGCCCAGTACTGCGAAGACGGCGTGATCCGCGCGGGCGACCTGCCCCCGTCGCTCCAGACCGCCGAAAGCACCGCCACCGAAGCCGGTCTCTCCCTCGGCGACGCCGTGACCCGCTTTGAAAAGGAACTTCTCGTCGATGCGCTCATCAAGGCCGGAGGCAACATGCTGAAAGCCGCACGCGACCTCAAGTCCAGCTACCGCATCGTGAACTACAAGGTGAAGAAGTACGGCATAGACCCGCATCAGTTCGTCTACCGCAACAAGAACATGTAGAAGACGAACGCTTCAGCCTTTCTCTTCCCCACGAACGCATCATCCCGCGCTCTGCCCCAAAGGCGGAACGCGGGATTTCTTTTAAGGAAGATAGACGGCGGCATACCGGAAAAAGCCGCGTAGGGAAAAAAGACAGGACCGAATCCCCCATGCGCGAGGAAAGGCACGAAGAACGTCTGCGACGCGCCCGCCGCCGCAAGAGAGTATGTGAGTTGTGTGTGAGCGAGAGAGACGGAGCATCAATTTCACGCCTCTCCTCCCGACAGGCAAGGACAGCCCGAAGCCTGTGCAGGGCCCGTGTGCGGGACTGCTCCCTTCCGGCAGGGGCGAAACAGATGAACCGTCAGCGCGGCTTCTGAAAAAGCCCCTTTTCCCTCCGGCAGGAGTGCGGAACGCCGCCCCACGGCGACACGGCGTTCGGCCCGGATTTCGGGAAAAGAGGCCCCGTTCCAGAAGAACGACACGGCCCTGACTTCGATTGGCGGCCAGACCCGCAGTCAAAAGAACGATGCCGCCGCTCTTTCGCTCGGCGCCTGACCTGCATGGGGAGAGACGCCCTTCTCCGATTCTCGACACCGTTCCGGCCCCGCGTGCCGCATCACGGACGCACGGCACGGGCATCGGCTTCAACGCCGAATCTCCCCGCCTCTCGAACGGAAAAACGCGGATTCAGCGGACGCTGCGGAACGCCGCCCCACGGCGACACGGCGTTCGGCCCGGATTTCGGGAAAAGAGGCCCCGTTCCAGAAGAACGACACGGCCCTGACTTCGATTGGCGGCCAGACCCGCAGTCAAAAGAACGATGCCGCCGCTCTTTCGCTCGGCGCCTGACCTGCATGGGGAGGGACGCCCTTCTCCGGCTCCCGACACCGTTCCGGCCCCGCGTGCCGCATCACGGACGCGCGGCACGGACATCGGCTTCAACGCCGGATCTCCCCGCCTCTCGAACGGAAAAACGCGGATTCAACGGACGCTGCGGAACACCGTCCCACGGGCACCTCGATGCCCCACGGCGCCCGCGGTGCTTTCCCGCCCCCGGCTCAGGCTTCGGCATCGCACAGCAGCGGGCCGTCGCAGGCAACAACGCGGAAAGAGAACGCCTTCGGGCAGCCACCGACGCGCAGGCGGGCAGAAAACAAAGAAGAAAGGCCCGGGGCCTTCCCGTCAGATGCTCCGCCGGGCCGAGGATGAGCCCTGCTCTCTCGCCTGCCCGAAGACGGGGCGGAGCGCATGGAGCATCAAAAACGCGCCCTGGAAATGCCCTTTTCCCCTCACCGGCAGGAGTACGGCACGCCGCCCCACGCCCGGCACCGGCACATCTCCGAGGTCGCACCGCTCCGCCGAAAGGCATGCTACTGGAGCAGAGAAAGCATTTCCATGCGGCGCACGGCGGGCGAGCCCGCACGGCGACGGGGCGAACGGCGCACGGCAAGAGGCGTGTTTTCCAGCGCCTCGGCCTGTTCGGCCAGTGCTTCAAGATTGCTGCAGGCAAGGGCAACCAGCGCAGGGCTGAAGGTCTCGACGTTCAGAGAACCCAGGAAGGAACGCACGCTGCGAATATCGTCACTCATGGCCATAGGGAAGCTCCTTGAAAAGTCTCATTGATTTTTTGTGCTGAACACGACTCCCTTTTGCCAGTTTTATTGATTTTGTCAACTAAAAATTTATATTTTAAACTTTTTTAAATTTTTCAATTTTCAATTGACTTTTTATGCCGTTCCCTTTAAATATTGATTCATGAACAGCGCAACACCTGAAACACTCGATCGTCTCCTGCAGGGAGCCGGACTTCGGCGCGACAGCCAGCTTGCCGAGCTTCTCGGCGTGTCTCCGCAGGCCGTCAGTCAGGCCCGCCGCAAGGGGCGCATCCCCGACGGCTGGGTTCTGAAGGTGGCCGAAAAGTTCGGCCTGTCCACGGACTGGATTTTCTTCGGCCGGGAGCCCCGTCAGACCGGTGCGGGCGCTGCGGCGGAGCTTTCCCATGAGGCGCAGGAAGGAAAGGAAGAAGCGCTCATGAAGGAGCGCCGCGCCAGGGGCGAAAGCTTTTTCGGCGAAGTGGGCGAAGGACAGGACGCCATAGGGCTGGTCATGGTGCCGCTTGTGGCGGCGCGTCTTGCTGCGGGCAAGGGCAGTCTGGAAACCGAGGGCGACGTGCTCTCCTATTTCTCCTTCCGTCAGGACTGGCTGTGCCGCAAGGGCAACCCCGACAAAATGGTGCTCATGAAGGTGTGCGGCGACAGCATGGAACCCGACATTCGTCACGGCGACATGGTGCTTGTGGATCAGAGCAAGCGGGAAATCTACGGACACGCCATCTACGCCATGGGCATCAACGAGGAAATCTACGTCAAGCAGGTGGAAACCCTGCCCGGCGGCAGACTCGTGCTCCGAAGCCGCAACCCGGAATATTCACCCATCAGCGTGGATCTGCACGGCGACCTTGCCGACAGCGTGCGCGTCATCGGCCGCGTCATCTGGTGCTGCCGGGAAATCTAGGGCCAAGGGGACACGCGGACTCCGGAACGCACGCAACAGGAGCGTCATTTCAAGACAAGGTGCCGCGGCTTCCCTCTTTCCGGCTTCTCCGGCGATTCCGTCTTCAACCGGAAATCCAAGAATATTTATCCTACATCGATGTTTTTCGCCTCGCCGAGGTGTTCATGCAGGACGACTATTTTCCCTCCCCTGAAGAATATGACCCGCACATCAGCGCGGAAACGTGGCTTGCCCTGCTGAAAAATCCCGCTGTCGTTTCTCCCGCCGCGCTGGACCTGCTGAACAAGATACTGGAACTCGGCGGGGAAAGCAGTTGCGCGCATCTTGCAGAAGTGTACGGCAATCACTTCAGTCACTACAACAAGACGGGAAGCAGCCTCGGGAAAAACGTCAAAAAAGCCCTGCATCTTCCCGATCCCACAGATAAAAGCATCAAAGGTTTCTATATCATTCCCTTTGTGGGAAAATACATACAAGAGAACGGGCAGAGACGTTACGTCTGGAAGCTTCGCAAGGAACTCAGAGAGGCCCTCATGACGATGAACACGC
>JAXUUT010000117.1:0-16105 GCA_037230945.1 bacterium
GGGAACCACGCTGAACAGCACCGGCTTGGGAATGGCTACCAGCTTTCTGGCGCAGCGTATGAAGGCTCCGCCCACAACCAGCGTGTAGACGTTGCTGATGAGCAGCACGATGAACAGGGCATAGAGCAGGGGCGCGTTGCTTTCCATGAACTGCGGGCCGGGGATGAGGCCCTTGATCATGAAGCCGCCGAGAATGAGGGCCGCGGCCAGGTTGCCGGGAATGCCGAGCGTGACCAGAGGCACGAGGTTGGGGCCGTTCACGGCGTTGTTGCCGGCTTCGGAGGCTGCTATGCCTTCCAGGGCTCCCTTGCCGAACATTTCGGGATGCTTTGATTTCTTTTTGCTCCAGATGTAGCTGAGATACGCGCCCACCGTGGTGCCTATGCCGGGCACGATGCCCACGAATGAACCGATGACGGTGGATCTCGCAATGGTGGGGAGACACTGTTTCATTTCAGCAGGGGTAATCCTGTCGTCGTCCGTTCCTTTGGCCGAAAGACGGACTTCTTCCAGCTTTTTGCCGGACTTGCGATCCCTGTACCAGCTTTCCGCCTGAAGAAGGACCTCGGAAAATGCGAGCAGCCCTATGGCCATGGGCATGATGCCGATACCTTCAGTCAGTTCGATGAAGCCGAAGTTGAAGCGGGGAGTGCCCATCTCAGGATCGCACCCCACCGTGGAGAGCAGCAGGCCGATACAAGTGGCAATGAGGCCGCGGCAGGGACTTCCCGAAGCCGCAAGACTGATGATGACCAGGGAGAACAGCAGAATCATGCTGTATTCCGGCGGACCTATGTGCAGAGCAACAGCGGCTACGGGCGCCGCCAGGAAGATGAGCACGAGGTCGCTTGCGGTGTCGGCGGTGACGGAAGCAAAGAGCGCCGTTTTAAGAGCCTTGCCGCTCTTGCCGCTTTTTGCCAGCGGATAGCCGTCGAACGTGGTGATCATGGCCTGCGGAGTGCCGGGAATGTTGAACAGAATGGCGGGAATGGAGCCGCCGAAGTTGGCTCCCTTGGACAGCCCCATGAGCATGGCGATACCGGGAATGGGGCCAAGATAATAGGTGAAGGGAAGAAGCAGAACTATGGCCATGTTGTCGCTCAGGCCGGGAATGGCACCCATGATGATGCCGAACGTCACGCCGAACAGCGCCCAGAAGAAGTTCTGCCATTGCAGCACCATGCCCAGGGCTTCCATAAGTTGGTCAAACATGTTCCGCTCCTTCTGCCTTGGAGAGGTTGTCAGATGGACATTGCAGACATCTCATAGGTACTCCTAGAAGAGCATACCGGCAGGCAGCTGGAAGTTGAGAAACACGGAAACTACCACATAGACGGCCACCAGCAGAACTGTGGGGGCCAGAATCAGCGTTTTCATCCGTCGTTCTCCGAAGAGGAGAAGAGAAAGAATGAGAAAACATGCGGTCGACACATAGAAGCCGACGCAGGAGACGCCGAGCAGATACGCAAGGAACAGTCCGAGCGTAGGCAGCGTGGAGCGAACGAAGGCCTCAGGATAAAAGTTCAGCGGAGTCACGGATCTCGGGCGACGAACGAACATGATGAGGGAGGGAATGGCGAGGCCGAGCACCGTGAGTCGCGGCACAAAGGCCTCTTCCGCTCCTTCCGTCTGTCCGGGAATGATGACAAACCACAGCAGGGCGCACAGGATAAGGAATCCCAGCCCGATCCATCTGTCATTGTTCATGGAATCTCCGAACACTGGATGTCCGTTATTTTTTCGCGGTGTTGATGTAGTCCACGAGCTTCACGAGATTCTGCGTCGCTTCGTCAAGCATGGGACGATATTCTGCGGGAGTGATGAATTTCGGCGTAAAACCGGCCTTCAGCATATTTTCCTGAACCTGCGGGTCGGCCAGGGCCTGTTTAAGCGCATTTTCCCAGATGGCGCGAATGTCTTCCGGGGTGCCCTTGGGCAGCACGAAGCCGTAGCTGAGGCTGGCATAGAAGGGATGACCGAGATCGGTGTGCAGCTTGGGAACATTGGGAATGTCGGGAATTTCATTGAGACCGAGGTTGAGCAGAACGTTCAGCTCGCCCTTGCGCGCGGCCTGATACGCTGCGGTGCCCACGCCGAGCTCGCAGGCGTCGATATGACCGCCGATGAGGTCGGCGGAGGCTTCGCCGCCGCTCTTGTACATGACGAAGTTCATGTCCAGACCGTTCTTCAGCGCAAAGGAGCGGAGCACTTCGGTAGCTTCCTGAGAGGCACCGCTGCCAACGGACACCTTGCCGGGGTTGGCCTTCACATAGTCGATGAATTCCTGCCAGGTCTTGTAGGGCTTGTCGGTTCTCGCGAGCAGAATGCGGTCCAGGATCATGTATCCGCCCACAAGGGTCATGTCATCGAAATTGTAGGTTTTCCCACGAAGGAACATCGCAGAGGAAATGCAGGCGCCGACGCCGGGAGCGGATATGGTGTAGCCGTCCGGCTTTGACTTCAGAACGTACTCGAAGCCGGGCATGCCGGCACCGCCGCCCTTGTTGACGATGACCACCGGCTGGCCAAGAATTTTCTCCAGGGGCTTCGCCAGCATGCGCACGGTCAGATCTCCCGTTCCTCCGGGAGCAAAGCCGACGACGACGGTGACGGGTTTTTCGGGAAAGGCGGCCTGTGCGGAAGGGGCGGCTCCGAAAAGAAGGAGCGACCCGACGAGAAGGGACGACAGCAACTTGTTCATGACAGATCTCCAGTTGCGGTTGATGGGGCAGATTACTGACGAAAATCGTGTCTGCGGATGATGCCCGTGGATTCGTTGAGCATGTAGCTCAGGCGGAATTCAAAGGGAATTTTGCCGAAGGTATAGGAAACCATGCTCATCTCGAAGCAGATGGTATGGCGCGGACGACCGAGAGCCTTCTGCACATGGGCAGGAATCTCCGTGCATATCTGCAGGAATTCGTCACAGAACACGGTGGGCAGATGGCAGTCCTTTTCCAGAAGAAGGTACAGAGGATACTTGGAAAAATCCTCGGACGGTATGTCGAGGAGTGCGGCAGTCTTGTCATGGGGGAAAAAGGAAGAGCACCATGCCAGAGGAAACATGCCGTTTTCATCCCGGCCCAGCAGTGTGCGTTGTACCTGTATGCCGCGGCTTTTGGGGCGACAGTTCAGATAGCGGGAGATTTCTTCAGGCAGTCGTATTTCTTCGACGACGACTTCCCGGGGAAGAATATCGACATCCTTGCCGGAAAGAGAGTGCCGTGACTTGTAGAAAAACTTGGTCTGTCCGCTGGCATAGTCGGAAATGAAGGTTCCCTTGCCCTGGATTCGGTAGCAGTATCCTGCCTGAACCAGCAGTTCCATGGCCTTGCGCACGGTTCCTACGCTGAGCTGATTTTCCTGTGCCAGCTGTCGTTCGGTAGGAAGCTGTTCTCCCGGCTTCCACTGCCCGGAAGAAATTTTTGCCACAAGTTCCCGGTACAGTCGGGCATACACGGGAGAAAATGAGGAGTCGAGAGAATATTCCATATTTTTTCCAATTTTGTTTATTGCTATATATGAATAAAGCATTTTTTCTTGTCAATTGCCCCATCATGCGACGAAGGGCGAAATATATTGAAAAAATGTATGATTCTAACTACTAATATAAAAATTCATTATTTTTTGTTTGGAAAAGTCCGGGAGAACGCTCGCGGACGGCAAGAAGGCATAATTTTTACTTTTTTGACAGAATGTCCCTGAAAGAGAAAAGGTATCTGGCACTGTAATCAGGGGCGCCGCGCGTTCGGGGGCGTCTTTTCGAGAAAGGCCTGCAGGGGGTGACGGCACGAAGCGGAGAACGGCCGTTTGGGGAAGAAAAGAAAGGCTATCGGAAGATTTTTGAGGGGAGCGGGAGAAGGGAGAGCAGAAAACAGGGAGGGCGTCAGTCCGGCAATGCCGTGAGCATGCGCTTGCGTCATGGCGGCAGGAGAGCACGGGAACCGGCAACGCTCGGCACGGAGCCGTCGGCACGACGGATGTCGAAGGACTGCCGAAAAAACAGAAAAGGCTCCGTCATTCGACGGAGCCTTTTCATTATGATCTTGTGGTGGAGATGAAGAGATTTGAACTCTCGACCCCTGCCTTGCGAAGGCAATGCTCTCCCAGCTGAGCTACATCCCCATGGTCGGTGTCTCACCAACGGGAGGAACTCTAGATAAGCCCGTCGTGATTGTCAAGCATTATTTGCAGCAGCGCATGACTTATCCGGCAGATTCCGCAGAGAAACGCGGGAATCGTGCGAGATCAGCCTGTGCTCAGGCCGTGATGCCGGAAGGCGAAGCGCCCCGGCACGACCGGCAGCACAGGGCCAGCCCATGAAGGTCCCCGGGCACATCCCCGTTATGTCCGGTGCGTTCCGCATGGTTTTCGGGGCACACAAAAGGAGCGTCGGAGAGCAGCGCCTGAGGATTTGGACTTTCGTCCAGCGCGCGACATGCGGCGAGAGCATTTTTTCGGGCGGAGGCCATGGACTGAATCGCCCCTTGAAGCTTTTGATTCTTGACGCAGGTGCCTGCTGCAAAAAGATTGTCGCTCACTTTTCCGTCGGCATCCGTCGGCAGAACTGCGCCTTTTCCGCAGGCACAGAGGACAAGATCGTATTCCCTGCACAAGGCATCGAGCATTGTCTGTCCTACGGGATGGGAGCAGTGAAACTCAATGCCCGACAGAGCAAGCATGGCCAGGGTCTTTTCCACGATGTCGACCGGGACGGCCGGAGAGGGAGCGGCCGGAGCCGAGCTTGACTCCTGCACGGGTTCGTGCAGAAGCGTCATGCCCGGAGAGGGAGCGGCTTCAAGCACGGTGACGGCATGCCCGTGCACCCGGAGCGTCCATGCCGCCTGAAGACCGGCAGGGCCGGAACCGATGACGAGCGTTTTCTTTCCTGAAGAAGGCGGCAGTTCAGGCGCCGCATACAGGATGTCGGGACAGGCATGCTCCAGGTGACGCAGAAGAGCGGAAAAAGTGTTTTTTCCTGCACCGTGAGGACAGGCGGCTGCCGCCTCAGGATCGCCAAGAGCGGACAGAATGCCGCCGAAGGGCGTGGCTCGACGGAGAGCAAGGCAGGCGTCGTATTCCCTGCCGGCAGCTACAAGGCTGAGCAGAAGACCGTAATTTATCTTGAACGGAGAGGCGGCCCGGCAGGGGAGAGAAAGGGGCGTGCCGTCGTGCTGCGGAGCGGAAGAAAGGGAGGCGTCGGGGGCATTCATGGCGGTGAATATTCTCCTCAAGTCATGGAAAGGGCACGGAGTGCGCGCCGGAAAGATGTGGGATGTGCCGCAGTTGTTCTGCGGGCTGCATAAGTCCGTCGCGTTGCAGATCAGCTTCTGCACATAGAGCCTAAATTCTGTTTCCGTCAAGAGGTCGAGACGGAAAAGGTTTCTTTGGGCTGAGATGGAGGCGGGAATGTCTTCCTGAGCGTAGAATTGAAGCCGTTCCAGACAGTTAGGAAATCTGGCCGATGCTGCTTTGGCATGAAAATTGTGGTCTCATGGAAAAAGTCAGGACCGGCTCATTGTGTTTTTTTCATGCCTGCTTAATTCTGGAGGAAAACTATGGAGGTTTTCCATGTCGAAAAAAACTTTTTTGGGTATTTGCGGTTCTCTCAGAGCTGTTTCGAGAAACATGGGACTGCTTCGCTGTGCCAGAGAAGTGATGCCGGAAGAGGCGTCGCTTGAAATTGCCGACATTTCCGAGCTCCCCTTCTATGCGGAGGACAGGGAGAAGACGGCAGCCGTCAGCAGGTTCCTCGAGCAGGTCAGAAGCGCGGACGGTTTCGTGCTGGCTGTGCCGGAATATAACTATTCCGTGGCGCCTGCACTGAAGAATGCTCTTGACTGGGCCTCGCGGGAAAAGGGGGACGTTTTTGCGGGCAAGCCCGCCGTCATGCTTGGTGCGGGCGGAGGCATGGGCACGTCGCGGGCGCAGTATCATCTGCGTCAGACCTGCGTGTACCTTGATCTTCGCGTGCTGAACAGGCCGGAAGTGTTTGCCAATGCCTTTTCCGATGCATTTTCGGAAAACGGAGATGTGGCCGATACGGAAGAAGGGAAAAAGCTGCGCGCGAAAGTGGCTGCGCAGATGAAGGCGCTTTGTGAGGCCCGGTAACGCGCAGTCGGATGCTTTTCATCCGCGCCGGAGAAGTGATTCCCGGCGCGGATGAGCGCTCCGGCATGTTTGCTGCGTTCCCGTCGCCCGCAGAGCATCCGTCTGAAATGCGGATGATGCGGGAGACATGAGCCGCGCTTTCCGCGACTGAGGGGCCTCGTGGATGTCCTTCAGTCGTTGCGCGGCATTCATTCGGGCAGGTTCTGCTTGCCGCACATGGACACAATGTCGATTCGCATGACGGCCGTGGCGCTCAGCATGCCGTCCGGAACGGGCAGCGTGCAGTGGCTTTCATACTTGCGGGCCAGTGCCGCCAGCGCTGCCTGTTTTTCTTCCCGGTCTTCGACAAGCGAGGCCGAGCCTTCTCCGCATATGCTGCGGTAGCGGGTCGTTGCCTTTTCCCGGTCGATCTCGAGCACTTCGTGCACGCAAAAGCCCGTGCCCGGGGCGTCGTTCAGACAATCCAGCTTGCGGCCGTTCTTTGCGCAGTGGACGTACAGAGCGCCGTTCAGAAACACGAAGTTGACAGGAATGACATAGGGGAAGCTCCCGGCCTGGAATGCCAGACTCATGACTTCGGCCCGCTGAAGCAGGTCGGAAAAAAATGCGGGATCATTGCGTTCTCGGTCCTTGCGTCTCATGATGCTCTCCTGAAAATGCCGGGTTGTGCGGCGTAATGGTGGAACGTTTTGTTTTTGGAAGAACGGCGTTCTGTTGTCAATGCTGCATCTGCCGGCGCATGAGTCGACAATCTTTCAGCGGAGGGAAATGCCTGTGCCTGACGTCGGTGCTCATGCAGGACTTTGCGTTGGTCATGCCGTCCGGGAATGCCGCGACCGTCCTTGTCCGGAGACGGGGAAAGGCCGAGCTGAAGTCATGATTCAATGTTGCGGACGTGACGGCATGAGGAGCGCGGCGTTTTGAAACTACAGCCCCGCACACGTATGCGGGCCGTCATCAGGAGGAGAGAGCGTATGATCGGAGCCCTGATCGGCGATATTGCGGGTTCCCGTTTTGAAAGACACAACTGCAAAAGTCGTGACTTCGCATTTCTGACCCCGGCGTGTCATGTGACGGACGACAGTGTCATGACGCTGGCCGTGGCTCATGCCATACTGGAAAGTGCCGGTCACAGAGAGTCTCTTTCGCGGCATGCCGTGGAGGCCATGCAGCGTTTCGGCAGGCGCTGGGCAAAGGGCTGCTACGGAGGGCGTTTTACCCGCTGGCTTTACAGCGAGCACCCGCAGCCGTACGGCAGTTACGGCAACGGCTCGGCCATGCGCGTGGGCCCCTGCGCGTGGGCGGCGGAGTCGCTGGAAGACGCGCTGGACATGGCAAGACGCGTCACCATGGTCACGCATGACCATCCTGAAGGACTGCGGGGTGCTGAGGCCGTGACGGCAGTCATATGGTTTGCCAGACAGGGAGAAAATCTGGAAAGCATACGAAAGCTCGTGGAGGCATCCTGGTACAGGCTGGACTTTACGCTGGATGAGATACGCGACAGCTATGCCTGGGAAGTCAGTTGTCAGGGCTCCGTGCCGCAGGCCATTGAAGCCTTTCTTGAGGCGGACAGCGTCGAGAGCGCCGTGCGCAATGCCGTTTCCATAGGCGGGGACAGCGATACCATTGCCGCCATGGCGGCAAGCATGGCCGAGGCGAGGTTCGGAGTTCCCGAAAAGCTGCGGGAACGCATTCTTGCCTTTCTGGAGCCGGAGCTTGCCGAGGTCGTGGCCCGCTTTGAACGGCGTTTTCCCGAGAGCCGTGTTTTGCCGAAAAACTGACGTCCCGAGTTGGAAGACCGTACCGCGGAATGGGGTGGAAACAGCGGACAACGGCATTTCAGGCACGCAGATAAAGCCCCGGACGAAGATCCTCCCGTTCGCAGTAAAGAATGCCCTCCGTGCCCGGATTGAGACGGGCCGTCAGTTCTCCCCTGTGATTTTCCAGCGCATAGGAACCGGACTTCAGGCATGGTCTCTTCATGCCGGGGAGAAGCACGACGGCATCGTCATGGCTGTTCCACGGAGAACGGATCTGAACGCGCCAGCCTCCATGTCCGGACGGTTCCAGAATACGGGCCGCCACGGGGCGGGCTTTGAAGTCACGGGGGCGTTCTTCCGTCAGGCGTTCGGGCAGAAAGAAGCCGGAACAGAGCGGACGCGAAGCCGTATGAAAAAGTTCTTCGACAAAGGCGTCTGCGTCAGGGGCATTCGTGTCGTCGGAGACGTCCGCTGCCGCAAGATTCAGCG
Source organism: bacterium (assembly GCA_037230945.1). GTDB lineage: Bacteria > Desulfobacterota > Desulfovibrionia > Desulfovibrionales > Desulfovibrionaceae > Mailhella. The sequence goes on from JAXUUT010000117.1 coordinate 8,364, forward strand.
CCGTGCGGTACACGTCGGTCACCTGCGCGACGTAGCCGCCGCTTTTTGTGCGGCCTTCCAGCTTGAGCGCAGCCGGTCCCATGCGGACGATGTCGTTCATCCACCGGACGAGACACAGGTCCATGGGGGCCCATATGGCGCTGAAGTCCTCCCCCTGCGTGACGGTCAGGAAGGGGCCGTCGTGCCTGACGGCCTCTTCGACGACAAGGGAAATTCCCCGGTACTCAAAGCGGCAGGGCTGCGTGCAGAGTCCGAGATTGGCCGGTCTTTGATTGGCCCATGCGGAAATGAGGCAGTGCCCGGAAAGGGAAAGGCACATGGCGCCGTGAACGAACACCTCAAAGTCCATGGACGGAAAGCGTCGGATGAGTTCAGCCATGGCATCCCTGCCGAGCTCCCGCGCCAGATTGATGCGGTGCACGCCGTTTTCCTGCCAGAATTCCACGGCGGCGGCGTTGATGGAATGGGCCTGTGTGGAAAGATGCAGCTCTATGGAAGGACAGAGCTTTCGGGAGAGCTGGATGACTCCCGGATCGGCTGCGATGAGTCCGTCGACACCGAGCATCGGCAGGCTTTCAAGCTGTTCTTCCACCAGAGGGAGATGTTCGTCGAAGGGCAGCGCGTTCAGGCAGTAGTAGACGCGGACGCCGGAGCGGTGTGCGAACGTTACGGCGTCTTCCAGTGCCTTTCCGTCAAAGCCCCGGCATTTTGCGCGAAGGGAAAGGGCGCTTCCGCCAAGATATACGGCGTCGGCTCCATAGAGTATTGCGGCCTCAAGCTGCTCCCGGCCTCCGGCCGGTGCGAGCAGTTCCGGTAGGAATTGTTCCGTCATGGCATGAAAGTTGGATAAAGGTTGCAGAAGGACGGCGTCGTCCGACACAGGATAGGTATCGTTCCTTTGGGGGAATGACAAGCTTCGCTGCTGGACAAAAGCTGCTCCTGTGCTTAATTATGGCCCTTGCCGCAGGGGCGGCAAGGGAGAGTTTTTATGAAGTATATTCGGACAGTTCTTTTTTCTGTTCTGTTTGTTTTTTTCGGCACGGCGTCCGCTTTTGCGGCGGGAGCCTTCGGTCTGGAACTGGGGGCCGAGCTGAGCCGGTACGAACACGGGGCGCAGCCCGTCTCCGAACGATGGCAGCTCAAGATGTACGAGATCACGCCGCCGTCGCCTGATTCCCGCTTTGATACCTATGCGGTGGACACCTTTCAGGGCAGAATCATACGCATCATGGCTTCTTCCCCTGATGATCCCAGCGAGAACGGAGCATCAACGCTCGAGGTGCTGGAAAGTCTGAAGGATGAGCTGGTGAGGAAATACGGCGAGCCGTCGTTGAATCTGGAAGACATCGAGGATGCCGGCGACGACCTGCGCGGCTATCTGGCCGACGAGGGCGGACTGGAAGTGCTCGAGTGGAATTTTGCCGGAGCCGGAAACGATGCGGACAGGCCCGGTGCCGTGTACGTTTTTCTTGCCGGTTCCGAGACGGATTCCGGAAAGCAGTCCTCCTATTGCACCGTCTACCTTGAGAGCGAGGAATATCCCTCCGTCAGCGATCAGGCGTCGCAGATGGAACAGAACGACGATGCGGGACAGTCGGAAACGTCTGAATGATGTCGGAGCGATAAGCCTGCGTTCCGTGAATTTTTGAGAGGAATTGCCATGAAAAGAAGTGCCGCCGAAATACGTCGTGCCTGGGGATGTCTGCTTGGACAGATTGCCGGTGACTCTCTGGGCAGTCAGGTGGAGTTCAAGGACGAGGAAAAGGTGAGGGCTCTTTATCCTGCAGGCATGGACGAGCTTGAGGGAAGCCCCTTGTACCGCACGCTGCCCGGTCAGCCTACGGATGATTCGGAAATGGCGCTGGCCCTGGCCAGAACGCTCGCAAAGGACGGAACTTTTTGTGCCGATCATGTGTTTGCCGCCTACAAGACCTGGCTCGGCAGTCATCCCGTGGACTTTGCGCATTCGGTCTTTCGTGCGCTGCACGGCAGGCCTGACGCGCGAAGCGAGGCCAACTGCGGGCTCATGCGCTCAAGTCCGCTCGGCGTGTTCGGCGCGCGCTTCGTGCCGGAAGCGGCGCTTCCGTGCGATGACGGAGGAGAGCCTGACATGAAGGCCATGGCTGCGGACGACGGCATGAAGTCGCTTGTCCGCATGGCCATGGAAGATGCGGCGCTGACGAATCCGCATCCTTTGTGCCGCGCCGCCGGCGCCGCGTATGTTTCCGCCCTCGCCTACGGTATACGGAGCGGCTCCAGAAAGGGCATGTGGAAGGCGGCCACGGCAGTGGCGGAGTTCCTGCCGGTCTGGTGCGAGGATGTCCCTGCATCGGAGGCGGAACGGGTGAGAATATGCCTTGAGCGTGCGGAACGGGAGCGTCCTGAGGATTATCAGAATGAGATGAGCCATGTGCTCACCACTCTGCAGAACGGTTTCTGGCAGCTTCTTCATGCTGCCGATGCGGGATCTGGCGTGCGCGATACCGTCATGAAGGGCGGCGATGCCGCAGCCAACGGCGCGGTTGCCGGAGCGCTTCTCGGTGCGGCGCTGGACATCGACTCCTTTCCGCAGCAGTGGGCGGACGCCGTGCTCGCCTGTCGTCCGGCTTTTGATCGCGAAGATGTGCCTCAGCCTCGGCCTGAAAGCTGCTGGCCGCTTGATTTCATGCCGCTGGCGGAAAGTCTGCTGGGTTGACCTGTCGTTTCAAGGGGAGCAAAAAAGGGCGGTTTGTCGACAAACCGCCCTTTTTTGCCTCGTGAGGGGGAGAGTTTCCTTTATGTCTGCTCGGCTTACGGCAGGGCGTCTCTGTCCATGACACGGTTGAAAAATTCCTGCAGCACGGAAACGAGGCGTGCGTGAACGGCTTCGCGTGTTTCATCATCGACGCTGCTGCAAAGAGAAGCCAGCGGACCTGCGGGGTCGGAGTCCGGACAGGCGGCCTGAAGAGCCGGCGCGTCTGCATGGTGCAGCAGCATGTATTCCGGCTTGTTGTTCAGCATGGCTACGAAGCGTTCCGCCTGTTCCGAAGGTCTGTTCCAGCGTTCCGTTTCAGCGCCGATGAACAGACAGGGAATGCGCACGGAAGACAGGCTTTCTTCGCTGAAGAGCATGGAGAAGCCGGGAGAGATGAAAGCCATGGCACGGAAGCGTCCGTCGGCCACGGGACTGTTGTGGGAAAGCGGAGGCAGAAGAGGCAGCGCCACGGGAGGAGTGGGGATGCCGCGGGTTTTTGCAAGACGCATCTGCCGCTGATGGCTGCGTGCCACGGAGTCGGCAAGGCGGCGGAAGAGCTGTTCTCTGGCTGCCACGGCGGTATGCATCATGACGGTTTTTTCTTCCCGCTCCAGCGTGCGATTTTTCATGCCGGCCACAAGCTCATCCATTTTGCCCGCAAGAAAGGGCGAGCACCAGGGACTGTCGGTCGGGCGCAGAAGCGCGCGTACGTCCGAAGACAACGCTTCATCAGCCATGGCAGGCGATACGAGAAAGTTCTGAAGCGTTCCCCGGTTCGACACGTCTGTTCTGTCGCTTTCCGCACGGGGTTTCGGCGGAACGGCCTGCGGAAGGGAAATGGGCGGAACGGCGTTGTCGGGCCTGATGTCGGGCAGAACGGGAACGGACGAAGAGTGGTCGGACGGAGGCGTCTGAGCGCGGCGTTCGTCGGAAGGCTCCAGCGGCTCTTCAAGGCCGTCCTGTTCCCTTGTCAGGCAGAACCCCGGCCAGGCCTCCGGCGTCATTTGTCCGCCTGCCAGAAGCAGACCGGCGGAAGCCGGCATGCCGAAACCGAGAAAGGCAATGCGTGATGCGTCCGCCTGTTTTCCTATCTGCGGGTGCTCAAGCACGACGTCCAGCGCTGCTCTGAGCTGAAGAGCGCGTACCGGCAGCTCTCTGTCGGAAAAAAGCAGCGTCATGTCCTCGCCGTTGTCGTGGTCATGGGTAGGCGCTGCCACGATGAAGCCGCGGGCCGCCAGCGCCGCCGCAATGTCATGATGCGCCCAGGCCGACCCCGTGACGTCATGAGAAAGAATGATGACCGGCCACGGCCCCTCCATGACGGGCGCATTGCGTGCGGCCCGGAAACTCCAGTCTCCGACCTTTACCGTGCCGGACTTGCGTCTTGTGGGGTACCAGACTCCCATGTGTATCATGAGCCTCTGGGCAGGAAGACTTGAGGAGAGCGTCCGGTAGCCGGCGTATATGGTCTGACTGTTCTGTCTGGCTTCAGCGCAGGGCGCAAACAGAGACGCCGCCAGGACGCACAGCATGAGGTGCCGGATCAGACGGCCCGTGACGGACAGAATCGGAGCGGAGAAAAACCGTTTCATGCGCGCAGCCACGCCGAAGCCGTGTCTTGCTCTACGCTTCGGGATTTTCACGGGGAGCGGCAAAGTCCACGGCGGCGCCGCGTTCCTCTTTTGGTTCGGCAGCCTTCACTTCGTTCCAGAGTTCATCCTTTTCGTCCAGACTGAGAGACTTGAAGTCAAGGCCGCGTTCCCGGGCAAGGCTTTCCATGGCTTCAAAGCGGGCTCTGAACCGGTTGGCGGCAAAGTCCACGGCAGAGCCGGCCTTGACGCCCATGCGACGGCCCAGTTCCACGAGCGTGAAGATCATGTCGCCGAGCTCGTGTTCCTTGGCCGCGTCGCTGCCCGAGGCTCTGGCATCAAGCAGTTCCAGCCATTCCGCTTCCACCTGACGTTCCACGTCTTCGTCATCGTCCCAGGTGAACCCCGCACCCGCGGCCTTGGCGTGCAGACGATATGCCTTGGTGAGAGGCGGCAGTCCGGAAGGAACGGAGGAAAGAGCACCCTTCGACTCGGCTCCCTCGGCTTCCTTTTCCGCCTTCTTGATGGCCGCCCAGTTCTTCATGAGCTCGTCCATGCTTTCGCAGTGATTTTCCCCGAAAACATGGGGGTGGCGGCGAACCATCTTGTCGGCTCCCATCTTCAGCGCGTCGCCGAGAGAAAACTGTCCGGCAAGCTCAAAGCGGCGGGCCATGAGCAGAAGCACGAAGAGCAGGTCTCCCATTTCATCACAGGCATGGCCGGGCTTGCCGGAACGGATGGCATCCACCAGCTCATGACACTCTTCGATAAGGTATTCGCACATGGAGACAGGCGTTTGTTCCCTGTCCCAGGGGCAGCCCTTTTCAGGGTCGATGAGCTGGTTGATGACGTTTTGAAAACGAAGAAGCTGTTCCTGCTCGTTCATGATGAACTCCGTTTGAAGAAGCGCGAAAGTTACAGTTGAGGAATGTGGAGATCGAGGGAGCCGGCAATGGCCTGGATGAACCGCATGAGCGGGGGCAGCACCTGCGAGTGCCTGACCACGTCCACGTCCGGCAGCAGGCGGATGGCAATGTAGCCGATGACGCCGGCAAAAAGCAGTCCCTTGGCCAGCCCGGCAAGCAGGCCGAGCATTCGGTCGATGCCGCCGGCAAAGGCGGATTCAAGCATGTTGTGGAGCGCATGGGCCGCCAGACCGACCACGAGAATGCCCGCCACGAACAGCAGAGCCATGGAAAGCATGGGCGCGAAGCCGGCGGAAACGCCGTACTGGGTAAGCATGGGGGCAAACTGGGCGCTGAACGTGCGGGCAAGCACGATGCCGGCGGCAACGCCGAGCAGTCCGGCAACCTCCTGAACAAGCCCCCGTATCAGCCCCTTGACGCTGAAGAAAAGCAGAATGATCAGCAGGGCGGTATCAAGCAGATTGATTTGAAACATGGAACCTCGGCAATTCCTGAAGGAAGGTGTCTGGGTATTGTAGAGAAACCGGCGACTCTGTCAAGGAAAAGCAGGAAAAGCCTTTTCATCGGCCCTCATGGACAGATGGTCTGTCGCGCTTTTGCCTGCCGCTTCCTCTTCTTGCCTAAACGGGGAAAAGAGGGGAAAATGCAGAGCGTTCCGAAAGGGAAGTGCTTTCGGACGGAAACCTTCAAGGAGACAAAAAGATGAAGGAAACTTTGCAGGATATCAAGACTCGTCGCAGCTGTCGCAAATTTCAGTCCCGCCAGATTGCCGAGGATGAACTGAACGCCATTCTTGAGGCGGGAACCTGGGCCCCTACCGGCCACGGGTATCAGTCTCCCGTCATGGTGGTGGTGCAGGACAAGGCCGTCATTGAGAAGCTTTCCAAGATGAACGCCGCCATTCTCGGCGTGAACAGCGATCCTTTCTACGGCGCTCCCACGGTGGTCATCGTGCTTGCCGACAGAAATCGTCCAACCTTCAAAGAGGACGGGGCTCTTGTCATGGGCAATCTCATGCTTGCCGCGCACGCTCTGGGCGTGGGGTCCTGCTGGATTCATCGTGCAAAGGAGACGTTTGAGAGTGAAGAAGGAAAGGCTCTGCTCAAGAGCTGGGGCATTGAGGGCGATTACGTCGGCGTTGGGCATTGCGTTCTCGGTTATGCCGCGGAAGGTGGTGAAGCGCCTGCAAAGCCGCGCAAGGAGCATTACATTATCCGTGTGTAGAGCTGTTGCAGCCTGAAAAGGCGAGGCATGCCGGAACAAAAAGATGCCGGCTTGCCTTTTTCCCTGCCGGACGTTAGAGAACATCCTGAAATGAAGGCTGTTTTATGATGGTTCAGGGAAAGGACGCCCGTTTTTTTGTTTCGGTCCGGCCCTCGCCATGTGTTCCTGCCTCTTGCATGCGCTATGTACCGGAACCGTGCCTGAAGAAAACATGAAGCGGCTTTTCTTCGGAAAGGCCGCTTTTTTTGAGGCGGAAGCGCAGTGCTGCCGCCATGTTCGGAGAAAACATGAGTGAGTCTCGTCTTGGGACGGTAGGCATCGTCGTGGATGACCTCGAAAGTACGTCTCTCATCAATGCCATTTTGCATCAGTATGCCGACATCATTGTCGGAAGACTGGGAATACCGTATCGCAGCCGGGGAGTTTCCATCATCGCGCTTGCCGTGGACGGAAGCATGGACGCCATTTCCGGCATGACGGGACGTCTGGGCAAGCTGCCGGGCGTATCCGTCAAGGCCGCCATTTCCAGGCGGTGAGCGTATGAATCTTCAGCGCTGTCTTGACGTAATTCAGACGCTTTTCGAGGGCAGGCTTCCGCAGGCTTCGGAGCTTTCTTCCTTTATAGACGCGTGTGCTCCCGAGGCTTTTTCCGGTCCCGTGCCTGCCGAAGCGGCGGCAATGGAAGCCTCGTTCCTGGCGGAAGCCGGTCTTTCGGGACGCGTGTCCGAGCCCGCTGCAGAGGAAAAGGAAAAGCCACTTTCGCCTGATGATGCTCGCCATGTGCGCGACGTTTTGTTCAATCGCGCCCGGAGCAGAGCACAGGAACATTTCGGCAACAGAATTTATATTCGCGGACTTATTGAAATATCAAATATTTGTCGCCAGAATTGCCGCTATTGCGGCATACGGGCCGGCAATGCTCAGGCTGAACGCTACAGGCTTTCTCCCGAACAGATTCTGGAATGCTGCGAACATGGGTACGGACTGGGATTCCGAACGTTTGTTCTGCAGGGGGGAGAGGATGCCTGGTTCACGGACGAACGGCTTGCCGATCTTCTGAGACGCATCAAGGCATCCTGGCCCGACTGTGCGGTGACGCTGTCCGTAGGAGAACGTTCCCTTGCCTCCTATCGTCTTCTGCGGCAGGCCGGAGCTGATCGTTTTCTTCTCCGGCATGAAACGGCCGATCCCGTCCACTATGCCAAGCTGCATCCTGCAGCGCAGTCCTGGCAGAACCGCATGAACTGCCTTCGCGCACTCAAGGCGTGC
>JAXUUT010000118.1:0-15956 GCA_037230945.1 bacterium
TAAGTTTTCGGGAACCCCCAGCCTAGCTGGGGGTTTTCTTTTAACCAAAAAACGGGGCGGAAAGCTGTGCTTTCCGCCCCGCGTACATTCATGCAGACTCAGCGATTAGTCGTTGAACTTCTGCTTGAGCAGGTCGCCGAGGGTCTGGCTGATGCTGTTGTCGCCGGAATGGTAATCCTTGGGCTTGCGACGTTCTTCATCGTCCTTGATCTGCTTGATGGAGAGGCCGAGACGGCGTTCATCAGCGGAAACATGGATGATCTTGGCCTGAACCACGTCGCCTTCCTTGTAGAGTTCGGAAGGAGACTTCACCTTCTTGCCGAGTTCGGTCACGTGAATGAGGCCTTCAATGCCTTCTTCCACTTCAACGAACAGGCCGAAGTCGGTCACGTTGGTCACGGTGCCGGTGATGATGTTGCCCACGGGATAACGGGCAGGCACGGTGCTCCAGGGATCTTCGGTGAGCTGCTTCATGCCGAGGGTGAACTTTTCGTTTTCCTGGTCCACGGTGAGAACCTTGGCCTGAACCACGTCGCCCACCTTGTAGAGTTCGCCGGGATGACGCAGCTTCTTGGTCCAGGAAATGTCGGAAACGTGAATGAGGCCGTCGATGCCGTCTTCGATGCCGATGAACATGCCGAATTCGGTGATGTTCTTGATGACGCCTTCAATGACGGTGCCTTCGGGGAAGCGTTCGCCCACGAGTTCCCAGGGATTGGGCTTGACCTGCTTCATGCCGAGGGAAATGCGCTTCTTCTCGCTGTCCACGCCGAGGATGACCACTTCAACCTCGTCGCCCTGATGCACCATCTGGGAAGGATGACGGAGCTTGCGGGTCCAGGACATTTCGGAAATGTGCACGAGGCCTTCAACGCCGGGTTCGAGTTCCACGAACACGCCGTAGTCAACGAGGTTGGTCACCTTGCCGACATGGTGAGAGCCTTCGGGGAAGCGGGCGGTAATGTCCTGCCAGGGATCGGGCACGAGCTGCTTCAGGCCGAGAGAAACCTTCTGGTTTTCCTTGTCGAAGGAAAGAACCTTGAGTTCCAGTTCCTGACCCAGAGACACCATTTCGCGAGGATGACGGATGCGCTTCCAGGACATGTCGGTGATGTGCAGCAGGCCGTCGAGGCCGCCGAGGTCGACGAACACGCCGTATTCGGTGATGTTCTTGGCCTTGCCCTTGACGATCTGGCCTTCGGCCAGGGTCTGGAGAAGAGCGGCGCGCTTGGTGTCGCGTTCTTCTTCGAGCAGCACGCGGCGGGAAACGATGACGTTGCTGCGGCGGCGGTTGATCTTGAGAACGCGGAATTCAAACTGCTGACCAACCAGAGCGTCCATGTCCGGAACAGGACGGAGGTCCACATGAGAACCGGGCAGGAAGGCTTCCACGCCGCCGAGATCGACGGTGTAGCCGCCCTTGATGCGGCGGGTGATGGTGCCGGTGATGGTGCCGTTCTTTTCCAGCACGTCTTCGAGCTGGTCGAACAGCTGCATACGCTTGGCCTTGTCGAACGAAAGGGTGATGGTGCCATCCATTTCGTTCTTGCGGACAACGTACACATCGACGCGGTCGCCGACCTTGACCGTCATATTGCCCTGAGCGTCCCGAAATTCCTCAGCGGGGATCTGGCCTTCGGACTTGAAGTTCACGTCCACCAGCACAGTATCGTCGTCCACGCGCACGACTTCGCCCTTGACGATGGAGCCTTCTTCAAGGTCGCCCATGTCGGGGGTGAGATAGTCTTCGAGTGCGCTCGCAAAGCTCATTTCGGAATCGATTTGGTTTTCCATGTTTTCGGCAGTTGCCATACGGATCCTCCAACCTAACAAACAGATTTCTGCCCTCGTCGGGCAGGTCTCTCTACATAGCAGGAATGCCATGGATGCACAAGTTGTTTCTTTCCTCCTTCCCGGGAAAAACTCTTTTTTCTTGCTGGTCCGCAATCTGGACGCAAGAAGAGAAAAATTCTACGATAAAGCAAAGTAAAACACGCCGTAAGCGATGCAAAAGGAACGTTCAGAGAGCATGGACAACGAAAAGGACACACGGGCTCTTTCCGTCAGCAGGGCGGAATCGGGGCAGAAACTCCTCAACTTTCTTCACAGACGCGTCAACGCCCCCACGTCGGACTTCCACCGCTGGATACGCACGGGGCAGGTGCGCGTGAACGGCGCCCGCGCAAAGGCCTTCGACCGGCTGGCCGAGGGCGACATGGTGCGGGTTCCCCCCTTTGCCGAGCGACTGCCCGCAGGAAGCGCCGCTCCCGCGACTGCCGAAAAAAAGCGCTCGCGTCTCGACATCGTGTTTGAAAACGACGACGTGCTCGTTCTGGCCAAACCCGCGGGGCTTCCCGTGCAGGGCGGCACGGGACATCGGGAAAGCGTGGCCTCCATCCTTGCCGAAGAGCGCGCAGACGCCGCATTCGTGCCCGCGCCCGTGCACCGGCTGGACAAGGACACCTCGGGGCTTCTCGTGGCCGGCAAGACCTATGCGGCCGTGCGCCTTCTCACCGACGCCCTTGCCGGAAGACGCGAAGAGCGCCCGCGCAAGGAATACCTGGCCTGGGTGGAAGGCCGCTGGCCCGATGATGGTCCCAAGGAACTCAGGGACGCTCTGACCAAAGACCGACGCGCGCAGCGCGTGAAGGCCTCTGCCGACGACGAAGACGCAAAAGAGGCCCGCTGCGTGGCAAGGAAGCTCGAGGAGCGCGTCATTCACGGCAAAGTCCGCACGCTTCTGCTCATTCATCTTCTTACCGGACGCACGCATCAGATACGCGTGCAGCTCGCGTCACGCGGGCACGCCGTCGTGGGCGATCCGTGGTACGGCACCTCAGAAGGCCCGTCCCGCGAAATGCTGAAGCTGCACGCCTTCCGTCTGTCCATTCCCGTGCCCGACGGAACGAGGCTCGACTTCAAGCTTGCGCCGCCGTGGAAAGGCCCGTGGGCCTGGAAAGACGACGCGGAACGAAAACAAAGCAGCCTCCCCTCCCATGCCGAAGACTGACGAAGTGGCGGACTCGCGACGGCTGAAGGACGACTCATCCGAAGCCTTCGGCGTCCACTTCTCGTCTCCGGGCGGTTTTCCACCGTTCCGCGGCAAGAAGCGTGCTGAGACGGCAAATCAGGGAATCGCGCGCACCGTCACCGTCCGCGAGGAAGACCGCCCCCTGTCGTCCACCACTCTGAGCTCGTGCACGCCCTCTTCCGGAAGCCAGAGAAGCGTCTCGCCCGGCGCACAGCGGCCTATGAAACGCTCCTTCACAAACCAGAACACGGCCTTTGCGTCGGCATCGGCCCCGGCCGTGAGCGGTATTCCCGCCGCCTCCGGCGCGGAAAGGCTGCGCCGGTAGACCACGCCTTCCTTCGGCGAAATAACGCGCGGGGGCGTGCCTGCGACCGGCAGAGCCCCGCAGCCCGGGCCGAAGGGCGGAGGCGGACTCTTGACTATGCCCGCCCGCAGAAACTGCGCGCGCAGATCGGAAGGCCAGAATTCCCATACGACCTCTTCCGTGCGGCCGGGCACGGCTTCGCAGGCGCGAAGTCCGGTTTCCCGGTCGATGAGAATGGTGCGGAACACTCCCGAAGAGCGCGTGGGCGAACGTCCGGGTATGTACCAGGTCTCCACGACCTCGCGGCACAGCGAGGTGTCGAGGTCTCCCGTGGCCGCGCAAACCTTTTCCCGCGTGATGTTGAGCCCTTCCTGCTGTCGGGGCACAAGGTCGGCAAAGTCTTTTTCCGAAGAGGCCACGGCCTGTGCCATGTCGGCAAAAAGCGGAGCCGCCACCTCGCCGCCCACAAGAAGGGGATTGGGCGAGTTGTCGAAGTTGCCCGCCCACACCACCAGCACGTAGGGCCCGGCCACGCCCGCCGTCCACGCATCGCGAAAGCCGTTGGACGTTCCCGTTTTGAAACGCAGAGGCACGGGACCGGAGGAAGAGCGCACGAAGTGCGCGCCGTCTTCGAGCATGCGCAGCGTGACCAGCGCCGCTTCCGGAGAAAGCAGAGGCACGGCGGGCCGCGTCCTTGCTCCCGCAAACAGCTTCGGCTCGCGCCACACGCCCCGGTTGGCAAGCATGGCATACAGCCCGCCGAGCTCGCGCATGCTCACTTCCGCGCCGCCGAGCACCAGACTGAGCCCGTAATGCTCCTCGGAAAAAGGCATCTCTACGCCCGCCCTCTGCAAAAAGCCGTAAAATCCCGGTCTGAGTCTGGAGGCCAGCAGTATGGCGGGAATGTTGCGGCTGGCGCGAAGCGCCTCCTCCGCGGGCAGAGGACCACGGAAGACGCGGTCGAAGTTCTCCGGATCATAGCCGCCGAAGCTGCGGGGAGAATCTTCAAGCAGCGTACGGGGATGAATGAGGCCCTGATCGAGGGCCATGCCGTAAATGAAGGGCTTGAGCGTCGAGCCCGGGGAACGCCTTGCCGCGGTGCCGTCCACCTGACCGGCAATGGCGTCGCTGAAGAAGTCCGCGGAGCCGGCCAGCGCCCGTATTTCCATGCTCGGCCAGTGAATGAGCAGCGCGGCGGCGTTGGTGAGACCATAGCGTCTGCCCCGCGCGGCAAAGCCCGCCAGGGAACGTTCCACGATGCCCTGAAGTCGCCGGTCGATGAAGGAGCGAACCGGAACGCCGTTGCGGGAAAGAGGCAGCAGTTCGACAGACACGTGCGGCGCGTCGAAGGGCAGCGAGGAAGGTCCGTACACGCGAAGGGGCGGCAGGGATTCCCTGACGGAGAAAAACGAGGCGTTCATGCCTTCCGGGTCGTGCTGCCGTTCGGGCAGGGCAAGACGCGTCATTCTCGCCCGCGCGCTCTCGAAGTCCGGACCGTTCAGGGGCGAACGCCGCACGGGATTCTGCGGCACTGCGGCAAGCGCAAGACTTTCCGAAAGGGAAAGCCGGGCAGGAGAAACATGAAAATAGATGCGCGCGGCGGCTCCTATGCCTTCCACGTTGCCCCCGTAGGGCGCAAGGTTGAAATAGGCTTCGAGAATATCATCCTTGCCGTAATGACGCTCATACTGCAACGCCCGGACCATCTGCACGAGCTTGCCTGAAACCGTGTCGGTGGAAAGTCCGAGCCTGAGGCGCGCCACCTGCATGGTGATGGTGGAACCGCCCATGCGTCTTGAGCCGCCCAGCATGGAGAACCCCGCACGCAGAAGCGAAAGAGGATTGACGCCCGGATGCCGGTAGAAATGCCTGTCCTCATACAGGAGCACGGCATTCACGGCCTCCGGGGCCACGTCGTGCAGCGACACCCGTACCCGGTACTTCTCGTCGCTCGTCAGCCCCATGCGGAGCAGTCCTCGCCCGCCGTCGAGCACGAGGGAGGAAAACTCCACGCCGTCCAGAAGCGGAGGCCTGGGGCAGAACGCCAGCCATAGGCAGAAGACGACGACCGGGGCCGCCATGAATGCCAGAACGAGCTTTCCCGCCGTGCCGCGCAACGTTCATCCTCCAAAAACGTCCTCTTCCGCCGGAAAGAGGGCGAGGCCGTCATTCCACGACGATTCTTCCGGCGGACGAATGCGCTCGGACGAATGCGTCATACATGGCTTCCGCCTGCACGGGCGGCAGGACAAAGCTGCCCCGGTTCACCGCGCGGATGCGGTAGGAAAACGAGGAAGGCTCCGTGCCGAGCGGAGTGAAGAAAATCATGCGGTCTTCCCTGCGGTCGGCAATCACGGTTCCGTCACCGGAAACGGCCGAAGCCTCAGCAGCCGGAAGAGAAGACAGCTCCATTTCAAAGCCGCCGGGCAGAAGGTCCACAATCGCCGCGTTCTCCACCGGGCCGCCGTAGGCCCGGGCCGTCACCTTCACCGTTATCACGTCGCCGAGCCTTACGCCGGTCACCACGTTGCCCTCGGCATCCAGATACTGCCTTGTCACCTCCATGCCCTCGGAAAGCGCTTCTTCCGGCGGTCTGCGGTCAAAGCCCTCGTCGGACACCTCCACATACAGCGTCTGCCCGCCCTCGGGCACGCTGAGCGCATAGGAGGCGCAGCCCGGAGCCGAAAGCGTAAGCATGTTCCCGACGGTCTGCGCCTGAAACGCCCCGTCGCCGAAACCGGGCTGCATGACCGTGCAGATCAGCGACACTCCCCCGGGCACGGGTGCCGACCTTTCCATGTCGAGCAGGGCGCGCACGGCAAGCGCGGCGGAAAGCGTCACGCTTCTGCCGCCTGCGGCGTCAAAGAGCTCCTCGGAAAGTTCTCCGCGCAGATCTTCCAATCTGTCCGGGAAATGTCTGGCCAGCACGGAAGCGCGCAGGCTGAGCAAAGAGAGCGCGTCGAGCCCTTCCCCGCGAAACTCCGGCCCCGGCCTGCGGTACATTTCCACAAGGCGCCGCGCCTCGTCCTTCATGCGCATGACGGCGCAGGAGCCCGCAACGAGCGTTGAGGTCACATCCTGCCGCCACGCCGGAAAATCCTCTTCCAGACGACGAGTCAGCGCTTCCAGTGCCTGCGTGGTGATGCGCCCCTCCCGGGTGAGCACCCAGAGGGCGTAGGCCTGCGTCCGCCCTTCCTCAAGCGACGAAGGCGCCCGGTCCACGGCCTTCTCGAGCGCGTTGAACACGTCGGAAAGAAGGCCTCCGGGCAATTCGGCTCCGGCCTCGCGCATGGTCAGAAGAAAGTCGGCGGCATAGGCCGTGACCAGAAGATCCGGCTCTCCGCCCGGCCACAGGGAAACCCCGCGCCACGACAGCGAGCTTTCCACGGCCCGAAGCGCCTCGTCCAGTCTCTCGCGCATGACGCGGGCCGCCTCATCCTGCGGCCGCCCGTCGGCAAAAAGCTCGGGCCGTTGCAGAAGCAGGGCGCAGGGCATGGCCCGGCTTATGAGCTGCTCCGTGCAGGAGTAGGGATAGGAATCAAGATAGCGCACAAGACCGCGCAGCGCAGGCAGCGGCAGCGCGGAAACCGATGCCGACCCTCTTGCGCCGTACGGATAAATCTCCCGTCCCGTGCTCAGCGAAACGGACGAAGATGCCGTGCCGAGCACAAGACTGCCGCGCAGCGGCGAGGCAGGACGAACGGAAAGAGAAGCCGAGCGCCGGGCCTCCACGCCGTCGCCGGACAACACGAATCCGATGTCGGCAGCGCCCGGGGCATCCCGGACCTGCACACGGAAGGGCAGCACCAGCTCTTCTCCCGCCTCCATCGTCATGTCGGAAGGCGGAAGCGTTGCCAGATGCAGCGCCGGATCGACCGAAAGCGAAAGGCTCGCCCGAAGGCGCGCGCCGGTATTGTTGGCCACGGCCACGGCCGCCTCGAACTCGTCGCCGGGGGCGGCCAGCACGGGAAGCTGCGGCGTGATGACCACAGGGCCTCGCGCCACGACCGAGGTCTCGGCGCTTCCCGCAGCCTCCGGCGAGACCGCCACGGCCATGACCCGCACCGTGCCGCTGTAATAGACAGGCACGGGCACCTCGAACCGGTTTTCCCCGGCCTTTACGTCCACAATGCCCGACCACCAGGCAAGCGGCGGCTCGCCCCTGCGCTTGAAGGGATTGTGGAAGCGGCCTCCGGCCGCGGCCATGCCGCCGCCGAAGGCGGGCATGCGGAACGTGCCGTGCTCGGGCATGAGCAGATCGAACATCTGCCTCGTTTCCACCTCAAGCGCCCTGTCGTTCAGAAGATAGCGCAGCGGGTCCGGCGTGGGAAAGGCGGTAAGACGCAGAACGCCCTCGTCCACGGCAAAAACAAGAGCCCTGCCCCGCCGGGAGGAGGTGAGCGTCACGGGAATCTTCGAGCCGGGCGTCACGGGACGTTCCGGTCCCTTGAGAGCAATCTTCATGTCCCGCCGCTCCACGTTCACGGAAACGGGCTCCACGGCAAAGACGTAGGGATTCATGAAGGCATCCGGCGAAGAGAGCGACCGAACCAGAGAAACGCTGACGTAGCCGCGCCCCTCAAAGTCTCGAGGCACCGGCACTTCCTGCACGCTGTCGCCCGCCGGAGCGTGGAACCAGCGCCACGAGACCACGCTGTCGCGCTCAAGCGTGATGAGTCCCGTGCCTTCATACGGCGAGGAAATGAACGCCCGCACCGTATCCCCGGAAGAGAGCGAGGCGCGGTCGAGATGCATCCGCAGAGAGCCGGACGGCAGGCTCGAGAGCCCGGCAAGGCGCAGGTCCGAGTTTCCGGCCACGGTAAAGGGCACGGAAGCCATGACCAGGCCGTCGTCTCCACGCACTTCCAGCAGAAATTCCCCGCTTTCCTCCGTAGGAACGGTCCAGCGAGCCCGTCCGTCGCTGTCGAAGGCCACCTTTGAAGAGGAAATCACGCGGTCCACCGGCGTGTCCTCATAACGATACCTGCCGTCGCTGTCGGTAACGAGGGAGGTCACGTAGCGTCTTGCAGAAACCTGGAACAAAAGCTCTCCGGGTCTTGCGGGAGCAAGATCGGAGCCCACGGCCACGAACTCGAGAGCGGCGGAGCTTCCCCGGGGAATGAAGTCGAGATTGCCGCCCGTGCCGGAGGGACGGAAGCCGAGAGCGCAGTCGAGGGGCGACACGACGAAATCCCTTTCCTCCGTTACCGAACGCCCTCCGCCGCTCTCGAAGCCCTCAACGAGAAGCCGGCAGTGCAGCGTGCCGCCGCGAAGCTTTTCAAGCGGCAGCGGCAGCGAGGCTCTGCCCTCCGCGTCGGTGCGGGTTTCGCCAAGTTCCAGCGTGAGCGGCGATCCCCGGTAGGGCACGGCGTCATGAAACGTGAAATCTCCGTACCCTGCAAAGGAAAGAGGCGCAGGCCACACCGAAAGCTGGCCGCGCACGCGCCGGTCCGCCGCAGGAGCGCCGAAAAGGTTGCGGAGCGTCACATTCGCGGACGCGGACGACGCCCTGAGCCAGCCTCTGCCGGACTCGGGAGAAAGCGAAAGGGCAAGCGCCATGGTGTCCGGCTGGAACTCCTCCACCCTCACGGCTGCGGAACCGAGCACCACGTCCATGCCCCGCCCGTCGGGCGTGCGCACGTCGAGCCGGTACCGTCCGGCAGGAGCGTCTTCGGGAACCTTCCAGCTCACTTCCGCCAGCCCGTCCGCTCCCGTCGTGAACATGCGCCGGAACACCGTGCGCTCGGAAGGATCCGCAAGCTCGGCAAAAAGCGGCATGTCGGGAGGAAGCGCCTTCCAGTCGCCGCGGCGCAGCAGCATGCCGAATCGCAGCGTCTCTCCCGGCCGGAACAGACCGCGCTCACTGAACACATAGGCGTTCACGCCGTCGGCCCGGCTGGTCTGCCCCTGCGTGGAAAATCGGGACAGATCCACGGCTCGGCTCTCATCGCCAAGGGGAAGCCATGCCATGTCCTCGCCCTGCGCGCCCTTCAGACGGGCCGTCACGGCCACGGGCATGCGCTCACGCGCAAGGCCGGAAACGGAAGGCAGAAAGGCCCTGCCGTCGACGTCGGTCAGGGCCTCGGCCACGGCAAGGCCGTTGGCCCCCACTATGCTCACCTTAGCCCCGGACACGGGCTTTCCGCCGGAAAGAGAACAGACGAACACGTCGCGACCGCCTGCCGCGCCCTCCTTGACGATGAGTCCGAGGTCGGTCGCAAGCACGAAGCGCGAGGCCTCCGCCACCTTTCTGTCCCCGTCCATGCCCGTAAGCTCTATGTAGGCAAGACCGCGTCCGTCCTTGAAGAGCTGCGCGGCGTCGAGCACGGAGAACTGCGGCTCCCCGGGTTCGGTGCGCCGAAGGGAAATGCTGCCTTCGGCCGCTTCGGAGAACACGTCGAAAAGAATGCCCCGGGCGGAAAACGGCGAGGGATGCGCGGCAAGAAGACCGAGATAGGAATCCATGACGCGCGATGCTCTCCAGCGTATGGAGGTGAGCCCGCTGGAATGGATGTCCAGCCTGCGTTCTCCGCCGAGGGCCAGCACGTTGCCGGGCTGAAGAAAATCAAGCTCCGGCTCAAACGGCGCGGCATGAAAGACCTCGTTCCACGGGAAGGTCAGCGTGAAGTCGGCCGACGGCCCGAAGCCCTGAGGCAGATGAAAGAGAAGATAGCTGCCCGGCTCCGTCTTCACGCTGAAGCTTATCCTGCCGGAAGGAACGTCGGCCTGCTGCAGGGGCACAAGCGTCACGGGCACGGCGCGGGAAAGCGTTTCCTCGTCGATGACGGGCGCAGCCGTCCACACCGTGGAAGACACGGCCTCTTCGTTCTGCGTGCGGGGCAGCCGCAGCGCCTTCATGGCGCGGGCAAGCTCGTCCGGCCTGACCAGAAGGCTCGTTTCCAGCGTGAGACGATACTCTCCGGCAAGATTCTCGTCCCGCGACGGCTCGAGCGAGGCCTTCTTCACCGAAAATATGGTCTCCGTTCCGGGAACCGTCACCTGGGAGACGGCCGTTTCCCTTCCCTTCGGCACGCTCCAGAAAGCTCCATTGCCGCGCACTTCTCCGGCAACGCCGGGAAGAGAAAACGTGACCGCGGAGGGCTGCCTTGCCAGAGACAGCACGCGCGCCCGCACAAGACAGGTTCCGCCCTCGCCCCAGATGAACTCCGGCCTGCCGAGCCGAAGCGCCCCGTCTGCGACCTCAAGGCGCGCGTCGCGCTCAACGATCGCCCGGTCGGGAGGCGTGGTGAAGCTCATGTCGAAGGAAACGGCCCGCTCGCCGTCAAGATCAGGGTCCACCCACACGTCAGCGCTCAGCCGGGTAAGCGCCAGAGGCGGCGTGGCAAAGCCTTCACGCGAGGAGCTGAGCCTTGCGCGGGACGGCAGCGGCAGATCATCAAGAACGAGCTCGAAGGTCTGCCCTGCGGGCCACGGAGCCTTCGGCCGGAACGCAAGGGTTCTTTCGTCGTCCCAGCGCCATTCTCCGGGAATTTCCGGCTCGAGTCTAACGCCGCGCACAAGGGCCCCCTCCCTGCCGGGAGAAACGAAGCAGCGGCCTGCCCATTCCTCGCCGTAGGCCTCACGACACAGGGGCTCGTCGGATTCAAGCCTGACCAGCAGCGGAGAGTCGCCCTCCGAAGGAGCCGTCACCGCGGGCAGGACAAAGGCCGGGGAAATTTCGGAAGCGCCGAAGGCGGCGGCCACGGACCACAGAAGCAGAAAGGCGACAAGGGGGACCCGGCGAAGCATGGGCATCCTCCAATGGGCAGTTTTTTCCATCATAAATGACTTCTTTCTGCCCGACAAGAAAGGAAAAATCACTTCGCCGAATTTCTTTTCGGGCACGCCGGAAAAATGCCCTTCTCCCGGAGGAAAGGCATGCCCGGTCTCTGATGAAAAAAAAAGCTCCGCCCTCTCTGTCTGCGAGGGGCGGAGCTTCTGCATCTTCTTCGGGAACTTTCCCGAAAAGAATCAGAACATGCCGGGCAGATGAATGCCGCCGGAAATGTTGGCCATCTCGCGGTCGAGATTGGCGCGGCCGATGCGCACGGCCTCGTTCACGGCGGTGATGATGAGATCCTGCAGCATTTCCGTGTCGCCGCTTTCCAGCACGGACTTGTCGATGGTGATGGACTTCATTTCCTGACGGCCGTTCATGACGACCTTCACCATGCCGCCGCCGGCGGAAGCCTCCACTTCCTTCTCGGCCATTTCCTGCTGGAGCTTTGCAATCTTGTTCTGCATCACCTGAGCCTGGCGCAGCAGGTCGTTCATGTTCTTCATGCCATGTCTCCTTGAAGGACAGGGGCCGCAGGCCCTTCTGTCGTCGTGTTATCGGTTGATGGGGGTACAGCGTACCAGTCTGGCGTCGTAGGCGTCCTGAAATTTTTTGATGACGGGGTGCGACTGTATCTCTTCCTTGAGCTCGGCCTCGGTGCGCACGATTTTCTGCGGGGGACGAAAGACGATCTGCAGAGGTCTGCCCGCCCACGCGGCCACCAGATTCTCGAGCACGCGGAGCTTTTCAGTACGCTGAAGCTGCATGCTAATGACCTGCGAGAGAGCCTGAAGCACAAGCCAGTCGCCGCGCACCTCGCCCGTGACCTGACGAAGCATGGGCAGCGGAATGTCGCGGTTCTCCTGACAGGTCTCAAGAAAGCCCGCCCACGTGAGGGAAGGATCCACCGGAACGTCCTTCCATTCCGAAGAAGGACGACGCGGCGCCGGAGCCCGAGTTTCAACAGGTTTCGGCTCTGCCGTCAAGTGCGCGGAAGGCTCTGCCGAAGCCTCGGGAACGGGAGAGAAAACAGGCTTTGCAGGGGCCGGGGGAACAAATGCGGGAGCTGCGGGTCTTTCAGGCTCCGCCGGACGCGACGGCGCAGACGCGGAAAACGCGCCGGTCTGCGGCACGGGACGGGACGAAGAAAACGCTTCTGACCGGGAAGCTCCAGTCACTCCTGCGGAAGCGGAAGACGCCGCGGGAGCGGGGGAAGACGGCGCAGAAGGCACGGCGGATGCTGCAGGCGCGGCCTGAGCGGAGGAGGCAGAAAGCGGCGCCAGCTCCTCCAGAGGAAGCAGTCTCGGCAGCATGGCGAGATTCAAAAGCAGCAGCTCAAGACCCGCGGAAGGCTCAAGACTTGTCAGAATGCGGCGCTGAGAGTCGAGCGTCATCTGCCAGGCGGCATGAATGTAGGTGAGCGAGAAGCGCGACGCCATGGAGGACAAGCGGTCAAGCTCGCTTTCGGGAAGGTCGAGATCCTTTGCCGTGTCCCTTCCCGCCTGTTTCATGAGAAAGAGGTTGCGCCACAGCCCGCAAAGCTCGCGCAGGAAAAAGCCCATGTCCGCACCCTGCGCCAGAAGCTCGCGCACGAGCACCGTAATGGCCGCGGCGTCCTGTCCGGCAAGCGCGTCCAGCAGCCTGTCCATCACTTCCTGACCGGCCAGCCCCAGCACTTCGCGGGCCTGTTTTGCCGTGAGCGGCTCGTCCGGTGCGCAGCCGAGGGCCAGCACCTGCCCGAGCAGCGACATGGAGTCGCGCACGCTTCCCGCCGCACGGCGGGCGATGAGATGCGCGGCCTCCTTCTCAAAGGGCCGCCCCTCGCGCTGAAGAATGTCGCATATGTGCGCCTCCAGCGTGGCTTCGGGAATCTGCCGGAACACGAAATGCTGACAGCGGCTCACGATGGTCACGGGGAACTTGTGCTGCTCCGTGGTGGCCATGATGAAGGTCACGCGCGCGGGAGGTTCCTCCAGCGTCTTGAGCAGGGCATTGAAGGCTTCCTTGGTGAGCATGTGCGCTTCGTCGATGATGAAGACCTTGTAGCGGCCTTCAAGCGGCGCATAGCCCACGGCGTCGCGCAGACGGCGTATGTCGTCGATGCCGCGGTTGGACGCGCCGTCTATCTCCACCACGTCCACAAAATTGCCCTGCGTGATGCGGCGGCAGGCCTCGCACTCGTTGCAGGGCTCCCCGGTGGGGGCGTGCTCGCAGTTGAGCGCCTTGGCGAATATGCGCGCTATGGTGGTCTTGCCCACCCCCCGCGTGCCGCTGAGAAGATAGGCCGGAGCCACACGGTCCTCGCGGGCCGCGCGGGAAAGAATGGACTTCACCATGTCCTGCCCGACAACCTCGGCAAAGGTCTGCGGCCGGTACAGGGCCGCAAGGGATGCGTTTGCTGCCATAATATATCCGCTTTGACCGCGCTTTCCGCCCGAAGACGACGCGCGGCAGATCATTCGGCCCGCAGGCCGACAGGTACATAAAATTCCTGAAAACCTTACGGCCTGCCCCTGCTCCGGTCAAGCGCGCAGAGAACGCAAAGACAGACCGAACCCTTTTGCGCCTCAGGCGACGCGCTCCCCGGCTGAAGAAGCTCCGGGGCTATCCGCCCCTCAGCGGGCAAGCTGCTCCCTGTCTCTGTCCAGACTGTCCTTTATTTCCACGCGGATCTTGTCGATGAGCGCGGCAGCCTGCGGACTCAGATGCTTGTGATGACGCAGAAGAATGCCGTTGTGCACCGGCGGCAGAATGCCTTCCAGAGGATAGGAGCGCAGCCCTTCGCCGAGATTGCCGTACTTGCTGGCCATGAGGCACAGCTCGTCCATGACGGCCACGCCCATGCCCTGCTTCACGTAACGAAGCATGAGGTGATAGTTGTTCACGCTGAGCACGGTATGAAGAGGCTGCTCGAAAGACGCAAGAGACGTGTCGAAATAAGGGTCGCCGCTCTCCTCCATGTTCTCCGCAAGAAAGGAAATGAACGGCAGACGAACGATGTCCTCCACCGTGGGCTTTTCCGGCAGCCCGAATTCGTTGTCTTCCCTCGCAATGAGCAGAGGCTGCGAGGTGAAAAGTTCCTCAAGGGAACAGTTCGGCGCCTCGCGCGTAATGCCGGTAAGCCCGAAATCCACGCGGGAGCTGGCCACGTCGTCCACGGTCTCATAGGGCAGCGCCCGGCGGATTTTTATATGAACATCAGGGTGTTCCCTGCGAAAGGCGGCGATGATGCGAACCGCTCGCGCAGAAAAGGGCAAGTTGCTCGATATGCTGATGGTTCCGCGCAGCACTCCCGACGGTGAACTGATGTCGGATTTCATGCCACGCAAAAGTTCAAAGGTGGAAATCGTCCATGTGAGCAATCTCTCACCTTCCGGCGTGATACGCAGCCTTTTCATGTATCTATCGAATAATACTGTATCTAATTGCTGTTCGAGCTGCCGTATCTGCCAGCTTATGGTTGAAGGATTCCGGTTCATGAGCTGGGCGGCCTTGCGTATGCTGCCCGTTTTGGCGGTATAGTAAAACCCGCGTAAATGCTGGAAAAAATCTCCTCCCAGTTCTTCAATCATGGTGCTGCCCTCCCATGTCTGAACGAGATGTCGTGTTACTGTATGATTTCATCAAACAATAAAAAATTTTTTTCGATTTGACAACTGAACGTGTTTTTGTGAAATCATTGACACGACGGGAATGATTCCGGCGCGGCCCCCATTCCGTTGTCCCCGCCCAAAGCCGCGCTCTCTTTCCCATCCGATGTATATTCAGAATCAGGGAGGAGTCATGAAAAGTTCAACTCATCCGCTTGGCACGCTGATCGAAACGGACGTGCTTGTCATCGGCTCTGGCGCGTCCGGCTGCGGCGCCGCCCTCGGAGCCCGCGAGCAGGGTCTGGATGTCGTGCTGCTGGATAAGGGCAAGCTGGAAAGTTCTGGCTGCATTGGTGGCGGCAACGACCACTACATGGCCGTTCTGAACGAAAAAGGCTCGCCTTTCGACACCGCAGACGATCTCGTGAAGTTCTACTCCAAGCCTCTGACCGGCTATTCCCCCACCATGATCGTCAACGGCTGGTACAATCACATGTACCACATGCTGAAGCGCCTCGAAGACCGCGGCGTTCAGTTCAGCAAGAACCCCGACGGGACCTACAAGCGCACGCAGGGCTTCGGTCAGCCCGGCACCTGGTGGGTTCACATCGCCAACGGCATGACCATCAAGCGCGTCATGGCACGCATCGTTCGCGACTCCGGCGTCCATGTCCTTGACCGCATCATGGCCATGAAGATCCTTACCGACGGCGGCAAGGCCTGCGGCGTGATCGGCTGGAACGTGTCCACCGGCGAGTACGTCATCATCCGCGCCAAGACCGTGGTGTCCGCTCAGGGTCGTTCTTCCACCCGCGGCTACAACAACTCCACGCACAACCCCTACAACGTGTGGATGTACCCCTACAACACGGGCGCGGGCGTGGTGCTCGGCTATGATGCCGGCGCCGCCGTCACCGAACTCGACACCTATCAGCGCGCCACCATGGAACCCAAGGGCTACGGATGCCCCGGCATGAACGGCATCAACAGCTCGGGCGCTCATGAAATCAGCGCCATCGGCGAACGCTTCATGGGCAAGTACGACCCCATGTGGGAAAACGGCGTGCGCAACAACCAGATTCAGGGCACCTACCAGGAACAGCTCGAGGGCAACGGCCCGCCTTTCTACATGGACATGCGTCATGTCGATCCCGAGATCGTGCATGAACTGCAGTACATCCTCATGCCCGGCGACAAGGCCACCTTCGGCGACTGGGCCGACTGCACCGGCACCGACTTCCAGCACAAGCTGCT
>JAXUUT010000140.1:0-15894 GCA_037230945.1 bacterium
CCGTCCCCCGTGGACAACAAGCAGTTGCGTGAACTGGGCATTCGACTGCGTGAAAAGGCGGCGCCCGCTCCCAGCAATTCCGCGGAGTAAATCATGCTTCGTCCCGTTCTTCAGTATCCCGATCCCACGCTCGCCAAGGTCAGCGAACCTGTGGCGGAGATCAACGACGAAATCCGCGCTCTGGCGCAGGATCTGCTTGACACCCTCTCCACCGTGGGCGGCGTGGGCATTGCCGCGCCTCAGATAGGCGTGCTCAAGCGCGTGGTCATCATCGACGTGTCGCAGGAAAAGAACGATCCTGATCTGCCTCAGGATTTCCGGGTGTTCGTGAATCCCGTGGTCACCGTGCTCGACCCGAAGGGCCATGAGGAAAACGAAGGCTGCCTTTCCGTGCCGGATCTGCGCGCCAAGGTGAAGCGTCCCCGCCGCGTGGCTCTCGATGCCCTTGATCTCGACGGCAACCCCGTCCACATCGAAGGCGAAGGCTACTACGGTGCCTGCATGCAGCACGAGACCGATCATCTCGACGGCAAGCTCTTTATCGACTACCTGAGCTATCTGAAGCGTTCCCTTTACGACAAGAAGATACGCAAGGGCAGAAAGTAGCCGAAACGTCGCTTTCCCGCATCATTCAGCAAAAGCCCGGGCCAACGGCCCGGGCTTTTGCGTCCTTCGCTGGGGATGGGAACTGTTTTACGGAGGCTGGACGGGGGAGGGTTTAGGCCGTACAGTGTGAGGACTTCTTGCGGGCAAAAGGACGGAGCGTTCCGTTTTCTGCCCGCAGGAAGGCAACGAATCATCAGGAAAAGGGCAGCCTTTTCTTTGTCAAGCAGGAGAAGCCATGTCGAAACTGCGCATCGTGTTCATGGGCACGCCGGATTTTGCGGCGGTCATTCTGAAGGCCGTGGCCGCCTGGGAGGGCGGCGAGGTCGTGGCCGTCTACACTCAGCCCGACCGGCCGGCCGGTCGGGGAAAGAAGCTGAAGGCTTCCGCCACCAAG
Source organism: bacterium (assembly GCA_037230945.1). GTDB lineage: Bacteria > Desulfobacterota > Desulfovibrionia > Desulfovibrionales > Desulfovibrionaceae > Mailhella. Next base: position 1,001 of record JAXUUT010000140.1, read on the forward strand.
GCCCTTGCTCTTGAGCTCGGACTGCCCGTGTACCAGCCGCGCAATTTTCGGGAGGATGCCGACGTGCAGGCCCTTGCCGATCTCAGGCCCGACGTGCTCGTGGTGGCGGCCTACGGCCTGATTCTGCCTCAGCGCGTGCTCGACATTCCCGTCATGGGACCGTACAACGTGCACGGTTCCCTGCTTCCGCAGTACCGGGGAGCCGCGCCCATACAGCGCGCCGTCATGAACGGCGACGCCATTTCAGGCGTGACCATCATGAAAATGGAAGCAGGGCTCGATTCCGGCCCCATACTGCTGCAGCAGGCGGTGAGCATAGAGCCTGACGACACCGCGGGCACGCTGTTCGATACGCTGGCCGAACACGGGGCAAAGCTCATGGTCGGCGCGCTCGGCATGATAGCCGAAGGCAGGGCGGCCTTTGTTCCTCAGAATGAGGAGCTCGCCACCCACGCGGCCAAGATTTCCGCAGCCGAGGAGTACATAGACTGGAGCATGGATGCAAAGGCCATCCACAACATCATACGCGGCCTTACTCCCGCGCCCGGAGCCAAGAGCGTACTTCACATGGAAGGCCATGATCCGGTCATGCTCCGCCTGGAACCCGGCGAGCCCGTGGAAGCGACGCCGGACGCCGAGCCCGGTACCCTGGTGGGCATGGACGGCGACGCGCTTCTCGTGGCCTGCGGCTCAGGCGCGTACCGCATCACGCGTCTGCGTCCGGCGGGCAAGTCCACCATGAGTGCGGCGGACTTCCGCAACGGTCGGCTGCGCGGGCTGCCCGAGCCCTGGGGAAGACTGCTCGGAAAGGACGCGTAGGATTTGACCGTGACGGGCGAGTTCCGCGTTCAGGTGAGCGCTCCGTGCCCGCATCTTCAGTCAGGAGCGTATCCGTCCGCCCCAAAAACGGAAAAAGCTCCAGAATCCTTTTTAAGACACGAATGAGCCAAGGCGCGAGTCAATGGTCGAAAAAAAGAAAAAACGCCTCAGAATCAGACCGCTTCCGGCGCCCGAAAGGGCGCGCTGGACATTCTGCATCAGCTCTTCCGACATCCTGAGGACTCGACGCCTCTTCCGGTCATGCTTGCCCGGCATGCACAGTCCGTCGTCATGGACGGGCGCGACACGGCGCTGCTTTCCGAGCTGACGTACGGCGTGCTTCGCCGTCACGCTGCGCTGGACGCCGCGCTGGCCGGTTTTCTGAAAAAGCCGGAGGCGCTTTCCTTTCAGGTGCGCATGCTTCTGCGGCTCGGTGCGTACGAAATTCTCTTCATGGACGGCATTCCCGCCCGGGCCACGGTGAACGAGCTGGTCAATCTGGCCAGACGTCGTTTCGGTCAGGGGCTGGGCGGACTGGTCAACGGCGTGCTTCGCGCCGTCGACCGGGAGTCCGAAGTGCTTCGCGCCGCCCTGCGGCAGGAGGAAGAGGCGCTCATGAACGCCTCTCTCGATGCGGAGGACATGGCCAGAGCGGCGTCTCTGCCTCGCTGGCTCACCGGAATGTGGGAGAGACAGTACGGCAGAGAGCAGGCCTGTCTGATGGCGGCGAACACGCTGGAGCATCCCGCGCCGTGCTGGCGCGCGAACCTGTCCAGGGCGTGGGGAGAAATGCTCGTTCAGCACTGGATCGAGCGAGGATACGCCCCCGTGGGGCAGGGCGGCTTTTCCGCGCAGGGGCTGGACAAGAACAGGGCGGAAGCGGCCAAGGAGCAGGGCCTTCTTGCCGCCTTTGAGAAGCAGGGCAACCTGACGCGGCAGGGGGCATCGTCCCAGCTTGTCGCGGAACATCTGGCCGCGTGGATTCTCGGCAGTGAGGCGCTTGCCGGAGCGCCCTTGTGGGACGCCTGCTGCGGGCGGGGCGGCAAGACCACGGCCCTTCTGGAAAAGGGAGTAAAGGTGGAGCTCGCCAGCGAACCGGCCGACTTCCGGCTGGAGGAGCTCAAGGCCTCTCTTATGCGACTCGGTCTGCCGTGGCCGAGGCTGCACAACGGCCCGGCACAGGACATTGAAGAATCTTTCTCGTTGATATTATTGGATGTTCCATGCAGCGGCACGGGAACTCTGGCGCGCAATGCCGAGCTTAGGCTGCGCCTTTCGCCTGAGCGTCTTGCCGAAGTTGTGCGCGTGCAGGCCGGGATACTTGAACACGCATGGGAATGGCTTTTGCCCGGCGGCGCGCTGTTCTATGTGACCTGCGCCTTGAATCGCGAGGAAAACGAGGAGCAGATTTCCCGTTTTCTTGAGAAAAAGGGCGACATCTGCCGTCTGGAGGAACAGCGGCTCGTTTTTCCCCTTTTCCCGGGGCAGGATGCACTTTTTCTGGCCATCCTTCGAAAAAAGGACTGAGCAGGGACGCGCGTGTGCGCTGTCATGTCCCCTGACAATGTTTCAGGCCGCGTTGCGCTCCGCGGCCTTTTTAAAATTGAGGGCGCGCCTCTTCGGCGCGCCCTCAAGCAAGATATCATGGGGAAATGATGTTTCCATGCGGGGCGCGGGGATGAGCCCCGCGCCTGCCTGTCCCATTCTTTTTATTTCCCTTCTTCGTTCAGTCCGAGGAGACTGAGAATCCGGGCCAGTTCTTCGGGACTTGCGTAGGGAATCTGTATGCGGCCCTGCTGCTCGTTGCCGCTGATGGTGGCTTTTGTTCCGCTGCTCTGACGAAGGAGGTTCTGGAGGTTTTTGATGAGCTCGGGCTTTGAGGCACGGGCGGGACGGGGCGCGGAGTTCTGTTCGGGAGCGAGCTTTTCCGGAAGCCTGCCGGTACGTTTGCAGGTGTCGGCGGCGGCTTCGGCCTCACGAACGGACAGGTGATGCCGCACGATGGCGTCGTACAGGGATTCCCGGAGCTTGTCGTCGCCCACGGAGAGCAGGGCCCGGGCGTGTCCTGCGCTGATGTCGCCGCGGGCAAGCGCGTCCTGCATGGAAGGCGAGAGCTGAAGCAGACGCAGGGCGTTGGCGACGGCCGAGCGGCTTTTGCCGAGCTGCTCCGCCAGGGCCTCCTGGCTCAGATTGTGAGCTTTGCGCAGTGCCTGGAGCGCTTCGGCTTCTTCCATGGGGTTGAGGTCTTCACGCTGGAGATTTTCCACAAGGGCCACGGTCATGGCTTCCTTGTCGTCGTATTCCGTCACGATGACGGGCACTTCCGTCAGACCTGCCATGCGGGCCGCGCGCCAGCGTCGTTCGCCCGCCACGATTTCATACCTCTGGGGCATTCCGGGCAGAAGACGCACCAGCAGCGGCTGAATGACGCCCTGATTTTTGATGGAAACGGCCAGCTCTCCGAGAGCGTTGTTGTCAAAGACCTTGCGTGGCTGATGCTTGCCCGGAACAAGCTGGGTAAGGGCCAGCTTTCTGGGCTCCTCGCTGCTGCTTTCCGCGGCGGAGCTGAGCAGGGAGCTCAGGCCCCGTCCGAGGCCGCGTTCAGGGATGTTCATGGAACCTCCATGTGCCGCAGCATATATATGTCTCGACTCTGCGGCGGACTGAAAAGTACTTTTGAAGAAGAGGGCGTTTCTTATGAGGAACTCGACTGCGCTGCGGCATTTTCGTCCATTCCGGCGATTCGTGCGGCCGGAAGGGGGCGGTTCACCGGGCTAAGGCTGTGCTGTCTTGTGCACGACCTCGCGGGCCAGCTCAAGATAGGCTTCCGCGCCTTTGGACTTGATGTCGTAGTGCAGTATGGACTTTCCGTGGCTGGGCGCTTCGGACAGACGCACGTTCCGGGGAATGACGGTTTTGAACATGTGCTTGGGAAAGCAGCGCTCCGCCTCCGCCTTTACCTGACGGGCCAGCTTGTTGCGCGAGTCGTACATGGTGAGCAGCACGCCCAGAATCTTCAGTTCCTTGTTGAGGCGCCTGCGTACCTGCTCATAGGTGTGCAGCAGCTTGACGATGCCTTCAAGGGCGAAGAATTCGCACTGCAGGGGTATGAGAATTTCGTGGGCGGCGCACAGCGTGTTGATGGTGATGAGGCCGAGGGAGGGCGGGCAGTCGATGATGATGTAGTCGTAGTCGTCGGCTGTCTGCCCGAGCAGGTCGGCGAGATAGAATTCCCGGGCCATCTTGTCCACGAGTTCTATTTCAATGCCGACGAGATCCGTGGAGGAGGGCAGCAGCGAGAGATAGGGCGTAGCCGTGGGAAGAAGCGTTTCTTCCAGCGTGGACGTGCCGCAGAGCGCCGTGTAGAGATTGCGCGAAAGGTTCTGCTGATCGAAGCCGAGCGAGCTCGTGGAGTTCGCCTGAGGGTCGCAATCGACCAGCAATACACGATTTTCCATGATAGCCAGAGAGGCGGAAAGGTTGACAGACGTGGTGGTTTTGCCCACGCCGCCTTTCTGGTTGGCAACAGCAATGATTCTGGCCAAGTTTCAAGCTCCTTTCCCAAATTCTTTTTTTACATAAACGCTGCCATGGGTAAATGCAAGGAGTGTTTCACGTGAAACATGAGCCACGTCCGGCCTGCCTGAATGTTTCACGTGAAACAGCGTTGAGCGTTGAAGAGTACGGAGACCCCGTTTTGACATGGTGGGATCTTGTCGTCTGAAATCATTATTTTTTTAGAGCATGGGAGAAGACGGTTATGGACGGACGGAGGCGGGGCGGCCCTCAGAGCGCGAGATGCTGCGGCATCCGCATGAGGAAGGGAAGGCAGACCTTGGTGCCGGAAGAAAATCCTGTGGCAAAGAGCGCATGCCGCTCTGCAGAAGCGGAGAACTCGGCCGTTTCCGTTCGAGGACAGGGCGGAAGCGACCGTGCCGGAAACGTGTGCTTCGGGAGCTTTGTGTCGCAAAATGCCGCATGAAAGCACGGTAAGGGCTGTTGCAGAAGGGGAAAGGTGAGAGATTTTGTCCGGAAGCGGAGTCCGGTGCCTTCGCAGGACGAAAAAAAAGAGCGGACATCAGAAGTCCGCTCCCTGGAAGCTCTTTTTGGGGGGAGAAACGCACCGCCCCGTGCATGGTCGGATCGGGGGCTCCCGGAACGACGATTCGATCAGTGGCCCGTGATGTTGTACTTCTTCAGCTTGTACTGCATGAGGCTGCGGGATATGCCGAGCAGCTCCGCGGCGTGGGCCTGCACGAAGTCGGCGCGCACGAGTGCGCGCTTGATGAGGGCGGCCTCTATCTTGTCCAGCGTGTCGGCCAGATTGAGTTCCACGGGCAGAAGGTCCACGGCGCTCTTGAACTGCGATTCCTCGCCGCGTATTTCCGGAGGCAGGTCTTCCACGCCGATGACGGGGCCGGGCACCATGACCATGCAGCCCTCGAGCACGTTCTGAAGCTGGCGGATGTTGCCGGGCCAGTCGTAGCCGGTAAGGTAGTTCTGCGCCTCGGGGCTGAAGCTTTTGGCGGGAATGCCGTTGTCCTCGGCGATTTTTTCCGTGAAGTGGGCGATGAGCAGGGGAATGTCCTCCCTGCGTTCGCGCAGCGGCGGAATGTGGATCTGCACCACGTTGAGGCGGTAGAACAGGTCTTCGCGAAACGTTCCTTCCTCCACCATTTTGGAAAGATCCCGGTTCGTGGCGGCCACCACGCGGATGTCCACGCTGATGGGCTCGGTGCCGCCCACGCGCTCGAACACGCGTTCCTGCAGCACTCGCAGCAGCTTTACCTGCAGATCCATGCTGAGCTCGCCCACCTCGTCGAGAAACAGCGTTCCGTGGTCCGCCTGTTCGAAGCGCCCCCGCCGTGTGGCCACCGCACCGGTGAAGGAGCCCTTTTCGTGACCGAAAAGCTCGCTTTCCAGCACGCCGGAATTGAAGGCCATGCAGTTGACCGAAACGAAGGGTCCTTCCTTGCGCGGAGAGCTGAAATGGATGGCTCTTGCCACAAGCTCCTTGCCCGTGCCGGATTCGCCGGTGATGAGCACCGTGGAGCGGCTGACGGCCACGCGATCCACGATGGAAAGCGTGTTTCTGATGGCCTTGGACTTTCCGATGATGTGGTGGGTGCGGTAGCGTTCTTCCAGCGATTCCTGAAGCAGCTTGTACTGCCGGTGCGCCTTGGAAAGTTCCACGGCGTTGTGCACGGAGAGCAGAAGCTCGTCGTTGGCAAAGGGCTTGGTGATGTAGTCGAAGGCCCCGTAGCGCATGGCTTCCACCGCGTTTTCAATGCTGCCGAAGGCCGTCATGATGAGCACGGGCAGATCGGGCCAGGATTTCTTGATGCGCTGGAGCACTTCCTTGCCCGAGAGCTTCGGCATCTTCATGTCGGTGATGACGACGTCGACTTCCGATTCGTCCAGAAAATGCAGCGCCATTTCCGGATCGTTGAGGGCGGTCACCTCGTATCCGGCATCCTTGAGCAGTGCTTCCATGACGATGAGATAGTTTTTCTCGTCGTCGATGACGAGAATGTGGGATATGTCACTCATGTTTCTGTCCTTGTTCTTCCGACGGCTGTGGAGTGGGGAAGCTTATGGTTATGAGGGCGCCGCCCTGCGGAGCGTTGGCCAGCTTCATGCTGCCGCCGTGCGAGTCGATGATGGCCTGCACGATGGGCAGGCCGAGACCGGTGCCGTTGTCCTTGGTGGTGAAGAACGGGTCCATGGCCTTGGAAAGCGTGTCTTCGCTGAAGCCGGGACCCGTGTCCCGGAAGGTGAGCGCCGTCCGTCCGTCCGTGGAGAGCACGCTGTCGATGAAGATTTCTCCCTTGCCCTGCATGGCCTGCTGAGCGTTGGCGAGAATGTTGTAGAAGGCGCGGTAAAGAAGATCGGCGTCGCCGAGAACGGTGATGTCCGGCGCGACGTTGATGTGCATCTCTATGCCCTGGCGCTGAAACTCTCCGCCGAGAAAGGCCATGGCCTTGTTGATGACGTCCTGAAGACTCACGACGTCCTGTCTCGGCTGACGCGGGCGGGCATAGTCCAGAAAGTCGTTCACCGTGGTGCCGAGACGGCAGGATTCGTCGTAAATGGCGGAAAGCATGGCCTGAGTGGTGGCGTCTTCGGTCTTGTGGCGGCGGATGAGAAATTCCGAGCTCGAGCGGATGATGCCCAGCGGATTTCTGATTTCATGGGCTATGGATGCCACCATGCGGCCCATGCTGGCCAGCTTTTCCGCCTGATGAAGCTGGGCTTCGAGCTGGCGGTTCATGGCCATGCGTCGGCTCAGGGTATATTCGGCCTTTCGCGCCACGAAGTGAAGCAGGAAAAAGAGTATGAGCGTGGAGATGAGAAAGCCCGTGATGATGAGCCACTGAGAACGTATGGTGCCCCGGTACTGGGGCGTCATGTCCTGCACGATTTCCAGCACGCCCAGCACGGGCACGGGCTGACCGTGCAGCCTGAGGCCCTGAAAGTCGGAATCCACGGTAAGCGGAAATATGGTGCGCAGCAGGAAGGTGCCGTTTTCCAGATGCGGCGTGATGAGCGCCTGCGTGTAGGGAATGGACGAGAGCACGTCGAAGTGATGCGGCTTGCCCTCGAATACCAGCGGAATGCCCGCGGTATACATGTCGGTGCGGCGCACTTCCTTGGGATCCGTGGAATAGAGAATGGTGTAGTGATCGTCGAAAAGGCGCACGCTTTCCAGTTGAAGGCCGTGCAGCTGCGACTGTATGACCTCGTCGAGCAGCTTGTACTGCGCAGGATTGGAAAGCGCCACGCGTCCCGAGGCATAGGTGACGGGAAGCGTGAATTTGCGGAAGATCTGCCTGTTGATGTTGTCGGCGAGCAGCAGGGCGTATTCTTCCTGGCTTTCCAGCATGGAGCGGTTCATGGTGCTGCCGATGAAAAGCGTGAGGATGACGCTGGAAATGAGAATCAGCACCAGCGAGATGTAGGAAAAGAATTTGGCCAGATTGAACGGCAGCTTGTTTTCTGCGCTGTTCTGACTTGCGTCATCCATAAAAGTTCCTTCAAAAAAACGTAAGCGTCGCCGGGACGTCTTCTATGGAAGAGGGGGAGGTTGAGCCTCCCCCTCCTTCAGTCGAGTTGTCGCGTCCTTGCCCAGAATCGGGGCGAAGGCGTCGTTTTGTCATGCCGGGCGGCGTCGATGCGGCCCGGAGAGCCCCTTACCGGCCGGGACTAGAAGTCCATGGTCTGCGACGGAATGGCGGTGAACATGGCCAGCCTTGCCGCGTCTTCCTCGGAACCGGGCATGCCGAGACGGGCGCGGGCCAGCTTCTTGCCGTTTTCCACGGCGGGCTGATCCACGGGGTTGATGCCCATGAGCCAGCCGGTGAAGATGGTGGCGGCTTCGAGCAGCATCATCATCTTGCCGGCGGAAAAGGCGCTTTCATCGGGCATGTCGAGGTGGACGACGGGCACGTCCTTCTGTGCCAGCGTGGCGCGGGTGGCCAGGGTTTCGGCATCGAGAATGTCGCCGAAGGTGTGGCCCTTCAGATACTGCCACTGTTCGGGCAGCTTGGTGGGCATGGGCAGCAGATTCTTGTCGGCGGGAGTGCTGACGAAGAGGCAGATCTTGTCCTTGGGGCCGTCGAGGAACATCTGAAGCAGGGAGTGCTGATCGGTCACGCCCGTGGCGGGAATGGGCATGGTGCCCTTGCCGTCCTTGCCGAGGCTCTCGGCCCAGAGCTGGCAGAACCAGGGGCCGAAGGTGGACCAGGCGGGAATGTAGCAGAAGTAGATGACCTGACTCTTGCCGGCTTCGGACATCTGCCATGCCCAGCGGGCAAGCTTCCAGGAAGGATGTTCGAGGAGAGCGTCGGGGTTTTCGGCCAGAGGACGCCCCACGGAAATGGCGCCCTGAATGAGTCCCTTCCAGTCCATGCCGAGGAAGACCGCGGGCACCATGCCCACGGCGGAAAGCACGGAGTAGCGGCCGCCGAGATTGTCCGGCACGGGCAGCGAGCGCAGGGCGTACTTGTCCACCTCGTCGCGCAGAAAGCCCTTGTTGGCGTCGGTCACCACGAAGAGATGCTCCTGCCAGGTGCCGGGAAGCTTCGCCTGCAGCCAGGGCAGCACGAGAAGATACTGGGCTATGGTTTCAATGGTGCCGCCGGACTTGCTTACCACGACCACCAGCGTGTCTTCGGGCACGAGCTTGTCCAGATGTTCCTGAAGCCACTCGGGATGCACGTTGTCGGCGATCCAGAGGCTCGGGCCGTCGTAGTTGGGACGGTCCTGGCCGGGGGCGAAGGCGCGCTGGAGCGCGCGGGGGCCGAGCGCTGAGCCGCCTATGCCGAGCAGCAGCATATGCTTGAAACTTCTCAGAAATTCTTCATGAATTTCAAGCTGATGAATAAGATCTTCCGCAAAGGGAAGCGCAAGGAAGGGAAGTACCGGCAGCTCCTGCTTCAGTTTTTCGATGAAGCGGGAGTCGTCGGAAGGACGGTCGGCAACGCCGCCAAGCCATGCATGAGCCCAATCAAGTTTCGCCTGAGTCATAAGCATACCATCCGGTAAAGAGGTTTTGAGCGAAGTTTCGTCAAGGAATGAATCCGACGGATGCGGGGCTTTGGTTCCTGCCGCAAGGGGGGACCTGTCCTGTCAGCGGTACAGGGCTTCCTTTATGCGATGCAGGGCATCCATGAGCACGTCGTCGGCAACGGCGTAGGAAAGACGGATGCAGTGCGGGTCGCCGAAGGCTTCTCCGGGCACGCAGGCCACGCGGGCCTTTTCCAGAAGGTAGGCGCATACGGCCTTGCCGTCGGGCATTTCGGGCGTGAAGAGGGCGCTCACGTCCGGGAACAGGTAGAAGGCTCCTCCGGGGCGGTGGCACACCACGCCGGGCCAGGTGGAAATTTCGGCCATGGCGAGGTCGCGGCGGCGCAGGAAGGAAAGACGCATGTCTTCCACGCAGTCGTAGGAGCCGTCCAGGGCGGCCACGGCGGCCTTCTGCGCGATGGAGCACATATGGGAGGTCATCTGGCCCTGCAGCTTGGAGCACTGCTTGATGAGCTCCTCATGGCCGAGCGTGTAGCCCACGCGCCAGCCGGGCATGGAGAAGGCCTTGGACAGACCGTTCAGAATGGCGATCTTTTCGGGGTATTTTTCCCACCAGCGGGAGGCGCTCACGGGCTTGCCGTCGTACACGAGCTGCTCATACATTTCATCGGCCAGCACGAAAACGTCGTGGTCGAAGCACCAGGTGACGAGCGCGTCAAGCTCTTCCTGCGTGTAGGCGACGCCCGTAGGATTGGAGGGCGAGTTCAGAATCATCATGCGGGTTCTGGGCGTGACGGCCTTTTCGAGATCGGACGGGTCGATGCGGAAGCCGCGGGAGGAGTCCGCCTTCACGAGCACGGGATTGCCGCCGGCAAGACGGATGAGGTCGGGATAGCTGGTCCAGTAGGGGCAGGGCAGCAATACGTCGTCGCCGTCGTTGAGCATGACGAGAAGCGTGTTGGCCAGAGACTGCTTGCCGCCGGTGGTGAGAATGACGTTTTCAGGCTTTGCCGACACCTGATACTGACGCTGAAAATAATGGCAGACCGCGTTGCGAACTTCCATGATGCCGTTGACGGGGGTGTACTTGGTGAAGTTTTCATCAATGGCTTTCTTGGCGGCTTCGCATATGTGACGAGGGGTGGGGGCGTCGGGCTCGCCCACGGCGAGGCTGGTGACGGCTATGCCCTTCGCCTTCATTTCGAGGGCCTTGGCATTGATGGCAAGGGTGGCGGAGGGGGTTATCTTTTTCATTCTCTCGGCAAAGTTCATGGTTGCGCTTCCTGGTTGATATGAGCAATAAAAGGCCTGACGGTCACGGTAAACTCTATCAACTTCAATGCGGCCTGTAAATTGATGTTTGGTACATGAAAGTCCTTGCGACAGACGGTTGCACGTCTTTTTTGTCCCAGGGAGACATTCGCCTTTCAGTGCAGCGTCGCAGCATGGTGTCCCTTTCAGGGAAAAGGAAGAAAGTCATGGAGACGCTGCTTCTCCCGTACCCCGAAGGCTGCCGGGTCGGCCGCTTCATCCGCAGGGAGAAGCGCTTTTTCGTGATGGCGGAACTGGACGGGGAGGTGGTGACGGCGCATACCAACAATACCGGCACCATGCTCGGCCTTCTGCGGCCGGGCTGTCCGGTGCTTCTGTCGCCGGCACAGAATCCCGCGCGGAAACTCAAATGGACGGTGGAGGCGCTGGGGCAGCCCCGGGGAAGCGGTTTTTTCTGGGTGGGAGTGAACACGGCCGCGCCCAACAGAATGCTCGAGATCATGTTTCAGAAAGGGCTGCTCGCCTGGGCCGGAGGCTATGCGTCGCTCAGGCGTGAGGCTGTGAACGGCGAGAGCCGCCTTGATGGTCTTCTCACCGGCCCGTCTCTGCCTGAGCTCTGGGTGGAGTGCAAGAACGTGACGCTCGTGGAAGATGAGGTGGCGGCCTTCCCCGATGCGGTCACGACCCGGGGGGCAAAGCATCTTCACACGCTCATGCGTCTTGTGTCGGAAGGGTGCAGGGCCGCCATGCTGTATGTCATTCAGCGTCCGGACGGGCACTGCTTCGGCGCGGCCGACTATATTGACCCCGATTATGCCGAAGCGCTGCGTCTTGCCGTGCACGCCGGGGTGGAGGTGTATCCCACGATGGTGCACGTGAAGGAGGACGGCATATATTACGGCGGACTGCTTGAGTACCGGGAACGCTGAGTCCTTGGGACGCCTTCAGGCCGGGATGCCTTGGTGCAGCGTTTTCCGATTATGTTTTCTGCCGGGGAGGTACAGTCATGGGTAAGAACATCATCATTGTCGTGCTGGCTGCGGCGTGTGCCTTTTTTGCCGCAAACGTCTATTTGGAACGGAAGGCGTGGCGGGATGCGGAAATCACTCCGGCCGAATACGGCGGACTGCTGATGCTGCGCGACATGTATTCCGCCGCGGACTATGAGGACAGAATTCTGCCGCATCTTCGCGAGGCCTTCGTGGACGGCCGGGTGACGCGGGAGCGTCTTGAAATGCTTGGTCTGCGTCTTGACGGTCTCGGCTCCCGCACGCTCGACCTTCTGGAGGAAAAGCGCGCCGGCGACCGCGTGTCCCGCGCATGGGACGATGCCCGCGACGGCGCGGCGGCGCTCGGCGAAAGCCTCGGGCGTCAGATGGGCAGGGCCATGCGGGAGCTCGGCGACGCCGTGGAAGGCCTGAAGCCGAAGCGCGCTCCGGAGAGTCCGGCCCGTCCGGACGGGAGCGTGGAACTGTAGTTTCGCCGGATTGAGCCTGAAAGGCGGGACGGTTGTTCCAGAATTTCCGGACAGCCGTCCCGCCCTGTGTTTCGTGAAGGATTGCGCGGCATTGTGCGTTCCCCGGAGATTGCGGTCACGGAAGACCGTGCTGTCGCTGTCGGCAGAAACAGGACTTAGAATCCCGTCGCGAGGCCGTCGCCGCGGGGATCGGCGGCGCCCTGAAGCACGCCGTTCTCACGGATGAGAATGGCTCCGGCATGGCCCATGGTGTCGGTGAAGTCCTTGACGACCTTTACGGGGTGGCCGCGGCTTGCAAGCTCCTCGACCACGGCGGCGGGAATGCGGCCCTCGAGCTTCACGTCGTTGGAGGCTGCGCCCCAGGTGCGGCCGTAGAGCCAGCGGGGAGCGGTAATGGCTTCCTGCGGCGTCATGCCGAAGTCCACCACGCGGGTCACGATGGCGGCCTGCGTCTGCGGCTGCCCCTCGCCGCCCATGGTGCCGTACACAAGGCAGGGCCTGCCATCCTTGAGGAGCATGGCGGGGTTGAGCGTGTGCATGGTGCGCTTGCCGGGCTCAAGTCGGTTCACATGCTTTGGATCAAGAGAGAAGAAGCTGCCGCGGTTCTGGAGCAGCACGCCCGTGCCTTCGGCCACGATGCCTGAACCGAAGTCATGATAGATGCTCTGGATGAGGGATACGGCGTTGCCGTCCCTGTCCACCACGCCGAGCCAGACGGTGTCGCCCTTGGGATCAAGGGGAGCCTTGGGAGAGGCCGCCTTTTTCATGTCGATGCGCGCAGCCTGTCTTTTGCCGTGCTCTTCCGAAAGCAGCTCGTCCAGCGGAATGGACACGAAGGCGGGGTCGGAAAGATAGCGGTCGCGGTCGGCAAAGGCCTCCTTGGTGGCCTCGATGACGGCATGATAGTAATCCGCGCTGCCTTCGCCCATGGCCTTCACGTCGAAGTTCTTCAGGATGTTCAGAATCTCGAGGGAGGCCATGCCCTGCGTGTTCGGCGGCAGGTTGCAGGCCTCAAGTCCCCGGTAGTTCACGCGTATGGGCGTGACCCAGTCGGCCTTGTGCGAAGCAAAGTCTTCAAGCGTGAGCAGTCCGCCGTTCTTTTCCAGGTCGGCCACGATTTTTCTTGCCGTGCTGCCCTTGTAGAATTCTTCAGCGCCCTTTTCAGCAATCATGCGCAGCGTGGCGGCAAGATCCGGCTGACGGAACAGGTCTCCTGCGGCCAGGGGCCTTCCGTCCTTCATGAACACGCGGGCGAACTCCGGGAATCTCTGCAGATTGCGGAATATTTTGCCGTTGGGATCGGCGTTCACGGCGCTCCAGAAGGCCAGGGAGGTGCTTACCGGAAATCCTTCTTCGGCATAGGAAACGGCCGAGGAGAAAAGCTCCTTCCAAGGCATGGCCGTTTTCAGGGCGGAGCGGCTGTAGCGGTAGGCCTCGTCCCAGCCGGATACCGCGCCGGGCACGGTGATGGCGGCAAGACAGCCTCGGGGGGGGATGGCCGCAAGGCCTCTGGAGGCGTAAAGGTCGATGGAAGCCCTGGAGCCCGCGCGTCCGCTGGCGTTCAGCCCTCGAAGCTCGCCGGTTTCGGCGTTGTAGATGAGCCAGAAATTGTCGCCTCCGGGCGTGCACATCTGCGGATAGACCACGGCAAGCGTGACGGCGGTGGCTATGGCGGCATCCACGGCGTTGCCGCCGCGGCGCAGAACGTCGAGTCCGGCCTGTGTGGCCAGATAGTTGGGAGACGTCACCATGCCGTTCGTGGCCATGGGATTGTTGCTTTGGGACGTGGTGGCACAGTAGATGGGGCTTTCCATGGCAGATGCTCCGGGACGGGGCACGGAACGCGGGGCGTCAGCGCCGTTGCCCCGAATGCGACCGTCCGTTTGAGGGTGAGTTCATGCGCGCTTTCCAGAGTACGGTTTTTCGGAAGCTTGTCCATGCCTGCCGGGGCATGATTAAAAATGTTTTTGAATGACTTGTCGTTGAGCCTGCTTCTGTTTCATTCTGGCTTTTGCTTTTGACAGAAAAAGGATGGCAGAGGAGAGACACGGACGATGCTTTTTGACGCATGAGCATGACCGAAGGACGGATGCAGGCGGATAGGCATGGAAAAGGCGGGCCGGTCGTTGCGACGGCAGGAAGCCGTGAAGGGCTTCAGGAAGGGGAAAGAGGACGGGGCGAGGAATGCGGACAGGAGGGAAGAGGCAGACATGGCCCGGAAACGCGTTTCCGGGCCATGTGTTGTGCGAGCGTCAGTTCTGTTCTTCGTCGAGCTCCCTTGTGTACCGGCATTTGGGATTGGGACAGGCTATGTGACGACCGCGCGCGCGGGTGGTCTTGATGACCAGAATGGGAGACTGGCATTCCGGGCAGGTTTCGGCCACGGGCCAGTCCCATACGGCGTAGTCGCAGTCGGGATAGCGGGAGCAGGAGTAGAACAGCTTGCCCTTGCGGGAGCTTTTTTCCACCAGCGTTCCCTTGCCGCACTTAGGGCAGGTCACTCCCGTGGAGAATGGCGCGGCATAGTCGCAGTCGGGATAGCGGGAACAGCTCAAAAAGCGGCTTCCCGTGCGGGACTGCTTGAGAATGACGTCGCCGCCGCATTTGGGGCAGGTGCCCATTTTCTGATGTTCTTCCTTCGGGCGTTCCTGAGGAATGATCCTGCCCTTTTCGTCGCGGGTGAAGTTGGTGGTGTAGCGGCATTCCGGATAGCCCGTGCACGCCAGGAACTCTCCGCTCTTGCCGAACTTCACCACGAGAGGCTTGCCGCATTCGGGGCAGGGCACGTCGGTGGTGAGAC
>JAXUUT010000121.1:0-15500 GCA_037230945.1 bacterium
CTGCGCCAGAAAGCTGGTAGCCATTCCCAAGCCGGTGCTGTTCAGCGTGGTTCCCATGTTCTGCCTCATCGGCTCGTACGTGAACAACAGCAGCCTGTTCGACATCTGGCTCATGGTCGTCTTCGGTGTGCTGGGCTACGTTCTTACCAAGCTGAAAATAAGCCTGCCTACCATGATCGTGGCCTTCTTCCTGGGCTCGCTGCTCGAACACAAGATGCGTCAGAGTCTGCTCATTTCCCGCGGAGACTGGACCATCTTCCTCAACAGACCCATAGCCTGCGCCTTCCTGCTGCTCACGGTGGCCATCATTCTCCTGTACATCGTGCGCCACGGCTTCGGAAAAAAGAAACATGCCTGAGCCGGCAACCTCATACGCAAGGACATCCCTATGAACTTTCAATCCATGGAAACGGATTTTCTCATCATCGGCGGAGGCAGCGCAGGCTGCATTGCGGCCATGCATGCTCTACAGCTGAATCCTGATCTTGATGTCACCATCTTTGAAAAAAGCGACATCGTATACGGCGGTTCCATTGCCCGCGGCATGGACGCTCTGAATATTGTGGCCATTCCCGGACAGACGACGGCGGAACTCTATCTGGAGGCCGTGCGGGCCATGTCGGCCGGCGTGGTGGACGCCGGCCCCAGCTATGTCATGGCCGAACGCTCGTACGCCCTGCTCAAGGAAATGGAAAGCTGGGGCGTCACCTTTCCCAAGGACGAGAACGGTCAGTACAAGACTCTGAAATACCATGTCAAAGGCAAGTTCCAGACAGCCATGGACGAACCTGAGCTCAAGGCCATGCTGGTAAAGCGTGCTCTGGATCTCGGCGCGCGTCCCGTCAACCGCGTCATGGCCCTGCGCCTTCTCATGGACCACGGCCGCGTTGCCGGGGCCGTGGGCATGAACGTCCGCACGGGCCAGATGGTCGTATGCCGTGCCAAGACCGTACTGGTGGCTTCCGGCGGCGTGAGCCGCTTTACCCTGCCCAATTCCGAATATCTGTACGGCGTATACGACTATCCCGGCAATACCGGCGACGGTTTCGTCATGGCGCTGCGCGCCGGAGCCAGCGTGACCGGCATGGAGTACACGCAGCGCACCATGCTCATCAAGGACACCAACATGCCGCTGTTGGCCATCTGCGTTTCCCGCGGAGGCCGGGTGCTCGACTGTGAAGGCAACATCCTGATGGAAGGCGAAGTGACGAACACCAACGTAATGAATCAGGCATTCACCAGCGGCCGCGGACCGGTGCACATTCAGCTCAGCCACCTGCCCGAGGAACGCATCCGGGAAATCGAACACGTGCTGTTCACCACGGAACGTCCGGTCAACGAACGCTTCTTTGCCGGTCGTCACATCGACTTCCGCAAGCAGGACATCGAGCTGTGGCCCACGGAATACTACCTCTGCGGCGGACACGGCCTTGCAGGCATACGGGTCAACGAACGCGCGGAAACGGCAGTTCCCGGACTGTACGCGGCCGGCGACGTGGCCAGTGTGGCAAAGCAGCACCTTACCGGTGCTTTCGTATTCGGCGAAGTTGCTGCAGAGCAGGCCATAAAATACATTGCCGAGGCTCCGGACACCGTCATCAATGAAAACGACGTCGCCGCCGTCAAGGCCGAACTTGACGAACGCTTCACGGCCAGGAACCGCGACATCGACGTACATGACCTGGAACGCAAGGTACGCCGCATGGTCGCCGACTATCTGGTATCGCCCAAGAATGCCCACAAGTTCGAACTGTGGCAGTACTGGTCCAGAACGTTCCGCGACGACATCAGGCATGTGGCCATCCATAACGGCCATGAACTTTCCAAGCTCTACGAAGTGGAAAACATCCTGCTCTGTGCGGACTGCTCCGCCCTTGCCGGTGATTTCCGCAAGGAAAGCCGCTGGGGCGAAAGTCATTTTCGCAGCGACTATCCCGAGCGCGACGACGCCAACTGGAAGTGCCATGTGGTCATCAAGATGAAGGACGGTCGGCTCAATGCGGAAAAAGTGAGGGTTTCGGAACTGAATGAGGAGGTTTCCCTGTGATGAACGACAGCAATATTGCCATTGACGTTTCCAAATGCCTTGCCTGCGGCAATTGCGTTGACCGCTGCATCATGGACAATCTCCGGCTGGTGCTCCCTCCCTGCCGTCAGGCCTCTGCGCTTGGCATCAACTATCAGGGAATCGTCCGGCTTGCCGCGCAGGGAAAGATGAAGGAAGCAGCCCGTGAACTGCGCCGCTGCACGCCCTTCGGCGGCATGCTTGCCGCATGGGGCGACGCCCCGGCTTCCCGTGCCTGTTCCCGCGGGCACAGCGGTGGAGCTCTGAACTTTTCCGGCATTCTCGCATACCTCGTGCGCACGCAGGAAGAGGTGATATACGGCGTGGAAGAACGGCTGCCCCGCTCCTGCAGGAAGACGGTGGTGGTGGGAGACAATGCCGCGGCCCTTCAGGCTGCCTACACCCTCCGCATGGGAGGACACTCCGTGACCGTTCTGAACACCGCTTCTCCTGCCGCCATGGAAGACGTGCCTGCCTCCGTAATGGAAAAGACCCTGGCCATGCTCAGAACCGCGGGCATAGTCTTTGAATCGGCCGTCTCGCCCGATGTCGAAAAACTCCTCAAAAGCTTCGACGCCGTGATCCTTACCGGCGCTGCGGCCGAGGGCATGAACGCAGACGAATACGGCCTTGTTCACGACAATCTCTTTGCCGTGAACGTCGAGGAAAAGAACGCCCTGCCGGCCATGGCTGCGGCCGCCCGCGCGGCCCATGCCGCCCGCAATCTTCTGGAAGGGTTCAGCGTGGACTATGAAGGCAACGAACGCGTCGCCCGCGGGCTGGAACGCTTCCACGGTCTTTCGGAAGAGCAGGAAAACGCGCCCGAAGCCGCGCCCGTGCCCTGCTCCGATGACGGATA
Organism: bacterium; assembly: GCA_037230945.1. Classification (GTDB taxonomy): domain Bacteria; phylum Desulfobacterota; class Desulfovibrionia; order Desulfovibrionales; family Desulfovibrionaceae; genus Mailhella. The sequence continues at coordinate 2,925 of JAXUUT010000121.1, forward strand.
TACGGAAGCTGAGGTAAAAGCCGAGGCTTCGCGCTGCCTCGGCTGCGGCCGCCCCGTGGAACGCAACATGACCTGCTGGTACTGCCTGCCCTGTGAGGTCGTATGCCCCACGCAGGCCCTGCACGTACGCATCCCGTATCTGATCCGCTGATAATCAGCTCCCCTTCTGCCGACGATGCCGGCGCCTTCCATGGCGCCGGCATTTTTTAATGCGCATCCTCGTCTCTTCCGCTTTTCAGGCTGCGGCAAGCATCACCGCCCCGGCAGCCCGGCATTTCACGCAGCTTTTCCGGCATGAATCCCGGGGCCGGGTCATCCTTCAGACACAGAGCGCACACCTCTTCTCACAAAATCCCCCCTCCCGGGCATGCCTCTTCAGACATTCTTTTCTTTCCTGTCTGACGTCGCAACGCCTTTTGCGATCAATCCTCCTGCCGGACACACTGCGCTCCTTCACGCCGGATGCAGCCATATCCTGTTCTTTTCCCCGCCACTTTCCCAAAAATTTTGTCCCATAAATTTTCAGATAACATACAACAACTATTGACATCAGACATCTAAGCAACTACATCTGAAAGGTGTTCGGAAAGAGCTTTTCTCTTTCAAAATCCGATCTCATCAACAGGAGCGCATCATGTCTCATTACAATATGTTTCTTCCCAGCTATTCCATCGGTTCCGACTGCTACAACGAAATAGCCCATGTGACCCGCCACTTCGGCAACACGGCGGTCGTCATCGGCGGCAAAACGGCCATGTCCAAGGCACGCGAAGCCCTGCTCAAGGCTGTGGAAGGCACGCATGTGACCATCACCGACTTCGTGTGGTTCGGCGGAGATTCCACCTATGAAAACGGCCATATGCTCATGGAAAACGAAGCCGTCAAAAACGCCGACATGATCTTTGCCGTCGGCGGCGGACGTGCCTGCGACACCTGCAAGTATGTGGCCAACGAGCTGGACAAGCCGCTGTTCTGCTTCCCCACCGTTGCCAGCAACTGCGCATCCGTCACGGCCATCTGCGTCATCTACAATCCCGACGGCAGCTTCCGCGAATACTACTATCCCAAGCTCGCCAACCATACGTTCATCAACTCCGACATCATTGCCGATTCCCCCTATCAGCTTCTCTGGGCGGGCATAGGCGACGCCCTGTCCAAGGAATGCGAAGCCGTGTTCTCCAGCCGGGACGTGACTCTCAGCCATACGCCTCTCATGGGCGTTCAGCTTTCTCATGTGTGCACGAAGCCGCTGATCGATTTCGGCGCCAGGGCGCTGGAAGCCTGCCGCGCCAAAAAGGCTTCGCATGAACTGGAACAGGTGACTCTGGACATCATCATTTCCACGGGCATCGTTTCCAACATGACCACGCACACCCCGGAATACTATTACAACTCCTCTCTCGCGCACTGCGTGTACTACGGAGCCACCGTCACCAAAAACGGCCACAAGCATCTGCACGGCGAAATCGTGTCTCTCGGCGTACTGTGCCTGCTCACCTTTGAAAAGAAATACGAGGAACGTGACGCCATCATGGCCTTCAATGCGAAGATGGGCTTCCCCGTCTGCTTCGACGACATTGAAGTCGACGAAAGCGAATTTGAAGCCATGGGTCAGAAGGTGCTCACGGCCACGGAATGGGCCTATCGTCCGAAAGGCGTCACTCTGGAAGACTTCATTGCCTGCATGAAGGAACAGAACCGCTGCGGCCGCGAATACAAGAAGAGCCTGTAGGAGACGCATCCCGACCGCAAGCCTCGCATAAAACGCATGCCGGGCTGCCGGACATGGAGGTTACCGCCGTTCATGTCCGGCAGCCCGGCAAACACACCGAGCGGAAACGCTCTTGCCGGAGCTGACCTTGAAAAAAACAGAACGACTGTCCGACAGAGTAGCCGAAAGCATCTTGTCCATGATTACCGTGGACAGGACGCTGAAGCCCGGCGACAAGCTGCCCAACGAACTGGAACTCGCCAGCCGGCTCGGCGTGAGCCGCATCACGCTTCGTGAAGGCATACGAATGCTTGCGGCGCGAGACGTGCTTGAAATACGTCGCGGCCGGGGCACCTACGTGAGAGAAGACTTCAAGGAACGTTCCTTCACGGAACTCCATGATGTGCCTCCCGTCGAGGGAAGCGCCGAATCCGTCTATGAAATGCGCATGATCTTTGAACCGGAAGTCGCCTATTATGCAACGCTCCGGGCCACGGAAAACGAAATGACGCACATATGCGAACTCGCAAAGCGAATCGCTTCCGGGGATCCCGAAGATCCGACGCTTCTGGAAGATGAAAAGACCTTTCATCGGGCCATTGCCCACGCCACGCACAACGAGTTCATGAACCGCCTCATGCCCGTACTTCAGGAAGCCTTTGAGCAGGCCATGGATCTTGCGCCGCGTCACCCTGAGGCTCTGCACCGAAGCCGCTATGACCATCAGCTCATCCTTGACTTCATGGTCAGCCGCAATGCCGAGGGCGCAAGAAACGCCATGAAAATTCATATATTGCACATCATGGACGCCTTGAAGCTCACGCCCAAGCGAAACAGCAACTTCTGATTGCAGAGCAATCTTTTCCGCCCCGCACTCCCGCGTTTTCAGAAGGGAGAGATTGTTCTTTCGCCGACTGCCCCATTCTGCGCGCATTCGACATCTTTTGTGCCGCCAAACATTCTGAAGAAAAGAAGCGTCTCTTTCTGAAAAGGCAATAGCAACTTTTCCGCTTCTCTGCAGAAGAGCAGGACATGCCGTGTTCTGCTTTCCGAATGTCCCCCGCCTCAGACAGAAAACGGGGAGCCGCCCAGGCGGCTCCCCGTTTCTTTTTCATAAGATTTTCCGAACTACAGATACTTTCTGAAGAAAGATTCCATCTTGTCAAAAGGAATCACATCGACTCTGTCATACAAATCGACGTGACTTGCCCCGGGAATGATCATCAGTTCCTTGTTGTCTCCGGTAAGCTTCTTGAAGGCGTCCTCGCTGAAGTACCGCGAATGAGCCTTCTCGCCGTGGATGACCAGAACGGCATTGCGGATTTCCCCGGCATAGCTCAAAAGGGGCATGTTCATGAACGACAGCGGCGAGGTGGCATTCCATGCGCCGTTGGAGTTGATGGAACGCGGATGAAACCCGCGAGGCGTCTTGTAGTAGTCAAAGTAATCCTTCACGAACTGAGGCTCGTTGCCGGTCAGAGCATCAGGGAGTCTGTTCTGCGAGGGGGCAATGGTGCCGGACCGGGCATCCTTCGTGCGCTGCTCATTGAGCTGTTTGCGCAGCTCGTAGCGGGCATCGGCATCCATGGCGTCAAAATATCCGTTGGCATTGACCCGGCTCATGTCATACATGGTCGACGTAACCGTCGCCTTTATGCGGGTATCCATGGCAGATGCATTGAGGCCCATGCCGCCGAAGCCGCATATGCCGATGATGCCTATGCGGTCGGCATCGACATTGTCGAGCGTGGAAAGAAAATCCACGGCCGCGCTGAAATCCTCGGTATTGATGTCGGGAGAGGCCACGTTGCGGGGCTCCCCTCCGCTTTCGCCGGTATAGGATGGGTCAAACGCAATGGTGAGAAAACCTCGTTCAGCCATGGTCTGAGCGTACAGACCCGAAGCCTGCTCCTTGACGGCGCCGAAGGGGCCGCTCACGGCAATGGCCGCCAGCTTTTCCCCGGCATTTCTGGGAACATACATGTCTGCGGCAAGCGTGATGCCGTAGCGGTTCTTGAACGTCACCTTCTTGTGATCGACCTTGCTGCTTCTGGGAAACGTCTTGTCCCACTGCTGTTCGAGCTTCATTTCTCTGCCTTCCTTCATTGTCTGAACAGGGGCATTTTCCTGGGCTGCCATGGCGCCCTCTGCAAGCGCCGCCACACCAACGCAAATACCGACAGCCATCTTCTTTATTTTGCTCATCAGTTTCTCCTGTTGTTTCCGATATGCGCGTACGAATCAACGTCCTTGATACCGCATAGCATTCAACTATCTTCAACGATAAAATATAGCAAATACTTATATCAAATATAAATCTATGCCTTAAAAGAATATTTTTAACTCTCTGCGGATTCAGTGACCTGACCTGAACCCGTTTTCTCTCAAAATATCCGGAACTTTTCCCAGACAACGCGCCATCTCCGCCCGAGCCTGCTCCGGTTCTTTTGCGTCACAGAAAAAGGCCGGTCCCTTTCGAGTTCCGGCCTTCTTCTGTATGATGCAGCAATCTGCGACGTCGTCAGTCCTGTTCAGGCGGCAGATTCTTTCTGTCTTCTCCGCTGAAGGTGGCTATGACGGTCCCCACAAGATCGCCCAGACAGTTCATGGTCGTCAGCCCCATTTCATTGAGCGTATGTATGCCCGCTATGACGGCCACCACTTCCACGGGAAGTCCGAAGGTTTCAAAGATGAGCGCCAGAAAGACCATGGCCCCACCGGGAATGCCTCCGCCGCCCATGGTGAGAAGCAGGCTGAGCAGAATCATCTTGCCGAGCTCGGCAAAGGTGAAGTCCACGCCCGCGGCCTGTGCCGTGAACATGAACGACATGGCAAAAAAGATGCCCATGCCGTCACGATTTATCTGATTGCCCAGCGGGATGGTAAAGCTGTAGATGCCCTTCGGCACGCCGAGATCCTCGGCGGCCTTAAGATTCACCGGCAGCGTGGCTATGCTGGAACAGGTACTTGCCGCCGATACGATAACCGGGCCGGAACGACGCAGGAAATACCCCGGCTTCATGCGTACGAAGAGGTAAAGCAGCAGAAGATACACGCAGAACATGCAAAAAACGGAAATATACACGCTGACGACATACTTTGCGATGGGGCCGCCCATGGAAAGGCCGTAACGACCGAACGTACGGGCCATGAGGGCAAAAATGCCCACAGGGGCATAAAGCATGACGGCCGCCATGATCTTGTTGAACGCCCGGACAAAGATGTCCGACATGCTGCGGAGCCGTTCACGATCCGCTGCCGGGAGGAAAAGTGCGGCCATGCCGAAGATGGCCACGAAAATGACCACCTGATCGAACTTGCCGTCGGCAAGCGCCGTAAACACGTTTGAGGGAATCATGGAAAGTATGGTGGCCCCTATGGAGGGCGTCGCCTTGCTGGTGAGAACAAAATCACCGCTCAGAATGAATCCGAGGCCGGGACGGATGAGACTGCCGACAAAGACGGCGATGACCATGGCAAAAACCGTGGTCAGGCAATAGTAAAGCAGCACGCGCACGCCGATTCTTCCGAAAAGCTTGGGATCGTCAAGAGAGCAGAGTCCCGAAAGCAGATTAACGATGATGAGCGGCAGGGCTATCATCTGAAGAAGCTGAAGAAAAAGCGTGCCGAGAGGCGACAGCGCCTCCGCTCTCGGGCCCAGCAGTATGCCGGCGACAATGCCGGCCAGCATGGCGGCAAACATTTTTTTCAGGAGAGGAATATTCTTGTAACGAGTCCATAATGCAAGCATGAGTCATTCTCCTTGCCAGACGGAACGATCCGACATTTCTATAGCTCCATGAGGGCAGGCCGTGCGGCACACGCCGCATTCATAGCAGTGCTGAAAGGGAATCCTGGCCGTGCCGTGCTCTACGGTGATGATGCCGGCCGTGCAGGCGTCGACGCACGTTCCGCACCCCGTACAGAGCGTTTCATTTATGTAATAGTGGAAAGGTCTGGGCTCCACACCCCCGAAGCCGAAACGAAGACGGTAGATGCGGTCATTCTTATATACCTGATACAGTTCACCTTCCCCCTGCCACAGGCAATAAATGACAAAGCTGTTCAGACTTTTTTCCCACATTTTGCGGGACCCGGGATTCCTTGCCCAGTATTCCCGTTCCGCCTCCGGATTGTCGCACCGGCGCACCCTGCCGGTAATGCGGAAGGAAATAAGCTGACGATGTTCCGATTCCCCTGTGTCATCCCCCACAAATGAACCGTTGAGCGTCACTATGGGATGGGCTTCAATGTCCTCATTGCAGGGCTTGCCGGTTCCCACCCCGAAGTACAGAAGGCCATCGCTTCTGCTCCGCATGAAATCCAGAAAACGGGATCCCGGAAGGTCGCCTTTCGCAGGCAATGTGGCCATACTGAAATATCTGGCCTCATGCGCCTTGTTGAAAACCATGTCAAGAATGGACTGATTGTCGCTCTCCACAGTCAGCCCGAAAAGAACATCCTTCAATTCTTCCTCCCCCTCGGTACGCATGAGTCGGCCTGCCGGTGCACAACCGTCCGACAAACGACCGACTTCCCCGGCTCAGGGGAGTCTCAACGTCCGAAAAGCCTTTCAATGAATAACGAACGGACAGTGGCCAAAATGCCGCGCATTTCATGCGTATCCGCACAAGTCGCCCTTTTCCGATGGGAGACAGCGAAAAATCGGCCATGCCGCATCCGGGCATCCATACCCGGGCATCCCCTGAAAAAGCGCTTTTCGCCAAAATAGTTAGACTTTTATATCCGCCTTGTCATCATGATTCTCTCATCAGCCCGCTGCATGTCCATATAGGGACAAGGTGTTTTTTCACAGCAATACAAAATTGCTCTGATCATGCGTCAATTTTCCCGAAATTTTGATGTATGGCAATCTTCCTGAACCGCTTTTCTCCCTTTTCATCCTCACCAGAGTCATATCTTGTGAAAAAAAATTGTAATTCTCCCATTAAAAAGTTCTCTCTCATGAAAAAATTTTCCCTATTGCAATGTCTCTTGAACATTTTACAAGACGTGGCTATGCTGACAGCTTCTTTTTCCAGCAACAGAGAGACGGAAGTGATGAAGAACGAAGCACTGTGGCATGCAGCCATGGAGTTCCTTGACGGCAAACAGCCGGAAATGGTCCAGCTGCTGAAAAATCTTGTGGAACAGGAAACGCCTTCCGCCGACAAACGTGCGGTCAGCCGTCTTGCCAGTCACATAGACACCTACTGTGACGCCATGGGCATGACCTGCCGCAAGATATCCTATGAAAAAGCCGGGGACGCGCTCACAGCCCGCACGGCTGAAGGCTCACAGAAGCCGGTGGCTCTCCTGGCCCATCTGGACACGGTTCATCCCGCAGGCAGCTGGCCGGAACTGCTGCGCCGGGAAGGGGACTGCCTTTACGGCCCCGGAGTGTTCGACTGCAAGGGGGGCATAGTCATCGCCCTGTTCGCCGTCAAGGCGCTGCTCGCCTGCGGCTACAAAGAACGCCAGATCCGACTGGTGCTTGCCAGCGACGAAGAGACCGCGCACATGCTTTCCAACGGTCTGGGAGGGCAGCTTTTCTCTCAGGAATGCGCCGGATGCGCAGCCGCCTTCAACTGCGAAAGCGGCTCCACGGGAAACGAAATTGTCATCGAGCGAAAAGGCGGCGCCGTCATCCGCATTCTGGTGAAAGGCATTGCCGCCCATGCGGGACGCAACCCGGAAAAGGGAGCCAGCGCCATACGCACGGCCGCGCGGCTCGTGGAGCGGATCGAGTCTCTCTCCCGGCCTGACGGTAATCTGTTCAACTGCGGCAAAATCGAAGGTGGAACCGGTCCCAACGTCATCCCCGACGAGTGCGTCATTTCCCTGGGGCTGAGATACCGCACCAATGCCGACTTTGAAGCCGCCCGGCAGGCCTTGAAAGCTCTGTGCGACGAAACGCCGCTGCCCGGCACCTCTGCGGAATGCCTCGTGCTGGGACGATACCCCGCCATGGAAAAAACTCCGGGGACCGACGCACTGGCGGCCATGTACGACGAGGCGTCGCAAAGGCTCGGCCTCGGACCGGTGTCCTTTCTTTCCACAGGAGGCTGCTCCGACAGTGCCTTCACCACGCAGATGGGCATTCCGACCCTTTGCGCACTCGGAGTCGCCGGGGCAGGCGCGCACAGCCGGGAGGAACACGCCCTGCTCTCCTCGCTCCTTCCCCAGTGCCGCAAGCTGGTAACGACCATACTTTCCCTGCCGGACGACCGGCGCTGAAACTTCCATATTTTTTTCCCGCAATACCGCAGCCATGAACACGACCACTAAAAAATTTCAATTTCCCAATTCGCTTGTCATCGTATTTGCCATGATGGTGCTTGCCGCCGTGCTGACGCACATCATTCCGGCAGGCATGTACGACCTTGTTGCCGGCACGAAGATGCTCGACCCCATGACCTATCATGCCATTCCCCAGCAGGGTGTTTCTCCCTGGGGACTGGTGGACGCCGTCTTCAAGGGCATGGTGAAGGCAGGTCCCATCATTGTGTTCACCTTCCTTGTCGGCGGCTATTTTCAGGTCCTCATCGCCGGCAATTCCGTCGACGCCTTCATCAGCTGGCTGGTCCGAAAACTCGGCACAAAGTCATTTCTCATTCTGCCGGCCATCATCGTCATCATGAGCGTTCTTGGTGCATCCGGCGTCATGGCCAATCCCGTGGTGGCCACCATTCCCATCGGCGTCATCCTCGCCCGCAGACTGGGCGCCGACGAAATTACCGGCGTTGCCATCATGTTTCTTGCCGCGTATGGCGGCTATGCCACAAGCCCCGTATGCGCCATGACCGTGCAGATAGCCCAGCAGATTGCAGGTCTGCCCATGCTGTCCGGCTTCGGCTTCCGCTGCGTGGTCTGGCTGGTCTTTCTGCTGCCCACGGCCCTTTTCATCATCCGCTACGCGCGCAAGGTTTGTGCCGTCCGCCATGGATCTGCCGGCATGGATGAGAATACTCCGGCCAGTGCACCCGTCGCCGAATTCAACGCCCGCCACGCCCTCGCTCTGCTCGGCCTTGTGGTCGGCCTCGGCATCTATGTATGGGGCTCTCTCTCCCTTCACTGGGGCATGAACTACATGGCCGGCATCATGATGCTCGTCGCCATGTTCGGCGCGCTGGTGACGGGCATGGGCATGAACGGATTTGTGGCCGGATTTCTTCAGGGTGCACGCCAGATGACCTTCTCGGCCATGCTCATAGGCCTGGCCACGGGCATATCCGTCGTTTTGAGCGACGGACACATCCTTCATTCCATCATTTACGGCATGGCCGTCGCTCTCAACAGCCTGCACAGCGTGCTTGTGGCGCCCGTCATGTTCCTGTTCAATCTTCTCTTCAACTTCTTTGTTCCCTCGGGCTCCGGACAGGCAGCCGTCGTCATGCCCATCATGGCGCCCCTTGCCGACGTTGTGGACATGACCAGACAGACCGCCGTTCTCGCCTTCCAGCTCGGCGACGGCCTCTCCAACGTCATCTTCCCCACCAACGGAACCATGATGGCCAGCATTGCCATGGCCGGGGTCGACTACAGGCGGTGGGCCGGCTGGGTTCTGCCGCTGTTTCTGCTCTGGACGGTCATGGCAATCGTCGTCATGATCGCAGCCGTGGCCACGGGACTTTGAACGAAAGACTTCGGTTCCATTCCGGGAAGGGCCATGCGTTCGGAGTCGTCAGTGTGCTCTTCCCGGAAATATCTGCAGTTTTTTCTTTACACTTCTTCCGTGAAGGAGCAAAGTTGCCCCGGCCCGAATTCCCCTCGACCGCCCGTCTCCAAAGAAGATCATCCAGACGTCCTGCGTTGCACGGACTACGACGACGCCTTTATCAGTTTCCCGCCGGACTGTCCTGCCCGGCTCCATGAATGTTCCATGTTTCCGCTTCACAAAGATCACATCGACATCAGTCTTCTGCTCCGCCTCACGCTTCCCCTGTTTCTGGAACTCGTTCTTCAGCTTCTCGTGGGCAATGTGGACAAGGTCATGGTGGGCAACGACTACAGCGCCACAGCCATCAACCAGGCCAATACCATTCTCGACATGCTTGCCGTAAGCCTGTCCGTTCTGTCCGCCGCGTCGCTCATTCTCATAAGCCAGTACAAAGGAGCGCAAAACAAGGAAAAGGAACAGCAGATCTATGTGATTTCCTTTTACTTCAACCTGGCCGTAAGTCTCGGCATAGGTGTCATGCTGGCCGTTCTTGCGCGTCCTGTGCTCTCGGCCATACACGTTCAGCCGGAAATCATGAACGAAGCCGTCATCTATCTCCGCATTACCGGAGGCGGTCTCTTCCTTCAGGCCGTCATGCTCTCCCTGAGCGCCTATCTTCGCAGCAATACCTACATGAAGCAGTGCCTCCTCGTGGCGTTTCTGTTCAACATCATCAACATAAGCGGCAATGCGCTCTTTCTGTGGGGGTTCGGCATGAAGGGCGCCATGGCCGTGGCCATTCCTTCCGTTCTTTCCAGACTCATGGGAGCCCTCATTCTCTTCTATGAGGTAAAAAAATATCTGCGCATCAGTCTTTCCGCCCGACGTCTTTTCCGCTGTCAGAAGACGGAACTCGTCAAGATGCTCAAGCTCGGCCTGCCTTCCTGCGGTGAGTCCATTTCCTACTCCTTCAGCCAGATCGTCATTCTTGCCATCATCAATACCTTCAGCACGACCGAAGCCGTGGTGAAAACCTACGCCACCATGCTGGCCATGTGCTCCTATCTGTTCACATCAGCCGTTTCCCAGGCCATGCAGATTCTCCTCGGTCGCGCTCTCGGCGCCAGAAAGCATCAGGAAGCCGAAGAGCTCGTCATATGGGTGACGCTGGTTTCCTGCCTGGCCTCCGCAACGATTTCGGCAGCCATCGCCATTTTTTCCAACAGCATTTTCGGCCTGCTCACCAGCAACGCCGAAGTCATACGCCTCTGCCGGCTCGTCATGCTCATCGACGTGGCTCTCGAGCTCGGCAGGGCCGTCAACATCGTCATGGTGCGGGCTCTGCAAACATGCGGAGACGTTTTCTTCCCCACCATGCTGGCCATCGTTTTCTGCTGGTCCGTGGCTGTGTGCGGCTCATGGTTCCTCGGCAGCGTGCTGGGACTCGGCATCATCGGCGTGTGGGTTGCCATGGCCTTTGATGAACTGTGCCGGGCCGGCATATTCATTGTCCGTTTCCGTCGCGGCAACTGGAAAAAACTTTCTCTTGTCGACGAACGAAGCTGACCGTCCCTTTCAGGAGGTTCCTCATGAAATCCTTGAATGAAAAACTTGTCTATCTCTACCTCTTCCTTACGTTTTTTCTCTGGGGAAGTCTCTATGTCGTCAGCAAGTACGTGCTCGACAAGGTGCCGCCGTTCACCGTCTCGCTCGTGCGGTACGCCATCTCCTTCCTGCTGCTTATGGCGCTCATCCATGTAAAAAAATTCCGCCCCATAGAACGCAAGGATTACAAATACATTTTTCTGATAGGCTTTTTCGGATACTTTGTGGCCCTCGTTCTGCAGCTGCTCGGAACCAAGTTTTCCAATGCTTCATTTGCCGCTCTCGTGAACTCCCTGAATCCCATCGTCATCATGATCATGGCGGCCATATTCCTGCATGAACGCCTCACCATACAGAAAGGAGCGGGACTGCTGCTCGGCATCATCGGCGTTTATTTCATCATCGGCGGCGTTCACGGCAGCGACATGATGACGGGCATCGTTCTTTCCCTCATCTCCGTTCTGATCTGGTCGTACGTATCCATCATCATCCGGAAAATAGGACACCTTTATCACCCGCTCATCATCACGGCATGGAGCATGGGCGTGGCTCTCGTCTTCACGATTCCCGCCTCTGCCGTTGAGCTCATGCATACGCCTGCCGTCTGGGATACAGGCGTGATTCTTTCGCTTCTCTACATGGCCGTCATGTGCACCTGCGTGGCCCATGTTCTCTGGAATGAAAGTCTTTCCCTCATAGAAGCCGGAACCTGTTCCGCCTTCTATCCCGTGCAGCCTCTGACCGCCACCGTCCTCGGCATTCTCTTCCTTGGCGAAGCCGTCTCCCTCTCCTTCTGGGTCGGCACCGTCCTCATTCTCATGGGCGTCATGCTGTGCCTGATTCATTTCGGCAAGATGCCCGCATTCTTCAAGGTCTGCTGCTCTTCCCGCGAAGACTCCTGAGCTCCTGAATAAATCCGCCAGACAGCATATTCCCTTGTCCAGGAAGGCCGAAGCCTCAAGGCTTCGGCCTTCCTGCCGTCAATTCCCTGCCTCTTCGTTGAGTCAGCAAATTTTCCGATCGTTCTTTCCCTCTGCGCACAACAAGTTTCTGCCTCTCCCAGACAGCCCGCTCCCTTTTTCCGACAAAAGCGGCCTGCCCAGTGCCCGGAGCCTCCTCTCTCTTCTCCATGTCATGTCCATGCGTCTTCAGCCGTGGTCCGGCACAGGGACACGTCCCCAAAAGTCACCTGAGCCTGCGCCGACGAGACACCACTCACGCTTTGTCCTGAAATTCTTCGCCCGGAACTGAATAGCTCTGTTCTCACACATGATCGTAATGCAAAAGGCCTCACTCCAGAATTTCTGAAGTGAGGCCTCGTTCTGACGGTGCTGATGAAATCAGTTGCCGGACTTCTTCACGGCAAGCTCCAGAATCTTGAGAGTCATTTCAAGAGACTTGCACAGGGAAGGCACGGGCAGAAATTCCGCATTGGAATGGAAATTCAACCCGCCGGTAAAGTAGTTGGGAGTAACGAGTCCCTTGGCGGAAAGTGCCGAACCGTCGGTACCGCCGCGCATGGCAATGGTCTTCGGCTGTACTCCGATCTCGTGCGCCGCCTCATACATGAGGTCAATGGGGGATCTGTCCTCTCCGAGAG
>JAXUUT010000005.1:0-2511 GCA_037230945.1 bacterium
GGGGGAGATTATCTCCCCCGGCGGGGTCCGGGGCGGAGCCCCGCTGCCTTTCCTGCCTTTTCTGCCTTTCCTGCCTTTTCTGCCTTTCCTGCCTTTTCTGCCTTTCCTGCCTTTCCTGCCTTTCCTGTGGTTCCTGCGTTTCCTGCGTTTCATTTGACGGGAGGGGTCGGGTTGCATAAGGTTCAGGGAAGCATGGGAAGGAGGGGCGTATGCCGCACAAGAAAGGACAGGAATTCGGCAGGGGGCAGGTCACGGCGCTGACGCTGGAGGAAGCGGAGGCTTTGGCGGCGGAGCGTGGAGAGAGGGCAGTGCCGACGTGGTGCGGGATGTGCGGGCCACGGGGGAACTGTGCGATATATGCGTTTGTGAAGGACGGGCGCTTTTTGCGTGTGGCGGGCATGGCGGAAGCGCCGCACAACCGCGGGGGCCTGTGCTGCAAGGCGCACGCAGCGCCGCAGTGGGTGTATTCCGAAGACAGGCTCACCGCCCCGCTCAGGCGCACGGGCAAAAAGGGCGAAGGGAAATTTGAGCGCATAAGCTGGGACGAAGCTCTCGGCATCATTGCGGAGAAGCTGAAGGCGCAGAAGGAGGCGTACGGGCCGGAATCGCTGGCCATACTGTCTCCGGCGCGGCGGGACTACAGCGAATACCTGTATCGTCTGCTTGTGGCGCACGGCAGTCCGAACTACGGGCACAGCGGGATATGCGCCATGCAGCTTCATTTCGGGTTCTGCCACACCATAGGAATGCGGCCGACGCCGGACTACAGGAATGCGGACGTGATTCTCATATGGGGCAGGCAGCCGGTGTATTCCGGTCCGCCGCTGGGCTCGGCGTCGTCGCTGGTGGAAGCGAGGGCGCGGGGAGCGCGCATTTACGCGATCAAGCCGTCGCTGGAAGCGGACGGCGGCTTTGCCTCGGACTGGATACCGGTGCGTCCCGGCACGGACGCGGCGCTTGCGCTTGCCATGCTGCACGTGGTGACTCGCGACGATCTCATCGACCACGAGTTCGTGAAGACGTGGTGCTTCGGCTACGAGGCGCTTGCCGAACACGTACGCAAGTACAGTCCGCAATGGGCGGAGAATATATGCGGGGTTTCTGCGGAAAAGATTGAAGAGCTTGCCCGCACCTACGCCACCACGAAGAAGGCGACGATAGACGTGGGCAACGGTCTGGAGCACGCGCCGTCTGCCGGAGACGCCATACGGGCCATAGCCATGCTCATGGCGGTGACCGGTCATCTGGACAGGCCTGGGGGCAATCTGTTTGCCGGGCCGGGTTCCACCATGCCCGCGCCGCGCAGCGTGCATCTCAAGGACCGGTACACGGCAAAGTGGCTGGACAAGATTGTGGGGCCGGAATTTCCCCGGGAATTTCAGCCGTTCCGGGAAGGCACGTCTGCGGCGTACGCGCGGCTTTTTTCCGACGTTCTGAGCGAGAAGCCGACCATTCATGCCATCATTGCGCCGGGCTCTCAGCCCACGGTAAGCACGCGCAATCCGCGCGGGGTCATTGAAGCGCTGAAGAAGCTCGACTTCTACGTGGTCATCGACACGCACCGCACGGCAGACATGGCCTTTGCCGACATCGTGCTTCCCGCGCTCACGCCCTATGAAATCGACCATCCCTTCGAGGTGCGCGGGCCGTTCATCATGGCGCGCAACAAGGTGATCGAACCTGTGGGAGAAGGCCGTTCCATGCAACAGATCATGCTGGACATCGGCACGGCTCTCGGCTACGGCGACGACTTCTGGCACGGGGACATGACGGCCTGCATGAACTGGCAGCTCGAACCTCTGGGCATGAGCATGGAGGAGCTGCGCAGCCATCGCACGGGCATAGTGTATCCTCCGGCCGGGGCGCGGCAGTTTGAAAAATACGAAGCGACCTTTCACACCAAAAGCTCGCAACTGGACAAGGCTCCCTACCTTGCCGAGGGAAAGGTCGCGCTTTTCAACACGCGCTTTGAAAAGGCGGGCTTTGCCCCCATGCCCGAATGGCGGGAACCGGTGGAAAGCGTGTCCGGCACTCCGGAACTTCTGAAGGACTACCCCTTCGTGCTCTCGGACTACCATACTTCGCGCAGCTTTTCCGCGGGCTGGCAGCGCAACGTTCCCTACCTGCGCGAGGTGGAAAAGGAACCGTCCCTGCACATACACCCGAAGAGCGCGCGTTCCCTCGGCATCGCCGACGGCGACAAGGTAAGAGTCACCTCCCCGCACGGCAGCCTTGTGGTGAAGGCGCAGTACTACCCCGGCATCCGTGAAGACACGGTCATGCTGCTTCACGGCTGGTGGCAGGGCTGCCCGGAACTCGGCCTACCCGACATGCCCCTCACCGACGGCGGCGCCAACGTGAACCTCCTCTACTCCCCGGATATCGAAAAAAGCGCCGACCCCCTCGTCACCGCCATGGGCAGCCAGATCCTCGTCAAGGTGACCAGGATATAGAGGAAAAGGACAGCCAGAGCCTGTTCGGGGGGAATCATTCCCCCCGAAAAGGCTCTGG
>JAXUUT010000123.1:0-15179 GCA_037230945.1 bacterium
CAAGGGTCGACACGGAGCTTCCTTTTCTATGGAACTTCGTGTCCCGGAAGGACTGGAAAGACGCAGCACAGGCCGTCAAAGACTACCTCGACAGGGTCATTTCTGGAGACATGGCCGTCATCTACTGGCAGAGCCATGTACAGGAGGTTATGAAAGCGCTCGGCTCCTGTTGTCCTTCCGTCAACGCGCTCGTGCACATAGCCGTCGCGCTGCCTTGTGAAGCAAATATGCTGACAATTGTGCGTAACTATTACTGCAGGGAAAAAGTCGTCAGTCTGCTGTTCAAGGGAGACAACTCCGAAATGCAGACGCTGCTGCGCGCCCACGCCGACGACGAATGGCCCAAAGCATTTGCCTCTCTCGTCAACAGGGAACGGAACGATGCCGACATGGAGCGCTTTCTGCCATTTCCTCTGGAATCACGAAACAGCGTGCTCGGCCTTCCCGTACTGCTCACGCTTCAGGCCTTTGAACCGCGGATGGGCTTTTTCTCCGTTCCGCCGGATCAGGACACGATATTCCACATCCGCGAACACATCCATTTCGACGCTGCATGGTTCGAGCGGGCGTCCACGCTCACCGCCTACTGCTGCATGTCGGAACGCTTCAGCATCAAGGAGTCATAATCATGCCTCTGTCGTACTTTTCCCGGCTCTTTCCCCGTCTTCAGGATCGCATACGGCAGGCTGTGCCCTCCACTCTGCCCCTGAACAACGACTCTCTGCGCCGTTGTCTGGACTCCATGCTTACCTGTGCACCGGGTGAGAAAGGAAGCCTCACGGGTGCCCCCGCCTTTGAAGCTACGTTCGGCTGGCAGCAGTCGGACGTCAGCATGGACGAGCTTAAAGGAAAGCTGCTGGATAAGCGTCTTGTCCGCTGCCTGAGCAATCCGCCCGAAGAGCTGCGGCAAGACTACGAGTTTCCCCTCTCCCGCAGGCCCTACACACACCAGCTTGCGGCCTGGGAGACACTATGCCGTGACGAACCCGCTTCCGCCGTCATCAGCAGCGGCACGGGCTCGGGCAAGACGGAATGCTTCATGATTCCCATCCTCGACAGGCTGGCAAAAGAGAGCGCGGAAGAAGGCGTACCGCTCGAAGGCGTGAGAGCGCTTTTTCTCTATCCGCTCAACGCGCTCATCAGCAGCCAGCGCGACCGGCTCGACGCCTGGACGAGGGGCTTCAAGGGGGAGATACGCTTCTGCCTCTACAACGGCAAGACACCCCAGAGTGTTCCCGCCCATGAGAAAAAATATCCCAACGAAGTCATCTCGCGCGACGATCTGCGCGCAAGCCCGCCCCCCATTCTCTTCACCAACGCAAGCATGCTGGAATACATGCTGGTGCGCACGGAAGACGCCCCCATTCTGCAGAAGTCGCAGGGCAAGCTGGAATGGATAGTACTCGACGAGGCCCACTGTTACATAGGTTCCCAGGCTGCGGAACTCTCGCTTCTCTTGCGCCGCGTACAGATGGCCTTCGGCGTGACTCCCGACACCGTGCGTTTCGTGGCGACCTCCGCCACCATAGGCGATCCCGACGGTCCGGCAGGACAGGAGCTCAAGCGCTTCCTTGCGGATGTAGCTGGTGTTCCCATCTCTCAGGTCTCGCTCATTGCGGGCAAAAGAGTCATTCCCGCCCTTCCCGAGCTGGAAGAAAAGCCCGTCACGCTGGAAGAGCTGGAAGCCATGGAGCCCGAAGAGTCTCAGCATGCTGCCCGTTATGAAGCACTCTGCCGCTCAAAAGAGGCAAAGGCTTTGCGGTCACTCTTCACCCGGGACAAAACTGTGGCCAGACTCTCCGAAGTGCGGGCAATTCTAAAAAAATCGGACCTGCCCGCCGATACGGAGACCGCCCTGCGCTGGCTCGATATGCTGTCGTGGACAAAAAGCCCGGAAGGTACACCATTCCTTCCTCTGCGTGCGCACATATTCGTCCGGGGGCTTTCCGGTCTCTGGGCCTGCGCAGATCCGAACTGCCCGCACAAACAGAAGGAACTTGGGGACGACTGGCCCTACGGCTCAGTATGGATGGAATCGAGAGAGCGCTGCTCATGCGGAAGTCCGGTGTTTGAAATCGTCACCTGCAGAGGCTGTCACACTCCTTTCCTTCTGGCCCAGAAGAGCGACCGCACGGACGAAGATGGAACTCCCGCAGAATTTCTCATACAGAAACAACATGGTCTGGAGATGGAAGAGGAAGAAGGACTCCTCGACGAAGAAACGCCTGTCAGCCGTCTTTCGGACTCCTACGCCGTGCTGCTGATGCGCCCCGGCTCCTCGTCGGCCTCCTTCTTTCTCGACAAGGAGACCTTCCGGCTCATGGACACGGACAACGGTCATGCCATCCGCGTCTTTTTGAAAGAGCCGGACCCCGACAAAGGTGCTCTTGACTGTCCTCTCTGTCTGGAAACAGCCCGGGGAAATCAGGAGTTCTATGCCTACAATTTCATCGGCACGCCTTACCTGCAGAACACCATAGCCCCGGTGCTTCTGGAATTTGCTCCCGACGGAAAGGATCCTGTCCAGCATCCTTTCCGGGGCCGCAAGATGCTCACCTTCAACGACAGCCGGCAGGGAACGGCACGCTCGGCCATGCGCATGCAGCTGTTTTCCGAACTTACGCGCATACGCGGACTTCTCTACCACATCGCTTTGCGGGATTGTCAGGGGGGTAACGAGGAAAAGCGCACTGCGCTGAAGCAGGAAATAGCCACTCTGGAAACCCTGCCTGAAAGTGTACGTCTTACCATTCAAAGCCTGCTGGACAACAAGAAAAAAGAGCTCGCCGCACTCAAGGATGAGGTTCCCGTTTCCTTTACCGACATGGCCCGGCAGCTTGAAAACGAGCGCTCCACCTTTGACGTGCTGTTCCGGCTCTATCGTGAAAAGGCGCCGTTGCTGTTTTCTGCAGACTCAACGACAAACTTCGCCAACATGCTCATTTTCCGCGAATTCGGAAGACGTCCGGCAAAGGCCGTCAACCTCGAGACACTGGGGCTCATGGCGGTGTGCTATCCGGCACTGGAAAGGGTGACCGACGTTCCCAGAGAATGGAAATCTGACAATCTCACACTGCAGGACTGGAAGGACTTTCTGAAGATATGCCTTGACTTCGTGTTCCGGGGAAACGGCGCCACCGATTTTTCCAAGGACTGGCGAAAGTGGCTGGGCATGACCTACAACCAGACCTTCATGCTGGCCCCGGATGAAAAAGAACCCAAAAAATTTCAGCTCATCTGGCCTCAGTGCCGCCGCAACAGACAACACCGTCTTGTGCGCCTTCTTGAACGTGCGCTGCACCTGGGCGCAAGCCACTGGGAACATGCCGACATCATCGACAGTGTGCTCCGGCAGGCGTGGAACCAGCTCATAAGTCTCCCTGATCTCTGTTCACGACATGGGGACGGCATACTTCTCAAGCACACGGCCATGAGCTTCACACCGCTGAAAAAAGCCTGGCTCTGCCCCTTCACTCAGCGTTTTCTTGACACCACCTTTGTCGGCATTTCTCCTTATCTTCCCCGCAAAGGGGAGCAGAACGCCAGCTGCAAGAATTACGTCATTCCGCGCTACCCCTCTCCTTTCGAACCCACGACCGAAGAAGGAGTAAAAAAAGCCCGCAACTGGCTTTCGGAAGACAAGGAGGTTCAGACGCTCCGGCAGGCCGGACTCTGGTTTGCCGACCATGACAGCGTGGTGGAACTCATGCCTTATTTCAGAGCTCAGGAACATTCCGCCCAGCTCTCGTCCTCAGAGCTCGAGGACTACACGAACATGTTCCGCAAAGGCGACATCAACGTGCTCTCCTGCTCCACCACCATGGAAATGGGCATAGACATAGGCGGCATTTCCGTCGTGGGCATGAACAACGTGCCTCCCCATCCGGCCAACTATCTCCAGCGTTCCGGTCGCTCCGGCCGCCGCGGGGAAACGAGGGCGCTCACCTTCACCATGTGCAAGGACAATCCTCACGAAATGGCAGCCTTTGCCAACAGCCGCTGGGCCTTCGATGCTGCCCTTCCCGTGCCCCGTGTATCCCTGAACAGTCCTGTCATCCTGCAAAGGCACATCAACGCCCTTCTGCTCACGGCGTTTCTTAAAGAACGCCAGCAGAAGGATGACAGGGATCTGGTCAAGCTCTCATGCGACGCCTTTTTCACCGGAAAGAATCCTGCGGCAAGTCTCTTCTCCCTGCGGTTCAGAACGCTGGAAAAAGACTCGCCCCTTCTGGAGGGCATAAGACTCCTGTGCCGAAACAGTGTTTTCCAGAACGAACGCCCGGAGGCTCTGGCAGACAAGGCCGCCGAAGCCATGGACAGAGCATGCGCACGATGGAGAAGTGATTACGACGCCCTGTGCCGGGCGGAAAAAGACATGCAGAACAACGGCGACGAAAAGGATTCCGCCGCCAAAAAGGCCGTTACCCTCCGCAAGGAGCGCATGGCCAGGGAGTACCTGCTCAAGGAACTCATTTCTCAGGAATTCCTGCCTGCCCACGGTTTCCCTCTCCATGTGGCCACCTTCGATACCATGCACTATGCCCTTTTTCGGGAGCAAAAGCGTCGGCAAAAAGAAAGCAGGGAAGAGCCGGACAATCTGTTCATGCGCAGAGAATTGCCCAGCCGTTCCCTCTCTTCGGCTCTTACTGAGTACGCGCCCGGCAACAGCGTGGCCATCAACGGTCTCGTCTATGAATCGAAGGGCATAACCCTGAACTGGCACATTCCCGCTTCTGCAGAGGCTGCTGCGGAACTTCAGAACATACGAAGTCGCTGGAGATGCCGTCACTGCGGCAGCTTCGGCACGGCAGCCAGCCGTTCCCAGACGACATGCAGCAACTGCGGCGCTCCCCTGACCAAAGAAAACTGGCATGAGTATCTTGAACCTGCGGGCTTTGCCGTGGACTTTTTCAGCGAACCATCCAACAACGTCACGCTCGGCATGACTGGTCTAAGCCATGCCGAGGCCAGCGTATGTGCCTGCGGGCCGTGGATTTCCCTGGGACTTCCCGAAGCAGCCCGTTTCCGCTGTACCACGTCGGGCACGGTGTTCCACAGTTCCCGCGGCATGTACGGCAGGGGTTACGCCGTATGCCTCGCCTGCGGCAGAGTGGAGTCCATCTCAGAAACCGGGGAAATTCCCTCTGCCATAAAGAAGCATAAAAAACTCCGTGGTGGGAAAAACGAAAACGATCCTGCCAATCACATCTGCCCCGCATGCCGGGAAGGCATGGAATGGAAAATAAAAGCGCCTCTCTGGCTGGCCTGCGAGAGCAGAACCGACGTTCTTGAAGTCCAGTTGCGAAAGGAAGACCAGTCCTGGCTCAACGATGAATCACAGGCCTTCCCCATAGCCGTCGCCCTGCGAGACGCTCTGGCCGCACGTCTCGGCATTCAGACCGAAGAACTGGAGTGTGCCGTGGACACCCGTCGAAGAGAAGACGGCACGCTCTGCACCTCCCTTTTCGTCTTCGACAAAAATGCCGCAGGCTATGCCTCTTCCGCAGCGCCATATATGACCGCCCTTCTGCATGATGCGCACGAACGCCTGCTCTGTAAGGGATATGATTGTGAAACGGCCTGTCCCCACTGCATACTCAGCTTTGACTTGCGCTATCAGAGCCGGGATCTCGACAGACATAAGGGCCTCGAAGTGCTCACGCCTGCCTGGCTCTCCCTGCTCGATCTTCCCGATAACGCGCGCATCTTCGGCCCTTCGACCTCCACGGAGACCCTGCGTCTCGAAGAATCCGTGCTGTCCGCCTCCCTGCTTCATCCCGAAGAAACCGTCTTTCTGCATCTCGGTCCGCATTCTTTATGGATGCCCGGCGACGGCGACATGCTGCACCTTCTGGAGATCCTGCGCCTGCGGAAGACGCGCGTCGAGCTGGCGCTGGAAAAGGAGCTTTACGAGAGCTTCAGTCAGGAAGAACGCATGCTCCTTGCGCCATTTGTCCAAGGCAAAGTGACCTGCTGCGTGCTTGAAGGAGGCTTCTCCCATCCTCATGCCCGCCTCGCCGTCACCATGGAAGACGAAAAACTGCATCGCTGGGCCGTGTATGAGGAAGAGGAAAACCGGCTGCTGCTCACGGGCCGTACCGAGGGCGACCTCGGCACGCGCAGGCCGATTCAGCAAAAGGATCTTCAGGCCCCCCGGGGAAGCTGCGCCGTGGAGCAGATAGCGAGCGGGGAAACGACGACCGTCATGACCTTCGGCGCATGGCTGTGGGGACGGCTGCACCTTTCTCTGAAAAGAAATCTCGGTGTCGATCCCGTCGCCGAGCGCCGTCCCCTGACGCGCATCGTCTTTTCCGACCGATACTGCAAATCCCCCCTCACCGTCGCCCTGCTCTACCGGCTGCTCAAACAGCTCAGGGACTTCTACGGCGAAGCGTGGCCATTCCCCGTCATCACCGCCAAGTTCTCCGAGAATTCTCCCCAGGACTATTACAGAATGAGCAGCATTCAGGACGACTGGGCCCGATCCTCCGAGCGCGACACGGTCGCCGAGCTTGCGTTGAAGGAGCTGGGTACCGTTCATGTCTTCTCCGTAGACAAAAAACTGATGGCCCATGCCCGCTCCCTGCGTCTGGAGTTCAAAGACGGCTCAATGCTCACCATCTGGCTCGATCAGGGACTAGGGTTCCTCCACGTGTTCGGCAACGCCGCGGGCCGGTCCTTCCCCTTCCGGGGCAGTGTCGAAGATCAGAAAAACGCCCTCATGACCATGGAACATGCACTCTCCGTCACCCCGGGCGGCACCATCGTCAGCCTCAAGATGAGCAAAGTCTGATCGCGTCCGGTCGTCCCCGGAGGCTCTCGTCCGGGGACGGAACCGAATCCCCCGCCGGGCCGGAGCCTGCACGGAAGAGGGCCCAGCGCAAACCAAAACACCGACAGCACACGGCAGGAGCGCCGACCTTTGAACCGGGGTCGGCGCTCCTTTGTTTTTGTTCAGCCCGCACAAAGGCCGGGCGGCCCCTGCCGCCGGACCTCATACAAGGGCGGGGAAAAGGTCGTCTTGCCCGTGCCCCGGTAAAGGGTGCCATAAATAGAGCAAATCAGACACGCCCTTTTCAGGCTCACACGTCCGAAACCTGATGCTCATGCCGGCAGGTGTCTTCCCCAAAACTCCCGGTGAGCTGGAGAAGAAAGAAGCTGACCGTCCCCTGAGCCCATGGACAAACGACAGATCTTTTCCTACAGCGCCCCGGCGGCGTTCTCCTGCGTCATGGCCCGAAGTTCCCGGAACACGGTTTCGCCGAGCGAGCGCATGATGATGCGGTACTTTTCCGCGTCTTCAAAAAGCTTGGTATAGGAATCCACGCTTTCCGTGTAGGCCTGCTGCGTCATCTGATCGAAGAACTTCGGGAAAAAGTTGTTCACGAAGATCTTCTGATTGCCGGAACGCGCCTTTCTTCTCAGGCCCGCGTCGGCCATGGCTCTGTCGTGCAGCTGGCTCACCATGACGCGGTCGGCTTCGGTAAACTCGCCCTTGTAGCGCTCGTTGACCTTCTCTATGACTTCCAGCAGCGTGTTTCTGACTTCCTCGGGCTTCTTCGGTCGCGGCGGCTTTTCGGTCTGACGAAGAGGCTCGCTCTGCTGCTCCAGTTCAATGGCCCCCTCAAAAGTCTTCTGAAGCTGATAGTATTCCAGCTTCACCTTGTTGCCCAGCTCGAAATCCGACTGTCTGTCTCCGGGCAGAAGTTTTTCAAGGTAGGAGCAGAACACGAACTCCTGATGCAGATCTTTGTCGAAAAGGCGCGTTATCTGCGCAACATAGCGATAGAACTTGATGAACGACCGCACCAGCCGACGAAATTCGTACCGCTGCTCTCCGCTCAGAGACTCGTACACGTCCACCACCGGCTTCAGATACGAGGTTATTCTGGCCTGCGTGGCATCGGCCCCCTTTCTGCCGGAAAACCTGACCGCGCTCACTCTGGCGACGTCCTCCCTCGTATAAACGCGGAACTCATGAATGAGCCCCTGCGTCTTATAGATGAGGTCCACGTCTATCTCGTGATCAAGCACGGTTTCCTTGTAGAAGGGCTGGAACGCCTCCTTGATTTCCTCGGCGGTGTTCACGAAGTCGAGCACATAGGTGTCCTGCTTGCCGGGGAAGATGCGGTTCAGACGACTCAGGGTCTGCACGGCCTTCACGTCGCGCAGCTTCTTGTCCACGATCATGGTGTGCAGCAAAGGTTCGTCGAATCCCGTCTGATACTTTTCGGCAACGATGAGGATGTCTCCCTCATCATGGAACACCTCCCGAAGCTGAGACTCGCTCACCGGCTGCCCCTGCCTGTCTCTGTTCATGCCGCTTTCCGTATATTCCGTTTCTCCGTCCTTCACCGTGCCGGAAAACGCAATGAACACGGCAATGTCCGTATAATGCCGTTCCTTCAGATAGTTCCGCATTTCCTGATAGTAGCGCACGGCCGCAAGACGAGACGCAGTCACCACCATCATCTTGCCCTTGCCGCCTATTTTTCCGCGCGTCGTGTCAAGGAAGGTCTCCACGATGATTTCCGTCTTCTGCCGCAGATTGTGCGCATGCAGTTCCTCAAAGCGTCGTATGGTCTGCACGGCCCGGGATGCCGGAACTTCCGGATTGTCGGGTATGTTCTTGGCGATTCTGTAGCAGGTGCGGTAGGTGGTGTAGTTGGCCAGCACGTCGAGAATGAAGCCTTCCTCGATGGCCTGACGCATGGAATAAATGTGGAACGGATGAAAGGTGCCGTCGCTGTACTCGTCGCCGAACATTTCCAGCGTCTTTTTCTTGGGCGTGGCCGTGAAGGCAAAAAAGCTCAGATTGGAGTGTCTGCCGTGCGCCAGCATTTCGCTCACCAGTTCATCCACGGCATCCTGGGCTTCCTCCTCCGCAAGCCCTTCCAGTTCGGCATACTCGCGCAGAGCCTCCGTGGTGTCGGCCAGCGCTTCCCGAACCGTCACGGCGCTTCGGCCCGTCTGACTGCTGTGGGCCTCGTCCACGATGACGGCAAAATTCTTTCCCGTCACATCCTTCACTTCCCTGTAGATGACGGGAAACTTCTGGAGCGTGGACACAATGATGCGACTGCCCTCGTTGATGGCCTGAAGCAGATCCTGCGACGTCTTTTTATCGCCGATGGTTGCCACCGCCCCCTTCTGATGATCGAAGCCCGAAATGGTGTCCTGAAGCTGCCGGTCAAGCACGGTGCGGTCGGTAAGAATGACGACGGAACTGAATACGGGCCGGTTTTCCGCATCGTGCAGGCAGGAAAGACGATAGGCCGTCCAGGCTATGCTGTTGCTCTTGCCTGAACCGGCGCTGTGCTGAATGAGATAGTTGCGCCCGGCGCCGCGCTTTCGCACGTCGGCAATGAGCCTGCGCACCACGTCCATCTGATGAAAACGCGGAAAGATGATCTTCTTTTTGGTGACGGTGCGCTCCTTGCCCCCGGCAATCTTCTGCTTTTCCGTGAGCACCTCGAAATGGATGAACTTCTGAAGGATGTCCAGCAGGCTGTCCTTCTGAAGCACGTCCTTCCACAGGTAGGAAGTCACATAGCTGCCGTCAGTCGTGGGAGGATTGCCCGCGCCGCCGTCCCTGCCGGGCCCGGCCGAGCCCTGGTTGAACGGAAGAAACACGGTCTTCGCGCCGGCAAGGGCGGTGGTCATCATGACCTCATAGAGATCCACCGCAAAAAACACGAGCACGCGACTGTTCAGACGGAACGCCGGTTCTGCGGGATCGCGGTCGAACATCCACTGCCGCCTGGCGTCATCGACGTTCTGGCCGGTGAGCTGATTCTTGAGTTCCAGCGCCGCCACCGGAATGCCGTTGACGGAGAGCATCATGTCCACGCTGTTGTTGTTCTGCGCGGAATAATGCCACTGCCGGATGCACTGGCACACGTTCTGCCCGTAACGCTCCACGGCAAGATCGTTCAGCGAGGATTCCGGCCGGAACCAGCAGACCCGAAATTCCATGCCGCGATAATGAAAGCCGTGGCGCAGCACATGAATGAGGCCGTCCTTCAGCACGGCCTCTTCAAAGCAGCGATAGAATTTCTGCACGGCATCGCCGCCGCACTGCTTTTCAAATCTCTTCCAGACAAGAGGCTGCGTGCTTTTGACAAAGCCGACCAGCGTTTCCAGATCGAGGCCCTTGCCCGCACTTGCCGCGCTGCGGTAGCCCGCATCGGTGGCCGACACCCATCCCCCGGCGGGCGAGGTGAGAAACGAGGCAATATCCTGCTCAAACTGCTTTTCATTATCGGGCATGACCGCTCTCCTTGTCTGACCCCAAGTGTAGGGACGGGGGGCATGGGGCGTCAATGGGGAACGGCATGTTTTGCGGCTTCCCAAACTTCAAAAGGCCGAGCCACAGGAACCGCAGCGGGGCAGACCTGGAATTTCATCTCGTTTTAAGACGATTCTGCTTGCTGCCATCAGCTATAATTAGCTATCGTTTGCTATCGTTCGCTACCGTTTGCTATCGTTTGCTATCGTTTGCTTCTGTTAGCTATTGTTAGCTATTGTTTGCTGTGTTTTAATATCATATTTTATGACTGACTCCGATCATTTATTAAACCTATTTTTATGTCCTTATTTTCCCTTATTTGTCCCTTTATGGCCCTTTTTACCCATCACCAACAGAGAATTATGCACTTGACCAGAATCTCTTGCGAGTGATAAAACCATGAACGGGCCACTTCCACGACCTCTGTACCTTCTTCTCTCGCAAACCGGCAGAGCGAAAGGAGGTATGAATGAGCTTATTTTATTGCGCTTTGAAAGTGCTTTCCAAGCTCGTAATTCTGGTCACTGCGGCTTCTGGCCTTGCCAAAAGCCTGCGTGAACTTGTTGACCACTTCAGCCGCTTTTAAGTAAAAGCAGCCCCCCGGAGCAAGGAGCTCACGAGGGGCAAAACATGACAGCGAGAGACGGTACAAAATCTAATACCGTTCTGCCGGGGAAGGCGTGGGTAGTACCAGTACCCACGCCTTTTTTATAAAGGATACCTGATAAAAACTCAAGCCGTTTCGCTGATAGTTTTTTTATATTTCATGGACTGTTTCAGAAAGAAGCCTCTTTTATATCTCAGGAAACCTTCCTCTTTCCCGTTACAACTTCATAGATAAGCGACTTTTTATAGCTTTCAAGGTCGGTAACAAGTGCTTCCTTTTCACTGATAAGATGGTCGATTTCTGAACATTTTGTGTCGAGATAAGAAACTATTTCATGTTGTTCATTTATGGTTGGGACAGGAATTACCATCCCTTTATAATTCGTTTGTGTCATACTCGGTAATGTTGTAGCTGATATATAATACTTATAGTCAAAACAAATCGAACAGTAATAATAAAATATTAATAATATATTATTATTTTTTACATACACATTAAATGCTGTATCAACATTCCAAAATGGTTCATTTATATAATGGGGTATGTGAAGAGTTGCACCTTTTCTTCCTAATAAAACAGAAGGAAATTTTTTACTTTCTCCGCAGGTCTTAAAACTCGAAGATCCACTGCCATACACAGGAATATCACCTTCTGAAACTGGATCTGAACCATTTTCAATTGAAACCAGAAACTTTGCTTTGATTGCTTTCCAATGCTTCGGAATTTTTCCAATCCACTTTACCCCGCTGTCCTTCATTTCCGCATGAGGATCGAGGCCCTTGGTCACGGCTTCATAAATGACCGAGGCTTTCCACTTCTTGTACTCTTCAATGCTGGTTCTGGCACTATCAATAATAGAATTAATATTATTGCACATATCATCAAGAAAATTAGAAATGGCACAATACTCTTCTACAGAAAAAACAGGATATGGTACATTTTCAATTTTATCTTTTGTAAAATGTGGAATAGTTGCCTTATTACATACAAAATCAACATATCCACGTCCAACTAGTGACTCAATCAAATAACTTATATATCTATTATCACCATAATAACTACGAACAATCATGATAGAATTTTGGACAAATGCTTTTTTTGTATTCTCGTGTACAATAGCGCATCCTCCAGCTCCAGCACCTCCCTCTACAACGAGAAGATCACCCGTTTTAACTGCATATTTCTTTTTTTCATCAGAGGAAAACCACATTTGTTTGAGGTCAGTATCATCTACCTTTCCAAAATGGACATTCGCCGCACAATAATATGATTCAAGGGAATAGCTCTCGTTAATCTGACTTGTACAAAGCATCTTACCTAAGATAATATTACAATGCAGTCCCAGCCTACTCATAGAAATATGGCTCGGAATTTTGCCTATCCACTCCACCCCGCTGTCCTTCATGTCGGCATAGCGCGTCACATCGTTCATGTTACGCCTCCCCGCCGAACAGCTCGTGCAGCTTTTCCATGAGCACGCGCTCATGCTGCTCAATGCGCCGGGCAATCTCCGCCGCCGGTTCTATGGGTTTGTATTCATAGAAAATCCGCGTGAACGGAATTTCATAGCCGATTTTCGTCTTGCTTTTGTCTATCCAGGCATCGGGGTTGTAGGGCAGCACCTCGCGGGCAAGGTAGGCGTCCACGTCTTCCCCGAGAGGCACGTTTTCCGTATCGCGCTTCGACGTGTCAGCCACAGGCTTGCCCCGCTTGAGAATCTTCTTGCCGTCTGCGCCGAGCTGCGGGCTTTCCACCACTATCTTGCTGTAGCCGAAAGACGAGCCGTCCAGCACGCGGCTTTTGCACACTACGCTTCTGCCGCTCTCCGTCTCGCCTTCGTAGTCCTTGTCGGCAAATTCGCCGCACGCCTTCACAATGAGATCGCGGCAGGCTTCGGAGATGTCCACGCGCTTGTTGCCTATGGACTTGCGCCGCGGCTCGAAACACTTGCCCGCGTCCACAAGCTGAACCTTGCCCGCACGCCGCTCTTCCTTGTCTTTGGTGATGATCCAGATATAGGTGGCAATGCCCGTATTATAGAAACTGTCGGTGGGAAGCTGCACTATGGTTTCCAGCCAGTCGTTTTCTATGAGGTAGCGGCGTATTTCCGACGGCCCCGATCCCGCGTCGCCCGTGAACAGCGATGAGCCGTTCTGAATGATGGCCATGCGCCCGTCCGGCTCAAGCTTGGAAAGTCCGTTGAGAAGAAAAAGAAGCTGACCGTCGCTCTTGCTCGGAAGGCCGGGCCCGAAACGTCCGGCCGCGCCGCGCCGGTGTTCCGCTTCCACGCTCGGCGCCTCACGCTTCCAGTCGATGCCGAAAGGCGGATTCGATATGCAGTAGTCGAACCGGTAGCCCTCGAACCGGTCGTTATCCAGCGTGTCGCCGAACTGCATGTTGTCCGGTTCGCCGCCGCGGATCAGCATGTCCGCCTTGGCTATGCCGAACGTGAACGGATTGATCTCCTGACCGAAACAGGTCACGTCGGCATCGGCGTCAAGCTGAGTCAGACGTTCTTCCATGCAGGTCAGCATCTGGCTTGTGCCCATGGCCATGTCGTACACGGTCTTCACAATGCCGTCGCGGCCGAAGGCGTGACGGTCGCCGGAAACCAGAAGATCGCACATGAGATAAATGATGTCCCGGCTCGTAAAATGCGCTCCGGCTTCCTCGTTGTAACTTTCGGAAAAGCGCTGCACCAGATTCTCAAAGACATAGCCCATGTCCACGGCGCTGATCTTGTCGGGGCTCATGTCCGCCTTGTCGGAACAAAAATCCACGATCACCTGATACAGACACCCGGCCTCCACCATGCGGTCTATCTGCGCGGCGAACTGCATGTTCGTCAGGATATCCTGCACGTTGTCGGAAAAGCCGTTCAGATAGGCCCGGAAGTTGTCCGCAATGTTCTGCGGATCGGCCTTCAGCGTTTCAAACGTGAACGGACTCGTATTGTAGAAATGATATCCGGAGGCCG
The DNA here is from genome assembly GCA_037230945.1 of bacterium. GTDB lineage: Bacteria > Desulfobacterota > Desulfovibrionia > Desulfovibrionales > Desulfovibrionaceae > Mailhella. The sequence continues at coordinate 13,873 of JAXUUT010000123.1, forward strand.
CACACAAAAAGCCGTCCTTCACTTCAAAATTCTTTTTGCGCTCAAGCTCCTCAAGCACGGCGTCGTGCGTGGGCAGAAGGCAGTCGTGAAAACGCTTGATGATGACCATGGGCAGAATCACCAGCCCGTATTCATGCGGCTTGAACGCGCCGTAAAGAGAATTGGCCACGTTCCAGATGAGCGCCGCCTTATCCTGAATGTTTCTGCTGACGGATGCCAGTCTTTCACTGCTGGTCATGGGAAAATCCTTGATGCTTGCTTTTCTATGGAGGCATAAGCGCCACGGCCGACACGGTACACCTTTCCGCGTCGACTGAACAGCCCGCAGGCATCCCTGATGCCATGACTTCCCTCCGACCGTTGCCCCAGACCAGGCGCCGGGCCAGGCAGCCCGCCAAGCGCCGGGCCCTGCTCGGACAAACCGGCGTTACGCCCCTTTCCCGCCTACCCCAGCCCCGACCCTTAAACCACGAATCCCCGCAGCCTGTACGGACTGCGGGGACGTTTTTTGCTCTTCTGGCGGAGGGAGAGGGATTTGAACCCCCGGAGGTGTGACCCTCAACGGTTTTCAAGACCGCCGCAATCAGCCGCTCTGCCATCCCTCCGGCTGAAAAATGCCGGGAAGTAGCATACAGGCAAACGTCTCAGGCTGTCAAGGCGAGGCGCCCAGGTACCTGCCGGGCCCGGGGCCGAGCGTTGAGAAACGGTTGACGCCGGCAAACGAAGGGACGCCCGTGCCCTGAGAAAACGCCGGCCGGCAGCCGGAGAACGGTTTCCAGAGCGTTGAAAGACGGTTGTTCGCTGTCAACGAAGGCTTTCCAGAGCTTCGGCCCGAAGCTCTCCCCTCTCCATCTGGAAATTTCTTCCAACCACACCGATGTAACCGCGAAGCGGGAACATCGGTCGGCCAGCCGCAGGCGGGTGCGGTAGCACACGCCTGCACTGATTTGGCAGCCCGAAACGCGCCCGCCCAGCTTTCCGTCCTTTGCGTCACACGCCTTTTTTCCGCCGTCCGAGTACCGCGAGCGACCGTTTGCTCCGGACACGCTGTACGAACGCAAAACCTGCACGACGCCCGCTGCGCTTTACGGCGGAAGTGAATCGCGGCTGCCGGCGGACGTCGGCCGGGCTCCTCCCGTCGCCCGCGTTCCCCAGAGCGCTGACAAGAAGCTGAAAGAACCATGGGGGCCCGGGGGAGATTATCTCCCCCGGCGGGGTCCGGGGCGGAGCCCCGCTGTCTTTCCTGCGTTTCCTGTCTTTCCTGCGTTTCCTGTCTTTCCTGCGTTTCCTGTCTTTCCTGCGTTTCC
>JAXUUT010000073.1:0-2485 GCA_037230945.1 bacterium
GGCCGCTGCCGGGACCGCCGCCGCCGTGAGGCGTGGAGAAGGTCTTGTGCAGATTGAGATGCACGCAGTCGAAGCCCATGTCGCCGGGGCGGGCGTGCCCCATGACGGCGTTCAGATTGGCGCCGTCGTAGTAGCAGAGGCCTCCGGCTTCGTGCACGATGCGCGTGATTTCGAGAATGTTCTCGTCAAAAAGGCCCAGAGTGTTGGGATTGGTGAGCATGAGACCGGCGGTGTCCGGTCCCACGGCCTTCCTGAGTGCTTCAAGGTCCACGCCGCCCTTCTCGTTGGAGGGCACGGAGACCACGGTGAAGCCCGCCATGGTTGCCGATGCGGGGTTGGTGCCGTGGGCGGAGTCGGGCACGATGATCTTCGTGCGGGCGGCATCGCCCCGCAACTGATGATAATGGCGGATGAGCAGAAGGCCGGTATATTCACCATGTGCGCCGGCGGCGGGCTGGAAGGTCATGCCGTCCATGCCGGTGATTTCACAAAGCAGCCTTTCGGCCTCGAACAGCACTTCAAGGCAGCCCTGAGCCGTTTTTGCCGGCTGGAGCGGGTGGATGTCCGCAAAGCCCGGAAGTCCGGCCATTTCTTCATTGATCCTGGGATTGTACTTCATGGTACAGGAACCCAGGGGATAGAATCCCTTGTTCACGCCGTGGGTCTGCGAGGCAAGTTCCGTGTAATGCCGTCCGAGGTCTATTTCCGAAATCTCCGGAAGGCGCGGCGCCGAGGCGCGCAGCGCAGAGGAAGAAAACGACGCCGCGGGCACGTCACAGGCGGGAATCAGGCACTCCCGGCGGCCGGGACGGCTTCTTTCAAACAGAAGTTTCATTGTGCACACACCTCCCGGATGGCGCTGATGAGTTCATCCATGTCGCCTTTTGTGCAAAGCTCGGTGCAGCACCAGAGGATGCCGCCTTCCACGGAAAGGCCTCCGAGTATGCCCTTTTCGGCAAGCCTTGCACAGAGCGTTTCCGGATCCACGGGGCAGTTCGTGAGAAATTCATGGAAGAATTCCCTGCCTTCGTGGCGCAGGGAGAATCCGGGGATTCCGGACAGCTCGGAGGCGAGATAATGCGCATGGGCCGCGCAGTTTTCCGCCACGCGGGCAAGGCCCTGCGGACCCATGGCGGCAAGGTACACCGAAGCCGTCATGGCGCAGAGCGCTTCGTTGGAGCAGATGTTGGACGAGGCCTTTTCGCGGCGTATGTGCTGCTCGCGAGCCTGAAGGGTGAGCACGAAGCAGCGGCGTCCCTCGTGATCCTGCGTCTCGCCCACGATGCGGCCGGGCAGCCGGCGCATGAGCTCCTTTCTGCAGGCCATGAAGCCGAGGTACGGGCCGCCGAAGCCGAGAGGCAGGCCGAGAGGCTGACCCTCGCCCGTGGCGATGTCGGCTCCGTATTCGCCGGGGGTCTTCAGAATGCCGAGGGAAATGGGGTTCGCGCCCATGACCACGCGTGCTCCGGCACCGTGGGCGGCTGCCACAAGCGCGTCCATGTCCTCGATGACGCCGTAGTAGTTCGGGCTCTGCACGTAAAGACAGGCCGAGGAGTCGGAAAGCACGGCGGCAAGGTCGGCGGGATCGGTGGCGCCGTTCTTCACGGGAAGCACCGTGACGGGGACGCTCCGGCTTTCGCAGTAGGTCTGCACGGTGGTGATGGTCTGCGGATCGGCGGTTCCGGCGATGATGACGCCGTTTTTGCGGCGTTCAAGGCACATGAGCACGGCTTCGGCCGCGGCCACGGCTCCGTCGTACACAGAGGCGTTGGACACGTCCATGCCGGTGAGCTCGCAGATCTGCGTCTGGTATTCAAAGATGGACTGAAGCACGCCCTGGCTGATTTCCGCCTGATAGGGAGTGTAGGCCGTGACGAATTCCTCGCGGGAGGTCACGGTCTTCACGATGGCCGGAATGTAGTGGCGATACGCGCCCGCCCCGCGGAACACGCTGCGGAAGCGGACGTTCCTGTCCGCGAGTCCGCGCATGGTGCGGGACACTTCCATTTCGCTCAGGCCTTCGGGGAGGTTAAGGGAGTGTACGCGCACGGACTCGGGAACGGCGGAGTAAAGATCCTCCATGGAGCCGAGTCCGAGCTGCTCCAGCATGGCCTTCCGCTCTTCGGCCGTGGAAGGGATGTAGCTGCCCATGTCTAGGCCTCCTCGGACTTGCACACGGCCTCATAGGCGGCGGCATCGAGCAGCACGCCGGTCTTGGTGACGTCCGAGACCTTGATGAGCCAGGCGTCGTAGGGGTTCTCATTGAGCAGCGCCGGATTGTCGATGAGCGCGCTGTTCACGGCGGCCACGGTGCCGGAAACCGGGCTGAACACGCCGGAGACGGCCTTCACGGATTCCACGTCGGCAAAGGAGTCGCCCATGGTGACGGCGTCGCCTTCCTGGGGAAGGTCGATGAAAACGATGTCGCCGAGGGAGCTCTGGGCAAAGTCGGTGAGACCGATGACGGCAAGGCCGTCTTCGTTCT
>JAXUUT010000125.1:0-15162 GCA_037230945.1 bacterium
TGAGGTGGTCGTCCCTGCGGTCATGCATGGTTTTCTTCTCCTGAAGGCGGAACGCCGCCCGCCCTTCTTTTCTTTTCAAGATAGCGTTCAAGGCCCTGACGACGCAGACGGCAGGAGGGGCATTCGCCGCAGCCGTCCCCGGGAATGCCGTTGTAGCAGGTCACCGTGCGCGTACGCACGAGCTCGAACACGCCGAGCCTGTCGGCCAGCTCCCAGGTCTGCGCCTTGTCGAGCCACATGAGCGGCGTGTGGATGACGAACTGTTCGCCCATGGCAAGGTTGAGCGTGACGTTCATGGAGCGGATGAACGTGTCCCGGCAGTCGGGATAGCCGGAAAAGTCCGTCTGCGACACGCCGGTGACGATGTCCCTCATGCCCTGCTCTCTTGCGCACACGGCGGCCACGCCGAGGAAGAACATGTTGCGGCCCGGCACGAAGGTGTTGGGCCAGCCGCCCTCGGGCTTTTCCCTGTCCATGGTCATGGCCGGATCCGTGAGCGAGCTGCGTCCGATGCGGGAAATGAAGGTCACGTCCTGCACGTCCAGCGGAATCTTCGCCTCCTCGGCAATGGAACGGGCCATGTCCAGTTCGCGGCGGTGTTTCTGGCCGTAGAAGAAGCTCAGGGCCCTCACGTTTTCAAAGCGCTCGCGCGCCCAGAAAAGGCAGGTGGTGGAATCCTGCCCGCCGCTGAATACCACAAGCGCTCCGGACATCAGGACACCTCCCGCACTTTAAGAATGTTGTAGGAAATCCCCTCGTCGTACACATCGGTCTCCTCCACGCGCTTGACGTGGTTCACCACGCATATGGTCACGGGCAGAACGACGATTTCATAGACCGTCTTGAGCGCGGTCTGGGCCAGCATCATGGGAAGCATGTCGGCAAAGGACATCATGCCGGCAAAGGCGCAGGGGAAGAATATGAGCGAATCCACGCCTTCTCCCACCAGCGTGGAGGCAATGGCGCGCAGCGAGAAGTGCCTCCCGCGGGAAGCCACCTTCATGCGGCTCATGATGTAGGCGTTGAGGAAGGAGCCGGCCAGAAAGGCGAGAAAGCTCGCCGCAGCGATGCGCGGAGCCAGACCGAACATGTAGTTGAAATGAGCGGCCCCGTCCCAGAACGGCGCAGAAGGCAGAAACACGGCTATCTGACCAAGAGCCGCCACGAGAAAATTCATGGCAAAGCCGGTCCAGATGATGAAGCGCGCCCTGCGGAAGCCCCACACTTCGGCAATGCAGTCGTTGATGATGTAGGAAACGGGAAAGACGATGACGGCCGCAGGAAGGGCAAGAGAGCCCAGCATGAATATCTTGGCGGCCAGCAGATTGGAAATGATGAGACAGGTACAGAAGACGATGCCGAGCAACATGAACGTTGCCGAAAAGGAATGTTGTTTCATAGCTTGTTTTTTACGTGGTTTTCAAGCACACGGCGCTTGTTTTTTACGTGGTTCTCAAGCACACGGCTCAGGGTGGACATTCAGGGCCTAAAACGAAAAGACGGCAGGCACACCTCCTTGACTGAAAAATGCGACGCAGGCCGACTATGCCCCAAAGCGACACGCATGGCAAATGCTTTCGCCCTTGGAAAAACAGGGGGCACAGTATGCATAACCGGTGATTTTTTCTACAAAAGAGTCATATTTTATCTTCCGCCTTCCCATGACGCTCCGCCTTGACAGAAGGATTCTTTCATGGAAAAGAAGTCTGGCGTCCCTGATTTTCCGATTTTGTAAAAGCTGGAACGCCGACGTACCGGACACCTGCGGAGCATGAAGGACCGGACGCCCAGCCACTCATTCCGCCGCCTCATCCGACGGCACGCATATTTTCCGGAGGAGAATCCATGAAGAACCGCATCAGCCTGCCTGTGCAGATGGCCATAGGCATGGCCCTCGGCATCGTCGCCGGTCTCGCCGCCCCTTCCATGGGCTTCGACACGGCATGGTTCAAGCCCATCGGTCAGCTTTTCATCAACCTCATCCGCATGGTCGTCGTACCGCTCGTTCTGGCCACCATCGTGGCCGGCGCCGCCAGCGTGGGCGATCTCAGCAAGCTCGGCCGTCTGGCCTCCAAGACTCTCATCTACTATTTCTGCACCACCGCCGTGGCCGTGTTCATCGGTCTTGTGTTCGCGAACATCCTGAATCCCGGCGAAGGTCTCAACCTCTCCACCGAGGGCCTCAAGGCCCAGGCCGTGCAGGCACCGAGAATGGTGGACGTGTTCCTCGACATCGTGCCCCTGAACCCCATCGACTCCATGAGCAAGGGCAACATGCTCCAGGTCATCTTCTTCGCCATGATCTTCGGCTTCGGGCTCAGCGCCGTGGGCGAAAAGGGCAAGACAGTGCTCTCCTTCTTTGAAGGCTGCGCCGAAGTCATGATCAAGGTGACCAACATGGTCATGGTCTACGCTCCCTTCGGCGTGTTCGGCCTCATCGCTTTCACCGTGGCCAGCCACGGCGCCGCCGTGCTGCTGCCGCTCATCAAGGTGATCGGCGTCATGTATCTGGCCTGCGTGTGCCACGTCTTCATATGCTATCTGCCCCTCGTGAAGGCCTGCGGACTCAGCATTCCCCTGTTCTTCAGGATGCTGGCCGCTCCCATGATCATCTCCTTCACCACCTGCTCGAGCGCAGCCGCCCTCTCCACCAACCTCATTCAGGTGCAGAAGCTCGGCGCATCCAAGCCCGTAGCCTCCTTCTCCATTCCTCTCGGCAACACCATCAACATGGACGGCACCGCCGTCTACATGGGCGTGGTGGCCATCTTCGTGGCCGAGCTGTACGGCATTCCCATGCCCGTCGACAAGCAGATCGAAGTCATTCTCGTGGGCGTGCTTGCCTCCATCGGCACCGTGGGCGTGCCCGGAGCCGGTCTTCTCATGAGCTCCATCGTGTTCACCCAGGTGGGCATCCCGCTGGAAGGCATCGCCATCATCGCCGGCATCGACCGCGTGATGGACATGGCCCGCACCTCCGTGAACGTGCTCGGCGACGCCACCGGCGCCATCGTGGTCTCCCGCTGGGAAGGCGAATTCAGCCCCGAAGCGGGCGCCCGCTTCGCCGAGGAAGAAGGCGACTAGAGCCTGTTCGACATTCCGTCTCTGAAGGGGCCGCCGCAGGGCGGCCCTTTTTTTGCGCCCGCCTTCCGCGCTCTCAGTAAATCCCGGGCCGCACGTCTGCGCCGTCTTCCCCTCGCGCGCCTGCCGCCGCCTTTCATTCCTTCTTGCCATACCCTTTGCTTGCCGGTACAACCAGAGGCCGGAGGAAACATCATGATAGCCAAGGCCCGCGCCGATCAGCTCGTTTTTGAACAGGGACTTGCCGAAAGCAAGGAACAGGCCCGCCGTCTCATCATGGCGGGCAAGGTGGCGCTTGCCCCCGACGAGGAGCATCCCGAAAGAGCGCCGGAGCTCGTGCAGAAGCCCGGCCATCCCTACAAGATCACCACGCAGTTTCAGCTTGTGGGCGTAGAACGCTTCGTAAGCCGCGGGGCGTACAAGCTGCTCACCGCTCTCGAACGCTACCACATCGACGTGAAGGGCTTTGTCTGCCTTGACGCAGGAGCTTCCACCGGGGGGTTCACCGACTGTCTTCTTCAGTACGGGGCAAGCCGCGTCTATGCCGTGGACGTGGGACACGCCCAGCTCCATGAGCGCCTGCGCGCCGATCCCCGCGTCATTTCCCGCGAGGGGGTGAATCTGCGCACCGCGCCGCCCGACACCGTGCCTGAACCCGTGGACATGATCGTGGCCGACGTGTCGTTCATCTCGCTCACCATGGTGCTGCCGCACTGCCTGCGCTGGCTGAAGGACGGCGGCATAGCCGTAGGCCTCATCAAGCCGCAGTTCGAGGTGGGGCCGGGGCAGACCGTGAAGGGCGTGGTGCGCGACGAGGCCGTGCGTCAGGACGCCGTGGACAGAGTGCTCGCCTTCATGGAACAGGAAGGACTGCAGTGCCTCGGCGTGACGCCCGCAGCCATCAAGGGACCCAAGGGAAATCAGGAATTTCTGGCCTACTGGCGCAAGGGCGAAAAGGCGACGCCTCAGCCGTAACGCCGAAAACGGGAGGACACTCATGTTCGATCTTTCCACGCTGAACCCCGGACGCATCCTCGTCTGCCAGCAGCGGCAGATAGGCGACGTTCTGCTGTCCACGCCGGTGTTCGAGCTTCTGAAAAAGCGCTTTCCCGAGGCCGAGCTGCATCTTTTCACCGAAAAGAAATGCGAACCTCTGCTGCGCCACAATCCCTTCATCGACAAGTTCCACCTCATCGACAGAAAGGACGGATTCTTCCGTCAGCTGGCCTTCTACCGCAACGTGGCTTCCTGCGGCTTCGATGTGGTCATCGATCTGCAGCAACTGCCCCGCTGCCGCATGATGTCGCTCATGAGCCGCGCCCCCGTCCGTCTGTCCTTCCCGGCCTCCGTGCTTTCCGGCCTGATCTACAACCGCCTCGTCACGCCGAAGGACGGCTACGCCTCGGAAACCAAGGTGTCTCTGCTCGAGCCTTTCGGCATACGCTGGCAGAAGGAAGGCCCGCGCATTTTTTTGACGACCGGGGAAGAAGAAAAGGCCAGGGCCGTCCTTGAAGGCTGCGGCCTTCGACCGGGCGACCGGCTCATCGCCATAGACTCCACCCATCGCCGCGCCTCCAAACGCTGGCCTGCGGAACGCTTTGCCCGTCTCATGGCGCTTTTGAAGAAGGAGGATCCGTCCTTCCGCTTTCTGCTCTTCCGCGGCCCCGGCGAAGACGCCGACATAGCAGCGCTTCGCTCGCTGTGCCTTGAACTCGGCATGAAGCCCGAAGACCTTTTCGTTCCCTCCCCTCTGCCGGACATCCGTCTTTCGGCTGCCTGCCTTAAAAACGCGGAGCTGCTCATAGGCAACTGCTCCTCGCCAAGGCACATGGCCGCCGCTCTCGGCGTGCCGAGTCTGGTCATTCCCGGAGCCTCGGGCACGGCCTGGAAATTTCCCTCTCCCCTGCACCGGGAGCTGCGTCCGGACCTGCCCTGTCAGCCCTGCTCGAAAACGGAGTGCGCCGACCCTCAGTGTCTGCTCAGAGTTTCGCCCGAAGATGCGCTCAAGGCGGCGCTGGATCTTCTGCGGGAATGCCGCCGTGCGTAACGGCGGTGCACGCCGTCCTTTGCGAACCCCTATAAAAGAAGGCCGGAATCTCCAGCGAAATTCCGGCCTTCTTCTTTTGCAGCAAAAAATTCCTAGAGCTGTGCCGGTGCATCCTTTGACGCGGCCCCGGAAGCAGACGGCGCAGAAGGCGTCGCCGAAGCGGAAGGCTGAGGAGAAGACGAGACCTTCTGCGAAGTCCCCGCGGGCACCTCAGAAGAGCCCGCAGATGCCGACTCCGAGGCTGCCGCCGGGATTGCCGGAGCCGTTGCAGGCCCGGAGGGCGCCGCTCCGGCTTCGGGCGCTGCCAGAGCCGTTTCGGAGACCGCGGACGCAGCCTTTTCCTCCGTCGCCTTCGATGCGGAAACTGACGGTACGGCAGGCGTCGCCGAAGCGGAAGGCTGAGGAGAAGACGAGTCCTCCGGCGAAGCCTCCGCCGGACTCTCAGAAGACATCGCGGGCATCGTTGCCGGAGCGGACGCGGAAGTTTCTGCATCAGGCTTGACTGACGGGGCGGGCCCCTCTGAAGACTTTGCGCCTTCCGAAGAAGCCGGGCGCGGCGCGCTGCTCTCTCCGGAAACACTCGTTTCCGAAGAGGCGGGAGAAAAGTTCAAAGAGCCGGAAACTTCCGGAAAGGCTTTGCCGGACGAAGGCTTCGAGGAGCTTTTTCCGCTGCCCGAAGATACCGGGGACGAAACGGGGGACTGCTCTTTGCTCACGGCGGCAGAAGCCGGGGAAGACGCCTGTCCGGCCCTGGAAACGCTGTTCTTCGCGTCCGAAGTTCCCTTCCCGCTGGTCGCCTGCATTTCCGCCGCGGAGGCCGCTGCCTGAGAGGAAGACGCGTTCTGCGTCCCGTCGGAACGACGGTGAAGAATTTCGTCGGCACGGTCGTGCATCTGTTCGGCCATGCGCCGGCACACGTCCGCAGCCGCCTTCACGGCTTCCACGGAACAGTTTCTGCGGCTCAGCCATTCCCCGAGGAACAGAAGCTCGGAAGAGGAAAGGGCCTTGCCCTCCGCCTTGCGCTGAATGGCGTAGGCCATGTCGTTTCTCGCGCGCTCCTGTCTTTCGGCATACATGCCGGCCACGCGGGTGCTCTCCGCCATGCGGCGGCTCTGTATGGCCACCTCGTCCCTGTTGCCGCTCTCTCTGGCCAGAGAAAGCGCCATGTACGCCCTGGCAAAGTTGTCGTTGGCCTCGGCCTCATGCGCGGCTTCCCTGCGTATGGCCCCGGAAAGTGCGGGAAGATCCACCGAGGCCGCGGCGTCCAGAGAAACGGCGAGACGCCGGAACCGGTCGGCATACACGTCGAACATGTCCGCAACCTGCGCGTCGGAAAGCGTACGCCTGCGGCTCTCGCGGGCTGCACGCTCCATTTCCTCAAGAAACGACGGCGAATACATCTGATAGAGCACTTCCAGCATGCCGGGCGTGAACGCATAGTTCAGAATGGAGGAGCGACTTTTCAGAGGATCGCGCTCCACGCTGCGCAGCGTGCCGGAATTGCTGTAGCGGAAATTCGCCTGAATGAGCGTGACGGACGTGCGGCCGCTGCGGCCCTCATGATGCGAAGGCACGTAGCCGGACGCCAGCCATGCAGCCATGTCGCTCACGAAACGGGGAGTGACCACGGAATCCTTCCGCCCCTCATCGGGCAGCGGCGGACGATCTTCCACGGGACCGGACGTGCTGTCGCCGTCTGCGGCGGCGGTTGCCGGCTGCGCCATGGCCCTGTCCACTCTGGCAAGAAGTTCGGCCTGCGGATCGATCGGCACGGGACGGGGATCGTCGCTCAGAGAAGCCGTCACCTCCGGCGCAGCGCCCCCGTTCTGTGCGGACGCGTCGCTGCCGTCGCCGTTCTCTTTCGACGGCGAAGATTTCGGAGCGCCGTTCTCCGCATCCGCGCCCGTCATCTCCCGCACCGCGTTTCTGGCTTCGTCCACGACAGGAATCCTGCCCTCCGGCACAAGGAACCAAGCGGCTCCCCCCAGACAGCACAGAACAAGAACGCACGCGGTGACGTTGCGAAAAGCACGGGAAGAACAGGTCATGAGCGGAACACTCCGTCTTGTCCGGGGCAGTCCGGACATCGGTAAAGATTGCAGTTTTACACTTCCTCCGTTTTAGCGTATTCCTCTGAGTCTGTGAAGTGCGCTTTCAGCGCTTTTCCCTCCCGTCGAAACCCCGAACATCGCCATTTTTCACGAGGTCTCCCCATGAAGTGCCGCCGCTGCCATGCACGCGCCGTCGTCTCCCTGCCCAGCCACAATACCGCCTTCTGTCCCGACTGCTTTCTGGACTTCTTTTCAAAACAGGTCGATCGGGGCATCCGGGAACAGGGACTCATGACCAGAAAGGACCGCGTGCTCGTGGCGCTTTCCGGCGGCAAGGACTCGCTCGCCCTCATGCTCGAGCTCGGCCGTCAGGGCTACGACGTCACGGCCCTGCACATCGACCTCGGCATTCCCGAGTCGTCGCCAGCCGCGCGCGCCGTGGTGGAGCGCTTCTGCCGAAAATACGACTTTCCGCTCATCGTCCGCGAAATGGCCGCCGAAGGCCTGGCCATTCCCGAGGTGAAGGCCGCTCTGCGCAGACCCGTCTGTTCCGCCTGCGGCAAGATCAAGCGCTACTACTTCAACAAGACCGCGCGGGAAGGCGGCTTCAACGTGCTTGCCACGGGACACAACCTCGACGACGAGGTGGCAAGGCTCACCAGCAACACCCTGCGCTGGGACAGGGCGTATCTCAGCGATCAGGGACCGCTGCTCGAGGACTCCGACGGCTTCACGCGAAAGGTCAAGCCGTTCTGGCGCCTCACGGAATTTGAAACGGCCAACTATGCCTTTCTCATGGGCATAGAAAACCATTATGCTCCCTGCCCCTACAGCGAAGGGGCAAGCTTTTCCACTCTGAAAAGCCTGTGGATAGACCTTGAAGAAAAAATGCCCGGTCGCAAGATGGACTTCTACCACGGCTTTCTGGAACGCGGGAAACCGGCCTTCCGGCAGCAGGAAGTCGAACGGGGGGAAACGCTTTCCCCCTGCACGCGCTGCGGCTACCCCACATCCACGGAAATTTGCGGCGTGTGCCGCATACGGGAAGCCCTCGCGCAGAAATAAACGCGGAGGTTCTGAAAGAAAACGAAACTTGTCTTTTCCTGCAAAATGTCTATTATATAAGTGATAAGACGGAATTACCCGCCTTTTCCCGTCGCTGGAGCGACAAGGGCCCGGATTGCCGAAAAGCAGGTCCCGGGCGCTCAGCGTCGTCCCGGCTCAGGACTTGCATCGTGCTGCATCACAAGAGCATTCTGCACACAAAAGCCAAGGAGACAACCATGAAGCTCAGGCTTCTTGCCGTCGCAATGCTGGTGGCGCTCTCCGGCTGCGCCTACGATCCCTACGGCCCCGACGTGGCCGGCAGCGTGGCCGTCGGTTCCGGCGGCGTGTACGGCGGCAGCGTCAGCGTCGGCACGGGCGTTTACAGTTCGCCAGGCTACTACGGCACGTCTCTTCTCTTTCCCGTTCTTCCTCCCCCCGTTCTCGTAGCGCCTCCGCCGCCGCGGCCTCACCACATTGCGCCGCCTCCGCCGCCGCGCCGTCCTCCCGCTCCGGGGCTGGCCCGGCCCGATCACAGACCGCCCCCCGGCGTACGCCCTCCGGGCATGAGACCCCCGGGCATCAAACCTCCCGCCATGCGCCCCGGCGCTCCGGGCAGTCCCAGACCTCCGGTCATCGCCCCCGGCAGACCCCAGGCTCCCCGTCCGCCCATGATGAGGCCGGGTGCAGGCGGCGTGCCGCGGCCTCCCGTAATGCGCCCCGGCTCATCCCCACGGCCTTCACGTCCCCCCATGGTTCGACCGGCGGGAGGCTCCCCCCGTCCGCCCGTGCTCCGTCCCTCGGGGGCACACCCGAGACCTCCGGTCATGCGTCCTTCGGGAGGCGCACCCAGACCTTCCATCGGAAGACCTTCCGGAGCCCGGCCGGGCATGCCTCGCCCGGGCGGTCCTCGACGCTAGCGAACCGTCCTTCCGCCCCCTGTCCGTACAAACGGAACAATTCAGAAGGAACTCTTCCGGCAAGCTTCGCACCCTTCAACGAAAAACGCCCGCCGTTTCAACAACGGCGGGCGTTTTTCGTGCATGGAAATCATGCGTCGGCAAAAGGCTTCTCCGGCCTGGGAAAACAACATGGAGCCTCATTGCCGAAGCCCCCTGTGCACTCATGCACTCCACTCCCGGCCTTCAGCGAAGCCCTGCGCGTCTATTTGTGGAAAAAGCACTTCATGCACCAGCAGAACACCGGAACCATCAGAATCACAATGTAGAGACGCGTCATCTGAAAGGCCATGATCTTGGGCAGGTGCTCATTGGCGTCGGCAAGACCGATGACCGCATTGAGCCCGCCCGGCGACGTGGCAAGAATGGAGCCGATCACGTCGATGTCGGTCATGTGGCGCACCACGAAGGCCGAGCCGAGACCCGCCGCAAGCAGAATGAAGGTGCTCAGCAGCATCACGGGAATCTGATCCTTCATGCTTACGAGCAGATCCAGAGAAAGCATGGAGCCCACGCAGACGCCTATGGCGATCTGAGCCGCGTTGTAGAAAAGCGAAGGCATCTGAATGTCGGCAAGACCGAGCAGCTTTACGGCCATGCTGCCCACCACGGCGCCGAGCATGCAGCCACCGGGGATATTCAGGTACTTGAAAAGACAACCCACCAACGAACCGCTGACGATCAGCATGACAATCTGATGATTCATATCCCACCTCACCGTTTAGTGGGGTGAGCATAACGTGAAGGGCTCTGTCTTGTAAACGACACGCAAGTCGCCGCACTCCCCGCAATGCAGGAAAAAGCCGGCGTGCTTCTTTTATCTTCTCTCTTTACGAACCCGGCTTTTTTCCCTACATATAGCCGATAGTTTACGAGAGCATAAGGTCATGGACCACAGAATACGATCTTTTCCGGCAACCATTGCTCATACCGCCCAACAAGGAGGCTTTGCCCTATGCCGCAGCTGATTTACGGAGTCTGGGACAATGTCGTGTACGACAACCGCGGCTCCGCGGCTCCCACCGCTCCCGAGGACCTGCCGCTGGATCTTTTCGACCAGTTCAACGAGGGAAATCCCACGGAAATCTTCCTCAGCAACCGGGGCTTTCTGGTTTTCTCCCGCACGGCAAGTCTTGTCTGGGCGCTGTGGAAACATCATCAGCGCCTTGCCGCCGAATCCTGCGGCAAATGTTCCCCCTGCCGTGCCGGCTCTCCCATCCTTGCCCAGGAGCTGGAAAAGGCCTGCCGCGGAGAGCTCGTGCACTGGGAAGAAGTGCGCGACATCACCGAGCAGATGCATGAGACCTCCCTTTGCGGCGTAGGTCGCACGGGCACCACGCCCCTGCTCGACGCCCTTTTTCATTTTCCCGACGAACTGCGCCCCTTCCCCTTCCACGGCGATGAAGGCTTCTATTCCGTGACCACCAGCCCCTGCATCGAGGCCTGTCCCAGCCACGTGAACGTGCCCCGCTACATCGACTACCTGCAGGACGGCCACAACGACCTTGCCGCCGGCGTAGTGCTCAATCACTACCCGCTTGCCGGAAGCTGCGGCCGTGTGTGCGTTCGCTACTGCGAAAAGGCCTGCCGTCGCGGTCAGGTGGACGCTCCCGTGGACATCAAGAACCTGAAGCGCTTTGCCGCCGATGAAACCATCGTGCCCGGCATTCTCAAGCCGGAACCCTGCCCCACCACGAAAAACAAGCGCGTGGCCGTCATCGGCGCCGGCCCCGTGGGCGTGACGTGCGCCTATCAGCTTCTGGAAACAGGCTACCCCGTGGACATCTATGAGGCCCACGACAAGGCCGGAGGCATGGTGCGCTACGGCATTCCCTTCTACCGTCTTCCCAAGAACGTGCTCATGCAGGAAAACGAGCTCGTCAAGGACATGGGCGGCATGTTCTTCTTCAATCAGAAGCTCGGTCGAGACTTCCACATCGACGACCTGTTCAGACGCGGCTACAAGGCCGTGTTCATTGCCACGGGCTGCCCGCTCGGCGGCTACCTCGGCATGGAAGGCGAGGACACGAGCATTCCCGAGTATGAAAACGGCATAGAATTTCTGGAAAAGGTGCACGATGCGCTTGAATCCGGCGTCACACCAGAACTTGACGGCGACGTGGTGGTCGTGGGCGGCGGCAACGTGGCCATGGACTGCTGCCGTTCCGCCGTGCGCATGACGAAGGGCAAGGTGCATCTCGTCTACCGCCGCACCGAGTCCGACGCGCCGGCCGACCGCGAGGAAATCGTGGAAGCCGGTCGTGAAGGCGTGGAATTCCATTTTCTTTCCGGCCAGGACCGCCTGGTGGTGGAAAACGGAAAGATCACCGGACTGCAGTGCGTGAAAATGCAGCAGACCGAACCTGACGAAAGCGGTCGACGCGGCGTGAAGCCCATTCCCGGTTCGGAGTTCGTCATTCCCTGCGACTACGTCATCGCGGCCATCGGCCAGAAGAGCGATCCTTCCATGCTCACCGAAGCCGACGGCATCGCTCTCGACCGCAAGAAATGCATCATCGTGGACGAATATCAGGCTACCTCGCGGCCCGGCGTGTTCGCCGGCGGCGACGGCACCACCGGCCCGCGCACCAAGGGCCCGAGCGTGCTCATCCACGGCATGGCGCAGGGTTCCATCGGCGCGCAGGCCATCGCGAGCTACCTTGAATACGACAGGCCGCCCTTCCTTGCGCGCGAGCGCATAAGCCAGCTCATTCGTCAGGCCGGACTCTTCGGCGACGACCCCGTCTGCGGACAGGAAAAGAAGCCCCGCGTACGCCTGAACGAACTCACCCCCGCCGAGCGCGACCACAACTTCAAGGAAGTGGAACTCGGCATGTCGCAGGAAGAGGCCTGGCAGGAAGCAAAGCGCTGCATGCGCTGCTACCGCATCCTGTCCGTGGTCACCCGCTCCCCCATCCCCGGCTTCAAAGCCTAGCTTATGAGAGAACCCGCCATGAACGCATCCATCAACGGACGTGAATACACTTTCGAGCCGGGAGAAACCATCCTTCAGGTGGCCCGGCGCAACGGCATCTTCATTCCCACCCTCTGCCACTTTCAGCCGCTCAACCACAAGCCCGGCACCTGCCGCGTCTGTCTTGCCGAAGTGACCGACAGACACGGCCGCACCGAAATGGTCACCACCTGCAACACCCCCATGGAAGAAGGCATGCGCGTGGACACCATTTCCTCCCGCGTGCGCAGAATGCAGCGCCTTCAGGTCGAACTCGTGTTCGCCGATCATGACCAGGACTGCGCGGCCTGCGCCCGTCACGGCGACTGCGAACTTCAGGACCTGGCCGAATACGTGGGGCTTTCCACCAACCGCTTCGCCCCGCGCCTTCCGCACGATCGTCCACTCGACGACACCATGCACGGCATGGTGCGCGACATGAGCAAGTGCATACGCTGCCTGCGCTGCGTGGAGGTATGCCGCAAGGTGCAGGGCGTGGCCGCCCTCACCGTGGACGGCACGGGCACGGGCACGCACATAGGCGTGGGCATGGCTCCCAGTCAGAACACCTCCGCCTGCATACAGTGCGGTCAGTGCACGCTGGTATGCCCCACCGGCGCACTGGCCGAACGCGATGAAAACGACGAGGTCCTCGACTACCTCGCCAACCCCGAACTGACCACGGTGTTCGCCTTCGCCCCCTCGGTGCGCGTGATCATGGGTGAAGAATTCGGTCTTGCTCCCGGCGAAAACGTGGAAGGCAGAATAGTGGCCGCTCTGCGCCGTCTCGGCGCGGACATCGTCATCGACACCGACTTCGCCGCCGACGTGGTCATCATGGAAGAGGGCACGGAGCTGCTCGGACGCATCAGAAACGGCGGCAGACTTCCCATGTTCACGTCCTGCTGCCCCGGCTGGGTCAACTATGCCGAAAAGCACTGTCCGGACGTTCTGCCCTACGTGTCCACCACACGCTCCCCGCAGGCCGTGTCCAGCTCGCTCGTCAAGAGCTACCTTGCGGAAAAGACCGGCATTTCTCCCCGAAAAATACGCAACATCTCCATCATGCCCTGCACGGCCAAGAAGGACGAGGCCGCACGCCCCCAGCTCTATGTCGGCAGTCATCCCGACACCGACGTGGTCATCACCGTGCGCGAGCTCGCCCGCCTGCTCCGCCGCAGCGGCATAGATCTCGCCCGCCTGGAACCTGAGCCCTTCGACAATCCCTACATGAGCGACTCCACCGGCGCGGCCGTCATCTTCGGCACCACCGGCGGCGTCATGGAAGCGGCGGTGCGCACCGTGTACGCCGTGCTCAATCACAGGGAACTGCCCGGCGTCAACGTCACGCCCGTGCGCGGCATGGAAGGCCTGCGCGAGGCCGACGTGGATCTCGGCAAGGAACACGGCGTCATCAAGGTGGCCGTGGTTCACGGGCTCGCCAATGCCCGCAAGCTCGCGGAACAGGCCGTGGCCGGAACATCGCCCTATACCTTCATTGAAGTCATGGCCTGTCCCGGAGGCTGCGTGGCCGGCGGCGGCGCCTGCCGCATCAAGAAGGACTACCAGCCCCACGCCGGGGAACGGCAGAGGGGGCTTTACGCCATCGACAGCCACATGCCCCGCCGCCAGTCCCACAACAACCCGCAGGTCATCAAGCTCTACGACGAGTACCTCGGCGAGCCCAATTCCCACAAGGCGCACGATCTGCTGCACACCCACTACACCGACCGCAGCAAGGTGCAGACCGAAAGCATTTCCGCAACCAAGAAGAAGCTCACGCTCACCGATCAGTCGGCCTGAACGGCCGCCTCCTGCGCATGAAAAAGGGCCGCCCTTTCCGGGGCGGCCCTTCCGTTTGCCGTACTCTGCTTCGCTTTTCCGCAACGTTCCGGGACCACAAAACGCAACCTTTTTCCTGTTCCAAAAACCTCTGCGGCTAGCGGGCAAGATCCCGCAGCGCATCCCCGGCCATTCTGTACACCGTCCAGTCCTTCATGGCCTCCGCGCCAAGGGAAAGATAAAAATCGATGCTCGGCCTGTTCCAGTCGAGGCACCACCATTCCAGACGGCCGCAGCCGCGTTCCACGGCAAGGGAGGCGAGCTTCTTCAGCAGTGCCTTCCCGTATCCTCTGCCGCGGCATTCCGGCCGGACGTACAGATCCTCCAGATAGATGCCCGCCCTTCCGAGAAACGTAGAAAAATTATGGAAGAACAGGGCGAAGCCGACTTCCCTGTCGTTTTCAAGGACAAAGAGGACTTCCGCCTTCTTCCGGTCAAAAATCCATTCTTCCAGGGTCGCCTCATCCGCGACGACTTCGTGCCTCAGATGCTCATAATCCGCAAGTTCCCTGATGAACTGCAAAATCAGGGCGGTATCCTTTCGTTCCGCAAATCTGAAAATGAATTCCACGACGCGTTTCCTCCCTGCCCGTACGGGGCATATCTTGATATGACACAAATTTTCCGCCAAGGACAGTCATCCCGACGCCTCCGCACGCCGCACTCCCCGACTGTCCGCCCCGCAGCACTCCTTTCCTCTTATCCGCAGCACTCAATCTATCCTCCGGCGCGTGCGCTTCCCCGCTCCCTTTTTCGATGTCCGCTCGTGAAAAAATACGCTTTCCCTGTGAAATCACAAAACTTTTTTCAGCAGTCTCCGCCCAGACGCTTGACCTGCACCGGGGGCCGTGATAGATTGTTCCTGAATTAAAAAACAGCGCAAGCTGTTTTGACCAAAGCGCATAGAGATCCGGCATGGACTTGGTTGAAGAAACCGGGAGAGATCACCCTTGCAGGGTGACGCCGAAGGGGCCGCAAGAACTCTCAGGCAAAAGGACCGGTTTTGGACAAACTCTGGAAAGCAGGTATGCACCCATGAGGCAATCCGCGCGGCGGAGAATCTTTCAGGTTGGTAACAGAGGCACAGAGGACGAAGTGATTCGTCTGCTGTGCCTCTTTTTTTTATTTCGCTCTTTTGTTTTGCAGGAGAAGGTTCCATGGAACTGAAAACCCCTCTTTATGACG
>JAXUUT010000127.1:0-15124 GCA_037230945.1 bacterium
ACCACCGGCTATGCCGGTGGGGCCCCATTTATTGCATGTATACGTGGAGGACAGGAAGAAAAAGAAAATGACGGCAGAGACCATTCGTGCCGCCACGGCGTCGGAACGTCGGACCGGCATGGATGCGAGAAGAATCCCAACGTGCTTACATTGAGAGTCGCCATGTCAAAACGTTTAGGTCTTCCCGCCCAGATGGGCATAGGTATGGTTCTCGGCATCGTGGTCGGTGCCATGGCTCCTTCCTTCAGCATTGACGCAAGCTGGTTCAAGCCGCTCGGCGATCTGTTCATCACTCTTGTGCGCATGGTCGTGGTGCCGCTCGTGTTCACCACCCTCGTGGCAGGCGCGGCAAGCGTGTGCGACGTGAAGGAACTCGGGCGCGTGGCGTCGAAAACAATCCTCTATTATCTGCTCACCACAACCGCGGCCGTCGTCATCGGCCTTGTGCTCGCCAATCTGCTTCGCCCCGGTCTCGGACTGATGCTTTCCATGGAAAACCTGCAGGTCAAGGACGTTTCCGCTCCTCCGCTCGTCAAGGTGCTCATGGACATCGTGCCCCTGAACCCCATTGACGCTCTGGCCAAGGGCAACATGCTTCAGGTCATCTTCTTCGCCATGCTCTTCGGTTTCGCGCTCAGCATGCTCGGCGACAGAGGCCGTCCCGCCTTCGTGTTCTTCGACTCCTGCGCCGAAATCATGATCAAGGTGACCGGCATCGTCATGCATTACGCGCCCATAGGCGTGTTCGGCCTCATGGCCTTCACCGTGGCCAATCATGGTCTCAGCGTGCTTCTGCCGCTCATCAAGCTGGTCGGCGTCATGTACCTGGCCTGCATCCTTCAGATTCTGCTGGTCTATCTGCCCTGCGCCAGAATTTCCGGCCTTACGCCGTCCTGTTTTCTTAAGGGGCTCTCCGAGCCTCTCATGATCGCCTTTTCCACCTGTTCTTCCGCAGCCGCCCTGTCTTCCAATCTGCTTTCCGTGCAGAAGCTCGGCGCGTCCAGGTCAGTTTCCAGCTTTTCCATCCCGCTCGGCAACACCATCAACATGGACGGTGCGGCCATCTATATGGGCGTTGCGGCCATATTCGCCGCGGACGTCTACGGCATTCCCATGCCCGTGGACAAGCAGCTCACCGTCATTCTGCTTGCGGTGCTTGCTTCCATAGGATCCATGGGCGTGCCCGGCGCGGCCCTCATCATGATCACCATGGTATTCACGCAGGTGGGCATTCCGCTGGAAGCCATAGCCCTTGTTGCCGGCGTCGACCGCATCATGGACATGGCCCGCACCTCCATCAACGTTCTCGGCGACGCCGCAGGAGCCGTGCTGGTCTCCAGACTGGAAAACAACGGCGAGTGCAGGGAATGACCGTGGTTCAGCGTTTTGCCGATCATCCGCCTGTGCCCCGCACCATAGGCATTGTGGGGGGACTTGGTCCCTACGCCGGCTATGACCTCGTACGCAAGATTTTCCGATGGACGAAGGCCGGCGGGGATCAGGACCATCTTCCCCTCATGCTGCATTCCTTTCCCGGATGGATTCCCGGACGCCCCTCCTTTCTTCTGGGGCAGACAGAGGAAAACCCCGGGGAGGACATAGGCGGCATCATGGAACAGCTCGCGAGGCAGGGGGCGAGCGTCATAGGCATGCCCTGCAACACGGCGCACAGTCCGCGCATTCTCGACGTGGCGCTCGAACGTCTGCGGCGGACCGGTCTTGACGTAACCTTCGTGTCCATCATCGAGAGCGCCGTGAGGCAGGTGCGCGAGCTCTGCCCCGGCGGCGGCCGCATAGGTCTCATGGGCACGGTGGCCACGCTGCAGACCCGCCTGTATCAGGATGCGCTGGAGAAGACCGGCCTTGAGCCGGTGCTTCCCGATGGAGACGACTGTGCCCTCGTTCAGCGCGCCATCAGCGACCCTGCGTTCGGGGTCAAGGCTTTTTCCGATCCGGTTTCCCCGAAGGCGCGTCAGATTCTGCTAGATGTCGCGCGTCGTCTTGTGGAGGAAAAGCGGGTCTCCGCAGTGCTCCTTGGCTGCACGGAAATTCCGGTGGCGGTCACCGAGTCCCGTCTGTGGGATGCTCCTGTCGTGGACGCCACAAGCGTGCTCGCTCGGGAACTGATCCGGGCCAGTTGCCCGGAACGACTCAAGGAATCCTCAACGTTTCAATTCTAAGGAAGGACACATCATGAATCTTGCCAAGTTCCCCCGTCGCGGTTACGTGAAGGAAGCCACTCCCATCGAACATCTCCCCAACTTTTCCAGAGCCTTGGGAAACAAGGTCAACGTGTATATCAAGCGTGACGATCTTCTTCCCGGCTGCGCGGGCGGCAACAAGACCCGCAAGCTGGACTTCAGCATTGCCGACGCTCTCGCGCAGGGGGCGGACACGCTCATCACCTGCGGCGCCGTGCAGTCCAACCACTGCCGCCTGACGCTCGCCTGGGCCGTGCACGAAGGCCTCGACTGCCACCTGGTGCTTGAGGAACGCGTGAAGGGCAGCTACAACCCCGAAGCATCGGGCAACAACTTCCTCTATCATCTGCTCGGCGTGAAGAGCATCACCGTGGTGCCCGGAGGCTCGCCCATGATGGAGGAAATGGAAAAGGTGGCGGAAAAGCTGCGCGCCGAAGGCAGAAAGCCCTATATCATCCCCGGCGGCGCCTCCAACCACATCGGCGCTCTCGGCTACGTGTCCTGCGCGCAGGAAATCATGCAGCAGATGTTCGACATGGAGCTGAACTTCGACCATGTGGTGGTGCCGAGCGGAAGCGCCGGAACCCATGCCGGCATGATCGCAGGCTTTTACGGCAACAACATGGACATTCCCATGTCCGGCATCGACGTGAGCCGCCCCGACGACGTGCAGCGCGGCATCGTGCACAAGCTTGCCCAGGAGACGCTGGACTTCATCGGTGCGGGCGTCACGCTCCCCGAAGACAAGGTGGTGTGCTTCGGCGACTACTATCAGCCCGGCTATTCCATCCCCAACGACGGCATGGTGGAGGCCGTGAAGCTGCTTGCCCGCACCGAGGCCATTCTGCTTGACCCTGTCTACAGCGGCAAGGCCATGTCCGGCATGATTGACCTCATCCGCAAGGATTACTTTCCGAAGGGCGCCAACGTGCTCTTCCTGCATACCGGCGGTTCCCCGGCTCTGTACGCCTACCTGCCCACCTTCCGCTAACGGTCGTCATCGTTTCCCGGCATTCTGAACGGTTCGCCTCCCTGAAATCTTCACGGTTTCGGGGAGGCTTTTTTCGAGCCTCAAACGGCGCGCACTTTTCAATTTTGAAAAAATCTGACACAATCGCCCGTTGAAGACCTTTTGTCATCCGTATCTGCAGCATGCCTGAATGTCGACAGTGCGGCATCTGCGGGCACGGGAAGGGCAACGCTCCGTCATGAATGCGACAGAACCGTCTTCGAGCCGTTCCGGGAGGATGTTGTTCAGATGCGGCGAGCTCTTTACCGGAAGGAGTGCCGTTCACCACGATACCACCTGTCATCCTATGCAGTTTAAAAAAGAAACATACAGTACCAAGGCAGCCGAATACATACGAAGTCTCATCCGTTCCGGGGTGCTTTTGCCCGGGCAGCCCGTGCGGGAGTCGCAGATATCGGAAAAGCTCAACATCAGCCGTGCTCCCATACGGGAGGCGCTGCTCATGCTGGCCCATCAGGGGCTCATATGCGCCGAGCCGCAGAAGGGCAAGCACGTCCGTTCCATGAGCGCCAAGGAAATTTATGACAGTTATGTCGTTGCGGGCATTCTTGAAGGGGCGGCCGTGGCGCAGTCGCTTCCCTTGTGGACGCAGAAGGAGCGTGATGCCTTTGACGGGGTGGTGCGCAGACTCGATGAACAGGTGAACTATGCCGTGCACCCGGACACGCTTGCGGAAATAGACGAGGCCTTTCACATGACGCTGCTTTCCGCCTGCACCAACGAGCGTCTCATCGACATAGCGCGCACGTCCTGCTCGTCGCTCGCAAAGTTTCTGTATTACACCTACTGGCGCACGCTGTTCACGCCGAAGGAGTTTTACGACCGGCACCATCTCATTGCCGAGACGGTGCGCGAAGGCGACGGCAGAAACATTGAAATGGCGCTGAGAAAGCACTACGAGGAAGTCGGCGTGCGCCTTTCCGAGCTTGTATACGACGGGAAGGAAGGCAGATGCTGACGGAGGTCGGCGCTTTTTGATCCCTGTACCATGACGCCCGCGTGCTGCGGGCGTTTTTTGTATGCAGGCTCTTTTGTCCTTGAGTCGGGCGACAGAGCCGGGCAGAAGCCGTTTTTAGGTCACGCGCCTAGCTGCGGAGTCTTCAGGGGGATGCGCTGCAGAGCGCTTAGTTGTTGATCCACACTTCGCCTATGATGCGGAATTCGCCTCCCTCGTCGGGCATCCAGTACAGCGCCTGAAGGCCGTGATGATACACGCCCTTGCGCTGATAGCTCTTGATGAAGCACGAGACCCAGTACCCGGGGCCGGCCAGAAGGCGTATGCCTTCGCGGTCGAGAAAAAGGTCTTCCTGCCGACGGAAGTCGGAGCGCATTCTTTTGCGCAGAGACGAGAATTTTTCCCGGCTGGCGCGGGGGTAGTTCTGCCTGTCGTACATATTGAAGATTTCTTCGGAGTTGTGCTGTCTGTTCTCCATCCAGAGCAGCGTCTGACGAAGCACCTTCTCATCGTCTCCCGAGGGCAGGAGCGTTCCTGCGGGGGCTGACGTCTGCGCCGCGGCAAGGTCGGTCCCGGCGGGCAGAGGCGAGGGCTGCGTTTCGTCCGTCGAGGGCGGCGTCGCCGGAAGAGAAGGAACGCCGTCGTTCGTGCCGTTCATGCCGGACGGACCGGAAAGCGGCGCTTCCTTGGAACTGGAACCGGGCAGGGAGGCAAGAGGGGAGGGCAGAAGGAAGGGAGACCCCTCCAGGTGTTCGGCAATGACGACCGGCGTGCCCGGCGCAAGCAGATGCAGAAGATCCGTGAGTTCGTACTGATCTATGGCCATGCAGCCGCGCGTGGTGAGCCCCGTGATGGGCTGCCCCTTGCTGTGCAGCCATATGCCGCTGCCGGTCTTGCCGCGCAGTCTGTCCGCGGGATTGGGATAGTTAAGGTTGAAGGCGTGCGGCCCGTATTCCATGAAGTCGAGCTTCTGCGTGATCTTGTGCGTGATGAAGTACACGCCTTCGGGCGTGCGCAGGTCGCCTTCCTTCTGCTTGTCGCCCTCAAGGCGTCCGTGTATGCATTCGAACTGCCGGGTGACCGAGGGGGCGCCGCCTTCCGTTTCCACCTGAAAGAGCAGCTTGCGCGACTTGTCGGCGGCAAGGAAGTATTCCGGCGAATGGGAAGAGAGTCTGGCCGTCCATGAGGCGGCGGCCGGCAACGGCAGCGTCAGGCAGAAAAGCAGAAGAAAAAGGAGGCGGAACAAGGGATGTCTCCTTGGTTGAAATCGCAGGTGGAAAAGTACGACCGCCTTCTGTTTTTAAAGGAAAACGTCCGGGAAGACAATGGAGGACATGAAAAGAGCGCCGCTCCCGAAATGGAGGAAGCGGCGCTCTGTGATGACGGAACGGCGTGCGGATTATTGTTCCGCAAGCACGCGATCGATGATTTCCGACTCATAGCGGGTATAGTGCTTGATGTCGAAAATGGCGTCGAGCTCGGCGGGGGAGAGATGCGCCTGAATTTCCGCGTCGGAACGGATGAGGTCCGGGAATGACTTGTGGGTTTCCCAGCTCTCCATGGCGCGCTTCTGCACGACCACATAGGCCTGCTGACGGGGCATGTCCTTTTCGATGAGGGCGGTGAGCACGCGCTGGGAGAAGAACAGGCCGTAGCTGCCCCACAGATTGCGTTCCACGTTTTCAGGCAGGATGCGCAGGCCTTCGAGCAGACGGTTCAGGCGATGCAGCACGTAGTCCATGAGAATGGTGGAGTCGGGGGTAATGATGCGTTCCACCGAGGAGTGGCTGATGTCGCGTTCATGCCACAGGGCCTGGTTCTCCATGGATGCAAGGGAGTTGGAGCGGATGACGCGGGCGAGTCCGCACATGTTTTCCGCGGAAATGGGATTGCGCTTGTGGGGCATGGCCGAGGAGCCCTTCTGGCCCTTGGCGAAGCCTTCTTCCACTTCGTGCACTTCCGTGCGCTGAAGGTGACGCAGCTCCACGCAGATGCGTTCCACCGTTCCGGCCGCAATGGCGAGGGCGGTGAAGTAGTGAGCGTAGCGGTCGCGCTGCACGATCTGGGTGGAAATGATGTCGGCCTTGAGGCCGAGGATTTCGCAGGCGCGGGCTTCCACGGCGGGGGTGATGACGGTATAGGTGCCCATGGCGCCCGAGAGCTTGCCGGTGCGGATGTCTTCAATGGCGTCGGCAAAGCGCTTCTTGTCGCGCATGAACTCGGCATAGAATCCGGCGAACTTGAAGCCGTAGGTCACGGGCTCGCCGTGCACGCCGTGGGAACGGCCCATGCAGATGAGCCCCTGATGCTTGCGGATGAAGGTGCGCAGCGTGCCGAGCACGAGATCGAAGCCGTCCATGATGATCTTGCCGGCTTCCACCATCTGCAGGGCCATGGCGGTGTCCACGATGTCGGAAGAGGTGCAGCCGAGATGAATGAAGCGGGCCGAGGGGCCGATCTTCTGTTCGAGATAGGTGAGGAAGGCGATGATGTCATGACGGGTCACGGATTCGATTTCGAGGATCTTGTCCACGTCGAAGTCCACGTCCTGCATGATGTTCTTCAGGTCTTCATCGGGAATGACGCCCTGTTCGTTCCAGGCCTGGCACACGGCCTGTTCCACCTTGAACCAGTAGCGGTAGCGGTTTTCCAGGGTCCACAGTCCGGCCATCTCGGGCCGGGAGTAACGTTCGATCATGGTGACCTCTATTTCGTTCCGGCAGGCGTTTCCGCGCTTTTTGCGGGGGCCGGGCTTTCGGTTTTGGGAGCGGCGTCGCCTTTGTCCTCCGGTTTGGAATCGGACACGGAAGGCACTCCCTTGCTCTTGTCGAAAAGATTGCTGGTCCCGTGCCCGTAGGAGGAGGCGAACCAGCCGCCGCCCTTGAGAATGAAGGAGGTGTTGGACATGACCCGATGGCAGGGGGCGCCGCAGTCGGGGCAGTTCTGGGTTTCGGCGTTATCGCTGGAGCGAAGCCATTCTTCAAAGGTTTTCTGGCAATGCGGGCAGGCGTATTCGTAGATAGGCATGGGAAAAAGAAAAAGTTTGTGCTGAAAAAAGGAACGGCGTGTCTGCAAAAAGAGCCGACACGCCGGAAAACTGACTCTGCAGCCGGAAGGCCGCAGAAACCCGCGAACCAGACTTACTTCTTGGCAGCGGCCTTGGCTTCGTGGATGCGTTCCTTGATGCGCTGGGCACGACGATGACGGCGGCGATCAAGTTCCTTGGCGCGTTCAATCTTTTTATGGGCCATGAGATTGCTCCTTAAAAGAAAATGTATCCAGAAGATATAAACTCTCCGAAGGTTGCTGTCCAGTGAAAGAAGGGCCTCGAAGGCGGCGCGCGGGGCATTTCCCGTTTTTTTCCCGGAAAGGCTGCCCTGTGGGGCTGCTTGCCATGCCGTGCGGCCGCAGGTATGCTCGCGCCCTGAAATGTGCTGTCAATGAGGAGTTGAATCATGAATTGCGATGTCGTTACGGAAGGCACGCTTGCTTCTCTTCTGGGCATCAGGGTGGAAAGCTTTGATGCCGAAGGAAACGGCGAGGTCTCCATGCCGCTGGATTCCCGTCATCTCAACGTGCTCGGCAATGCTCACGGCGGCGCCATGTTCACGCTGGCCGACATGGCCTTTGCCGCCGGGTGCCGGGGAGCGGGGATTCTCTGCGTGAGCGCCCAGTGCTCCATTTCCTATCTTCTGCCCGGAACGTGCGGTCCTCTCCGGGCGAAGGCCGTGCCCGTCCGTCTCGGACGCACGCTCGCGGTGTACGACATCATGGTGTACGACGGCGAAGGCCGGAACATCGCCAAGGCCGTCATGACCGGGTATGTGCTGCGGAAGTTCGACAACGGGGAAGAGGCATGATGGAAAAGTTCCGCGCCCCCGGGGATGTGGAAGCGCCGGAAGGCGACGACGAACTGTTTTCCGAATCCTGCAGCGTGGCGGGCTTCACGGTGCCCGCGGGCATGAAGAAGACGCGGCTCGACGCCTTTCTCGGCTCCGTGGCCGACCTTTCCCGCAGTCGCATCAAGCGACTGGTGGAGCAGGGCGACTGCACGGTGGACGGCGTTTCCTGCACGGACGCGGACTTCAAGGTGCGTCCCGGTCAGGTGGTGACGCTCCGCATGCCCGAGGCTTCGGACGTTCTTGTGCCGGAAGAGGGCCCGCTCGAGGTGGTGTATGCCGATGAGGACATCGCCGTGGTCAACAAGCCCGCCGGCCTGACCATGCATCCCTGTCCGAGCTGCCCGACGGGCACGCTGGTGCATCGCCTGCTCTCGCGCTTTCCGGCGCTGGCGCTTCAGGAAGGACCGAGACCGGGCATCGTGCACAGGCTGGACAAGGACACGTCGGGTCTCGTGATCATTGCCCTCTCCGAGAGGGCCAGGCTGCGTCTCATTGAGGACTTTGCCGCGCGGCGCGTGCACAAGACCTACCTTGCCGTGACCCGCGGCGTACCTCCGTCGGAAGGCATGAGCGATCTGCCCATAGGCCGGCACCCTGCCGTGAAGACGCGCATGGCCGTGGTTCCCGAGGAAAAGGGCGGCCGCAGCGCGCTTACGAGCTGGAGCACGCTCTATGCCTCGCCTTCCGGACGCTTCGCGCTGCTTGCCGTGCGCATTTTTACCGGACGCACCCATCAGATACGCGTGCATCTTGCCCGGGCAGGCTTTCCGTTGTGGGGCGATGCCGTGTACGGTCCTGAAGACAAGGCTTCACCGGCGGCAAGGCAGCTTCTGCACGCGTGGAAGCTGGAATTTTCCCATCCCGTGAGCGGCAGAGCCATGAGCTTCGTCTGTCCCCCGCCGGAGGACTTTCCCCGCGCCATGCTGGCGCTTGAGCGGGGCACGCGGCGCGTCATTCTCACGGGAATGCCGGGATGCGGAAAGTCGGCCGTGCTGGAGCGCATGGAGAAGCGGAACATTTTTGTATGGAGCGCGGACAGAGCCGTGGCCGCGCAGTACATGCCCGGCGCGGACGGCTGGCACCTCATGCGTCAGCGCTGGGGAAACGCCTTTTTCGACGACGAGGGCAGGGTGGACCGCGCGAAGCTGACGAAGCTTCTTGCGGAAACGCCGGGAATGCGGCGCGAGCTTGAGCGCATGATCCATCCCCTTGTGCGCGACTCCATGGAAACATTTTTCCGGAAGGCCGAGGCGGCAGGAGAATCCGCAGCCGTGGCGGAAGTGCCGCTGTGGTTTGAAACGGGCTGGACGTGCCCGGGCGCGGACATTGCGGTCATCGTGTGTCCCGACGCGATGCGGCACGAGCGCCTGCGAGCGACCAGAAGCTGGAGTGACGCAAAGATTGCCGCCGTGGAGAGCTGGCAGTGGAAACAGGAAGACAAGATTGCCGCGGCGGATCTTCTCATTCACAACGCGGGCACGCTGGACGATCTGGACCGGGAAGTGGACGCCTTTCTTGCGGCGCTCTCCGAAAAGGGAAGAGCAAGAGGCGAGGAGCTTTGCGCGGTCTGGCGCGCGTTGTGGAGCGGAGAAGGTGCGCAGTCATGAGCGCTACGCCCGCCCTGCCGCTTTTTGCGGGAAGAAGGCGGGAGCGTCGCTTTTGCAGAACGACGCTGACGGTGACCGGTGAGGCGCTCTCTTGTCCTGCGGGCAGGCCGCCTTTTGTCCGTGCGGGACACAAGGTTTCCGGTAGAAAGGAAATCGTGGAGAGGGCGGACATTCCGTTCAGGGATGGGAGCCGGAATGCGGATCATGGCCGGACCTTTTTCAGAATGACCGGGTCGTCTTTTTTTGAGGAAGGACGGATTTGTAAGTTTCGCATAGATATTGATATAATATTATATCAACAGCGTTATTGGTAATACATTAATATGCCAACAGCGAAACATGCAGACCTCTGCCTTTTTTCTTTTTACGGGCATTTTGATGCCTTTTTCTGAATGTCAGACATATTTTTATGTTCTGCAGGCATGGGGACACGCTTGCATCTTCATGCCTGGAAAAACGCGTTCTTTTTTTGTTCTTATATTTCAGCGTCATGCCGCCATCGGGAAAAAGAAGGAGAGTTTGGGCATTTTTTTGGACAATATGGTATATTTTTTGCATTATTAAGTCGGAACATATCAAGCAGGAGTCCGACATGTATTCACTCGTAGAAAGCCGTGAAGCTGTGAACAACTGGTTGGAACGCTATGGCGTGCGCTTTGGAATTTACAAGAACGGGAAATTCAAGGAGCAGCTCTTTCCCTTTGATCCCATTCCCCGCGTCATCGAACCCGAAGAGTGGGCCTACCTGGAAAAGGGGCTTGCACAGCGCGTCAGAGCTCTCAATCTGTTTCTTGCCGACGTTTACGGCGAAAAGAACATCCTTAAAAATAACGTTGTCCCCAAATCCTTTGTGTATGCCTCCAAGGGGTATTTTCCCCAGTGTGAGGGCATACGTCCTCCGCACGGCGTGTTTGCCCACATTGCCGGCATAGACCTGGTGCAGGCCAGAGACGGAAAATGGTTCGTGCTGGAAGACAACCTTCGCATTCCTTCCGGCGCGTCCTACCCGCTCATCGCCCGCACCATCTCCCGCAAGGTGAGCCCGGAAACGTTTTCCGCCAATCACATCGAAGACAACCGCGACTATCCGCAGCTTTTGAAGCACGTCATGGACGACATGAACGTCAACGGCGGACTCAACGTGGTCTTCACTCCCGGGCGCTACAACTCCGCGTTTTTTGAACATTCCTATCTCGCGGAATGCACGGGTTCGGTTCTTGCCTTTCCCGGAGACCTTGTCGTTGAGAACAACCATGTGTACTACCAGGGCATTTTCCACGAGAAAACGCTGGTGGGCGCCATTTACCGCCGCGTGTCCGACGAGTATCTCGATCCCATGACCTTTGAGCCGGAATCGCTGCTGGGTGTGCCCAACCTCATGCAGGCCTACGCCGCGGGCAACGTGGCACTCTTGAACAGCCCCGGCAACGGCGTCGCCGACGACAAGGGACTGTATTATTTCGTGCCCCGCATGGTGGAATATTATCTCGGCGAAAAGGCCATATTGCAGAATGCGCCCACCTATCTTCCCTATTATGAGGAGGACCGCGACTACGTTCTCGCCAACGCGGAAAAGCTGGTCATCAAGGACGTGAGCGAGGCCGGAGGCTACGGCGTGGTGTTCGGCCGCGATCTGGAAAGCGACCGTCTGGAAAAGCTCAAGGAGCTCATCCGTTCCGAGCCCCGTCGCTGGATTGCTCAGGAAGTGATCAATTTCAAGGACCTGGAAACCATGGAAGATCACGGCGTCGTCCATCGCAAGGCCGATCTGCGCGCCTTTGTGCTCTCTTCCTCCGACAGTACGGTGGTATGGAAAAGCGGTCTGACCCGTTTTGCCCGTCAGGCCGATTCCTTTGTGGTCAACTCCAGTCAGGGAGGCGGCTTCAAGGATACCTGGGTCCTGCGCGATCATCAGTCGCTTGCGAAATCCTTTTAAAACCTTCCACCGTCATTGCAGAAGGAGACGCCATGTCTTCCATATCACCCGCCAAGGCAAATCATCTTTTCTGGCTGGGACGCTATGCCGAGCGCCTTTTCGCCCAGCTTCATTTTCTGCGCCGTTATTATGACCTGTGTCTGGACGAAGGCCGGGAAGATGCGCTTCAGAGTTATTGCCGGAAACTTTCCCTTGCAAATTGTCCCTCCGACCGGGAGAGCTTTTTGTATCAGCACCTTTTTGAGAACACGCCGGGTTCTCTTCTTTACTGTCTGGAATGTCTGAACGACAACAGCATAGTGCTGCGCGAGGAGCTTACCACGGCGTCCATCAGCTATGTGAATCTCTGCATGGCCACGCTGAATCACTGCCGCCACAAGCAGGACATCAACATCGTCCGGCTTCAGCCCGTCACCGACTATATTCTTGCATTCTGGGGCTCCGTGTTCCAGCACGTGACCAACATTGCCACGCTGGACATGCTTTTTATCGGCAAGCACGTGGAATACATTGATATGTATTCAAGATTCGATTACCCGTTCAAGCGGATCGCCGCGGAGTGGGAAAGTCTGGATCATCGGCTGGGGCATATCGAGGACATGGTGGACGAACGTTGCAGAAACAGACTCAGGGAGATATTCTCCGACGGACGCGATTACGGGAAGAAGATTCCCGACGTGCTCTGTTCGCTGAATTCCCTGGTTCTGGTATGAAGCAGTTTTTTTACCGTTACGAAAGTACCATTATTTTTTCCTCGCCGGTCTCCGCCCACTCCTGGCTTCTGCGATGCCTGCCAAAGGAGGAGCCCTTCCAGCGAGTGGAACGGGCAAAGATGCGCGCAAGCGTCGTCCGGACGGACGGCGGGCTTGATCTGCCCGTCTGCTTCGGCCGCGACGCCTTCGGCAACGCCGTGCAGACGGGGTATGTGTCGGAAGCTCACCTTCGCTTCAGCGTCGTTTCCGAAGGCGTGGTTCGGCAGACGCCGTACCGCATATGCGATGCGGCGCACGGCATGTATCTGGAACATACCGCGCTCACGCTTCCCGACGGAAATATGGAGCGTTTTGCCGGGCAGTCCCGTTGCGGAAAGGAAGTCTGGCCGGAGGAGCTTTTTCCGGGCGGCCCCGTTGCCGAGAAGGCGCTTTCGCTGTGCAGCGCCGTCCATGCGTACATGACCTATGCTCCCGGCGTCACCACGGTGAACACCACCGCGTCTCAGGCCTTTGCCCTGAGGCGGGGCGTCTGTCAGGATTACGCTCACGTGCTCATTGCCCTGCTGCGTTCGTGCGGCATTCCCGCCCGGTACGCCTGCGGCTACCTTGTGGGCGAAGGGGCAACGCATGCGTGGGTGGAGTTTTTCGATCAGGGCGTGTGGCGGGGGCTGGATCCCACCAACAATCGTCTGCTCCGCTACGGCTGCATCAAGGTGGCCCACGG
The DNA here is from genome assembly GCA_037230945.1 of bacterium. Taxonomy (GTDB): domain Bacteria; phylum Desulfobacterota; class Desulfovibrionia; order Desulfovibrionales; family Desulfovibrionaceae; genus Mailhella. The sequence goes on from JAXUUT010000127.1 coordinate 13,069, forward strand.
CCGCGACAGCGCCGACTGTTCCGTGAACCGGGGCGTGTTCAGCGGCCGGGCCGCGCAACAGAACACCCTAGACATCAGAGTGGAAGAACAATGATAAAAACCGTCATCTCCACGGAGCTTCCTGTGGACGAGCATCTGCTCATCCGCAAGAACAGCATTTCGTCGGGCTCCGGGAAAAAACGCATCTGCATCGTCACCGGAACACACGGCGACGAGCTGGAAGGGCAGTATATCTGCTACCGCATCGGCAGCATTCTTCAGGAGCATCCCGAATGTCTGGACGGCACCGTGGAAATTTATCCCGCGCTCAATCCTCTGGGCATAGACTCCATAACCCGAGGCATCCCCAGCTTCGATCTGGACATGAACCGCATTTTTCCCGGCGATCCCATGGGCAGCATGGCGGAAAATACGGCCTATAACATCATTGAGGATCTGAAGGGCGCGGATCTGGTGCTGGACATTCATTCCAGCAACATTTTTCTGTACGAGGTGCCGCAGGTCCGCATCAATCAGCTGACGGCCGACAGGCTTGTGCCTCTGGCCAGGCATCTGAATCTGGATTTTCTCTGGGTGCATGAGGCCGCAACCGTGCTGGAAGCCACGCTGGCCTATTCGCTCAACGCCCTGAACACGCCCACGCTGGTGGTGGAAATGGGCGTGGGCATGCGCATCACCAAGAGCTACGGAGATCAGCTTGTGGGCGGCATACTGAACCTCATGCGTCATCTCGGCGTATGGAAGGGGGACGTGCCCGAACCTCCGGCCGGACATCGAACCATTCTTTCCACCAGAGGCACGGTGGAGTTCATCAATGCTTCCGCTTCCGGGGTGTTCATTCCGCTCATCCGTCAGTCCAATGAGGTCGAAGCCGGGCAGTCCATAGGACGCATCGTCGATCCTCTGCGCGGCGTGGTGCTGCAGGAGGTGGCCGTGGACAAGCCGGGATTCGTCTTTACCATCCGTGCCTATCCCGTCGTTTATGAGGGATCGCTGCTCGCGCGCGTCTACAGGGAGGACAAAGCATGAAACGTGAACGTCTTTTCGTCATGCCGTCTCCGTTCCGCGATGAGTTCCGCATCCACGGCTTCCGCTTCGGCTCGGGCAGAAAGAGTCTGGCCGTGGTGGGCGCCATGAGAGGTGACGAGCTGCAGCAGCAGTTCGTCTGTTCCCGCCTCGTTCACACGCTTCAGGATCTGGAAGAGCGGGGCGAGCTCATGCCCGGGCATGAGATTCTCGTCATTCCCTCGGCCAATCCCTTTGCCATGAACATAGGCAAGCGCTTCTGGGCCATGGACAATACCGACATCAACCGCATGTTTCCCGGCTATGCGCTTGGCGAAACCACGCAGCGCATAGCCGCTGCGCTCTTCGAGCACATTCAGGGCTATCAGTTCGGCGTGCAGCTTGCGAGCTATTATCTGGCGGGGGACTTCATTCCCCATGTGCGCATGATGCATACCGGCTATGAGGACGTGGAGCTTGCCCAGGGCTTCGGACTGCCCTACACGCTGGTGCGCAACCCTCTGCCCATAGACACCACCACGCTGAACTACAACTGGCAGATATGGGAAACCCAGGCGTTTTCCGTCTATGCCGGGCATACCGGCGTCATCGACGTCGCGACGGCCGATGACAGTCTTTCCGCCATTCTGCGTTTCATGGCTCTGCACGGGATCATCAGATACCGTTCCCACCCCGGATACTATTCTCAGGTGGTGCAGGAAGAGGAGCTCATCAACGTCAAGGCCTGCCGCGCGGGCATCATGTACTGTCTGTGCAGGCCCGACGACATCGTGCGCCGGGATCAGCGTCTTGCAAGCATCCTTGATCCTTACGACGGCTCCGTGCGATGGGAGGTGCGCGCCCCGGCGGACGGTACGGTGTTCTTCATGCAGACGCGTCCGCTGGTGCTGGAAAATTCCATGCTCTTCAGGCTCATTCCGAGCTGAGCGGGCGAGAACGTTCTCTTCAGACCGGCATTTTCGGATGCCGGTCTTTTTTTTTAAGGTCGAAAACTCCCCGCTATGCGGGGAGTTCCAAAAAGGCGAAGCCT
>JAXUUT010000004.1:0-2465 GCA_037230945.1 bacterium
CCATGAGAATGGAAACGGATCGCATACGTCTGCGCCCCTGGAAGGAAGAAGACCTCGCATGTTTCCATTCTCATGGCGTTTTTTCTCAGGAGCTGGCTGTTCGGAATGCCTTGTAGGTGATGCCGTATTTTTTCATTCTGAGCGCCATCATCCGTTCCGTCAGGCCGAGAGCCCGGGCGGCATGACCGAGATGGCCATGAAAATGGGAAAGTGCTTCAATTATATAGGCTTTTTCCATCTCGTCCAGACGCTGCTGAAGAGAGCCCATGGCCGGGGGCGCGTCGCTGCCGTCCTTTTCACTGTAGGGGCATCCTGCGCTGTGCAGATTCGGCGGCAGATGCAGGGGAAGAATCAGTCCCTCTTCACTGACAAGCAGCACGGCTCGCTCAATGACGTTTTCAAGTTCGCGAATGTTGCCCGGCCAGCGGTAACGCTGCAGCATTTCCATGGCTGAAAGCGACAGGCGGACACCGGTCTTCCCGTTGGCCTCGCTGTATTTTTTCACAAAATAGGCGGCAAGGGAAAGAATGTCCTCCTGTCTTTCCCTCAGCGGAGGCAGCAGAATGGGAAAAACGTTGAGCCGGTAATAGAGATCCTTGCGGAAGGTGCCATCCTTCACCATCTGTTCAAGATCCCGGTTCGTTGCGGCAATGAGGCGCACGTCGACCTGTATGCTTTCCATGCCGCCCAGTCTCTCAAAGCTTCTTTCCTGAATGACGCGCAGAAGCTTGGCCTGCATGGCCAGACTGAGTTCGCCCACTTCGTCAAGAAAGAGCGTTCCCGTGTCGGCCAGTTCAAAGCGTCCCTTCCGTACTCCGGTGGCACCGGTAAACGCCCCCCGTTCATGACCGAAAAGTTCGCTTTCCACAAGACTGTCGGGCAGCGCCGCACAGTTCAGGGATATGAAGGGGTGCTTGCTTCGGCCGCTGGCTTCATGAATGGCATGAGCAGCGAGTTCCTTGCCCGTGCCGCTTTCGCCGCGCAGAAGAATGGTGGCGGAGGAGGGCGCAGCCTGACGGATGCGGGTGAAGACAAGGTTCATGCTTTCCGACTGTCCGATGAAGCCCTGAATGCGTCCGTCAGGGATGGCACTTTTCTTTTTGGGCGGAGAAGAAAGATCGGCCCGGCATTGTCCCGCGGTATGGGAAAGCAGACCGGCAATGACGGTGAGCAGGCGACTTTGATCGTCAAGTGTTTCCTTCGCTCCCACTCGCCGGTCAACAGCGAGTGCGCCTACTACCTGATCATCCAGACGAATGGGAACGCAGATGAATGCCGTATGCTCCTTGCGCAGGTTTCTGGCCCTTGTTCTGTTGAGAAACCTGGCGTCGTCGGCCACATCGGGCACGATTTCCGGGCGACCGCTGGCAATGACCCGGCCCGTGATGCCTTCTCCCATGGCATAGTGCCCGCGTGCCTGTTCCGTGGCGGAGAATCCGATGGATGCGTAGATGCGCACCTCGCTGCCGTCGGGTTCCGTAAGGGATATGGCGGCCCTTTTCATGGCCAGATGTCGAGCCATGATCTGCAATGTAAGCTGCAGAGCCTCTTTCGGAGGAAGGGAGCGCTCAAGTGTGTCGGCTATTTCGGTAAGCAGAACGAGGTGCATGGTGTCAGCCCATGACGATGTCGGCAAAGACGGCATCGACGGCCCGGGCAAGATCGTCCGGGGCAATGACGAACTGCAGTCCTCTCTGTCCGGCGGACACATATATTTTGTCGTACAGAATGGCCGATTCGTCGATGCATACGGGGTAGGGCTTCTTGGTCCCTACGGGAGAACAGCCACCGCGAATATAGCCCGTGAGGGGAAGCACCTCCTTGAGAGGTACCATTTCCACACTTTTGTCATGAAAGACGGCGGCAAGTTTTTTCAGGTCGAGCTCGGCGTTTCCCGGCAGCACGGCCATGGCTATGCCGTTGGGATGCCCTCGCGTGACGAGCGTTTTGAACACACAGGAAGGGTCGACTCCCATGCTTTCAGCTACATGAACGGCGGAAAGATCGTCGACATCGACAGGGTAGCTGTTGAGTTCATAGGGAATGCCCAGCTTGTCCAGCGTGCGGGCGGCATTTGTCTTTTTGATGGATGCCATAAAAATCCACTCCATATCCGGTTGCTTACGAGGAAATCATACCGGGGTGATTTCATCTTTTTAACCACGAATGACGAGAAAGTACAGAGGCAAGCAGGAAGTGGGGGATATTTCTATTCACAAAAAAAGAAAAACAGGCTAGCCTAATATGTCTTTCTCTGTGAAGGACTATTTTTTTCCGCAGAAGCGGGTGGAGTGAATCATGTCGGAGCCAATCATCAGAATATGCGATCTGGAAAAGAAGTACCAGAGCAAAAATTCTGAGGTCTACGCCCTGAAGGGCATTAATCTTGACATCAATCAGGGTGACATTTTCGGTATCATAGGAAGAAGCGGCGCAGGCAAGTCCACGCTGGTGCGCTGCATCAA
>JAXUUT010000003.1:0-2417 GCA_037230945.1 bacterium
TGGGAAGTCCGAGAATGAGATTGCTCAGCCAGGTGATCTGATACTCGGGAGCAATGTTGGCTATGGAGCCGTTCAGAAGCGCCAGCACTCCGGGATAATAGCTGAACTGCTGTGCAAAAATCGTCGTGTATACCGCGGACATCAGCAGCACTGTCGCGGCCGTGCCGCGCTGGAGCTGAAGCGTTCTGCAGGCTCCGTAGGCAAAGGCCAGAATGAGCATGTGATGCCCGCCGAAGGTGACGAACGACGCAATGACGCCCGCAAGATATATGGAAACGGCAATGCCGGTGAAGGATCCGCCGAAAAAAATGGCGCAGCGGCAGATGACGCGATCCAGAAGTCCGGTACGAAGCAGGATCATGGCCAGCCAGAAACCGCACACGATCACGAGGGCGGTGGTGCCTATCCATGGCGCAAGCACGGTCTGAATGGGGGCCACGCCGAACAGCACGTATCCTATGGGAAATATGATGGCGGAACACATGCTCGGCGCAAGTTCAAGCGCCATCAGCAGCAGCCCGAACACGGTAACGCAAAGAAACTTCTTCAGCTCCGGAGTGAATATTTCCCCCGAGGGCAGGCACAGTATCAGGACTGGAACGAGGAAAGCCGCTCCCCATCGAACAAGCGTTTCCCTTTTCATCGCCACTGCCATCCTCAACCTCCTTTCTGCATTTTCACAACTTTCTGAAAACGACCATGCAGGACTACCGTATGTAGCCGATCACATTCCAGTACGGTATCTGAACGACGGCATAGAATATGAAGAACAGCACCGTCTTCAGCGCAGCAAGCTTCACGAACTCCGATATGCTTATCAGTCCGAAACCGATGAGAATCATGAAGCACGCAATCTCATGCGGAAAAATATAAACGTCGCACGTCACTATCAGCGTCATGATGAGTGCCAGAGGCTTGATGCCGAGACTGACGGCAATGCCCGCAAAAGGCGCGCACAACGTGGGAAGCATGGCTCCGGGCGTCATGACGACATTGGCAAGCGTTCCGGCAAGCAGAGCCCCCATTACGACGGAAACATCGGACAGGTCGGAAAGCATGGGAACAATGGCGGAAGACACGAGCTGATTGAGTCCGAGGTGTCCTCCCACGGCGGCAATGCTCATGCACGACACTATGAACACGAGGATGGGAAAGCTTATTCTGCCTATGGCCTCATGGCCTCCTGCACGGAAGCCGGGAAGAAAAAGCAGCCAGGGCAGAACCATGAAGCCGTAGACCGCCGGCATGCCGTGAAGCGGAGAAAGAAAAAGATACAGCATGAGCAGCGCAAGAACGATGCAGCATTTCTTTTCCTTCACGCTCATGGGGCCAAGAGCCCTGGCCTGCTCTTCAAAATAGTCACGACTGTTGTTCGACGTGGTATAGTTCTTCGTCTTATATATTCTGGTCAGCAGCCATATGAAAAACACGTTGAACAGCAGCGTGGGCCATACCGCAACGGTCTGCTCATACCACGGGATGGAATACCCTTCCTGAACAAGACGAAGTCCAGACTCCGCCAGCCCCACGAACAGAGGATTATAGACGGCGGAGGCACAGGCGTGGGCCGATACCGCGCCGACAAACATCATCAGAGCCGCTTCTCGGCACGGTCTGTCATAGCCGAAGGATTTCGTCACGCCGTAGGCGAAGGAAACCATGATGAGATAGGCGTTGTTGAACGTGATGATGCCGAGCACAAGTCCGGTAAGAAACATGCCGTAAAGCGCGCCGTTATAGGTACCGCCGCATCGAAGAATGCACCAGATGGACACCCGCTTCAAAAGCCCGCATTCATCCATCACATTGACCAGCGCATACGCGCCGACGATCATATACACCAGCGGACTGGTCCACGGCTGGAGCGCCACTTCAACGGGCGCAAGTCCGCTCAGCACATATACCGCCGTCAGAAGAACGGACGGAACAATGACATTGAGGAATTCAAAAACGATAGTGCATATATAAAATACGGTTATGGCTGAAAACAGACGCAGTTCCTCATCAAATCCGCTGCCTGCAGGAACAAGCATCACTCCTGCGGAAAGAAGAAGGGTAACCAACCATTTTACATATACGGCATGAGACGACATGACACCTGAACTCATGATGTCCTCCGGTTTTAAGGCATGCTCGACTACTGGTTGGCATTATACTGTATCATGCCGATTTTCAGGACAAACAGATTTTTTCTTATCGTTTTCTTCAGGCAACAAATTTTTCATGCGGCAAAAGGTGAATATTTACTTAACGTGCATTCATCTGTATGTTGTTTATCTATAGATAACAGCACCATGTATAAATAATGAGGATAGACTCATGAGACTTGAACAGCTTCAGCAGATTCTTGAAATCGCACGATGCGGCTCCATAGGAAAAGCCTGCCATAATCTTTTTCTCACCCAGCAGTCTCTCAG
>JAXUUT010000057.1:0-2415 GCA_037230945.1 bacterium
AGAATGGCAAGCGGCGTGGCCAGACGCAAAGCGCAGGAATAGTCCACCAGAAGCACGGATGCCGCGCGCGTAAGACTGCGCGTGAAAAGCCACACCAGCCCGGCCAGCGCAAAGGTGACGGGCACGGCGCGGTCGGCCAGCGTTTCAAAGCGCCCCTGAACGCCCGCCTTCATCTGCTCGGCGTTTTCGATGAAGCGCACGATCTGCTGCATTCTCGTGTCCCTGCCCACGCTTGTGGGACGGATCGCAATCTCGCCCTCTTCCACCACGGTTCCGGCGTACACCGAAGCGCCCGTGCCGCGCATGACGCCCAAAGGTTCGCCGGTCATGGAGGACTCGTTGACCTGCGCCGTGCCTTCCTCCACCACGCCGTCCACAGGCACGGCGCTGCCGGCACGTACAATGACGCGGTCGCTTTCGCGAAGCCCGGCAAAGGGAACGAGCGTCTCCACGCCCTCGCGACGCACCCATATTCTGTCCACCTGAAGCGCCAGATGCGAGGCCAGATTCTCCAGCGACTTCTTCTGCGTGTAGCGCTCAAGCGCGTCGCCGAAGCCGAGCAGCAGCGTAAGCAGCCCCACGGTGCCGAAGTCGCGCCTCGCAAGGGAAACCGCTATGGCCGCGCCGTCCAGAGCTTCCACGTCGAGCCTGCCGTGGGCCAGCGAAGAAATGCAGCGGCGCAGAAAGGGCAGCGAGCGGGCAAGCGCCGTGACCATGTTCACGGCCACGGGCAGAAACGGCCTTATGAAAAGATAGCGGAAAAAAGGAAAAAGGCCGGGCTTCTCCCCGCTGCGGGAAGAAGGCGCGGGCACAGGCCGTTCTCCGACTTTTCGGGCACGGCCGAGAATGTCCCGGGCACGGTCGAAAACGTCCTCCCCGGTATAGAGAAGCAGCACGCTTCCCGTGCGCGGATTGACGCGCACGCCCTCCATGCCCTCAACGGCGTCCAGCGCGTCGGCCAGCGCCTCGGCCGTGCGCACGCCGAAGGCGCTCTTCACGCGAAGACGCGCCCGGCCGGGAATGCGATGAACCAGAACAAATTCCATGAATCTCTCCAGAACGAAGTCTGTTTCCTGCACGGAAGATGACGTCACCTCGCGCAGACGTGCCGCTCTTCCGCTCGGACCTGACGATCCGCGCCTGAAAAAAAAGACCCGGGCGCGCCGACGAAAGGTGGCCGGGTCTCAGCCCTGCGCGGAAAGCGCCCCTACGCCTCTTCCGCTTCCTCCCTGCGGACGCGGCGCTTTTCCGAGGCGGCCTCGGCCTCGGCCACAAGATCTTCCATGTTCTCGCGCACGGTCTCGGCCTTCGCCATGAGCGCATCCTTCGCGTCAAGACCGCGGCTCACAAGCTCGGCGGCAAAGGGCTTCAGATCCAGCTTTCCGCGGCTCACCGCCACCGCGCCGATGGCGCCGAGCGCAACGCCGCCCAGAAAGAACAGACCGTACTTGAAATTCTCGTTCATACCTTCTCTCCTTCGAGCAGCATGTCCCTGCCCGCGTTTTCATCACCGTCCCCAAAAGCCCGCGCATCCGCGGCGGGCGGGCCGGCCTTTCTTCATGGAGCGAACTATATTGAAATAAAATTTCACTGTCAATATTATAGAAAAAGAATTTCATTATTATACATCACAGAACCATCTTCCATTCCGAGCCGCGCAGGCACGAAGCCCTGCCTCGTCCTCGGGAAAAAAGAGATTCCGAGGTCCCGGAACGGCGGGCGGGCAAGGCATCGCCGGGGCAGACGCCCGCAGAGGCCCCCGCCGCTTTGCCGCCCGGAAGGCACGGCGCCGCCCTCTGCCCACGCCGTACCGCCGCCCCGCCGCGGCCTTCCTGAACGACGTTCCGCAGCACCTCGCAGGCGTCGCACGGGCGCCCCGAACGCAGAAGACGGGGAACTGGACGGCGCAGGCCCGTCCCATGCTGACGACGCCCCGGAAAACGCATTTTTAAAAGGTCGGATCCGCCTCCGGCCTGTGCGGAAAACCCGGGCAGGCGTTTTTTTCCGCCGTCATGCATCGAGGATCTCGTCAATATCATGAGAAAAAATCCACATGTTCGACGCCGTCAAACAAACCGCTAACGTTTTCGACTTTACACCACATGATTTTCCTGCGATGGATAATAGAAAAACTTTTTCCGGAGCACGTATGAAGAGAAAGTATCCGCACCTTTGTTCCCCCATCACGCTTGGCCGGGTCACGTTCCGCAACCGCATGTTCGCCGCTCCCACCGGAGCCACCGACATCACCTGGGACTGCTGCGCCGGGCCGGGAAGCCGCGCCTTCTACGAAAACAGAGCGAAGGGCGGCAGCGCCAACGTCACGGTGAGCGAGCTTGTGGTTCATCCCGCCACGGATGCATCCCACATGCTGCATCTTGAACTGCAGACGCCGGGATCTCTTGCGAGCTTCAC